>JAQBRG010000003.1:0-278296 GCA_028286615.1 Parcubacteria group bacterium | reverse complement strand
CCTTTTGATAGGTTTGATGGCACCAAGATAGAGAAGACCGTGCTCTATTTCAAAGCACACTTTGAAAGCGTGTATCATGAGAAATTCTCAGAAGGTATCAAAGACGAAAGGCTGCGCTGGGTATCGTTTGAAGACGCGATAGAGCTTCTTAAGGCACAGCCCTGGGGAGAAGAGAATATACTAAAACGACTTACATGATTTCATACTTACGATCCGTTAAAGCGGCACTTACACCGAACCATATAGCGGTAGTGGCATTCAGTGTGCTTTACGCTGTAACAGCGGGCGTGGTGTTCTATATGCGTGGGAACACAGAGTTTCTTGGATACGTAGCGGTTATCGTTATGGTCCTCTTGGTTGGTGGCTGCGTACTTGCAAAGGAATGCGTACCAATCTGGCTTATCTGGATGCTAGCTATCGTAGGACTGCTGCACATGCTTGGAGCATTGGTGTATGTAAATGGCGATGTGCTTTACAACTATGTGCCATTTCCTATTGAGAACCCTACAGGACTTACCATTATTAAGATGGACCAGATTATCCATACGTACGGCACGGCAACTGCTGCACTGCTCGTTTTCTTCTTTCTGCAGCGTGCTCCCGGACACTCTCGTACGACGCTCATTATTGTAACTATCCTTGCTGCGTGCGGTGTCGGAGCGCTTAACGAGATAATTGAGTTCACTGCGAAACTAACCGTTCCTAATACTGATGTAGGAGGGTACTACAACACCAGTATGGATCTCGTTATAAATCTCCTTGGTTCTATAATTGGCGCCTTCGTTGGACTTGGTATTTGGAAGCGCCCAGCTTGAACGCGGGCCTGTTTATAGGTATTGTACGCACACAAGCCAAGGTAGCTCAGTTGGTAGAGCGGCGGTATCGTAAACCGCAGGTCGCGAGTTCAATCCTCGCCCTTGGCTCCAACCCAAAAGCAGTCGCTCTTAAAGGAGCGGCTGTTTTTGCTATACTCACCTAATGAACGAAGAGACCGAGAAGCGCCTCGCTGAAATAGAAGGTCTCATGGCATCGCCCGAGTTTTGGGCAGATAAAGACCAGGCGCAGGCAATTGTGCGAGAATACCAGGATCTTAAGGAGGGAGGGTCTGGAGACAGCAATGATGCAGGAAGCGCTACGCTCGCTATCCTGGCTGGAGCTGGAGGAGACGATGCGGAAGATTTTGTGCGCATGCTTCGCCGTATGTATGAAGGATACGCAACACAGAAGGGATGGAGTGTGTGGGAACTCCACGCAAACGAGAACGAGCATAACGGATACCGCAACGTGCTTCTTGAGATACGCGGGAAGGGAGCGTACGGAAGATTAAAGAAAGAGTCTGGCGTACACCGTCTTGTTCGCATCTCTCCCTTTAACTCCAATGCCAAGCGTCAGACATCTTTTGCGCTTGTTGAAGTACTGCCAGTTCTTGGTGCAAACGCGAAGGTTGAACTTAAGCCTGACGATCTTGAGATACAGTTTGCACGTTCCGGAGGGGCCGGAGGACAGAACGTGAACAAGCGAGAGACCGCAGTGCGTATTGTGCACACACCAACAGGAGTATCGGCACACGTTTCAAGCGAGAGAAGCCAGCTCGCCAACCGCGAGAAGGCCATGGATATAGTTAAAGCCAAGATATTTGCGCTCGAAGAAGCGCAGCGAGAGGCTGAGGCAAAAGGACGCTCTATTGCAGCTACAACCGCTAACGAATGGGGAAGCCAAATGCGCTCGTACGTTCTCCACCCGTACAAAATGGTTAAAGACCACGAAACAGGCCATGAATCGCATGATCCAGAGGGAGTTTTGGAAGGAAACCTTGATAGCTTTATAGATGCTGCACAGGGACCTGTGTAACGTTGCTGCTGCTCTATATCAATGGTATAAGGCGGTGAGATGAAAGGAGGTGCTCCGATGAGTGCCACGACATGGACAACCCTTCGGGTTGAAGATTTCCAAGGAGAGCGCGTTTTTGCTCTCGATGACCGTCTTCACATTGACTGCTTGCCAGCACCGCTCCTAGACCAAGGAGCACCAGGCGGAACCTTGGTCGAGGTGTGGAGAGGAGGTGTCGAGATTGCTCGTTGTGATGTTGTTGAATACGGCACACATGGTCCACGTCCTGTATTTATTGGTTTGGATCAAATAGTGCCAGCAGATATGCGGCTTGAAAACCCAGACCACTGTATCTTTGAGACCTTACTGCCCTCATGGTTTGAGCCGGGTATGGAGATTCGTATCAGATACCTCTCAAGCTACTTGCGCCGATCGATTCTTGAAGCGTGGCAATTAACGCCAGAATTGGTATCGCAGGAACAGGCCGATCCAATCATTTTCCGTCTTAAGTAGATAGAAGGCTTTAAAACAGGCGGCACCCACCGCCTGTTTCTTCTTTATCCACACATCAATGAAAATACGTAGCAGTTTGAATACCTTCCTGGTTGGACTCATTTGCTTGGGGCGGGGTATAATAACTTTCGTTATTCTTTATGATATTTTTCGACCGAGTTACCAAGATACATCGCGATGGCACACCAGGCCTCGAGGACGTAACTCTATCGATTAAGCCAAAAGAATTCGTCTCCATCGTAGGACACTCAGGTGCCGGAAAGACTACGCTTCTTAAGATGCTGCTTGCTGAGGATCGCCCTACAGCTGGCAGCGTTTTCTTTGAGGACGTTGATGTGAACTCAGTACCCAAGAGTTCTCTTCACCACTACCGTCGCAAGCTCGGCATGGTGTTCCAGGACTTCCGTCTTATTCCAAACAAGACTGCATACGAAAATATTGCGTTTGCCATGGAAGCTGCAGGACGTCCCCAGGAAGAAATACTTTCAGACGTGCCGCACGTACTTGAGCTCGTTGACCTTGGCGGCAAGGGACATCACTTCCCACACCAGCTTTCAGGAGGAGAGCAGCAGCGTGTTGCTATCGGACGCGCGCTCATTAACCAGCCTGACGTTATCGTTGCAGACGAGCCAACAGGAAACCTCGATCCCGTTAATACGTACGAGATTATGGATATCTTGAAGAAGATTAACGAGCTCGTAGGAACTACAGTGCTCATCACCACTCACAACAAAGGTATCGTTGATGCGATGGGGAAGCGCGTAGTTACCATGGAGCGCGGACGAATTGTGCGAGATGATATGCAAGGACAATACGTTCTCTAACCTTTTATGATGCTTACTACCCTCAAACGAATAATTATCAGCGGCGCAAAGAGCTTTGTTCGTAGCGGCGCTGTTTCTTTTGCTACGGTGCTCATCATGACGGTTACACTCGTTATTATCGGTTCCTTGCTCTTCCTTTCAGCAATTCTTTCCAATACCCTTATAGCAATTCAGGACAAGGTTGATGTGAACGTATATTTCATAACTGACGCCCAGGATCGCGACATTCTTTCTATAAAGCAGAAACTCGAGGCACTCCCTGATGTTACAAGCGTTGTCTTCACGACACGTGAGGATCGACTCATCGCCTTCCGTGAGCGACACCTAGAAGCAGATGACCAGTTAACCCTTCAGGCACTTGATGAGCTTGGAGACAACCCTCTTGGCGCATCGCTCGCTATTAAGGCGAAAAACCCGTCCCAGTATGAGAGTATTGTCCGCTTCCTTTCTGAAGACCCCTCCATCTCTCCTTCAACCGGCCCTATTATCGACAAGATCAACTACCAGCAGAACAAGACCGTTATTGACCGTCTCACCGCAGCGCTTAAAGCCGTTGAGCGTGCAGGACTCGCTATTGTCGTTCTATTTGGCGCAGCATCGACCATAATCGCGCTCGCAACCATTCGTCTCGCTATTTACAGTGCACGTGACGAGATTGCCGTTATGCGCCTTGTGGGAGCCTCTAACATGTACATCCGTGGTCCCTTTATCGTGGCAGGCATCCTATCAGGCCTTATGGCTTCAATTATAGCTCTCGTGCTCTTCTTCCCAGCCGCATGGTATGCAGGAACCGCTCTTTCAAGCTGGCTCGGAGGCTTCAACCTCTTCACGTACTACCTCAACAGTTTCGCTCTTATCTTCGCGGTGCTTGTAGGTTCTGGAGTGTTGCTCGGAGCTCTCGCGTCGTGGTTAGCAGTTCGTAGGTATTTGAGGGTATAGTGGTTGGCGTATAGGTATGGCTACAGAAGGACACAAATATATATTCGTCCTCGGAGGCGTTATGTCAGGCGTTGGTAAAGGCATCGCTTCTTCTTCGATGGGACTTATCCTCAAGCAGCGAGGATACGAAGTTAACTTAGTTAAGGTTGATCCGTATCTCAACGTTGACGCAGGTACGATGAACCCAACTGAGCACGGAGAAGTCTTCGTGCTTTCTTCTGGTCTTGAGACAGACCAGGACATGGGCAACTACGAACGTTTCCTTGGACGTGATCTTGGCTCCCAGGACTACATGACGTCCGGCATGGTGTACCAGTCGGTTATTAACCGAGAACGCGCACTTGGGTACAATGGAAAGTTTGTTGAGGCTATTCCCCATGTGCGCGACGAAATTATTCAACGGCTTGAGGCAGCAGCAGCACATAACGGCAGCCGTATTTCTGTAATTGAGATTGGAGGAACGGTTGGCGATTTCCAGAATGCTCTTTTCATTGAAGCAGCTCGCGTACTTCGCTTAAAGCATCCTGAGGATGTGGCATACGTGCTTGTTTCATATCTTCCGGTACCCAGCACCATTGGAGAAATGAAAACGCGTCCTACCCAGCATGCAGTACGCGAGCTCAACAGTTATGGAGTGCAGCCAGACTTTATTGTTGCTCGTTCCAATAGCGCACTGGATGAGAAGCGCAAAGAGAAACTCGCTATCTGGTGCAACATACGCCCAGACCACATCATCTCCGCTCCAGATGTTAAGAGTATTTATGACGTACCGCTTAACTTTGAGAAGGACAACCTCGGCACGCTTCTTCTAAACGCTCTTCGTTTGCCGTCTGATACGCCTGCAGACTTCAGCGAATGGAAGAAGTTCGTAGACAGTACAAAGAATGCAGAGAAGAACGTAACCATCGGTATCGTTGGAAAGTATTTTGATACAGGAGACTTCGTACTCTCAGATGCATACCTCTCTGTTATTGAAGCCCTCAAGTTCTCAGCAGCTAAGATTGGAGTTAAGGCTGAGATTGAATGGGTTAACGCAAAGAGTTTTGAGAACGGAACTGATGTTAGTACGCTCGCGAAGTACGACGGCATTCTCGTTCCAGGAGGATTCGGACAGACAGGTATAGAGGGGAAGATCAAAGCTATTGAGTTTGCTCGCGAGAACAAGATTCCATACTTCGGTCTCTGCTATGGCATGCAGCTTATGGTTATTGAATACGCACGACACAAGCTGGGTCTTGAAGAAGCAAATACCGTTGAGATTAATCCAGATACGGCACACCCTATCGTTGCCATGATGGACTCACAAAAGGATACAATCGCAAAAGGGAACTATGGAGGTACGATGCGCCTTGGTACGTACAAGGCAAAGCTTGGAGACGGCACTATCGCAGCTGAGGCATACGGCGCTTCAGAAGTAGACGAACGACATCGCCACCGATACGAGATTAACCCTGCATACGTAGAGCAGATTAAAGAGAAAGGACTTGTATTCTCAGGCACCTCTCCAGACGGCGTGCTTATGGAAATTGCCGAGCTTCCAAAGAACGAGCACCCATTCTTCCTCGGCACCCAGTTCCATCCAGAACTTATAGCTCGTCCGCTTTCTCCGCACCCGCTCTTCACCGCTTTCCTTAAGGCCGCAGAAGAGCGAGCGGGGGATAAGTAGTTTGACTATACTTAGATTCGTGCTACTTTAGTTAAAGGCCAGCAGGTCTTTTTCTTTTTGTAGCGCGTGAGGGATTCGTGACTGACGACATTAACAAATTCATGGGATTACGTCTGCTGAAGCGACGTAGCGATCTTGGTCTCACTCAGAACGAGTTGGCAGCCAAGCTGAATATCCGTGGTCAGCAAATTCAGAAGTATGAATACGGATTGAGTAAGATGTCGGCTGAAAGGCTCTTCCAGTTTTCCGAAATCTTGGAAGTTCCCCTGGCATATTTCTGTGAGGGTTTTTTAAATCCTCCAGAGCCAAGGCTTCACTCGAAGACTTCCGTACGAGAACGGATCGTAACGTTTCTTGAAGGCTTCGGCGAAGTTGACGGGGTGGTGCTTGAGTCCCTCGTCATGATGCTCAGACCTATTGAGACCTCTAACGAGAATCAAAGGGAAGCCGCGTAATAAGCGGTTATAAAGAAATAAGAGGCCGGCAAGCAATTGCCGGTCTTTAACTTTGCGTATCTCTTCATAAAGGGTACAAGACCGCTATACTAAAGGGGTATTAATAATCATTTGGTATATGGTTCCTATTAACCTTCTCGCTGTGCTCGTGTCCGCCGTAGCATCTATCGCTCTTGGCATGTTCTGGTACGGCCCTCTCTTTGGAAAAGCTTGGATGAATCTTGTAGGTGTAACACCTGAGCAGGTTGCTGCATTTAAAACAGATCCTGCTGCTAAGAAGAAGATGGGAAGAAGCTATATGATCATGGCTCTCGGCTCTCTTGTTATGGCGTATGTGCTTGCGACCACACTTGTCTTCGCTACAAGCTATATGCACAACTCAGGCATACTTGCAGGTCTTCAGGCAGGATTTTGGCTCTGGCTTGGATTCGTAGCTCCCGTTGCAGTTGCTCCTGTGCTCTGGGACAGCAAGCCCTGGAAGTACTTCTTCATAACTGGTGGATACTACCTCGTATCCCTTCTTATATCAGGCTGCATTCTCGCGCTTTGGGTGTAAGTTGAAATAAACCCAGTTTTCAAGTATCGTTTCCGAACCAAGCGGCTACGGCCGCTTCGGTATTGCGAGATCGTCTAATGGTAGGACGCATCCCTCTGGAGGATGTTATCTAGGTTCGAGTCCTAGTCTCGCAGCAATATGCAGTTACAGCGAATACGGTGCGGTAACCAAGATGCTTTTGATAATAAGGAATACAATATTGGCATCGGTATCAGCCTTGGGAATAAGTGGTTCTCAATTGAAAATATCATTGAGGCGACCAAATGGTCTCTTGAACATACAAAAGAGTATGTAGTGATATATATGGCCGACAGTATTCATGCCATAAATCTTGAAGTGCGTAAAAAGATAAGTGCAGAAAAGGCCAAAGAACAAGCTTATAGTCTGGGAGCAAGCCTCATGACTCAGATTATGGAGGCTGTTAGCAAACAATTTTCGTCTGAGGATCAGAAACGGATTCATTTCGCTCATTGGGACGCTATTGCAAATAGTGCCTATCAGAAAAAAGTACAGTACCTATACAACCTTTACGAAACAAATACTGCTTTTCGCGACGCAATCGAATCAATTGTAAGAAACTACATTGCAAAGGAAGAACGTAAATTTAAGGATGAAGAAATACACAAACTTGGCAAATATATCTTAGAAGAATTGCCAGAGCATATGAATATAGTTCAGGCTGGGGAATTCTCATATGATGCCTTTGCCTACCCAGCTGATAGCGAGACGGTTCAGTTTGTAGAAAGAATTCAAAAGGGCGAAATCTTTCCGGAGATTAAGAAGGATATTATAGATACTGAGCCGAAAGCCTTTCTGGTAGTCAGTCAGTAGTGCTTGCATGAGATGGTCAGCTCGTCTTGTATACTTAACGCGTGAATCTAAAGATAGCATCGTGGAATATTGCGGGTGGGCATCCCTTCGGCACACTCAAGCAATTCGATTACCACGCGAAGGACATTTTGTATTTTATTGAAGAATTGCGCTCGATAAACGCAGATATTGTTTGTCTTCAGGAGGCACATACATCCGATGACGGTGAGAACTCAAACGCACAGGATATCGCGAAGGCGCTTGAGTACCCTTATGTTTTTAATTCTGTCTCAAGCGTTTCTCATATTGAGGAAGGATATAAACTGAGCACCTCTATTCTTTCGAGGCTACCTTTTGTTGATGAGCGTCGCATATTCTACCCAAACCCAAGCGCACCGCTTGTCTGGCGAAATGGGAATCCTGCCAAAGCAATGCATGAGAAGAATCTGCAGATAGCGAGCACTGAATTTTTCTCTATTGCTAATAATCAAATGCTTCCAATCCATCTCTTCAGTTTGTCCTATGATGATGGCGGAGTGGGAAGTGAGCTTGCAAGAGGGATCAATAAGGTTATGACAGAGAATGTGGTGAACCCAGTCTTGTGGTGCGGAGACTTTAACTTTGAGGACCCTCTCTCGATATATCCACATCTAAAAGCTCTTCAACTAACAGAGGCACTGCCAGATACGGATACCCGTCCTTCGGTTGAAGGAGCTAAGAAGCGCACTGACCATATTTTCTATTCTCCCGAGTTCACACTTGTTGCCTCAGATGTCATCGTTGTTAATGCTGACCACTATCTATGCTGGGCGGAATTTGAATTAGACTAGGTTCCACGTCGTACCAGACTCTCAACTCATAAATCTCACTTTTATATGAAAAGCACGCCCTCTGGCAAAAACATCGGAGTAGAACTAAGTGAAATATTCGAAGCCGATCAGGCCGAACGAACGGTCGGGCATAAGAATATAGACTTCGGGAAAATGCGTGAGAACGACAAGCCGCGGCTTGCACGCGCACGTGCAATATATGAAGGAGTTAAAGAAGGCGCCATAGATTTAAATGGGGAGGAGCTATGGAAGCTGGGAATGCTTTTTCAACACAGTTCAAATGCTGAAGATTACCTGATTGCGATCGAGATTGGGAATAGGTCTGCTGAAGCAGGATGTGAATCAGGCGCATGGCTGTCTGCGGCAGCTGAAGATAGATATCTTCTTAATACAGGAGGGAAGCAGAAGTGGGGAACGCAGTTCAATAAGGAAGAAGGGAAGGAATGGGAGCAAATGCCCATGCAGGATGATGAGGAATCTGGCATTACAGACGAGATGCGAGCAGAGAAGAATTTGCCAGCAAGAGATCAGCAGATGTCAGTTTTCCTTGCGAGAGACGATATATAGACATAGATTCCAACGTCGTTCCCGGCTCCCAGCCAACTCGCGCTAGGGAATTACGCTCGAGACGCATCGGTAACCTGAGGAAAGTTTCTCCATCCAGAAAAGACATACCAGTTGAGAGCCGTATTCAAATTAAAGGCCGCCGATACTCGGTGGCCTTTTGATTTCTATTTAGAACATCTAATACAAACTCCAAAGAATTCAAGAGAATAGCTATCCAGTATAGAAAAACTCTTAGAGCGTTTCAACGCCTCTTCTTCCGGCTTGGGAGCGTGAGGTACTTCTATGTTCTCGACATGCCCACAGTTACGACAGACAGCGTGATGATGGTGTTCTCGTCCTGCCGCCAGCTCAAAGTGCGCGTGGTCATGTTCAAGGTTCACGCGCTTAACAATTTGCACCTTATATAAGGCATCGAGGGAACGATAGATTGTGACTTGATTTACCTTGCCGTGAAGTTTCTTTTCTATCTGATACACCGTAAGCGGCTTCGGCTCCTGCTCAAGTAATTTGAGGAGCAATATGCGGCCCGGAGTAGCGCGGAGCCCCGCTTGTCGGAGAAGGTCTGCATATTCCGATTCCTCATTCTGTTTAATCATGTCCACAGAATAATACAAATGCAAAAGACTTGCAATTACAATAATAAGCAATCCACCAGAGGCCCTTTCAGTACTTGCAACATTATTGCATTTACTATACATTGACTCTAATAACCGCTTAACCCGTATTTATGAGCAAACAGCAACTAGCAGCTATTATCCTTGTCGTCATTGTCATCGGTGCAGTCGGCTTCCTCGCCTTTAAGAACAAGCCGTCGCTGATGGATACCAGCGGAAAGATTCAGGTCGTCGCCTCGTTCTACCCGATGTATTTCTTTGCGAGTCAGATCGGTGGGGACAAAGTGAGCGTCACAAACATAACTCCAGTTGGAGCAGAGCCGCATGACTACGAGCCATCTACACAGGACGTGGCTCGTATCGAAGGTGCAGATGTGCTCGTACTCAACGGTAGCGTTGAGGCATGGGGCGATAAAGAAAAGAGCGTGCTCGCCGGATCGAAGGTCATGGTCATTACTGCCGGTGAAGGACTTCTTTCTAAGCAGATAACCGAGGAAGGCGAAACAATGAGTGATCCACACATTTGGCTTGACCCAATTCTTGCAAAACAGGAGGCGCACACTATCGCGCAGGGACTAGCGAAAGCTGACCCGGCGAATGCCAGCTATTATGCACAGAACGAACAAACACTCGACGCGAAGTTTGATCAGCTGGATGGTGAATATAAAGCAGGTCTAGCGCAATGCACGAGTAAGAACATTGTCACGTCACATGCGGCTTTTGCATACCTTTCCGAGCACTACGGTCTCAACCAGGTGGCTATTTCTGGACTCTCGCCTGACGAGGAACCATCCTCTGCACAGCTTGCCAAGGTTGCTGACTTCGCTCGAACGAACAAGGTCAAATATATCTTCTTCGAGAGCCTTGTAAGCCCAAAACTTTCGCAGACCATCGCCACTGAGATCGGGGCGCAGACGATGGTACTCGACCCTATTGAAGGCATCAGCGACGAGGACATGGCGGACGGAGACAATTACTTCAGCGTCATGCGCAGCAATCTTCAGAACCTCAAGACAGCGCTGGAGTGCAAGGGTGGCGCTAGAATGTAAGGTGTGAGCAATTCGCAACCAATCGTTTTCGTAGAAAACCTCTCGTTCTCGTACGACGGAAAGACTGACGTTATTGAGGACGTGAGTCTTTCTGTGTGCAAGGGCGATTATCTCGGCCTCATCGGTCCTAACGGTGGGGGTAAGACGACGCTCCTGAAGCTGATGCTTCGCCAGCTCACGCCAGAACGAGGTACTGTTTCAATCCTCGGCAAGGACATCTCTCGCTTTCGCGAGTGGTATCGAATCGGCTATGTATCTCAGCAAGCAACAGGTTTCGATTCGCTATTTCCGGCAACAGTCGAGGAAGTCGTCATGATGGGTCGCTATGCTCGCCGAGGTCTCTTTCGAGGTACAGCGAGCAAAGATCGTATCAAAGCCAAGGAAGCGCTCACCCAAGTCGGAATGGGAGACTATTTAAATCGTCGTATTAGCGACCTCTCAGGCGGCCAGAAGCAGCGCGTCTTCCTTGCACGCGCTCTTACGAGTGAGCCGGAAATCATCGTACTTGACGAGCCGACTACCGGCGTCGATCATGAATCCGAGGAACAGTTCTACGCGCTTCTCGCGCGCCTGAACAAAGAACAAGGCATGACGCTCATTCTCGTTTCTCACGATTTGGAGCGAATAGCGCGGGAGGCGAGCTGCGTTGCTGTCATGGAGAAGAACCTTCGTTACTACAGCGATCCATACGAGGCAGTAGCGCGTGAACGACACATGGACTCCCACCACTAGTATGTTGTCCATCTTCGGGTACAGCTTCATAGTGCGAGCATTCGAGGCAGGTGCAGTCATCGCGGTCATCGCCCCGCTCATTGGCATATTCCTTGTGCTTCGCCGCTACTCTCTGATAGCTGATACACTTGCACATGTTTCGCTCGCAGGAATTGCATTCGGACTTCTCTTGAAGATCAACCCGCTCATTACTGCATTCGGCGTGTCAGCCATCGCATCCTTATTCATCGAGCGACTACGCCTTTCCCGTCGCGTCTACAGCGACGCCGCGCTTTCCGTATTTCTTTCCGGCAGTCTTGCGGTCGCACTTACTTTGCTTTCCATCGCTCACGGATTCTCCGTAAATCTCTTCAGCTACCTCTTCGGGAGTCTTGTGACTGTTGGACAAAGTGATCTATATCTCATAGCAGGAGTCGGTCTTGTCGTGCTTGCCGCCGTTTACTTCACCTACAAAGAACTCGTGTTCATAAGCTTTGATGAGGAAGCCGCTCAAGTAGCTGGCATTCCGGCCAAATTCATTAATCTTCTACTTGTTGTTCTCGCTGGCCTCACGGTCTCTATCTCGATACCCATAGTCGGCGCTTTACTTGTTGCAGCGCTCATTGTCATTCCGGTGCTGACCGCGCTTCAGTTCAAGCAGAGCTTCAAGAAGACTATTATCGTTGCAGAACTCATCTCCGTCTTTTCGGTCTTGTCCGGCATTGTACTTTCGTTCTACCTGAATCTATCGGCGGGCGGGACAATCGTCCTTATCCTCATCGCCTTCTTCTGTATTTCTCTTCTTAAACAGAAATAAACAGACTTTGAAGCTCTAAAATCTCACCATGGTGGGTTTAGGAAATGATTATAATGCCGTTGAAATTGCTATACTTTAGCCATGAGAAACCTAGTACTCTTTCTACACCTATCGTTCGATGGATTTAGTGCCGCAGAAGATGGCGGTCTTGATTGGATAACCTATGATGAGTCGCTTGAAAAGTATGCTGAGAAATTAGTTGGCACGGTAGGTTCGCCCGTATACGGCCGTGTTACGTACGAGATGATGAAATCATACTGGCCGACGCTGCTTAATGATCCATCAGCTTCGAAGCATGATAAAGAGCATGCTGCATGGATAGAAAACGTAGAGAAGATTGTAGTTTCAACAACCCTCCCCGATCAAGACTGGAATAACACCAGAGTAATACGTGAGAATGTTGTTGAAGAGATTTCAAAGCTAAAACAAGAAGAAGGGAAGGACCTGGTTATCTTTGGCAGCATAACGCTCGCCACTTCGCTCATGGAGCATAATCTTATTGACGAGTTTCAATTCACTGTAAGTCCAGTCATCCTTGGGAAGGGAAAGAGTTTTATACGAAGCATTGAGGAAAAGATTCCGCTTAAACTTCTGTCGTCAGAGACATTAGACAGCGGGGTACTATGTCTTCACTATGCTGTTGTCCGTTAAGGAATATGGAGAATACTAATGAATTAGTCGTCACACATGTTTTCGATGCTCCATGCGAACTCATTTGGAAAGCATGGACTACACCTGAACAAATCGCACAGTGGTTTGCGCCAGGAGTAATTGTAGAGGTGCGCGAGCTTGATGCGCGACCAGGTGGTCATTTCCGATTCGCTGATCCCAATGATAAAGACTCAGGAGAATACACGGGAACGTATATAACGGTTGAGCCTCTAAAGGAACTCTCCTTCAAGGTCTTAGATTTCTCCCAGAGCGAAGACCCTGCAGGTGTAGCAGCGGGGTTCAAAATTGTATTTGAGGAGGTTGGCGAACAAACGAAGATAACTCTTACTTCTATCCCGCCTGAAGACTCGTACGACAAGTCAACGTTTGATGCGTGGAGTGCTTGCTTCGATAGATTGGCTGAGGTTATAAAATGGGAGTAATGCATCTCCTGGTCAGCTAACTACAGGAAACCTTAAAAAAGCCGATTCTCTGATTTGGAGTTATAATTTGCTCATGAAAGACCTTAAACTTACGGTCAAGATTAATAAGCCGGTTCGCGAGGTTTTTGAATTTACAACGAATCCGGCAAATACTGCGAAGTGGATTGATTCAGTCGAGGGAGAGAAAGCAGATTCCTATCCTCCTGAAATCGGAACAATATATCAAAACTGGGACGCTGCAGGAAACATAAATGAGTACAAAGTTACTCAATACGAATCTCCTAAAGTCTTCCAATTAGATGCGACCCGTCAGGATTATAAAGTTCGTTATACCTATACTCCAGTTTCAGAAAACGAGACAGTACTTGAGTATTACGAATGGAGTGAATCAGGCCAACTGCACGCGCCCTTTATGCAAGAGATTCTGGATAACCTTAAGAAAGTAATGGAAACCTAAGGCTGGTATGGAAAAGAAATACAAGATAGTTGTCTACGTCCCAGAAGAAAATGCGGAAAAGCTTCGCGAAGCAATGGGGAATGCGGGAGCGGGAAAGATAGGAAACTACTCTCATTGTACTTTTACACTTAAAGGTACTGGCCGATTTAAACCCGAACAGGGAGCGAATCCTACCATCGGAGAAGTAGGCAGACTCGAGGAAGTCCCTGAAGATCGCATTGAGACTGTCTGTTCTGCAAATAATCTGGAAGCAGTTATGAAGGCCATTCGAGAGAATCATCCGTACGAAGAGCCGGCCACTGACGTCTATCCTATCGAGATTGTATGACACCTGAACAGCAAAAGGCATACGACGCACTCGCTTATATCATCCCGATTCTAGAACAGCTAAAGCTACGGTGGTGTATCACTGGTGGTTTCGCTTGTTACGTATACGGTGTTCCTCGGAACATAACAGATATTGATATAGACATTGAGGTATCAAAAGACGATCCGGTCTTTGAGGAATTCCTGAAGCTTGTCGAGCCAAACATAACGAGTCCACTAGAGCACTTCGTGGATCAGAACTATGACAACTACAATGTCGAAGTTATGGAGATTCTCGATATTTGTCCCATGGCAGAGATGAGTATCTTTATAAAAGAAACAGGGAAGTACGAGAATTTCTATAAAGATGGTTTCCCTGATGTAGAGATAGGAGAGTTTCAAGACTTTAAGCTACCACTTCTATCCAAGAAGCTTATTATTAAGAACAAAGAAATGCTTGTGTGGCAGCGTGAGTCAGACTTTAAAGATATTGAGGGACTGAAGGCACAGATATAATTTTCTTATGGAATTCATACTGTATTTTAAATTGTTAATCATTCTTCTTTTTGGTTTAATTTGGATCAGCCTTGTCGCACTTCATCGTCTGAAGAAAAAGAAAAGCCTCGTATATCTACTGTTCCTCTCTATATTTTACGCCTATCTTTTTAAGGTCCTTGATTACACGCTATTTCAATTCCAGTCGCTACTGTTTCTAAAGTATTTTGTGCCTGGCCTTATGTTGCAAGGACAAGCGGCAGGAGAAAGTATGAACCTCATTCCACTCGTCACGCTCACGCTAGGGGATGTGAAGACATCGCTTCTAAACATTCTGCTAATGGTTCCTTTTGGCTTTGGGCTTCCGTTTATTACGGATCTTCGAATGAAAAATGTGGTTCAAATAGGAATGCTGCTTAGTATCGGTATTGAGGTTCTGCAGTTCATATCCGGACTCGTAGCAAATATGACGTTCCGTGTTGCTGACGTTAATGACGTGATATTCAATACTCTGGGTGTCACAATCGGCTACGTAGTGTTTATTGGCTTAGTACGTATTTGTCGACGAATCTGCCACAGCAGAGAGACATCAACGAATCCGCTTTTGCGTTATATTAACGAGCGCCCACAAATTTAGACATCTAGCTTGTAACTTTATAAAAAGAAAACCGCCCCTTCGCACGAGACGAAGGGGCTAAATTTCGTTTCGCCGAGCGGCGGCTAGATATGATGGCCGTCTGGATCTTGAAACTTGAGCCAGACAAGCGGTTTATCTGGATCGAGCGTAATGCCGGCTGGATCCTCAGCTAGAATCTGCAGGAAGGCCAGCTTGAGTTGGCGCACGGCGCTTTCCGTTAGTTTCGCCTTGCGTTCGGGATAACCGATTGTCTCGATCTCAATTGAGATGAGTTCCGAGACCTTTGTGCCGGCTGGATAGAAAGTGGGCAAAAAGTCCACATCTTCGACACCGAAGATACAACCCTCGGTGCTCGCCGCATCGGCGACCATCTGACGGATAGCCAGAGACGCTTTTTCGATAGGAAACTTGAGCAGAAAATCTTTTGTCATTTCTCCTGCTTGAATGAACATCGTCACCTTGGGCATCTGTATCTCCTGTATAAGACCAGTGAACGTTATATATCATTTAATACTATAAATGCTGTAAGTCAAGCGCTGAGGCTTTAGGAACCGCACCAAACCCCGGACGACACTTAGATACGATTTGTTATAATCTTCCCATGAGAAAAATAATCACCACAACATTCGTTACGCTCGACGGTGTGATGCAGGCTCCGGGAGGCCCTGAGGAGGATAAGACAGATGGATTTCCATACGGTGGCTGGCAGTTATCGTTTCCTTCAGACCAGATGCTGGACGCTAAATTAAATGAAATTATGAGCAGTCCGTTCGAGCTTCTGCTTGGAAAAACAACCTACGATATCTTTGCTTCGTACTGGCCTAATGCAAAGACAGACCTTGAAGTTGCGAATCCATTTAACAGCACAAAGAAGTACGTGGTAACACACAAATCATTTGAGCCCACGTGGCAAAACTCTTTCTGTATAACAGGAGACGTGGTGGCAGAGCTTAAGAAGCTGAAAGAACAGGACGGTCCGGATTTGTGGGTGTGGGGCAGCGGCAACCTTATTCAGACGTTGCTCAAAGAACATCTGATTGATCGCATGCAATTGTGGATCTATCCCATCACCATCGGTACAGGCAAACGACTTCTTGCAGAAGGAACGCAAGCCGAGAACTTCAAACTCGTTGACTCAAATATATCTAGTACCGGTGTTATTGTCGCAACCTACGAACCTGTAGGAGCACTCAAGACAAGTACGAGTTAATTAACAAACCAGATTCCGTGCCCTACTCTGGGGTACTGCAGCACGAAATACACCAATAAGCACATATCTATTCTATTAAGGAAATAACGATATACTCGAGATATGAAGAAAGAGTATTCCATTCAAGACTTCTTGGAAGTTAAGGCAGCAGGTTCTCCGTCTTTTAGTCCCGATGGCTCTATGGTTGCCTATCTCAGTACCATAACGGGAACTACCCAGGTGCACCTTATGTCCTCAGATGGGATGGGCGCGGAGCAACTCACCGACTATCCAGACTCAATTGATTTTGCTCAATTCTCTCCAATCGAGAACAAGATAATTTTTGGTAAGAGTGTGGGAGGAAATGAGCAGACACAATTCTTCATTCTAAATCTCGAAACTCGAGAGATTGCGGATATTACAAAACAACCAGAGGCCCGCCATGATTTCGGTGCTTGGTCGAGAGACGGTAAGAAAATTTGCTTTGCCTCAACAGAACGCAACGGCAAGGACTTTGACGTGTACGTTATGGATATTGATTCGCTCGAAAAGAAATGCATATTTGATGGAGGAGGTTGGTGTGCAGCAACCGGCTTCTCGCCTAACGGCACCTACGTCATAGCAGCGCAACAGCATTCGAATTTCAATAACGACGCATATCTGTGTAACGTAGCTTCAAGCGAAGTTGAACATATAACACCCCATGAAGGTAATGTTCTGCACATGGATCCTCGATGGCTACCTGACGAATCGGCATTCTTATTTACACAAGACAAAGACAGAGAATTTCTAGGACTTGCTAGATACACACTCGCGGACAAAAGTACCGAATACCTCCTAACGCCCGAATGGGATATAGATGGTCTAGCAATTGATAACGAAGCCAAGAGATTGGCGGTTATTGTAAACGAAGACGGCTACAATAAGGCAAAGTTCTATGACCCCAGAACACTCAAAGAGCTTTCATACAGTCTTCCTGCAGGGAATATAACTACTACCCATTTCTCACAAGATGGCACGAAGCTAGCACTTTCCATTGGTGATTCACGTCACGCTACTAATGTGTGGGTAATGGAGTTTGAGAATGGAGAATGCCGCCAAATAACACACAGTCCTCAAGCTGTACCTCCTGAGGTTATGGTTGAGCCGGAGCTGATTCGCTATGAATCATTTGACGGGCTTTCAGTACCAGCATTTGTATATCGTCCAAAGGACATTTCAAAAGACAACAAGCTTCCGGTGATCATTAATATTCATGGCGGTCCGGAAAACCAGTATCAACCTGGCCTAGCCTCAATTACTCAGTACTTCGTCTACAGCGGGTATATTGTCGTTGCGCCTAATGTGCGAGGAAGTTCAGGATATGGAAAGACATACATGGCACTCGACGATGTGGAGAAGCGCATGGATTCAGTTAAAGACATTGTGTCGCTCCGAGAGCATCTGAAGACTGTGCCTGAAGTAGATATAGAGAAAATTGTACTCATGGGTGGTAGCTACGGCGGCTTTATGGTACTGGCTGGTCTGGCGTTCTATCCGGAACTCTGGGCAGCAGCTATCGATATTGTAGGTATTGGTAACTTTGTAACATTCCTTGAGAATACAGCCTCTTACCGCAGGGCATTACGAGAAGCTGAATACGGCTCATTGGAGAGTGACCGCGAGCTTCTTGAGAGAATCTCACCATTTAACTCTGTCGAAAAGATACTTGCTCCTCTGTTCGTGATTCATGGCGCAAATGATCCTCGTGTCCCGCTTTCAGAAGCCGAGCAAGTCGTTGCAAAGCTCAAGGAGCTTGGGAGGGAAGTTGAACTCCTTGTGTATGAGGATGAGGGTCACGGATTGGCTAAACTTAAGAATCGGCTAGATGCATATCCGAAAGTAGTTTCTTTTTTGGACAAAGTTCTTAATCAGTCTAGGTAAAATCACCAGTGTCTATACTGAGCTGCGAAGCTCTAAATTTCTTTAGTCACTTAAGATAGTTCGAACCCTCCTCACGACCCGCAGCAATTTAGGGGTCGGCTTTGTGCGACCCAAACACCCTTAAAGAGAAACCGATAGGAGTTTAAGAATGTAGAATAAGACAATGGAAGACTCGGACCAAAAAGCTGTGCAAGCCGCTCTGCAGAATCCAGAAGCGTTCTCGACCATTATTGATCGGTATCGCTATCCGCTATCCAGGTATATTCAGCGACTTGGTGCATTTGACACGGACACGACAAAAGACCTTCTCCAAGAATCGTTTATTAAGGTGTATCTGAACCTTAACGATTACAAACCCTCGCTCTCGTTTAGCTCTTGGATCTATAGGATTACACACAACGAAGTTATGACGTACTTCCGATATATGCGGAACCGTGCACATGCCTTTGCGAGCGAAGATGCACTTACACTGTTTGAGTCTATTCCAGACGAGCTTGATATCCTCGCCGAAAGTGACGCACGTCTTCGAAGCGTACACGTAGCCGAAGCCTTGTGGCAACTGAAACCCGAATATCGAGAGACGCTCGTACTCAGATTCTTTGAAGGGAAGAGTTACGACGAGATATCCGATATTCTAGAGATTGCCCCAGGAACGGTTGCTACCCACATAGCGCGTGGAAAGGTCGCTCTTGAGAAGTTGCTAAGGGAAATGCATATAACAAGCGTATAGTATGGAAACGATGGATGACTTTTCAAAAGACGTCATAAGCGAGATTCGAGACAGAGGGATAACACCCCGTCCTTTTTGGTATTTCCTCCTACGCAGAGGAGTCTTCTGGACGCTTGCCGTGCTCTCGGTCTTTATTGGCGCTATCGCGCTCTCAGTTGCAGACTATGTTTTCTTTGACAGCGAAGGAGTCAGCTCGGCCGTACTCATCGAATCTCCGCTTGAAGGCATCTTGCAAGGAGCACCGATAGTTTGGCTCATTCTATTCGCACTCTTCGTAACAGGTGCGTATCTCAGTCTAAAGAAGACTCAGACTGTCTACAAATTTAAGACAATCAAGACTGTGGTATTGGTTGCTGGCGTGACCTTGCTTCTAGGACTCATCCTGATTTCCTTTGATTTCGGGCATACAATCTATTACTACCTCACGCACGACACGTCGTTCTACGAGGCCGTACTTCAGACGAGTGATGACATAGTCCTGCCTTTTTGAAAGAAAATTGAGACGAACGGCATAGTACATAGGAAGGCGTTCTGCGCCCTAATAACCCTCATTCATGACATCCGTAGCCGAGACCCCAATTCGCAACTTACTGAATAGAGTCCCTGAGATAACTGCTTTCTTTTGGATCATCAAGATCCTAGGTACTACCGTGGGAGAGACCGCTGCAGACTTTCTCAACGTAAACCTCAATCTAGGCCTTACGGTCACTTCTATCGTGACGGGAGTTCTCTTGGCAGTCGCATTATTCTTTCAGTTCAAAGCAAAGCGTTACGTACCTGGTATTTACTGGTCTGCGGTTGTGCTCATCAGCGTATTTGGCACTTTGGTTACGGATAACCTCACAGATGCTCTTAGCGTACCTCTTGAAGCGAGTACGATCTTCTTCAGTATTGCCTTAGGGCTTACGTTCATCGCCTGGTATCTAAAAGAAAAGACCCTTTCGATACACTCAATCGTTACTTCCCAAAGAGAGTCCTTCTACTGGCTCGCCATTCTCTTTACCTTCGCGCTTGGTACAGCGGCAGGGGACCTGCTTGCTGAAGGTCTAGGGCTTGGATACTTCACGACCGGTGTAATCGTTGCTGTCGCCATTGGAGCATTCGCCATTGCTTGGCGTATGGGACTTAACTCCATTCTCGCGTTCTGGGCTATTTATATCCTTACCCGTCCACTCGGAGCGTCTATTGGAGATCTTCTTTCGCAGCCGACCAAGTATGGCGGTCTTGGGCTTGGTGCTACGGTCACGAGTGTTCTATTCATTGCAGCCATCATTGGAGCAGTTATATATCTCGCTATCAGCAAGAAGGATGTAACCAACCCCACCGTTGTTCAAAAAGAAATAACAGCTCAGGGAGGACATCGCGGCCTGTGGCAGACTGTTGCTGTGCTTGTTTTGCTCATTGTTCTCTCGGGAGTCGGGTATCACGCACGGCAACAGTCTCTGCAAAAGAGCGCACCCGAAACCTTGGATGCCCAGGCAGAAAGTGAAGAGCAAGATGGTGGAGCTTCTGATGCTACGGAAGCTGAAACCGAAGAGGGAGCTGCGACTGCATCTACTGGTGCTCCAGCTGTAACCTCGCCCAAGCCTGCTGCACAGACGACACCGGCAACCTCTCCACTTGGAGATCTCTCATCACTACGCACTATTACTCAGGACACGCTTAATCTTGTGAATCAGGGGAATCTCGCAGGAGCAAAGGATCGTATTGGAGATCTTGAGTACGAGTGGGATAACTCTGAAGCTCGCCTCAAACCAATGAACAAGACAAAGTGGACGGAAATTGATGATGCTATTGATGCTGCACTCCGCCAGGTTAGGGCAGTTAAGCCAAATGCCAGCAATGCCGCTGCTTCGCTCCAGACTTTGTTAGCGCAGCTTTCTAATTAATATATTTCTATGATGAAGCACATCTTCCCCATAGCGCTTGTTATAGTTGCGGGAATACTCGGGACCGTCTATCTAACCAAAAGCCAGGAACCTGATTCTTTCGCGCAACAAGAGACTTCTCAAGTACCGCAGCCTATCGCTTCTTCGAGCATGGGTGTCTCTGCAAATAATTCAGGCAGTGCATCTGCAAGTTCTGGTGAGCCAAAGCAGCCAGTTACTGCCACTCCAGAAGAAACCACTCCGCCAGTTACGTCAGGCTATACCTCGGTACAAGTTGCTGCGCACGCAGACGCCTCAAGTTGCTGGACCACCATCGGCGGCAAGGTATACGACCTGACTTTATGGGTTAAGCAGCACCCTGGAGGATCGCGCGCCATTCTGTCTCTTTGCGGACACGACGGCACTGCGGCATTCGAACGAGAGCATGGGGGTCAGGCTCGACCCGAGCAAGAGCTCGCCTCATTCTTTATCGGAAACCTCTCTTCTTAACCATGACTACTCTCCATGTACTTTTGATCATCATCACGGGTCTTGCTGTTCTGTATTCAGACGAGCAAGGGCTTGAGTGGTTCCGTGGCAGACAGAAAATGCTTAGCAAGAAGAAGCTCGACATACTTCACGTTATCGTTAGTCTTGGGCTCGCAGGAATTATTCTGACGGGCGGTCTCATGTTCATTGATAAGCCCGCATTCATTCACGACCCTATGTTCCTGGCTAAGATGGTTTTTGTAGCCGCACTTACAATAAACGGTCTTCTTATAGGGTCTCTCGTGGATATTGCTGCTACACAAGAGTCCAAGGATGTTTCTCCATTTAAGAGAAAGCAACTTATTGTTAGTGCTGCAGTCTCAGTTATTGGTTGGATTGGAGCCACTGTCTGTGGACTTTTGCTTGGATGAGAATTCTAATTGATTGATATACTTTTCCTATGAACAACATCACCAAAACCGCTCTCGCGGCAGCTATTGGAGTAATTGTTGGAGCCGGTGGGGTAATGGCATTTACAGGAAAGACAGACGTGAAGATGGCAGGCTCTGAACATGTCATGCCGAATGGAGCCACGATGCAAGGCTCTATGGGCATGAAGGATGAAATGGATGGAATGATGCAAACACTGGATGGCAAAACTGGCGACGCATTTGACGAGGCTTTCTTGGAAGAGATGACCGTACACCATCAGGGAGCCGTAGCTATGGCAGAAGCAGCTCTTAAGAACGCAAAGCATCAGGAGATAAAAGATCTTGCTCAGGCTATAATCTCAGCCCAGAACATTGAGATTAAGCAGATGCAAGATTGGAAGAAGAGCTGGTACGGGAAATAGTTCAAATTATATTGAATTAAAAAAGACCGCCACAAGAGACGGTCTGAAAGTGAAGGTGTTCGGGCACCTGAGTATGTGGCACGTAAGTGTAACGTGCTGCGATCTTGCGGGGTACTGAATGTGCTTGCTTTTGCCCGGCCTGGCACACTCTACTATCCGAGATGGCTTGACTGAGGTCACGACGGTAATTCGCACTGGCATGCTGATCCAGTACTACTAGCCGCAAGTGTTGCCCGAACACCCCCAGGGATAGCCTAGGGTTTTAGGAGGCAAGAGTCAAGGCACTTCATCTGCTGCTAATGTGTACGGAGGTATACTCATGTTTAATCACATTCTATGACCAAGAAAGCGTATCTAGCGGGCGGTTGTTTCTGGGGGCTTGAAGAACTTTTCCGTACTCAACCAGGCATTGTTTCTATAGAGGCAGGGTATACAGGTGGTGAGAATGAGAATCCTACCTACGAGAATCACCCAGGGCATGCTGAGGCTCTCGAGATTACGTATGACTCCGAGAAGACAAACTACAAACAGCTTCTTGATTTCTTTTTCCAGATACATAACCCAACAACCCTAAACCAGCAGGGAAACGATAAGGGCATGTCATACCGCTCGGCAATCTTTTATCAGGACGAAGACGAGAAGAAACTTGCAGAAGAGTTTATTCAGATTGTGAACGACTCAGAGCGTTGGAAAGATCCAGTGGTTACTACTCTTGAACCTTTCACCAAGTTCTGGCCAGCCGAGGAATACCACCAGGACTATCTCCAGAAGAACCCTGGAGGGTATACCTGTCACGCCATATATTTCGATTCGTATTTAAAAGCTTAGATTTTGCTATACTTTTGTTATAACGCTCTATGGAAGGACCAAACATAAATAACCCAGAAAAGAAGCAGGATAAAATCCTTTCAAGCCAAGAAGTACTTGATGCTATCTCACAATACGCTGAGGGCTTTACTCCCGGTCGGGAACTTTCAGACGAGCAAGGAGTATATCTGCGAGAAGTTGAAGTTAAGGGAGAGAAAGAGGGGGAAATGACCGAGTACCGATTTATGAGGAAAGGTAAATATCCTAATAGAAATGGTACTAAAAACGCAGAAGAGAGAACACTTATTACTGCCATCTTCTATATAGATGGTGTGCCGGTAGGCTCAGAGTCAATTGCAGAGTTTAACGAAGAGACTGGTGAATGGAGAAAGATGTAGCTTTATGAATTTACAGGTAGGAGTCAAAGTCCTGTTAAAGAATAACGAAGGCAAAATACTCTTGCTTAAGAGGTCTTTAGAGAAGTACGGTAAGACAAACGGGTCCTGGGATATTGTTGGTGGCCGGATAGATCCAGGTACGTCGCTCATTGCAAACCTTGAAAGAGAAACGCAAGAGGAAACCAAACTTGTAATTACCTCAAAGCCAAGACTAATTGCAGCTCAAGATATTATCCCAAACGATGAACGGCATATTGTCCGCCTTACGTATGTTGCTCAAACAGAAGGAGAACCGGATCTAGACCTTAAAGAGAATGGCGAATACAAATGGGTTTCTTTTGAGGAGCTTTCTTCAGAAGAGGACCTAGACATATACGTGAAAGAGCTTTTAAAAGACGGTCTCCTGAAAGCTAGTTCTTGGGAGTAATCTTAAGTTCCAAAGCTTGGTATACTTTCCCCATGAAGAAGAAATACATATACGCAATCGTGGTTCTTGTGGTGTTTGGGCTGCCTTTAGGATATTGGGGCTGGTACATGGTGCACCCGGGCAAATATGACGGATTCGCTACCTGTATAGCCGAGAGCAAGACAACGTTCTTCGGCGCGTTCTGGTGCCCCCATTGCCAGCAACAGAAGGCATTGTTCGGGAAGTCCGAGAAACTTCTTCCTTATGTGGAATGCTCACTGCCTGACGGAAAGAGCCAGACACAAGTATGTATTGATAACGGGATCAAGAGCTACCCAACATGGCAGTTTGCTGATGGAAGCCGTGTAAGCGGACCGCAGTCGCTCCAGACGTTGAGCGAGAAGACAGGTTGCGTGCTTCCTTCGTAATATGCATCCGTACGCAGAGATAACAACGCAGATACTCGCGCTCGGAACGCTTGGAGCCCAGCTTCTAATCCTGCTACTTATCTTAGTTCTTCTTTTCCCTAAAGAAGGAGCGGTGGTATCTATGTACCTGAAGCGCTACGCACTTCAGGCTGCGTTTGTAATCTCAGCCGCTGGAGTCGTGCTTACGCTTGTGTATTCAGAAGTGTTTGGATACGCTCCTTGCGGCCTTTGCTGGTTGCAACGGGTATTTCTGTATCCTCTTCCTATTCTTCTAGCTATGGGCCTCTGGAAGAAAGACAGAAATATCGCCGCATATGTCGGAGCGCTCTGTGTGCCGGGTGCCGCTATCGCCTTGTATCAGCATTATTTGCAGATGGGAGGAAGCAGCTTTGTGTCGTGCCCTGCGGCGCCAACTGCGGTAGACTGCGCGCAGCGGTTTGTGTTTGAGTTCGGGTACATAACCTTCCCGCTCATGTCTTTTACCGTCTTCGTACTCATTGCGGTGCTCATGTTCTTTGTTCTGAAAAAGGACAACGCAACTGGACCTATTAATTAATTTTTATACCTATGCCATCAAAACAAAGAATCCTTTTAACCCTCGCAGTACTCGTCCTCGTTCTTGGCGGGCTGTACCTCTTCATTACGCTTTCAACAGCAAAGTATAAGCAGGCACCCGAAGCACCCGTAACCAGTTATAAGGACGGGGTCTACACCATCGACGGAAAGGATGTGCAGCTTTTAAACGGAACATCAGAGGTTGAAGCTGCACCTGGCTCGGCAGTTAAGATCAAGACCGCGTACGTAGGAAATGAAGCAACCGGAGATCTTAACGGAGACGGGAAAGAAGACATCGCTTTCATCATTAGTCAGAACAAAGGAGGTGCTGCAACTATGTACTATCTCGTAGCTGCATTTAAGACAGACACCTTGTACTCAGGTACCAACGCCATTCTTCTTGGAGACCGTATTGCACCAGATTCTGTTAGCATTCAAGGCGGAACTATTCTTGCTAAGTACAAGGGACGTAACACGTGGGAAGCACCAACTGTTAACCCAACCATCCCACTTACCACGCGCGTGAAGATCGTAGAAGGACAGTTAGTGGTTACTAAGTAACAACACCCGCATATGGAACGACTTATACATCGAGCAGATTCGCGCGGTGGAGGGGACCATGGCTGGCTCAAGACTAAGTATAGCTTTAGCTTCGCTGACTGGTACGAACCGTCTCGCATGGGATTCGGTTCCTTGCGCGTCATTAACGACGACTCTATCGCGCCAGATTCAGGATTCGGCGCACATCAGCACAAAGACATGGAGATTATAACCATCGTCATGGACGGTACGGTTACGCACAAAGACAGCATGGGGAACGAGGGGACGGTGAAAGCTGGGGAGGTGCAGGTTATGTCAGCAGGAACAGGCGTAGTGCATAGCGAGTTCAACGTATCGAAAGACGAACCGCTTTCGCTCTTTCAGATTTGGATAGAGCCAAAGAGTACTAACATTGCTCCAAGATACGCACAACACGCTTTTGGCAGGAGAACGGAACCTGGACTAACTACGCTTGTTTCTCCTGAGGGAAGCGAGGAAGGGCTTCACATACACCAAGACGCGTATATATACGAAGGTGTTGTTAATGCAGCGCACCCTCTTACGTACTCACTTAAGTCTGAAGAAGGGAAGGTATACGTGTTGGTTATAGACGGAACTCTGATTATCGAAGGCGACACGTTAGAGAAGCGAGATGCTATGGGCTTCTGGGATACCAAGGACATATCTATTCAGTCTCCATCAGCCGCTACCTTTCTTCTGATTGAGGTATCATAAGGAACTCATATGAGTTCACGTACTATTCTTTTTGCTGGTTTGGCGGTCTTACTACTCGCTGGAGTTGGCGCTTATTATTTCTTCATGCGTCCTGATCCACTAGTCTCCTGTGCTGATGTTCAGCCCACCATCGTTGCCTTTGGCGACAGTCTTGTTGCCGGGTATGGTGTGCAGACAGAAGATAACTTCGTGTCAGTTACGGCACGCACTATTGGGGTGCCCATACAGAATCTTGGTGTTAGCGGAGACACAACCGCTCAAGGACTTGTTCGCGTACAGAAGGTGCTTAATGCGAAGCCCGACATAGTACTTGTTGTACTTGGAGGGAACGATGCACTTCAACGTATTCCTGTTACAGATACAGAACAGAACCTCGATGCAATCTTAAAGGAATTGCATGATGCAGACATTCATATTGTCCTGGCAGGAGTTCCTGGAAACCTGTTTAACGATCCATACAAATCTATGTTTGAACGACTTGCAAAGAAGTATGACGCAACACTTGTGCCAAACATTCTCGCAGGCATTGTTGGTTCTAAAGAATTAACCAGCGACCAGCTTCATCCGAACGCTGCAGGGTCTTTGAAGATTGCTGCACGTCTTGCGCCAGTGTTAGAAACTGTCTGCGCAAAGAAATAGGATATAAGCTTTGCTAAACCCTGGTTTTCCTACACTGTCAAACACAAGAAACTCTATCCTGATATCTGATAGGATAGGAGTCTATGGCCAAACAGGTGTCTCGGTATCTTGTCTTGGCTGTAGCTGTTGTGCTTTGTCTTTTGGCCTTTGCGCATCACAAAGCTCAAGCACCTCAGACGCAACCAGTCTCAAACAGTGCCGCTGAAGAGTACGTACGGGCTCATATAAGCGAATTATCGCCTGAGCCCGCAGTCCTTGGAGGGACGTTGTTTGTAACCCAGATAACGACAAATGAGGGAGTAGGCGTGGTGTCATATGAAGACGGACATAACGCATTTACCGCTGATTTTAGTTATACTAAGGGCACTGCTGGTCAGGTTACCGTTACCTCATTTGTTGTACGTAAATTGAAGTAGGTAAGAGTAAGGTGCTTCATACGACATTAATAGATACTTAGTTATTGTTTAAATTTTAAATACTGTATGTCCTTATCGCAAAAAAGAATCGCCGTTATAATCGCTGCTATCGCACTTGTGGGTATTGTCGTGGTTATTGCACACACCCTCATGCAGACAAAGCGCGATGGCATAACTGAGTACAAGAACCGTGCGTTCTCATTCTCATTCCCCGCGAAATACGACATCAATGAGTACCAGAGCGACTTTGTGGCAATTGGCACGAAAGATGCAAAGGACACAACAGGGAAGAATTTTGATACGGACGTCCTCGTAAGCGTTGTAAAGAGTAACCCGGCACTTCCTCCAGCAAGTGAGGAAGCTTTCTTCACAGCTCAAGCAAAGCTCACCTGTGCGGCAGATCTGCCTGGACAGATTCTTAGTTGCGACAATGTTAAAGTGCAGCCCTCTTTCTTCAGCGCCTCAGGAGACAAGGCATACGAATACCGCATGACTCTTACCAAGCGCACTGCGGGCTCAGACTCAACCCTAACCTCAGACGTTTCAGTCTATGTATTCCCAACAGGAACAAAGGGAGCATCGAAGTTTAGCGGTGTGCTCGTGTATGCACCTCCAACCAATACTGCAGACGAACTCAAAGATGTAAACGAACTTCTCCGTTCTGTAGCGCTCTCGCTCAAGCTTCCTGACGCACTTCCAGCCACTCCCTAAATCCCAGGAAGGAGCTACACTGTACGCATATCCCTTAGCGTATATTCATGAAAAACTTGTTCCATTGTAGCTGTACCAAACGAGCAGCAGATCTTGCTCCTCTTATCCTTCGCGTTGTAACAGGTCTTATCTTTGCGATGCACGGATACCAGAAGCTCACCATGATGGGACTTCCAGGAGTTAGTGGTTTCCTTGGCAGTCTTGGATTCCCAGCTGCAGGCTTCTTCGCGGCACTCCTTATCGCCGCTGAACTCGTTGGCGGTCTTATGCTTATTCTTGGCGCATACACACACTGGGTTGCAAAAATCCTCGCCTTTGTCTCGGTTGTTGCATTCTTCACCGTACACATTACACACGGCTTCTTCCTAGCAGGTGGAGGATACGAATACATCATCCTTCTCTTTGCCGCAGCCGTATCTCTTATGATTACTGGTCCTGGAAAGTACTCAGTAGATCACAAGCTTAAGATCAAGAACTAAGCTGTTCTCCTAACAAAAGAACGCCCCATCCGGGGCGTTCTTTTGTTTATACTCCGCGATCTTCGTAATGTTCGCGCACTGCCTTTCCTGGCCAACGGAAGTACAGGATAGGAATAAGGACGAGGGTAAGAAGGAGAGAGAAGGCAAGCCCGGCCATAATAGCGAAGGCGAGTGGTGCCCAGAATGCTGAAGCGAGTGTAAGCGGGATCATGCCTACAACCGTCACGATAGTCGTAAGAAGAATAGGACGGAGACGAGTAGACGCAGCTTGCACCACAACCTCCTCAAGCGAGAGATCTTTCTGTTCTCGATGGATACGCGCAATGGAGTCCATGAGAATAATGGCGTGGTTGATAATCACACCTGCAAGCGCAATAACACCGAGCATCGAAGGAAGAGAGAGTGGTTGGCCAAAGACCGTGAGTCCCACGAACACTCCAACGAGCGAAAGAGGAATGATAAGAAGCAGGTAGAAGGACTGACGGAATGAGTTGAACTCAAGGACGAGGATAGAGAGCATGAGTGCCGCTCCTGCGATAAGTGCGACGAAGAGTTCGATAAATGATTTACCAATGTCTTCAGAAGCTCCTCCAAGCTTCATCGTTACGCCCGGCACAATCTGGTCTTGGGTAAACTTCTTCGCAAACTGGTTCGACACATCAATAGCGTTAGCTCCAGGCGCAACGTCTGCTGTAACGGTTGAGATACGTGTTCCAGCTTCATGTTGAATGCTAGCTTCAGCAGGCTCGTATGTAATGGTAGCGATACTTGAAAGAAGTACCGGACCTTGTTTGCCAGGAATGGTGAGGGCACGTACCGCATCAATAGTAGTGTGCGTAGTCTCTGAAGGGTCGCTGTAGGTTGGGTTGAGGTTCAGCTTCGTGCGTACTTCGATATCGTCTTTGCCGGTACGAATAGACGTAGCCTTAGCGCTAAAGAGTGCCGTACGAAGCGTGTCTGCAACTACCACAGGAGAAACACCAAGCTCTGCAGCCTTCGCGCTATCAAGCGTAACTACGAACTCTGCACTTGAGTCCTTGGTACTAGAGTTGATGTTAACAACGCCAGGAATATCAGAGAGTACATGTGCTGCATTGTCTGAGGTCTTAGTGAGTGCACCAAGATCGTCTCCTGAGAAGGTTATGGTAACGGGGGCAGCTGAAGGAGGACCGCCTGCGGGTTCTGCAACAGTGATGCTTGCTGAAGTAACAGTCTCAAACTGCTTGCGTAGTTCAGTAACAAGCTCAGCACTGGTCTGCTTGTGACCCTCTGGAAGGTTAACGGTTATGTTGCCAACGTTGCCACCGGAAGCACCACTTCCTGAGAAGGAGCTACCAGCACCAGCTTCGCTCACGAATGAGGCAACATGCGGATTGGCATAGAGTATTTCTTCAACCTCGCGGAGTGCGAGGTCTGTCTGTGCGAGTTCAGTTCCTCGAGGTTTCTCTATTTGAACATAGATATAATCGGTATCGTCTCCTGGGAAGAAGATAGACTTAAGAAGTCCTGTTGCGGGAAGTGCGAGAGCAAGCACAAAGAGAATACCCATGGCCGCAAAGAAGCGGTTCTGGCTTTTCTTGTTGCGAAGCATCTTCTGAAGAAACTCCTGGTACCACACTCTTGCAGCCTGGTTATATTTCTCCTGACGCTCCTGTGCGGGTGAGTGGTTGTCCTTTACGAAGTAGATAGCGAGAAGAGGAACGAATCCGAGCGCCACGAAGATACTGGCAAGAAGCACGAATATAACCGTGAACGGAATAGATGCGAGGAACTTTCCAACAATGCCGGAAAGGAAGAAGAGCGGGATGAACACCACGATGGTAGTGAATGTTCCGGCAATAAGAGGCCATGCGTATTCGCGAATAGCCGCTACAGCTGCCTCATGCTTGTCTCCGTACTTAAGAAGACGAGTGTGGAATGCTTCCACCACCACGATGCCTGAGTCAACGAGAATACCAATCGCGAGAATAAGTGCGAAGAGAGAAACGTTGTTGAGGGTATTGCCTGAAGCAAGAAGACCAATGAAAGCAACGAGGAATGAAAGAGGAATGGATGCAGCAGCAACCAAAGACTCACGCCATCCAAGTGTAAAGAGAAGTACGAGCATAACGAGGATAACGGTCTCAACACCGGCACGCGTTAGCTCAATCAAGCTCTTGTTCACTTCTTCTGCACCGTTGTATGAAATAACCGTGTTGGTGCCTGCAAGCATGTCTGCCTTCAGATCTTCAAGTCTCTTCTCAACTGCATGTCCTATCTGTGCGATGTTTCCTCCACGACTCTTGAAGATAGTAAGAGTAAGAGAAGGCTGCGATGGTTTTCCATCAACTGAAACACGTGAGTAGGTTGTAGGGTCCTCAAGACCATCGATTACTTCTGCAACATCGCGCACGTGAATAGTTGCGCCTCCAGGACCTGCAAGCGCTACGTTCGCTACAGCGTCGGTTGAAGGAACTCCTGATTCAAAGCGAACTGCATAGTTAACCCCGTCAACGGTTATAGAACCTGCTGGAGAAGCCACACCTGCTGAACGAATAGCATTAGTTACGTCTGAAAGGGCAAGGTTGTATTCGCGAAGACGTTCCTGCTTCACGACTACCTGTACCTGACGTGCACGAACGCCGGACACAGAAACCTTAGACACGCCTGAGACGCGTTTAATCTCGTCGCTCACTGATTCCCCGAGTGCGGTTAGCTCAGCAGGAGCAAGATTTCCAGATATAGAAATGATAAGGATTGGCTGGTCTGCGAAGTTAACGTCAGATACAACTGGATCAAGAGCTTCAGTTGGAAGGTCAGACTTAACTGCGTCAACAGCATCCTTAAGAAGCTGGATAGATTTATCAATGTTTGCAGATGCATCGAATTCAACAGAGACGATAGAAATACCGTCGCCTGAGGTAGAGGTAACTTTCGATACGTGCTCAACACCAAGTACGCCGTTCTCAATCTTGTCTGTAACAAGTCGCTCAACGTCAGCAGACCCGGCTCCTGGGAGCACCGTACTAACTACACCAAGAGGAATAGCAATATCAGGTGTAGATTCCTTAGGAATAGCTGATACCGCGTAGAGTCCTCCTGCGAGGAGGACCAGCATCAAGAATATCGTGAAGTGATGCTTATGAAGGAAGAAACTCCAGAATTTAGTCATGGTTTACTTTCTGTCCTTCGGAAAGACCGCGAGCATCACTAACGATGCGCTGTGCTGGATCAAGAGGAGTTAGAACTTCAATGCGGTCTCCGCGTACGTCTCCAATCTCAACGGGTACGGCTATAAGACGTCCATCTTCGCCAACCGTAAATACGATGCGTGAGTCGCTACGAAGCTTAACGGCTGCTAGGGGAAGAAGAATAGGACCCGTGGCGGTCTCTTCCTTCTTAACCGCTCCAGGAAGAGAGATGCGAACAGACTGTCCGTTTACAAGCTTGGAAGCACCGGTAACAGCAACGTGAATTTCAATTTGCTTGGTTGAAGGATCAAGTGCAGGGGCAATAGAGGTAACAATGCCGTCATACGCATCTTCAACACGAACCTTGCTTCCAACGGTAAGAAGATCGCGGTCGTCCTCAGAGATGTAGGCAACGATTTCAAGTGCGCCGTTCTGGGCAACAGTGGCTACGTGCGTAAAGGCAGTTACGTAGTCTCCAACGTGTATTGGGAGGAAGTTAACCTGTCCGCTAATAGGAGCGCGGATAACGGTCTTCTCGAGTTGAGCCTGTGCACCACGAAGGCTTCCAAGTGCGGACTTTACAGAGGCATCAACGCTTGCGGTTGAAGTTGTGCTGCGAGAGCGGTAGGAAGTACGTGCTGCAGCAATTTCTGCAAGGACTGCGTTCACGCTTGCACGAGCTGTTGATACAGCCGTTATCTGCGCAGGAGTTGCACGTGAGTTACGCTCGTTAGCTGCTGTTGCAAGATTGTTTACAAATGTAGCGATAGCACGAGCTTCAGTCTCAGCTTCTGATAGAAGAACTTCGGGGTCACGGCTTCCTGCTTGAGGAAGGCGATCACGCCACGCAGTCATACGCTTATCAATTGCAGTACGTTCGCGGGGAAGTGCGTATACGTCGTTGCTGTTCTCAGGGTTAATAAGAAGATCAGGGCCCGATGGAGTCTGGTTGCCGAAGAGCTGGTCAACCTGAGTCTCAAGAACGGTATCAAGCGTGTCGAATGCGTCACGGTATGCGTTACGTGCGTCAGTAGCAGAGTCTCGAGGAGATACTGCCTGGCGACTTGCAACCGCTGCGTCGTATGAGCCTTCTGCTTGAAGTACGAGAGCTCGCTCGCTCGCGTTCTCGAGTTCAGCTATAACCGTACCAGCGCCTACGGTAGCTCCAATACGTGTATTAACTGAGCGAACAGTCCCGCCAGTCTGGGCAAGAAGATCTGCCTCAGTTACGGAGCGAACGGCACCAATAATATTCACGCCGCTTCCAGAGCCTGAAAGCTCTCCTACGGTTGCGAGAGTCACGGTACGATCCTGGCTAGCTTCGTCTGCCTTCTTTCCGCTATTGAGTACGACAAAGAGCCCTACTAGAAGGGCAATGATAATAAGCACAACAACAACCTGCTGCCAGCGCTTTAAACCACGAAATCGGCGCCATGTTGTGGCGCTCAGCTGCTTGGTCTTTTTAACTACTTTCTTAATAAAAGCTCCTGTCTTGGCTATAAAACGTTGTATCATGTGTATTTTATATACTAAAAATGTATTTGTGTCAAATTACTTAGCAGGCACCAGAGAGTCGATGTGTATAGTATAGAATACCTTGACTTTTTGTCCTAAAAGTGGTATCTTTACCCCCAAGTTCTTTGATAAAACTTTGTGAATTCGCCACAGCGTAGAGCGGCTTATATAGGCCTTTCTCCGCTGTGGCGAAACCACGGTAGCGTCAAGCTATTTGCAATGTGCAGATGGTCAAGCGCATAACCTCTTGGAGGACTTAGACATGGGTAAAGCCGTCACTCGCGGTCAAGCTCTGGAACTCGTTGGCCAATTTGGTCGCGACATCAATTGGGACGCTCTCACTTCGGGAAACGTGCAGGCCATCATCGACCTGTCTCCCGAAGAGCGCACGGCGCGCTTTACGACCTGGCTCCAAAACGGCGCCTGCCTTATCGTGAAGAGCGATGAGACACACGCCTGCACTGATCTTCCGAAGTTCGCCAAATGGCGCACCTTCCTGATCGGCGGTGTCGCGAAGGAGGTGCTTCTCAAGCGCGTCGAAGCTGGTTTTGTGGTCAGCGACTACGCAAAGAGCTTGGTGAACAATCCCGCCTTGACGACGCTCGACAAGGAAGAGGCGATCGATACGATCATCCTCACCCCTGCCGACTTCGGCTACGAGCGCATGCCGACCACGACCGAACTGCTCAATCCCACTCGGCTTGCCGAGTGGAGCGCGCAGAACGCAGAACGGCTCGACGGCCATGTCGTTGAACTGCTTCCCGCCGAAGCCGGCCCGCACATTCGCGACCAGTACAAGGACCAGCCCAGCGACGAAGTCCTCTGGATCGCGATGGAACGGATCACCGATTCCGACGGCGACCCAGGCGTCTTCTACGTCGGGCGGGACTCGGACGGCGAGCAGTGGCTCGATGCGGACTGGACGGATCCCGACGATCAGTGGGGTCTCGGCCGTCGCCTCGTGTTCCGTCTTCGCAAGGTCACTCAGGACTAAGATCCTTGGAACTAGAGCTTCGGCCCTTTGTCCCTCTGATACTTTGTCCTTCCGACCAAGGGTCCCCGGCCGCAGTGATGCGCCCGGGGACTTTCTACATCTTCATCTTCTTCATAAGTCTGCTTTAGCAGGGCTTTAGGAAGGGAATGCTAAGATAGGTACTTGAGCTTATATTTACATGTTACAGAGTGAAGCGCTTTCTATATTAAAGACCGGCGCTAATGTTTTTCTTACGGGAGAACCAGGAAGCGGAAAGACACATACTATTAATGAGTATGTGAAATGGCTGCGTTCCCATGCTATTGAACCGGCCATAACAGCTTCAACAGGCATTGCGGCCACCCACATTCACGGCATGACTATCCATTCGTGGAGTGGCATAGGCATTAACGATTATCTTTCTCCAGAAGCACTTGATGCCATTGCTTCAAAAGAGCATGTGGTTAAGCGTATTCAGAAAGCACCGGTCCTTATAATCGACGAGGTGTCTATGCTTTCAGCCAACGTGCTTTCCATGGTTGATGAGGTTGCACGAGAAGTACGCCACACAGACAAACCGTTTGGAGGAATGCAGGTTGTGCTTGTTGGAGACTTCTTCCAGCTGCCGCCAATTGCTAAGGCTGGAAAGCAGGCAGTATTCGCGTTCCAGTCTGGCGCGTGGGAAAAGCTGAATCCGATAATATGTTACTTGCACGAGCAGCATCGCCAAGAAGACGGAGTGTTCCTCTCACTTCTCTCTGCTATTCGCTCGGGAGAATGGGACCATACGCACGTGTCTGTACTAACCTCACGCGAAAGCGATGGAGACTCAGAGACTATCGACGAAGATACGCCACGTCTGTTCACGCACAATGTTGACGTGGACAAACTCAACGACGAAAAGCTTGCTGCGCTTTCAGGAAAGCCATACCCGTTCCTCATGGAAAGTGCAGGAGGCAATGTACTTGTTGAAGCACTTAAGCGCGGATGTCTTTCTCCTGAGCGCCTCACCCTTAAAGAGGGGGCCATTGTTATGTGTACCAAGAACAATCCGGCAGCAGGATATGCAAACGGAACGCTTGGTATTGTTACGGGCTTTGAAAGCGGTACGAACTATCCAATTATTGAAACGCGTGACGGCCGAGACATAACCATGGCGCCTATGGCCTGGGCCGTTGAAGAGAATGGCAAGGTACGCGCAAAGATCTCTCAGGTCCCGCTTCGTCTTGCGTGGGCTATAACCATACACAAGAGCCAGGGTATGAGTATGGACGCCGCTGCCATGGATCTCTCTCGTGCATTTGAATACGGACAAGGGTATGTTGCGCTCTCGCGCGTACGAACTTTAGACGGCCTGCATCTTCTTGGCTGGAGCGAGCAGGCTCTCGCGATACACCCGGCCGTCTCTGCAAAAGACACCGAACTTAAAGATGCTTCTGAACAAGCAGCAGAAGCGTTTGATGCTCTTGAAGAGAGTGGCGAACGAGAAAAGCTCGAGCAGAACTTTATAAAAGCTTCAGGCGGAACATTGAGCGCACTCGCTGAAGGAGTCGCGCGGCCCGCAAAGAAAACAACGCAAGAGGAGACACTCGCACTTATAGAGGAAGGAAAGACCTTAGAAGACATTGCGCGTATCCGCAGTCTTACTATAGGAACTATTTGTGACCACGTTAGCGCGCTCGCAGCAGGGAAGAAGCTTGATTTAGATTCTGTACAAGAACTTATTCCAGAAAAAGTGCAGGACGCACTTCCTGCGATACATAAAGCCTTTAACGAGGTTGGAGCAGACAAACTAACGCCCGTGTTTGCAAAATTGAAAGGAAAATATTCTTTCGAGGACATAAAACTTGCGCGGGTGTTTTATACTAAGTAGCTATGCGCATGCCGTACCTTGAAGGAGTTCGATCTAGGCGCGACTGGCGACGTATTTTTATATTTAGCGGCGTAGGATTTGTAATATTGCTCGTGTTGTTCCTTCTTACCTACGCAAACTATTTCGGTCCAGCAGATACGCATGCTGTAACAACAGAGTTCATTGTTAAGCCAGATACTTCAGTCTTTGAAATAACGAAAGAACTTCGCGCGCAAGGTTTTATAAAGAGCAGCACCGCATTTCACATTGCGTTTGCTCGCTATGCAGGAGGCCGAGAGATTCTTGAGGGAGGATATGAAATATCAGGCAGCCAAGACGTATGGACTATCGCCAAGATACTTTCTTCGCCCCCATACCTTGCTTGGGTTACATTCCCACCTGGATTACGTAAAGAACAGATAGCAAACATCCTTCAGAAGAAACTTGGCTGGAGCGACGAAGAGAAGGAACATTGGATACGTATAGATACCGCGCCAACTCCAGCTCTTGTTGAAGGTGTGTACTTTGGCGACACCTATCTCATCCCAACAGATCAAGATCCTGCCCAGGTTGCGGCACGTTTGCGAGGCAGGTTTGAGGATGCAACCGCTGAGTATGCAGCAGATGCAAAGAGACAAGGAATTGCGTGGACAGATGTCCTTACCATGGCTTCTCTTATTGAACGAGAAGCTGCCAAGAGCGACAAGAAACTCATAGCGGGCATTCTCTGGAACCGTATAGATGACGGCATGCGTCTCCAGGTTGATGCAACGCTTCAATACATAAGAGGTACTGATGAGAACTGGTGGCCAACACCAAGCCCTGAAGACAAGAAGATAGACTCTGCATTCAATACCTATATGTATGCAGGGCTTCCTCCGCACCCAATTGCTTCGCCGAGTCTTGAATCTATTGATGCCGCTCTTAATCCTGAGAAGACTAGCTGTATTTACTATCTCCACGATCCCGATGGAACTATTCACTGCTCGGCCGCATATGCAGGGCAGATTGCGAATGTTAATAAGTATTTGAAATAGGCTTTAGTCTTTAGCTATAAATAAAGCTGCAAGATGAGGGACTCCTCAATCTTGCAGCCATAATTTAACTCATTCTAGATTTTTTAAAGCAGCCTCCAAATACTGATTGAGCTTCTTCGGGTCGCTGCAATCAGCGAATACTCGTAGAAGCACAAGGTTTGGGTCTAACACCCGTCCTCTCCATCCATCTGCAGACGCAGCGACGTGTACATTAAATCTCGAGAAGTAATCCAGCTGCCCGGCGCTAGAACAGGAGATCTTAGAAAAAGCGTCTCCTTCAGTTAGCCATTCATCTTCAAACTCGAAACTGTACCAATGAAGGACCAGGTCACTTGTGAAGAGGTAACGCAACCATTGAACGTCAATCTCGGTCAAACTCTCGACCGAGAAACGTCTAAAGACAACGCATGAGTTGTATTCACTTGCTGCACCGCTGTTAACTGACTGGCATGGACTGGGACGCTGCCCCCTAATTTCCACCTCGATGAAATCTTTAACGAATTCAATACTGACATCGGTCGTCCTGTTCTCGGACTCTACCTCAAAAGCATTTTGCGTTCTGCCATAATAGAACGACGTAGACTTCGAGATTTCGTGGCGAGTCTTTATAAGACGACGAAATTCTGGCGTCTTTGCAAGTGCAGATAAATGCAATATGCCAAGCGCTATCTTGCCAATAGTCTTTTCGAATCTTGCTTCCAACTTTGATCTGCGTTTCTCCTCAGCCTCACGAATCGAGGCTTGACGTACTTTCTCAGCAGCAGCAGAGCGAGCAGCCTCTCTAAGAATGCTTTTTGTCTGACTCGCTTGAGATATCAGCGATCGAATTGTTGAAGTGGCTTCTGGGGTCAATGTACTTATCGTCATGTGACAAATCCCTCAAATAGGTGATGTTCTGGTGTGAACAATACATCTTTATATTGCCAAGTAAAAGGTTCGGATATTCCCTAGATACAGACCTTAGTTTTAAGGTCAGTATCTGTTGACGCACCATATATATAAAGGTATTGTACAGATAACCGCCCGAAGGGCCTTTTTATTTTAGATACCTATGGAAATTCGAAACATCGCCATCATCGCACACGTGGACCACGGCAAGACTACTCTTACCGATGCCATCATGAAGCAGACAGGTGCAGCCTCTGAAGGTGCATCTATGGACAACAACGCGCTTGAACACGAGCGTGGTATTACCATTTACTCAAAGAACACCTCTATTGAGTACAAGGGAACCAAGATCAACATCGTGGACACTCCAGGACACTCCGACTTCGGTTCAGAGGTTGAGCGTGTGCTCCGTTCCATCGACTCCGTGCTTCTTATCGTAGATGCGCAGGAAGGCCCTATGCCTCAGACTCGTTTCGTACTTAAGAAGTCTCTTGAGCTCGGCCTTAAGCCTATCGTTGTGCTTAACAAGATTGATAAGCCAGCAGCCGACCCAGCTCGTTCAGAGGAACAGGTCCTTGAACTCTTCTACGAACTCGGCGCATCAGACGAACAGTGTGACTTCACTACGGTCTACGCTATCGGTCGCGAAGGTGTTGCTATGCGTAAGCTTGATGACGAGCGCAAAGACCTCACACCTCTTCTGGACGTTATTCTTGAGAAGGTGCAGCCAACTGCAAGTGCTGAAAGCACGGACAAGCCTCTTAAGCTTCAGACATTCAACCTCGCATACGACAACTTCCTCGGACGCCTTGCTATCGGACGTGTGTACGAAGGTGTTGTTAAGGCAGGACAGACTATTCTCGTTAAGAAGCCAGACGGAGAGACTCGCACTACGAAGATCACCAAGGTCTTTACCTTTAAGGGTATTGAACGCGTAGACGTTCCAGAAGCAGTTGCCGGAGACATTGTTATTGTCGCTGGTATTGCTGACGCATACATTGGAGAGACCATCACCACAGACGCATCTGTTGAACCTCTTCCAGCAATTGCAATTGACGAGCCAACCATCACCGTTAACTTCCTCGTTAACAACTCTCCATTTGCAGGACGCGAAGGAAAGTTCGTAACCAGCCGCCAGCTCCGTGATTACCTCGAGCGCGAACTCGAAGTTAACGTGGGACTTAAGGTTGATTTCCTTTCTCCAGACGCATTCAAGGTTTCAGGACGTGGAGAACTCCACCTCGCTATTCTTCTTGAGAACATGCGTCGTGCAGGATACGAAATGCAGGTCTCACAGCCTCAGGTAATTATCCGTGAGGAAGAAGGGAAGAAGCTCGAACCGTTCGAAGAAGTTACTATCGATACTCCTTCAGAATTCCAAGGAGCTATTATCGAGCGCCTCGGTACTCGCGCATTCGTGCTCAAGAACCTTACGCAGGAGAACGACCAGGTTCGCCTCGTATTCGAAGGTCCAACTCGCGGACTTCTCGGATACCGTAACCAGTTCGTTGTTGATACGAAGGGAGAGGGAATTCTCTCAACCCGCGTGCTCGGCTTCCAGCCATACGCTGGAGAAATCAAGAAGCGCCAGGTTGGTTCCATGATCTCCATGGCAACCGGCAAGGCTCTTGGCTACGCTCTTTGGGGCATGCAGGAGCGCGGCGTTCTCTACATCACTCCTGCTACGGAAGTGTATGAGGGTATGGTTGTTGGAAACACTTCTAAGGGAGAGGAAATGGTTGTTAACCCAACTAAGGGAAAGAACCAGACCAACGTTCGTTCTTCAGGAACAGACGAAGCTATCAACCTCGTACCAGCCTTCACACTCAGTATTGAACGCGGTCTTGAAGTTATGTCTGAGGACGAATACCTCGAGATTACTCCTGTTAGCGTTCGTCTTCGAAAGATGGGTCTTACGGAAACAGACCGCGCAAAGAACCGCCGATAATTTTGTTCTAAATGATGAAGAGCGCTTCCTTAGGGAAGCGCTCTTCATCATTTCTCTATATTTCATTTCATACACTTTGAGCATTAACGTTCAGTAATCATTCCTATGCTCTACACCATTGCTATCATCTTGCTCGTTCTGTGGCTTTTGGGTTTCGCAACGCATGTGCTTGGGGGACTCATCCACATACTTCTTGTTGTTGCGGTTATTGTAATCGTGGTGCGTCTTATCCAGGGAAAGAAACCTATTGCATAGCCTATGCCTCGCGGAGATAAGTCTGCATATACAGACAAACAAAAAAGACAGGCTGAGCACATAGAAGAAGGATATGAAAAGCGTGGAGTCCCAGACGAAGAAGCTGAGAAGCGTGCATGGGCAACGGTTAACAAATCAACCGGAGGAGGAAAGAAGAGTGGATCGGGTCGAGGCAAGAAAGTAAGCAAAGCTCCTGCAAAGAAAGGTGGAAAGAAGGGAGGTGAGGCTTCTGCCAAACGTTCCAAGGCTGCGAAGTCTGCGTCTGCTAAGAAGGCCGCTAAGACTCGCGCTGCTCGCAAGTAAGACTTAAATAAGTAATTAAATAGGAAGACCGGACTTGTCTCCGGTTTTTCTTTATCTAAATCAGGCAGTTTCTATCATCTGACTTTTGTTACATTCCCTATGAGCCGGCGGCAAGGTTGCGAAGACACCCTCGTCACGTTGACTTCGAGGGTTCGACTCCCTCCGCCGGCTAAGTATGTTGACACATCAAAAGCAAAGGAATATTATTCTTTTGACGAGGGTGCTTCGCTCCTAAACCAAGCGAAGTCAACGGGCAAAAGGCCGGCAGTACTGCCGGCCTTTTGCTTTATGTATGATTTGCATAAAAACGCTGTGTGTGCTATAGTCTAGCTACAACGTTTTTCCTATTGGTTTACTGTCTTGAGAGTTACGAACTTATCGAGACCGGAGGCATTCTTCCGACCTAACCACTCTCGAGACGTTGCGGCCCAGTCCGCAGTTTAAATAGCGCACATAAAGGGTCACTTATACCTTTCAACGCGACCTAGTCGCACCAATTCAACACATGTATCAACAGAACAACTCCCGCGGCGACAGTCGTGGAAATCGTCCCGATAATAAGGGATCTCGCGGACCTGCCCGTAGCGGCAGCCGCACACCGCGCCCATCAGGCGCGTATGAAGCAGGTATGCGCTTCGCTGAAGCCGTACCTTTTGGCCAGAACGTAGTACGCGCACGTCCTTTTGACGCGCGTCGTGGTCCGTCTCGCGGCCCTTCTGGAACCTCTCGTGGAGGATCTTCTCGCGGCGGAAACGACCGTGGAGGAAACTCTCAGGGTGGTCCTCGTCGTAGTGGAGGTCGCAACATTCAGGAAATGAATATTGACCTCACACGTCTTATCAATAAAGCGCAGCCAGCTGAGGACGTAGTAACCTACGTTTCCAAGAACTCTTTCGCAGACTTCAAGGTTGATGATCGCCTCAAGGCAAACATCATCGGAAAGGGCTACATCACACCAACTCCTATTCAGGACGAGTCTATTCCCGTAGTACTCGAAGGACGCGACATCGTTGGTATGGCAAATACCGGAACCGGCAAGACTGCTGCGTTCCTTATTCCGCTTATCGACAAAGTACTTAAGTACCGCGCACTTAACGAGCGCGAGCGTGTACTTATCATGGTGCCAACTCGTGAACTCGCAATTCAGATTGAGCAGGAATTCTTTGGCTTTGCTAAGGGTCTCCAGCTCGGCTCTGTAACCTGCGTGGGTGGAGCAAACATTGGTCCGCAGATTCGCGTACTCAAGCGTAATCCTGAATTCGTTATCGGTACTCCAGGACGTCTTAAGGACCTTATGGAGCGCCGTGAGCTCGATCTCTCAGGATTCGGTACGGTTGTACTCGATGAGGCAGACCGCATGCTCGACATGGGTTTCATCGCTGACATGCGATTCATTCTTGCCAAGATGAAGGCTGAGCGTCATACGCTCTTCTTCTCAGCTACTATGTCTCGCGACATCGAAGCGCTTATTCACACCTTCCTCAAGAATCCAGCGCGTATCTCGGTTAAGACCCGCGACACGTCGCACACGATTGATCAGGATGTTATTCGTGCAGACTCGCACCAGAAGTTCGACATTCTTGTTGACCTTCTTAAGCAGCCTGGTTTCGAGCGCGTGATTATTTTCGGTCGCACCAAGCATGGTGTTGAACGTCTTACTCGCGATCTCTTCCACAAGGGCATCAAGGCTGAGTCTATCCATGGAGACAAAACCCACGGAGCTCGCCAGAAGGCACTTGGCTACTTCAAGCGTGGAGAAGCAACCGTGCTCGTAGCAACTGACGTTGCTGCTCGCGGTCTTGATATCTCAGGCGTATCTCACGTTATCAACTACGATCTTCCGGGAACGTACGAAGACTACACACACCGCATTGGCCGAACCGGCCGTGCTGGAGTTACAGGCACCGCCCTCACATTCATCCCTACTTCTTCTCGTTAAACGAGGGAAAAGAGGAAGCAAACCCCCGGGACTATCTCCCGGGGTTTTTGCTATACTAGTAGGCATATGACTACAGATGGAACCAAAGGTTTGGACAAAGGGGAATTTATGGAGAAATACCTTACTCCTATAGCAGTACTCCTCGGAGCACTTATTATTGGTGGCGCATTAATATTTGGGCACGGCGGAACAAAACAGGCAGATACTACAGCGGGCCAGCCCATGGCAGTTGATATTAAGGATGTGAAGGACGAAGGAGAGCCATACATTGGAAACAAGAATGCTCCTGTTGTTATGGCGTACTGGTTTGATTACCAGTGCCCATTCTGCAAACAGTTCGAGCAGACAACCATGATGGACCTCAATACAAAGTACGTAGAGACCGGCAAGGTTAAGATTCTCCTTAAGGACTTCCAGTTCCTTGGCGAAGATTCTGATACTGCAGCACTCTTCGCACGTGCCGTATGGGACGTAGCACCAGATCACTTCTATGAATGGTTCAAGGCAGTATTTGCTGCGCAGGACGACGAAGGAGATGTGGGCTTCGGCGATCTCGCAAGCATCACCGCCCTCACTCGTAGCAAGGTGCCAAGCATTGATACTGACAAAGTACTCAAGGTTATGAACGACAAGAAGGATAAGTTCACTGCCTCTATTGCTGCAGACCGTGACGAAGCAACTGCATTCGGCATTAACGGCACTCCAAGCTACATTATCGGTACAGGAATGCTCTCAGGAGCGCAGCCAACCGCTCAAGTTAGCGCACTTATAGACGCAGAGCTCGCGAAGTAATCATTGCGAACACTGAGCAAAACCGCCCTCCTGGGGCGGTTTTTGTTATCCACAGTCAAGGGGCACTTTGATACGTGGTACTTATTAACCTCCAGTAACCACTTTATATATGCCGACCTACAAACTACTCGCATTTTCAGGAAGTCTTCGTTCTGCGTCCTATAACTCTTCACTCGTACAGGCGTTTATAGAGCTAGCTCCTGAAAATGTATCTATTGAAGTTGCAGACATCAAAGATATACCCCTCTACGACCAGGACATGGAAGCAGAGTTTCCGGAGGCCGTCTCAGCTCTTAAAGAAAAGATTCGTGCAGCTGACGGCATTCTTATAGCAACACCTGAATTTAATCGTTCGATACCCGGAGTACTTAAGAACACTGTTGACTGGACAAGTCGTCCGTATGGAGACAACGCATGGGACGCCAAACCGGTATTTGTTATGGGTGCGTCATTTAGTCCGGTTGGTACCGCGCTCGCACAGAACGATCTTAAGGGCGTAATGCTGTACCTTAACGCACGCGTCCTTGGACAGCCAGAGTTCTATCTTGGCGGGGCAACGCACAAGTTCAACGAAGAAGGAAAGCTAACGGATGAAAAAGCCCAAGAGTCTGTGAAGGGAGCTATTGCAGCGTTCACTGCTTTTATAGAACAGCTTCGTTAAGGCTTCTCTTTGATTCCACGAAGAAAGAGATACGCTCCCGTTAGCATAACAACACCTCCAACGAGTGGCAGGCCAATGGTAATGAGCAGAGATCCATTGGAGAAATCTAGATTTGCTCCAAGCAACACAAGCGTTATGGAGATTATTGAGTTGATAGGGAGAAGGATGCTAATGAAGATTGGATAGGGAAGACGAGACAAACCCGTACCGTAAGAAATAAGTTCAGGAGCGGCGATACACGTCACGCACACCTTGATGAATCCTTTTACGGTACCCACATGCTCTACAATACGCGCGAGCAGACTTCGTTCGTTGCCAGCAATAAGCTTGCGTACAAGAGGATATCCGAAGCGGCGGCTAATAAAGAACGCGATGGTGTAGCCAAGGAAGTCGCCTATGAGTACGTAAAGAATGCCCGGCCAGAATCCAAAGAAGAGTCCAACAAGCGGATAGAGAGGAGCTCCTGAAAGGGGAGCTATAACAATGGTGGTTATCTTAAGAAGAATGAAAACCAATGGACCAAAAGGTCCTGCACTCAGTACCAGATTCTTTAGATCTCCAATATCTACAAAAAGTGCCACAAGAACAAGCACACCAACGGTTAGCAAAAGTCCCAGTATGCCGAGCTGCTCAGACGGTTTTCCTTTAAAGCGAATCATAGAGTCCAGTATATCCTAATACATGTAACAGGTCGCCAGCATAAATCTTAATCGGTACTTCACCCCTGTTTCTGCACTATGTCGGTGTTACTTACATAAATTATTTCTTAAGACCTATGGCAAAAACAATAGCAATCATCTTCGGTGTAGTATTCGTACTCGTTGGTGTGCTTGGTTTCGTGCCGAACCCGCTCGTGGGTCCTACGGGATTGTTTGAAACAGATACGCTCCACAATCTAGTGCATCTTCTCTTCGGCATTATTCTTCTTGCCGTTGCATTCATGGCTCCAGCAGTGTCTTCGCTCTGGCTTAAGATTCTCGGCGTTGTATATCTTCTCCTCGCTGTACTTGGTTTCCTAACCATAGACATGGGAGGAGAATTGTTCGGACTCGTGCATATGAATCATGCAGACCACTGGCTCCATGTGTTCCTCGGTGTAGTACTCCTTCTTGCAGGCTTTCTTGCAAAGGACGCTGGAAGAATGACAACAACCTACGGAAGTTCGTTGTCTGAACCGATGTAACGCAAAATTAGGTAGTACAAAAGGCCGGACAAATAGTCCGGCCTTTTTGTGAGAGGGAAGCTAGTAGCCTACGATCTGTGGTGCCTGAGGAAGCCTGGGCGGAGCATTCGAGAATTCGATAGATGTTCCAGCGCTCGCGGCTAAATCTGTGGCCATGTCAGCAGAAACGTGGGCGCCATGCAGAAATGCTATAGCTGTCCCTTGAAGTTCAGAAAAGATCTGCGGGGTGAGAACCTTGAGAACGATGATCACGACCCCGAGACCAAGTGCCTTTAGTACTGGCATACCTAATATCGGGGAGGATGGTTTATCAATGCACGACTATGCATTGCCAAGACCAATCGTCTCGTGTCCTCCCCCGAAGCAAGTCCCAAGGAGGCCGGCTGCGGGGGAGGTGTTCTAACCTGAAGTAAGTAGACACCTGAATTTAGGATGTGTCAAACAAGACAATATGGACACGCTTTTGTTACGAATGGATGCACATGGGGATAGCTGCATGACGCGGGTGTATTATCCAAACCAGAAGGGCTTCTAAAGTTCTTCGCATTTCTCATACACTGCCGGCGGTCACACCGGTATTTCAGATGGGAGCTGTAGCATGGGTTGGGATGATGAACGCGTTGCTCTTCTCAAGAAACTTTGGCTCGACGGGTTGTCGGCAAGTCAGGTCGCAAAAAAGCTGGGCGGTACAAGTCGCAATGCAGTTATCGGCAAGGTGCATCGGTTGGGACTTTCGGGCCGCGAGACTGCTTCAAAGCCGCGTAGGGTACAGGCGGCTCCCGCACCCAGGCCTGCTCGTCGGCTTGTCGCGGTCGCATCCCCGCCTCTGCCAAAGAAAGCGGTGGTTCACGAGGCTCCGGATAGTTTCCGTTCCCTCTACTGCGAGTCGCCGGGTTCAGCAACCGTTCTCACTCTCGGCGCGCATATGTGCAAGTGGCCCATAGGAGATCCGTGCGCCGACAGCTTCACTTTCTGCGGACGGAAGCTCGATCTTGATGAAGGGCCATATTGCGGACAGCATGCGCAAGTGGCGTTCCAACCGCAGCAATCGGGGGGCAAGGTTCGAGTCAAGGCTCTCGAAAACGCGCTTCGTCCGTACATCTAAACTTTTTCTTTTCACGAAAATAGGCGTCCTCAACTTAATGAGGGCGCCTATTCTGTGCTGAAAGCGTCAATCTTTCTTTTCTTCTTCAAACGCAAGACAGACAGAGTTGATGCAGTATCTTTTGCCACCCTTGTCTTTGGGTCCGTCTTCAAACACGTGTCCTAAGTGCGCTCCACAATTCTTGCAATACACTTCTGTGCGGTGCATACCGTGTTCGTCGTCTGAACGAGTACCAACGTTTGCGGCAACCTTAGGATCCGTAAAGGAAGGCCAACCAGAGCCAGAATCAAACTTGGTGTCTGAACCAAACAACACTGCATTACATGCTTTGCATCTATAGGTACCGTCCTTGTGATTATCTACGAACTCACCAGTAAAAGGTGCCTCCGTTCCTTTCTCACGCATAACCTTATATTCTTCAGGGGTTAATTCTTCCTTCCACTCCTCCTCTGTTTTCTGTACGGGTTCCATATAAACACCAGTATACTTTCCAAAGGTCAAGTTTTGATGAAGTTTTATGAAGCGGTATACTTTTGACATATGCGCCAGAGTATCGCTTTAGCGCTCATCCTCTTCCTGGCCGCTCCCTTCGCGGCCTCTGCGTCTGAACTCCAGGCAAAACGAACATTGGTTGTATCTGAAACACCTGCGACAAACGCATACCTGTTGGGTACAGACATAACAGTTGTTGCGCCTCTTAAGGCCGATGTAATAGCGGCTGGGGCAACAGTAACCATAAACAATAGTGTGGCGGGCGATGTCCTTGCCGTTGGCGGCACTGTTGATGTTAAGAAGCCTGTTCTGGGCGACGTACGTGCTGTTGGTGGAAGAATAATTATTGAAGACACTGTGGCAGGAGACCTTATGCTCGCCGGGGGAAGCATTACTGCCTCAACAACAGCTTCAGACACTCATGTCGTTGGAGGAAGCATTAACCTAAATGGCTCAGGAGGTCCCGTGTATGCATACGGCGCGGATATTGTTCTGTCAGGAACATTTAATGGAGACGTGGACGTGGTTGCCTCAGACAGACTTACTCTCGCAGAGGGTACTGTTATTAACGGTGTACTCAAATACAATGCACCGCAGCAAGCTGAGATTCCGGACTCATCTATGGTGCATGGAGGAGTTACTTACACCGGTTCTTCCTCGTACCTTCCAACGGTTGAGGAAGCGAAGACTTTTGCTATAGCAGGAGCGGGCGTGTTCTTTGTAGTGCGAGTAATTGCAGCACTTGTCGCTGCGGGGTTGGTTGGGGGACTGTTCCCAATATTTGCTGAACGAGTTGCAGACAGAGCTCTTGGAAGATCCCTTCGCAGCTTCATTCTTCTAGCCCTTCTAGGGTTTGGCGTGTGTGTTGCAACTCCTGTCTTTATTATCCTGCTCCTTGTCTCGTTTGTTGGCATGGGAGTCGCCATTCTCCTTGCGGCTATTTACGTACTGCTACTTATCGCAGGATATCTCTACGCAGGTATCTTGGCTGGAGCGGCTCTGTATCGAGGAGTACTCAAGCGTGAACGGCTAACTTGGCAGAGTGCCGTGCTCGGAATGCTTGTACTGTATCTAGTCGGTGTTATCCCTGGAATGGGACTGGCCGTTACGCTTGTGCTTTCGTTTGCCGCCATAGGTACCATTATTACCATCGCCTACAATTTCGCCTTTGCGAAGGAAGAGGTTGATATGACCCTTCCATAATATGCCGCTACCAACTGTTGGATCTCCCGCACCTCTTTTCACCCTTCCAGACCAAGACGGAAAGGAACATTCATTAACGGACTACAAAGGGAAGCATGTACTCATCTACTTCTATCCCAAAGACGATACTCCAGGATGCACCAAACAAGCATGTGCAATTAGAGATGCGCTACCTGATTTCTCCAAGCTCAATGCGATTGTGCTCGGTATTTCTGCAGATACGGTTAAGAGCCATAAGAAGTTCGCAGAGAAGTACGGACTTCCGTTTACGCTCTTAGCTGACGAAGGGAAAGAAGTAGTTAATTTGTATGGCGTATGGGGACGAAAGAAGTTTATGGGCAAAGAGTATGACGGCGTATTCCGTACCTCCTTCCTCATTGGTCCAGACGGGAATATCAAAAAGGTATACGAGAACGTAAAGCCAGACCTGCACGCAGAACAGATTCTTAAAGATTTAGAGAGCGCATGAGTAGCGGATTCCCGGTACTAAGCACTCAAGAGGAACGCAGAGCACGGGCTAAGAAGATAGTCGCATATCTTAAGAAAGCATATGCAATTCCAAAGACAGAACTCGCATACAAGACGCCTTTTCAATTGGTTGTGTCAGTTATGCTATCTGCTCAGTGTACGGACAAGAAAGTTAACGCTGTTACAGAAAAGCTGTTTAAGAAATATAAAAGCGTGAATGATTTTGCGAATGCGGACTGGGCAACTCTTTCTGAAGAGACCTCGAGCATAACCTATCACCGCACCAAAGCTAAACATATTATTGCTTCAGCGCAGCTAGTTCGAGACGAATTCAAAGGAAAGATTCCAAAGACTGAAGAAGAACTCATACGTTTGCCAGGAGTTGCATACAAGACAGCGCACGTAGTGCTCGGAGAGTTACACAATATATGGGAAGGCATTCCAACTGATACGCATGTAAGGCGTTTCGCACTTCGTTTTGATTTAACGAGCCATACTGAGCTAACAAAGATTTCAAAAGACCTGGAAGAACTCATCCCGAAAGCGGATTGGAAGTTCGTTAATAACGGACTCGTGCTCTATGGCCGTTACGTATGTAATGCAATTCCACATGAGTGCAGCAAGCACCCATTAACCAAGATCTGGCCTCCGGCAGCCCATCGCTGGCCAAAGGCTAAATAAGGTAATATTTCGATATGAACACACAGCCTCCGGTAGCAGCGTTTGATATAGATGGAACGGTCTTTCGTTCCTCGCTCCTTATTGAGCTTGTAGAAGCTCTTATCGAACGAGATATCTTTCCAAAAGAATTACGCAAGACGTACGAGGATGCGCAGGAGATGTGGATGAATCGTAGAGGGGAGTACGGTCCTTATATACAGAAAGTTGTACTCGCTTTTGCTAAGCATGCGAAAGGACTTCGCTACGTAGATCTGGCAGATGTGGCCGGGGAGATTATTGAATCTAAGAAAGAACGCGTATACCAATATACCCGTGACCTTATTAAAGAACTCAAAGGAAAGGGATACTATCTCCTTGCCGTATCGCACTCACCAAAGTTTATTGTTGACGGTTTTGCCTACGAGCTCGGCTTCGACAAATCCTACGGTACCTTTTACGAAACCGACGCAACTGGTTGCTTCACTGGTACGGTTGCCGAAGAGCATGTGATTATGAACAAATCGAGCGTACTTAAGCGCGCAGTTGAAAAGGGGAACTTAACACTTAATGGCTCCTACGCAGTTGGCGACACTGAAAGCGACATCTCAATGCTTGAGTTGGTTGAGCACCCCATAGCATTTAACCCGAACAGACTCCTGTACAGACATGCAAAACAAAAGGAGTGGGATATTGTTGTGGAGCGAAAGGACGTTATTTACGAGATCTAGTGGAGTGGGATAACATAAACCTATGTCAAATGAAAAGGGACCAGAAATTAAATATGTTTCTCCAAAAGAATCCCTGGAAGAAGAGGGTTATCCCGAAAGAAGATTAGATCTTTTTGTGGGTGGAGAAAAGATTGGAGCTGCTACTATTGATTACTATTCGAAACCCTTACGGCTCTTTCAAGTAACAGACTTATATGTAGAGCATGAGTTTAGTGGACAAGGATACGCTTCTCAAATAATGGAACAAGTAGAGAAGTTTCTTAAAGATAGAAAGAGACCTGGCGTATTGGTGGATGCCATTATAGATGGCAATCCCGCCAAAGGAATGTATGAGCGACGTGGGTGGAAACCCGTACCGGGGGACGACGCGCTACATGTATTCAATTGGCCCGAGAATGTCCCACTGGATGTGCTAAAGGGATACGCGCAACGATATACCGACTTAAGACTACGTCAGAATCCACCCGCTACTTAATAAAAGCATCCAGAGTAGTATTTGATATACTGTACGTATGATCACGAAAAAACTAACGAAGAGCTCAGAGCACAAGGTAATTGCAGGGGTTATGGGAGGGATAGGAGAATACTTTGATACCGACCCTCTCCTCATCCGTCTTGTGTACATTTTCGCCTCTGTATTCACTGGCATAATCCCGGGTATTCTTGGCTACGTAGTTGCCATGGCAATAATCCCAGAAGCTCCATTCGTTACGCACGCAACCCCTGTTCCTCCTGCTGAGGTGCATGACACCGCAAAAGTTTAGAGCTCTTGTTTGGAAGTTCTACAAAGAACATGGCAGACACAATCTGCCGTGGCGAAAGACGCATGACCCATACCGTATTCTGGTATCGGAAATAATGTTGCAGCAAACCCAGGTTGAACGGGTTATGCCTTTCTACAAAGCCTTTCTAACAAAGTTTCCAACCGTGCAGGCACTCGCAAAGGCTTCTCTCGGAGAAGTACTCCTTTCTTGGCAGGGACTAGGATACAACCGAAGAGCAAAGATGCTGCATGAAGCGGCAAAGAGAGTTGTAGAAGAATACAAAGGCAAGATGCCAACGAATCCCGAGCAACTTGAAGCGTTGCCGGGCGTAGGTCCCTATACTGCACGCGCGGTTGTAGCCTTTGCAACCAATCAACCGGTTGTCTTTGTAGAAACAAATCTACGTACGGTTGTTACGCATCATTTCTTTCCAGGAGAGGGGAGGGTGTCTGATGTAGAGGTTCTTTCAATACTTGAGAAGGTACTCCCAAAAGCAACGCCAGAAAGGGGTTCGCGGGAGTGGTACGCAGCTCTCATGGACTACGGCTCATACCTCAAGCGTTCGGGAGTACGTGTTAACGCACGTGCTTCAACCTATACCAAACAGAAAGCGTTTAACGGTTCAGCAAGACAGGCGCGAGGGGCAATTCTAAAAGCGCTAAGCACAGGCTCTAAGAGTTCAGAACAGCTAGCAAACCTTCTAGGTCCAGACCGTACAGAGCAGATGACGTTGCAGCTTCAAGCACTCCTAAAAGAAGGCTTTATAGAACTAACCTCTAAAAGCCGATACCAGCTCCCAAGTTAGTACTTATTTAATATCCTGAATACGAAAAGCACAGAGGCTTCCGGCTGCGGCTATAGCGAGACCAAAGAGAATAAATAGCATCGCGTAGCTGCCACCTGCAAACAAAAGTACACTCGCAGAGACAGGAGCGAGTAGCGCAGCGCTCGGGCGCATCATGCGGAAGATACTCACGGTACTCGCGTCTTCTGCGGTTATACGCCTGAAGAAATGTCCTTCTGTCATAGCCTCGGCAAATACCGCGCCCACTCGCGTTAGTACAAGAATAAGGAGAATGAATACAAGTGGCGTGGTTGAGGTTACGAACGCAAGAGAAGCAAATGACAGACCCATAATTACAAACCCTGCCAGAAGAAGTTCTTGGTCTCCAAGCCACCGGTCTGCAATATAACCTGCAGGGTACTCAAGCAAGAAATAGGGGAGGAGCATAATAGCGAACATCCAGCCAAGATCGCTCCAGGCGAAGTTAAGAGCGGTATGCAAATAGAGCGGAATATAAAGCGGAGCTAGATGATAGAAGAATTGCAGAACCGCATTGCTTCCTGCAACCGCCATCAAATCCTTATCTTTAAGCATGCACGCGAACGACGAACGCACTGAATGCATGGATGGGGGAGTCTTTTCTGGAAGACGGTCAACAAAGAACAATACTAGGAAAGGGGTGAGAGAAAGCCCTGCATAGAAGAACACGTGCGAGTATGCTTCTGCGCCGTCTAAGATGAGACCAACTGCAATGGGGGCGAGTACCAGTGCAACGTTCCCCGCAGTAAGGAATGCAGTGCGCACGCGTCCCGTACTGTTTTCTTCAGAAACTGTTGCCTCAAGCAAAAGGTCTAGCTGGTACGCAATAAGTGGAGCAAGCGCACATGCAATTGCCACCGCCGCAATTGCTATTACAGGCCCTGGATTCTCTCCGAGCAATACAAGCGTAACTGCTTGGGCGTATCCAAAGAATAGAGCAAGTTTTCGCGCCCCATACTTTCGTATAAGACGCGGCATGAACATAAAAGCAATAAGCGTAAATAACGCACCAGCTGAGACCACCAGACCCGCACTGTCAGCTGGAAGCATGGTCGCCAAATACGGCACTATCACCGGCAAGATGAGATAGAAGTGGGCAACTGAAAAGAAGTTACCTAAAGAAAGAACGCGACGAGCATGCATTAAATATTATTTTAGCATCTGTAAACAAAAACACGCCGCATGTGCGGCGTGTTTTGTTCAAATTGCGAATTTACACTCCAATCAAAACCGGAATAACCATCGGTGCCTTGTTCGTACGTGCGAAGAGATAACCTGCCATGGTATCGGAAAGCGCATTCTTCACGTAATCAAGGTCAACAGGGTTCATGCCTTTAGTTGAGTCTTCAACAGTCTTCTTAATAAGGAGACGTGCTTGGTTCAACATGTCCTGAGACTCGCGAAGGTATACGAAACCGCGGGAGATAATATCCGGAGACTTGCGTAGCTTGCCCGTCTTAAGGTTAACGGTTGCGATGATAACGAACATACCGTCCTTAGCGAGCGCCTGGCGGTCGCGGATAACAACCTCCTGAATGTCGCCAATAGAGAAGCCGTCAACAACAAGCGGTGCTGAAGGAACCTTCTCCTTGTGCACGTAGAGTGTCTTTCCCTCGATCATATCGATAACAGAACCGTTATCAGCAAGAACGATAGTATCGCGATCACGTCCCGCTTGTTCAACTGCCTTCGCGTGACACTTGGTCATGGAGTAGAAGCCGTATGCGGGCATGAAGAACTTTGCGTTAACCTGCTGGTTGATCCATACAAGCTCGCCAGAGTTTCCGTGTCCGGTTGAGTGCACGTCTGAAGTGCGGTAGTGAATGAGGGTAACGTCGTTGCGGTAAAGGTTGTCCTTCAACTTCTGCACGTTAAGTTCGTTGCCTGGAATAACCGAAGAGGAGAGCACGATAGTATCGCGCGGAGTAAGCGTGATGTTCTTGTGCTGCTTGGTTGCAATACGCATAAGCGCTGCGAACTCTTCTCCCTGAGCTCCTGTTGAAAGGATAACTATTTTGTCAGGAGGGTAGTCTCCAATCTCTTGTGCGGAAATAATAGTCTCCTTCTTAACCGTAAGAAGTCCGGTCTTCTGGGCAATTTCAAGGTTGGTCTTAATTGAGCGTCCTTCAGTAACAACTTTCTTGCCCATCTCCTCAGCAATCTGAATGATACGGATCAAACGTTCGAACTGTGAGGCGAAGGTTCCGATAATAAGACGGCCCTTCACGGTCTTCACAATGTCTTCAAGAGTCTGGTTAACACGGGTCTCTGGAATAGAGAATCCGTCTTTCTCAGCATTCGTTGAGTCTGCGATGAACATGAGGTTGTTGTCCTTGCCGAGTGCACCCCACTTGTCTTGTTCGTGCTTGGCAGGAACGCCATCCACGTGATCAAGCTTAAGGTCTCCTGTAACAACCACGTTGCCCCAAGGAGTCTCAATAGAAACGCCCATTGAGTCTGGAATGGAGTGCGTAACTGAGAAGAACTTCACGCGAGTAGAACCAATCGTAACGGTTGAGTTTGGATCAACGACAACCAAGTTAAGAGCTGGCATGTCCGGGTATTCTTCCTGACGCTTTGCAAGCATGATTGCTGAAAGGTTCATGGTGTAGATAGGCGGATTGCCGAAACGATTCATGAGGAAGGGAGCTCCACCGATGTGGTCGAGGTGTCCGTGCGTCACAATAACGGCACGTACACGATCTGCGTTCTTCTCAAGATACTTTGTGTTTGGAAGGATGTAGTCCACGCCTGGATTTGCTTCTTCAGACACGAACTGGAAACCAACGTCCATCACGAAGATGTCGTTGCCTGTTTCAATGGCACACATGTTGCGTCCCACTTCTTCAACTCCTCCAAGAGGAATAATACGGACGGTCTTCTCGTCTACGGGAGCAGGAATGTAATCCGCACCTTTCTTTTGAGGAGAGGCACCGTTAGTAGAAGAAGGTCCGTTAGGACGGCGAAGGGTACGACGAATTTGTCGTCCAACGCGGCCTGGACGTCCTTGCTGAGGACGATCGCCTTGTGGGCGACCTGGGCCTTCTGGACGAGGACCATGGTTAGGTGAAGTTTGCTCGCGTGGTGGGCGAGGGGCTAATGGCTCGGGGTTCGAGCGTGGGTTAGGAGCCGGCGCCGGAGCGGGTGCTGCTGACATAAGATAATAGATTAATCAGAATATATAACGTTTGGTAAATGCGGCGCTGATTTTGCGCGAGGCACGAATCAATAGTTAGTAGTCCTTGGGACCAAACTCACTGGTGATTCCTAACTCGCCCTTATCGTGCCAAGAATGGCCAGATGTATTCGCTTCGGGTATGCCAGCTTGCAACTGAGGCAAAGCGGTCCGAAGGCGAGGTTATCTGCGGAAGGCGAACGCCCTCCAGTCCTTGTGGTACAGCATACAGGAACTCAGGTGCATGAGTAAAGGCCGCGGGGTAATCAGCGGATATAAGGTCGCTGGCCTGCTGGAGGGAGTCCTGGACTGTTGCCGGGTCAGTGCTCTCACGCAGAGCGCTCAAGAGGCCGTCAACGGTCCTGTTTGTATATCCGGCAATGTTAAGACCCGGGTCTGTTCGCTCGCTTGAGTCCCAGAACGCAAACAGATCTCGCTCACGTCCCACAACCATACCGAAGAGAAGCGCATCGTATTTGCGGGGACGAATAACATTCTGGGTCAGATCTCCCGGTTCGTAGAGTTCGAGTGTTGTCGGAACACCAAGTTCTATCCATTCCTCACGAACAAGACTTGCAATGGTCTTGAGCTCAGGAACATCAGAGGTACGGAGCGTTATGGAATCGAGTGTGAGACTTTGCTTTGCGTTCTTCCACACACCAGCTTCCTCATCAAATTCCCACCCTGCATCAGTTAATACTGCACGGGCGTCTTCGAGCCTGGTACCAGGAGCCGGGAGTGCCGGCTCGTCTATACCGCTTCCAGGAGGCACAGGACCGTTAAGAGGGGAGGCATAACCACCCAACATGTCGTTTACTATCTTCTCTCTATCGATAACGAGAGAAAGCGCTTTGCGGACCTCAAGACGGGCCAGTACTGGTTTCTCCTCAGGGTTGAAGAAGACAGCGAATACGCGCGTGTACGGTGCACGAAGTACTCCTTTACGCGAAACACCGTACGCGCTTTGTATGGTGCCACGGGCAAGAGCATCACGAAGCGTGGAGGAGTTATCAAAGAACTTAAACCGTATGCCATCAAGGAATGCACGTCCTGGAGCAAATTTCTTAAACGCAACCAAACGGAACTCCTTAACCGTGCCATCCTTTTCACGAATAACCTGGTCTACCTTAAACGGCCCTGCACCAACCGGGTTCTGCATAAGAGGGGAGAAGGGGAACTCCTCACTCTTCACATTCTTCCAAAGGTGGGCAGGGAGGATGCCAAGCGTAAGATCTTCAACGAATGGAGAATATGCTTTAGGAAGTATGAAAGAAACGGTACGCGCATCCTCAACCTCAACGCGTATATTTGCCCAATTAGCGTACTGCGGACTCTTGAGTGTTGGGTCCTGTGCTTTCTGAACGGTAAAGGCAACGTCGTCTGCAGTAACCGGCGTACCGTCCTGGAATACCGCATCAGCACGTATAACAAAGGTGTAGTCTCGTCCGTCTGTTGAAACCGAGTAGCTCTCAGCAAGTACCGGCACAATCTTTCCGTCCCCATCAAGACCCATAAGCCCAGCGTAGGTAAGCGCTGTAAGGTCTCTGTCTGTGTCAGAGAAGGCGAGTAGGGGATTCACGAATCGGGGCGCTCCGATAACCCCTTCTACCAAGGTTCCCCCGTACGCAGGAGCTTTTACAAGTATTGAACGCTCAAGCGTTATAAGTCCCGCAATGCTCGTACTAATAACAAGCACGCACAGGATATTAACAATCAACCTATCTCCAGGAGAAAGTCTGCGTGCGAACGTAGAGATCCGCTCAAGGAGCGGTACGCTTCTGCGTTTAAAGAGGAGATGAATGAATCGGAAGAACCGTTCTTTCATAAATAAATAATCAGAGTGAAATAGAAACAATACAGAGCTCAAAGAGCCCTGTACGCTAGACTACAAAGCCAGCAACTGCTGCCAGCACGAACAGTATTGCAATTACGATAGTTGCATTAAAGATGAACTTCTCAGCACCTCGGCGCTTGTAGAAGGTCGAGGCAAAGTTATCGCCACCGAAAGCACCTCCAAGGCTAGCACCGCGCTGCTGGAGCACGATACCTACTATAAGGAGGAGCGAAAGCGCGATTTGAATGTAGGGCAGGTTTGCCAGAAGAATCTGCATGTCGTGTCCGGAACAGTACCACGGAAGGGGAGGCGGGGCAACTAAACGCTACGCCCCCGAGGTGTATCCCTCGAGGGCGCCAATTTCAGGATTTGTTGTCACGGTTGCTCATTTCCTTGATGGAAAGATAGGTAACGCGGCAAGAAATAAGGAAGAACAGGACAATTAACAGGGCAAGAACGAGTAGCATCGGCAGGGTCTGAAGAAAGTCCCGACCCAAGTAGGTGACAAGGCCGCCCACACCAATTAGAAGGAGGGTTACTGCCACATACCGGTTTCGCCGAATCAATGCTTTCACATAGGGCGGCGTGTCGTACGGGGTTGTCTTGTAGTTCTTTGTTGCCGACATGAACGCAATGCTGTACATGATGACAAACATAACCAAACTCAAAAAGAGCCCGAGAAGCAAAAGGATAGGGTGCAGCATGCGTCTGATCTCCAAAGACGGTGATTTCCTAAAACAATAGTGCGTCTTAAAATATGATTTGTCAATCTACGTAGATATAATGCAAAGCCCCGGAACGGAAATCCGGGGCAGGTGGCAAGAGCTGGTCTATTTCTTCAGAGACATCGGCACTTCGTACCGGGTGTAGCCGTCGTCCCTTTGATAGGAACTGATGGCGCCGAAGTTGTATTGCGGAACGAACTTCATCAGCTGGTTCCGGTAGGACTTGCGGAACTCTTCATAGTTCCCGCAGACGAAAACAAGTTTTCGGTTGTCCGTGTTGGTGACCGCGCAGTTCTTGCCGGTGAGGATGTTGTTGATGTTGAGCCGGGACAGTTGTTGAGTCTCGGCGCCTGCAGTAGCGGGGAACAGTACTACTGCCAATACCAACGCACGAATTTTCATGAAAGATCTCCTCAGTTCCAGGGGTTAATGAGTTTGTTATTCATACCATTGAAATAACCTTCGTCAAACGTTCATGTTGTGTACATATCTGACTGCAACCGGTATTCTTAGCTTAATTATCCAACTGTGGATAACTTTTAGGCAAGGGAATTCACCTAATTTATTACTCGCGCATTTAGTAGCGAACAATTCGATATGGCAAAAGCTGAAAGACTATCTATTACACCGCTCGCAGACCGTGTTGTGGTTAAACCACTCGCAAAAGAAGACGTCACCGGCTCAGGCATCCTCATACCCGACTCGGCGAACCGAGAAAAGCCAGAGCGCGGCACGGTTGTCGCTGTTGGCTCCGGCAAGTATGAAGACGGCAAAACCACCCCTATGACCGTCAAGGTCGGAGATCTAGTGCTCTTTTCCAAGTACGGCTTCGACGAAGTTAAGATCGACGGCCAGGAGTACTTCATTCTCTCTGAATCAGGTGTCCTCGCAGTACTTTCCTAGACCCGACTCCCCTATTTTTATCTATCTAACTTCCCTATCTATATGGCAAAAGAAATTCGTTTCGGAGAAGATGCACGCCGCGCCATCCATGAAGGCCTCTCAAAGTCTGCTAAAGCCGTTAAGGTTACCCTTGGTCCGCGCGGTCGCAACGTTGTTCTCGAGAAAAGCTACGGCGGTCCCCGCATAACTAATGACGGCGTATCAATCGCTAAAGAGATTTCGTTTAAGGACAAGTTCGAGAATATGGGCGCTGAGATAGTTAAGGAAGTAGCAAACAAGAGTAACGACGTAGCTGGAGACGGTACAACAACCGCAGTTGTGCTTCTTGAAGCACTCGTTAACGAAGGGTTGGCCACGCTTACGCGTGGAGCTAACGCCATGGGCATTCGTAGCGGTATGGAGCAGGCCAGAGATGCTGCTATCAAAGAGCTTAAGAAGATGGCTCGTCCGGTTGAAGGCAAGAGCGATGTGAAGCAAGTTGCTACTATCTCAGCAGAAAGCGAGGAACTCGGTACTATAATCGCTGAAACGGTTGAGCGAGTAGGTAAGAACGGTGTAGTAACCGTTGAAGAGTCTCAGGGCATGGAACTTTCCTACGAAGTTGTTGAAGGCCTCCAGATTGATAAGGGATATGTATCTGCCTACATGGTTACGAACCATGAGCGTATGGAGGCAGAGATGCGTGACGCACAGATTCTCGTAACAGATAGAAAGATCAGTTCAGTACAGGAGATACTTCCCCTCCTCGAGAAAATCGCACAGACAGGCAAGAAGGAGGTTGTTATCGTTGCAGACGATGTGGAAGGCGAGGCGCTAACCACATTTGTACTTAACAAGCTTCGCGGCACCTTCAATGTTATTGCGGTTAAAGCTCCTGGATACGGCGACAAGAAGAAAGAAATCCTCGCAGACATTGCTTCAGTTGTTGGCGCCCAGGTTATCTCAGCTGATACCGGTATGACGTTTGAGAACGCAACGCTTGAAGTACTTGGAAAGGCAACGCGTGTGGTTGCTGCTAAGGACACAACCGTGTTTGTTGGCGGAAAGGGAAAGAAAGCGGATATAGAAGCACGTGTCGGACAGCTGCAAGCAATTGCAGAAGGCAGTTCAAAGTTTGATAAAGAGCAGATTGAAGCACGTATCGCGAAGCTCACCGGCGGCGTTGCGGTTATCCGTGTAGGAGCCGCTACAGAAACTGAGATGAAGTACCTCAAAGACAAGATTGATGATGCAGTTAAGGCAACCAAGGCATCAATTGAAGAAGGTATCGTTCCTGGAGGAGGTACCGCACTCGCAAAGGTTGCGCGTATGCTTCGTACCGAAGATTGGGAATTCGATACTAAGGACGAAGAAACTGGCTTTGCTATCGTGTCCCGCGCACTTGAAGCTCCTCTTCGCCAGATTCTTGCGAACGCTGGCAAGGACGACGGCTCAGCTATCGTTGAGCGCGTGCAATCTTCAAAGAGTTTCTCTGGTTACGACGCCATGAAAGGCGAGGAAGTTGATGACATGGTTGCAGCCGGCATCATTGATCCGGTGAAGGTAACTCGAAGTGCAGTTGAGAACGCTGTTTCTGCTGCTGCCATTCTCCTTACAACCGAGGCTGCTGTTGCAGATATCCCAGAACCAAAAGCACCTGCTGGAGGGGACATGGGCATGGGTGGAATGGATTACTAAACAGGGTATTTGTTTACGAAAAACCGCTCTCTAGTAATGGAGAGCGGTTTTTGCGATGTAACTTCCCTGCTACTGACCGATCTGGCTTATTTGGTAGTGGGTAACCGCCATTATTACGCCGATGATAACAACAGCGACCAAGATGAGTATAAGAGGCTTGCCGTACACAAACGTCTTAAAGAGTTCTAGAGGTGTCTTTGCATTTAACTCACCCTTAGCTGCCTTTGCGCCTTCCTTTATGAAGTACCAGACGCCGGAGATTATAACTACTATAAGTATAACGAGAGCCCAAGGACTCTGAACGAACGCGGTGATTTGTTCTATGGTCATACGCGAAGCATACCCTCTATATGAAGACTCAATTAAAGTGATGTGGATAACCACTTAATACATGGCACCAAATGCACAATACGCTATACTTAAAAGGTAAATCACATTCCCATGACTATCCTCTACATCCTCCTCGGCATCATTGCTCTCATCGTGCTCTGGTTCATATTCGCGTACAACGGATTCGTTGGGCTCCGAAACCGCGCAAAAGAAGCCTGGTCTGACATCGAAGTACAGATGAAAAGGCGCTATGACCTCATCCCTAACCTCGTTGAAACAGTTAAGGGATACGCAACGCATGAGAATGCTGCATTCGAGAACGTAACCAAGGCACGCGCTGCTGCTATGGGTGCAACTTCAGTTGCAGGACACGCTGAAGCCGAGAACCAGCTCACAGGAACTCTTAAGACACTCTTTGCAGTGTCTGAGGCATACCCAGACCTCAAGGCAAACGCTAACTTCGTGGAGCTTCAGCGCGAACTCTCAGACACTGAGAACAAGATTATGGCTTCTCGTCGCTTCTACAACTCAACCGTGCAGCAGCTCAATACTTCTGTTGAACAATTCCCAGGCAACATTGTCGCAGGAAGCTTTGGCTTCAAGCAGATGGAACTCTTTGAACTCACAGAAGGCGAACAGGCAGCAAAGGAACCAGTGAAAGTTAGTTTCTAAGAAAAAAGAACGGTGATATAATTGTGCGATATGGAGAAGGAAACGGAGATTGAAGGACTTGCTCGTATGGTTGCAGAAGGTTTTTCTTCTATGCAGCAATACATGGATAAGAAATTCGACGCTGTTGATGAAAGATTTGAGACGATAGACGCGCGTTTTGGCGCCATGGATTCACGATTTGACAGGGTTGAGAATCGTCTAGGCGCTGTAGAAATACTGGTAAAAGATACAAATCGTCTTATTGATACTGTTGTACTCCCAACACTGAACGAGCACGCAACCAGACTCAAAGAACTTGAGATGCACGTTTAAGACCCCTCGTAGGGTTCTCACATTATGAATCTCTACCAACAACGATCTCAGAACGTATTTAGGACCTGGGTACTTATGCTCGGGTTCCTGCTCGTAGTTGTTGCTTTAGGATACGTAATTGCCTTGTACTACAACTCCCCTGCTATTTTGTACGGCGCGGTTATCTTTTCGCTCATTATGAACGTGGGGAGCTACTGGTTCTCAGACAAAGTAGCGATATCTATGACAGGAGCAAAGCCTGCTACGCGCGAGGAATACTTCGACTTCTACACCGTTACAGAAAACCTCGCCATAACAGCCGGCATACAGATGCCAAAGCTCTACGTTATTCAAGATCCTGCACCTAACGCATTTGCTACAGGAAGGGACGAGAAGCATGCCGTTGTCGCGGCAACTACAGGTTTGCTTGCCATGATGACGCGCCCTGAGCTCGAAGGGGTTATAGCGCATGAACTTTCACATGTGCAGAACAAGGACATTCTTCTTATGACAGTTGCCGTTGTGCTTGCTGGATTCGTAGCTATAATCGCCGACATCTTTCTGCGCATGTCGTACTTTGGAGGAGGAAGCCGGGACGATAACAAAAGTGGAGCGCTGTTTCTCGTACTTGCAGTTGTCGCAGCGGTCCTCGCGCCAATTGCCGCACAGCTTATTCAACTCGCCATATCTCGTCGCCGAGAGTTTCTCGCAGACGCTTCCGGAGCACTCCTAACAAGGTATCCAGAAGGCCTAGCTTCAGCGCTTCAGAAGATTGAGAACGCGAACATTCCCATGCGAAAGGCGAACCACGCAACCGCACATCTCTTTATTGGAAATCCTTTTGGAAGGAATGCGGGACAGTTTGTTAACCGCTTGTTTGCAACACACCCACCAACAGCACAGCGTATAGCGGCACTTCTCGGTACGAAAGCGTAGATTGTGTTATAAAAAGCAAGACGTTGGAGGCGTCGCATAGTGGTCTAGTGCACCACCTTGGAAAGGTGGCAGGCTCGAAAGGGTCTCGAGAGTTCAAATCTCTCCGCCTCCGCCTGGCTGTTGATGTTTAGCGTCCGTTCTCTTATGAGGCAGTGTTAACATAAGTCTATATGAACGAAAATGGCTTCGAGAAAAAAGTGAAGACAGCAACTGAAGATGTGGCAGAGGCGATGCAGGAAGGTTTGGAAAAGATTCGGACTCTCCAGTTATCATCGTCAGACGTGGGACAAATATTACAAGCAAATGATGTGGGGGTAGAGCAAATGCTTGCAGACCGCGGGTTTAATTTCAATGACCATTACATTAGAGTCAAAACAGATCGGGGAGAATCAGAACAGTACATGAAATCCGCTGCGGAGTTGAGGACTTGGCTCATCAGGACAAGTGCCAATTAATGAAGACTTCAGTCTTGATAATCGCTCATAATGAAGAAGAGGGTATTAAAGGCTGTATAGAGTCAGTACTCGCTCAAACCAAACCTGCAGACGAAGTGGTGCTGGTTGTACATAACTCCACTGACCGTACACTCGCCATTGCCCAAGATTTTCCCATAACCGTACTTCCCTATAAAGGTCCAGCGGGCGCAGCTTACGCTCGTATGCGAGGCATTGCTGCGGTAACTGGAGACATGATCATATGCACAGATGGCGACACTGTCGTAGCTCCTAATTGGATTGAGGTTATGGCAGACACGCTCAACAAAGATGGAAATATTCTTGTCGGGTCTTTAGTGTATTTCTCTGGAACAATCCTAGCTTCAGTTCAAAGTTTCTATTTTAAGTACGTGTGCGTATCAAAAGGAATACGAGCAACTGAGTGGGTATGGGGTCCAAGCATGGCGTTCTGGGCTAAGGACAAGGAATACATACAAGAGTCATTCAAAAAAGGAATTGATCTCTCAAAACAACTCAACCTTTCTCGAAATCCGGATGATTACTGGTTTAGCCTCTTCATGCATAAGCGAGGTCCGGTGGAGGTTACGAACAAAACCTGGGTTACAGCCAAAATTAAAGAAACATCCTCTCTAACTTCCCTAAGGCGCCATATCGAGAACGTGAGAAATGGTAAGAAAATGCGCAGCTATTTCCTCAACACTCAAGACTTTTAGTCCTGGTTTTCCCTTTAATATTCATTAAAATTACCCAAGGAACTTCATTGACTCGTCATGTTTATAATGGTACGAATGTGCCTATAAAGGGCAAAGGGGCTCTTTAGGTATTAGGGGTGGTGCGCACTTCATAACTTATATTTCCATGACCAATTCAGATGCTCGCACGTCGGCATTCCGTAAATCCTTTGCCGCCTTCAATGCTGGCCTCCTCATGTTCTCTCTTATCGCCATGAGCTTCCCAGTTGATGCTCTTGCTCAGGTTGTTTCTCCTGATGTAGTTGAAACAACTGCAATAACCCCAGACGTGGTTGTTGACCCTGTTGCACCAGTAACACACGGAGATGCTCCTGCAACAAACGAGACTCCAAACACTAATCCAACAGGAGACACTCATCCAACTGACCCAACTCCTCCGACTCATGAGACCAATCCAACTGTTAATGGATTGGTTAGTGATGTAACTGCAGTAGTAAATCCTGTCTGCCCAGAAGGAACAGTTCCTCCAACACCTCCTGTTGGATACGACGCTACAGCACATGGACCTTTCCCGTACACCGAAAACGACTGTGTACCAACACACCCAGTATCCGGCACTTGTACTATTGTGAGCGACACTAGCACACAGGTAACAGGCAAGGGTGCAGCGAAGATCCTTAGCGTCGTACACAGCGCATGGGCCACCATTACTGGTGCGTCATGGATTTGGGGAGACAACCCAGTTTCTAACCCAACAATCCTAGAAACCCAGGTATTTACACGTACTTTCAGCCTTTCAAGCGTTCCAACTAATGCTGACATCGAAATCGCTGTCGACAATGGCGTAGTGCTTAAGGTTAATGGTACTGAAGTTGCTAACCTCCCATCAGGCAATATCAACTACAATCCAACACACTCATACGACGTAACGCCCCTTCTCCACACAGGCACCAACACAATTGAAGCAACAGCTACTAACACAGCTACTCCAGACGACTCAGACCCCGCACACAACCCAGCAGGTCTTATCTACAAACTCACTATCGATGGTAGCGAGTGTGGCACCGTTCCTCCTCCAACTCATCATGCAGACGTGAAGATCTGTAAGGTAGACGAGAATCACCACCCTCTTTCAGGTTGGACACTCATGCTTAAGGGAGACCACGTGCAGAGCGGCCTTTCAGTCCCTGCCACCTCTTCAGCAGGTGTTAGTTCAAACACGCTTGTAGCCGGCATGTCATACATTGCTACTGCAACAGGCACATGGAGCAACCAGAACGGAGCAAACATTGTAGATACTGAATACTCAACAACCAATGGATGGGCAACGCAGATGGACGGATACACCGGATACCAGAGCGACATTCTTGAGCTTCAGATCAACAGCGCTTTTGACCCTAATAGTAATTGGGGACCTTATAACAGCACTCACACCTACGCACAGTCCTTCGTACAGCCTTCAGCTGGCCCTGCAAACTTCCGTATCTTTGACGGATCAGGTACCACACAGAATGAAAGCTGGTTTGGCGATAACTCAGGCAATCTTAGCGTTGATATCGACGAAGGATACGTTGGCGTAACAGGAGAAAACGGATGTGTAACATTCGATGATGTTCCTTTCAACGACTACACCATCGATGAAGTAGATCAGGATGGTTGGACAAACGTATCTGGCCTTCAGGCAGTAATAGTTAACGCAGACAGCCACAACTTCACGGTTGTAAATACAAATGAAGACGCGACCCCTGTAGGTACTTGTGAAGCAGGTGTAAACCTTATCAACAACGGAAGCTTTGAAGCACCAACCGTAACAACTTCAGAAGGTTGGAACGTATATGCTTCGGGCAGCACCGGCCTCTCATGGCTCGCTACTTGGGTTGGCGCCATAACCTCGTTCGGAGGGGACACCCGTCCTGACGCCGCACAGGTTGAAATTCAGAAGAACGGTCTCGTAGCAGGCTGGCTAGCTTCAAATGGAAATCAGTGGGCAGAAATCGACACAGACTGGAGCGGCCCTACAAGCGCTGTTTCTGGCGAACCGGCTGCGATTAACCTTTACCAGGACATCACTACCGTTCCTGGAAAGACTTACACCGTTGCCTTCGATTACTCAGCACGTCCTGACGCAGCTGCAAACGAGAACGTTATTGAAGCCTCTCATGGCGGCGTACTCGGTGTAACCGCAGGTCCTCTTGCGGGTACGGGAGTAACCAACTGGTTGCCACAGACCTACTCATTCGTTGCAACAAGTTCTTCAACTCGTATCGCATTCCGCGATGCAGGAACTCCAGATGATTCTCTCGGAGCATTCATCGACAACGTACACGTAACATGTCAGCCAGCCGCACCTGAGCCAACCAAGCAGTGTGTACTTGGTAGCAACACAACGACGCTTGAAGGCGGAAGCCCTTCAAATATCGTAACGGTTCTCAACGCTCGCTGGACAGCAATTGTTAGCGGATTCTCTTGGATCTGGGGCGAAGACCCTTCAACCGATACCGAGACAGGAAAGACAGAGACCTTCTCAAAGACTTTCTGGCTTGATACAACAGCAGCCAGCTCAACTCTTCAAATTGCTGCAGACAACGCGTACACCGTAACGCTTAACGGAACACCAATCGGCGGAGACATTGAAGAGTTCAACTACGGCGCACCTGGCGATTACGGACCTGGTTCAGGACAGGATGTAATCACGATTAATCCTCTGCTCCTTGTTGCCGGCGCTAACACTCTCGTGTTCACGGTTAACAACTTCCCACAGGCGGGAGGTACCTCAGGTACTAATCCTGGTGGCCTTCTCTACAAGCTCATAGTTGACGGGGCTAACTGTACGGAGAATCCTCCAGCACAAGAGACGCTCAAGGTACATATCTTCAAGTACCTTCAGACTGAGAACTCAACAGCCCAGGTTCCTAACGACTCAACGGCACCCGCCTTCCCTATGACGGCTACGTGGAGCGCTACGAACATCGGAGCGGGCACAGCAGGTTATGTTCTTGGCAATTACCATGGCCAGCCAGATCTTAAGTACGCAGCAGATACCTCTGCAATGAGCGCCCCTGCTAATTACACAACCTCTGAAAATACAGATGGATCAGTAGTACTTCCTATCGGCAGCACCTGCCAGGCAGACAAGTATCGCCTTGTCGGATACAAGTCAGGTGTGACACTTGCAGCAGCACAGGCAGACAGTGTTCACGCAACAGCGCCAACATACACCGGCCTAACTTCAGACCGCTACGTAATCGTAGTGAATGAGAAGTGTGCAGATGACGTACCTCCAGTAGACACCACTACGACTCTTACAATCGTAAAGAATGCAGTGGGTGGAGACTCAGTATTCTCCTTCAACGTAACAGGTGCTGAGACATGGAATCCAAACATTACAACAACTGGAGACGGACACGCGGGCAGCACAACTAAGGAGGTTGCTACAGGTACCTACAACGTATCTGAAGTAGTACCTACTGGCTGGACCCTTACGGGCGCATCCTGCACCGGAGGTACTGATCTCGTGCTAACTGATGTTAATAACACTCAGAGCATAACTCTTGCAACTGGCGATGATGGTGTGTGTACCTTCACAAATACCAAGGACACAACTCCACCAGAGCAAGGAACAAACACGGAGAACACAGTTGTTGTGCGTGCAGCAGACCTCGACACTGAGACAAATCTTGTTGCTGCAATCTTCAATAACTCAGGTAAGTGGTTCTTCTACAACGACACTACTGATGTTATCGACAACTCACTCGGCTACTTCGTAACTGGTCCTGCTACAGCACCGGCTGGAGACGGTAGTGCTGAAATGGCCCTTGCGCCAAGCCCTAACAACCGCAAAGACATCGCAACCTTCAAGTTCCAGGGCACAATGCTTGAGGATCTCGCAACGCTTAAGTTCAGCGCGTACTCGCACAGCGGCACTGCTGGAGCAACGGAATCTCCGTACCTCTTCTTCAACGTTGACTTCACAGGAACAAACTCCTTCCAGAGCCGCTTGGTATTCGTTCCGAGTGATAACGGTCCAGTACCACAGGACACCTGGAACACCTTTGACGCTATCAACAGCGGCAACGCTAAATGGGTATACTCCGGTGCTGTATGGCCAACAACCGCGACAGGTCCTGACGCAGCCGTAGTTGGTGAAAGCGGTACAGCTACTCGTACCTGGAATGAAATTCTTCTAGATTATCCAAATGCTCGCATCCTTTCTCCTGGCGGTCTTATGGGAGTACGTGTAGGCGAGCCTGGTCCTGACGGATATGTTGGAGATGTAGACAAGTTCGTTATTGGTATCCAGAGCGGAATCAACTCAACTACTACCACCTACGACTTCGAGCCTGACGCAGTTTCTGAAACTCCGGGTGATGGAAACCAGACACCTGCAGACACTTCAAGCTCACGCAGCTCCCGAAGCCGCAGTAGTGGATCAGTACTTGGAAACTCAACTGGAGGCGAGGTGCTCGGTGCCTCATGTGGCATCCTCATCGACACCTTCATGCGTGAGAACAAGGCAAACGACTCAGCTGACGTGAACGACCTTAAGTCCTTCCTCAACGGAGAGATGGGTACGGACCTCAGTGTTAACGGTATGTTCGACGCGCTTACAACGGCAGCGGTAAACGCTTTCCAAATTAAGTACTTCGAAGACGTTCTCAATCCTTGGGTTCCGTTTGGTCTAGCTACTAACCACACGCCAACCGGCTATGTGTACAAGACCACAGCGTGGAAGATCAACATGATCAACTGCCCTGAGCTCAACCTACCAATGCCTCAGCTTCCATAAGAGATTACGTTTTAAAGTAATCCACAAGAGCCGCTCCCTTTTGGGGATGCGGCTCTTGTCGTATCCTAGTCGTGTGGTAAAATATTTCCGTGGCTAAAAAACGAACATCTCCTCTTACAGCACATGCTCAGAAGCATGTAAGTAACCTGTTTTCTACCATTGGCGTAGCAGCGCTTTCAATCGCTATTGTGAGTGTGTTCGCACTCGCATTCATCTTTGCACTCCCTGCACTTCAAGGAGGTCAGATGGCAGCTGTTATTTCCTCAGTGCTTGTAGATCTCACGAACAAAGAACGGACAACTGAAGACCTTGGAACCCTTACGGTTAACCCCGTACTTGCTGAAGCAGCACAAGCAAAAGCTAACGATATGGCAGCAAAGGGATACTTTGCCCACACGTCTCCTGAGGGCCTAACCTCATGGTCTTGGTTCAAGCAGGTTGGATACTCATTCTCTTACGCAGGAGAGAATCTTGCAGTTGATTTCTCAGACTCAAAAGATGTTGAGAAGGCCTGGATGAATTCGCCTACGCACCGTGCAAACATCATGAACGGGCACTTTACAGAGATCGGCATTGCAACCGCTGAAGGCGAGTATAAGGGAAAGAAAGCCATCTTCGTTGTACAGATGTTCGGCACCCCAGCACGTTCTCAAAGTGCAGCTCCTATAAAAACAGCTAGCGCTACGGTTCCAGCTGAAGAAATAGCAACAGCCGAAAGACGAGAGGAGGTTCTAGGTTCTTCAGCTGAGTCTGAAAAGATTGTCGCGGGAGCTCCTAAGAAGCTTGCTATACAAACAGCACCAAAAGAAGAGCCGGTAGCGCCTGCTCAAGTTGCTCCAACCGTCCAACCTGAAGCTTCTCCAATTGCACACGCAGCCGCGTCTCCGAAGAACACCCTACGAACCGTATACCAGATTGTCGCCGGATTCCTTCTTCTCGCCTTTCTCATAATGATCGGAAGGGAATTCCGTACCCACCACACCCGCCGCGTCTTCGCGCTCAGCTTCCTCGTACTTCTCATGAGCGGACTCTATGTAGTATTCGATCGTGTGTTCGCACCGGCCCCCATTATCGAAACTGCCCAAGCTGCTGAGGTGACTAACTAGCTTTGGTATGTCTTTTACACCGAGACATGTCCTTTATGGTGTTCTCGGTCTCGCACTCGTAGCTAGTGCATGTCTTTTATACGCTAAATACGCTATAGCGCCTGTGTCCTATACGACAGAGCCGCAAGAGAAACAGGCAACCTCGACTCCCCTTTCCAATATAGAGATTGTTAGCGAGCCAGCTGTTATGGAGCGGGGACTGGGAGGACGAGCAAATGTGCCAGCAGGGTACGGGATGCTATTTGTATTTCCCGAGGCAGAGAAGTACGGGTTCTGGATGAAAGATATGCTTGTCCCCATAGACATTGTTTGGCTATCGGACACGAAACAGATAGTTAAGATTGATGCCAACGTAGCAACTTCAACGTACCCAGATTCTTTTTATCCCCCAATGCCGGTTCGATATGTACTTGAGACCAAAGCTGGATATGCGAAGGAACAGGGATGGGAAAAAGGTACGGATCTTTCCGAGCCCTTGCGGTCTGCGAAATAAATTTCTTAGTGAAGTATCCCCAGTTAGGGTGCTGCATGAAGCGACGGTAGAATAGTCTCTACGTCGACTCCAATACTCGTTCGATGCTCGGCGCCTATTATAGTTAATCTTCATCTCGCGTATGCCTAAGACCGCAAAAAAACCGGTGCGAAAAACTGTCTCCAGGACTGTTACTCAAGCAGCTCAAACTCCTGTAGTTGAGTCAAAAGAGACAAGACGGTATCGCGAGAATATTCCTCAAATAGAAAAGCGCGACGGACGTCTCGTACCTTTCTCATTTGAGAAACTCGTAGGTGTCGTGCACAAGGCGATGCAGGCAGCAGGAGAAGGAGATGAAGATTCAGCTACGCTCGTTGCGCATCAAGTAGCAGGAGAGCTCGCGCGCTTTGCTAAGAAGTACAAGAACTTCCTCCCAACGGTTGAAGGAATCCAGGACTCTGTTGAGAAGCAGCTCATGCTCCAGGATTTCACCGCAACTGCAAAGGCGTACATCCTGTACCGCGACAAGCGGAACCAGATGCGTTCTGAGCGTATTGAGATTCCTGCAGAAGTTCGGGCACTTGCAGAGGAGAGTAAGAAATATTTTAAGAACAACGCACTCGGAGAATTCGTATACCTTCGTAGCTATGCGAAATGGAACCCTTCAGAAGGACGTCGCGAGACGTGGGTGGAGACCGTAGACCGTTATGTGAATTTCATGCGTGAGAATCTTGGGAACAAACTAACTGCTAAGGAGTACGCGGAGGTACGCGAAGCTATTCTCAAGCAGGAAGTTATGCCGTCCATGCGCCTTATGCAGTTCGCAGGAGACGCAGTGCGTCGCTGCAATGTACCTGGATACAACTGTTCATACATCGCACCTTCAAAGCTCGGAGACTTTGCTGAAATTATGTACATCTCAATGCAGGGTACTGGCGTTGGATACACGGTTGAAAGTGCAAACATTCAGGCGCTCCCACAGATCACTCCTCAGACAGGAGAGAAGCTTCCAACACATGTTGTTGGAGACTCTAAGGAAGGATGGTGTGACGCTCTAACTCTTGGACTTAAGACTTGGTACGCAGGTTCTGATATTGAATTCGATCTATCTCAAATCCGCCCTGCGGGAGCACGTCTTAAGGTTATGGGTGGAAAGGCATCAGGACCTGAGCCTCTTCGCAGCCTCCTCGCGTTCTCTCGTGAGCGTATTATGTCTCGCCAGGGCCGTCGCCTCCGCAACATCGATGCACACGACATCATTTGTAAGATAGGCGAGTGTGTTGTTGCTGGTGGGGTTCGCCGCAGCGCCATGATTTCCCTTTCGGATCTTGATGACGATCTCGTACGCGATGCTAAGAAGGGAGAGTTCTGGAACACTAATCCTCAGCGCTCAATCGCTAACAACTCTGCGGTATACAACGAGAAGCCAACGAACGAAGAGTTCATGGACGAGTGGGTTGCTCTTATGAAGTCTGGTTCAGGAGAGCGCGGTATCTTCAATCGCGGCATGCTTATCAAGCAGCTTCCTGAGCGCCGTATTAACTTTTGGGAACAGACAGGCTACGTTAAGAACGGAAAGATTTCTGGCCCTGCAGGAACTAACCCATGTGGCGAGATTATCCTCAAGAGCAAGCAGTTCTGTAACCTTACGGAAGTTATCGCTCGCTCAACAGATACTAAGGAAAGCCTCGTTCGCAAAGCACGTCTTGCAACTATCCTCGGTACCTACCAATCAACCCTCACGAACTTCAGCTACCTTTCAAAGGAATGGACTGAGAACTGTGAAGCGGAGCGCCTTCTTGGAGTGTCTGTAACAGGACAGTGGGACTCAAAGGTTGCACGAGACGCTGGTACGCTTAACGCAATGCGTCTTGAGACTATCAAGATCAACAAGAAGTACTCAGAACGTTTCGGTATCAACAGCTCAAACGCTATTACCTGCGTAAAGCCATCTGGAACTGTTTCTCAGACCTTCGACGTGGCTTCAGGTATGCACCCTCGCCACGCTCCGTACTACGTACGTCGCATCCGCATCAGCGCAACCGACTCACTCTTCAAGTTCATGCGTGACGCAGGCGTCCCATACTTCCCAGAAGTTGGACAGTCTATGGATACTGCGAACACTTATGTTATGGAGTTCCCGGTCAAAGCTCCAGACGGTGCTATCTCGAAGAACGACATAACGGCCCTAGACCAGCTCGAACACTGGAAGGTTGTGAAAGAGAACTTCACCGAGCACAACCCATCCGTAACAGTCTCAGTTGGAGATGATGAGTGGATCAAGGTTGCTAACTGGGTATACGAGAACTGGGAGAAGGTTGGAGGACTCTCATTCCTTCCACGCGACAACCACGTTTATCGCCTCGCTCCGTACGAGCCAATAACTAAGGCTGAGTACGAGACTCGCATGAAGAACTTCCCAGAGATCGATTACGCAAAGCTCATGCTCTACGAGCGCGTAGATGAGACCGAACTCAAGAAGGAACTCGCGTGTGTGTCTGGAACCTGCGAGATTGTCTAGCTTAGATTTATAAACAACAAGAGCCGCTTCACGCGGCTCTTGTTGTTTATAAAAGAAAACCTCGCGTCATGGGAGACGCGAGGCCAACTTCAGTTTCCGTTTTAAGAGGACTGAAGTCTTTTAATTGAACGAGCCAGGTTTTTGCGAGTCTGATCTTCGTACTTTTTCTGAAAATGTTCTGTGTAGTAGAGGTGGGGTCGCTGGTACATGCCGGTGAGTATCTCCGCCCGACGTTTTTGGAAGATGCCCTCTGGCACCCAGTCATATTCTTGGCGGATTTGTCGCTCGTACTCGTCGAATCGCTCCTGCCGCTGTCCCAGGATTGCTAGGTCAATGTCGACTAGAAGACGGTCATCTGTGGTAGAGGGAGAATGTTCCTCGTTATGCAATGTGCACAGAATGCCCGTATACGCGTCACTCGCTGCGTGATAACCCATGCCGCCATCGATAAGGATGTTATAAGCAGCTTCGGCACTGGCCTCCTCATCTCCTTCCAGGCCCGGAATTTTTGGGCCGATGGTGTAGAAGACATCGTGCAGCCATAGCTTGAACTCAAGCATGCTTGGATTGAGGGCCAGAGAACGAACTTCGTCCAATTCCTCGAAGCAGTGCTCGAGATGGCTGAGGTTGTGATACTCGCGACCTCTCTCGCCATAGCAGTGAACAAGCATGGCGTAGAGCGCTTTGCCGTCGCCCCTACCTTTAAGCTCTTTCCAGAGCTGAGACCACCGTTCTTCCAGATTCATGCGCATTTGCAGCCCTTTCAATGTCTACATCATCTATACAACATTTACACACTCCTAGCAAGTATGGTATAAGAAATAAGGACCTGGCCAGACGATCGCTCCCTAGCTCGCTAGGGGGAGGAAAGTCCGAGCTCAGGCAGCAGCAATGCTGCAGAAGGGTAGCGGGTAACCCCCGTCCGCCGCAAGGCGCGAGGTGCGAACAGAAACGTCCGATGCTGAAAAGCTAGGAACTCTCTCGTAGAGTGTCCTGAGAGCGATCTCAGGCTGAAACGGCAAAATCCTTACCTCTGTGCAAGGCCGTGCCTCAGCAATGAGGAGCGCCGCTCGAGGCTGTTGGCAACATCAGTCCCAGATAGATGGTCGTCCGTAGGCTTCGGCTTACGACAGAACTCGGCTTATCGGCCAGATCCAACAACATGCACAAACCCGCCTCACGGCGGGTTTGTGCCGTTTGTTATATAAAAAGCGACCGCCTGTGGGGCGGTCAGTTTAGTTCGGGAGCTCTAGTTGCCGGAATTGAGTATGAGCAACTTCAGGCCGTACTTGTTACGGAGCCAGTCCTCGTATCGCATGCTGGGCCGCTCTTCTCTGTTGTTCGCGAGGACGTAGGTCTCCTGGGTGATGGTGAAGTTCGCACGTAAGTGTCCCTTGGGATCTTCAAGACCCAGGTTCTTGAAGATGTCACTCACGAATTCGATTGCTCGCTCACAGAATTGCTCCCCGTTGCGCAAGGGAAGTCGCACAACCGGCTTATAACGACCTTCGGAGAGCAGGATGATTTCAGGATGATCCGTGACTAATTGCTCAAGTCGGTCCACTATCGCTTTGTGGAGGTCGAAAGTCGGTACCCTTCCCTTACGACCATCGGCAGACAACGCCAAGAGGTCTAATTCAAGCTCCGCGTATCGAGAAAGCCCAGACGAAGCACTAATGGAAATGCAGTTGCACTGGGTGTACACCGGCTCGTCTGGATGTCCCGATCCGTCTTTCCATGTGATTGTGGTGGGTTTTCCGCGACCGGGCAGGGGCGGGAAATCCGCTGAAATGTAGTCCTGCATCGGCCAATGAATGGTGGTCCTGTTCCATTTCTTCACAGTAGTCTCCTGGAGCGTCTATGGAACCTGGGTCTGCCAGGTGTGCGGCATCAAACCGAACTTTTCAAACGACTCCGTATGGAACATACCATTTTTAAGGAAATTGTCATGACTGCGTGAGTTGTTGAGGCTTTCTCCACAAACCCCCAAAACAAGGACCCATTGCACGCTATAATAAATAGGTTATTAGGTGCTAAATAAATATAACGTTATGGATACATCCGTGACGGTTGCTCCTCGAAACAGACGGTTGTCGTTTGATTTGGGAACAATCTGGGCTCTTCTTGCTACCGCCGTATTGGCGAGCGTAGCCTTCATACCTACAGCAACGATTCCGTTCCTGTATACGAAGGTCTCCGTTCTTGCTATCGGCGGTCTTATTACACTTGCGCTCTACATCCTTGCGCGCCTCACTCGTGGAAACGTTATCGTTCCACCTGCGACTCTGCTTGGGGCTCTGTGGATCGTGCCTGCTGCATATCTTCTCTCAGCGTTCTTCTCTGGAGCTGGACTCTCACGAGCCTTCTTCGGAACAGAGCTTGAACCAGATACGCTTGGGTTCGTGCTTATTACGGCTGTACTAGCAAGCTTAACCGCGCTTGCGTTCAGGCGTACAGGCCACTACCGCACCTTCTTTAAAGTTGGGGCGGTATTGCTCGGCCTCGTGCTTGTAGTGCAGTTGGTTTTCATTATTGCTGGCAAAGTAGCGCCAAACTTCATCTCGCCAACCACTAACCTTATTGGTTCCTTTGCGGACCTCGGCATGTTGGTTGGTCTTGGTGTTGCTCTTACGCTTCTTGCCTTTCGTTTCCTCACGCCAACCAAGAAGGTGCGCATCGCGCTCTTCGTGGGTATTGGAGTAGGTCTATTGGTTCTTGCACTCGTTAACTCAGCAGTTGTCTGGGCAATGGTTGCGCTCGTGTCTCTTGGTCTCTTCATTGAAGCGATCATGCATCACCGCGCAACAGGCGCCGAGGCAGATCTTGATGGAGTAGCGATGTTGCTCGCAGAAAACGATACAGAGCCTATGTCAGGCGAGACACACTCGCTTGCCGTACCGCTTGTATCGCTCGTTATCGCGTTGCTCTTCCTTATCGGCGGCTCAACCATCGGTAACGCGCTTGCTGGAGCCTTTGGTGCGAACGTTATTGACGTTCGTCCATCATGGCAGTCCACGCTCGCTATTGGCGGACACACGTACGCTTCCTCACCACTCTTTGGATCGGGTCCCGGTACCTTCAACGAAGAATGGTTGAAGTTCCGTGACCGCAGCCTTAACGACACCGTGTTCTGGAACATAGACTTCACTTCAGGTATTGGATACATTCCTACCTCGTTCGTTACGACCGGCATCATTGGAGCGCTCGCATGGCTTGCCTTCCTCGGTCTCTTTATCTTCTTTGGTCTTCGCGCACTGCTGTTTAGACAGCCGAACGATGCGTTCGTACGCTTCACATCTGTTGCATCCTTTACCGGTGCACTCTTCGTGTTCGCACTTACCATCTTCACGGTGCCGGGTCCCATTGTTATTACCGTTGGCTTCTTGCTAGCAGGACTCTTCATCTCGTCTCTTCGCTATAGCGCGAAGGCACATGAGTGGGGAATTGTGTTCGCCCGAAGTCCTCGCGTTGGATTCGTTATTGTCTTTGGCCTCACGCTTCTCTTGCTCGCCTCTGTTGGCGCTGCATACGTTGTTATAGAGCGATACCTCGCCTCTGTTGCATACAGCGAAGCCTCTGTTGCCCTTAACAGCAACGATCTAGCAAAGGCAGACACCGCTGTAGCTCGCTCAATACTCTTCTCTCCAGCAGACAGGACATACCGTCTCGCTTCAGCGGTTGGTATTGCGCACATGGCACAGATTGCTGCAGACACGAAGCTAACCCCTTCAGACGCACAGCAGCAGTTCCAGACAGCACTGTCTTCAAGCATTGAAGCAGCGCTTACTTCAACTCGCCTCGGTCCCGACAACTACCAGAACTGGGCAATGCTCGGCAATGTGTACGAGACTGTTGTTCCTCTTAACATCGAAGGTGCATACGACAACGCAAAGACGGCGTACCAGAAGGCAGTTGATCTGAACCCTTCAAACCCATCCTTGCCGTACGTACTCGCACAGCTCGAGATTGCTAAGAAGAACAGTGCAGGTGCTGAAGAACAGCTCGTTAAGGCTATTAACCTGAAGCACGACTACACCCAGGCAATCTTCCTTCTTTCCCAGCTCAAGGCTGAGCAAGGCAAAGCAAAGGAAGCTCTCCAGGCTGCAGAGGCTGCTGCGTACTTTGCGCCGCAGGACCCTACCGTGCTCTTCCAGGTTGGTATCTTGCGCTCAGCTAACGGAGATACTCCAGGAGCAATCCAGGCTCTCGCTCGTGCGGTTGATCTCAACCCTCAGTACGCAAACGCTCGTTTCTTCCTTGCGGTTATGTACGCAACGAACAAGCAGAACGATCTTGCTATCGCACAGCTTGAAGCCGTGTCTGCGCTCTCACCTGAGAACGCTACGGCAGTTGCTCCAGATCTCGCCCAACTTCGTCTAGGAAAGAATCCGTTCCCTCCTTCACGACTTGGCGCGCTCGGAATCCCTCAGACGATAACTGAGCCGGCAAACAAGCCAGCTACAGCAACGCCTGCTCGTTAACACCTCATGGTGCGAACTATCATTGAAAGTATTGCAGCGCCGATCCGGCGTGTTGCGGCACCGATACGCGGCCTTCACCAGGCTGCGTATCTGCTTGCCGGCCTCACTCTCGCGTCCCAGCTGCTCGCACTGCTTCGCGATAGATTGTTCGCCCATCACTTCGGTGCAGGACAGACGCTCGACTTGTACTACGCGGCATTCAAGGTGCCTGACATTGTGTTCGCACTTGTCGCATCTCTTGTGTCGGCCTACGTGCTTATCCCGCGTATTGCAGGAGAAGGGAAGGCAGATGCGAAGCGACTCATATCAGAGACCACCTCATTCCTATTACTAGGAGGAGGTGTTCTTTGTGCAGTACTCGCGGTGTTTGCGCCGTTCTTCTTGTTCCAGTTGTTCCCCGCATTTAAGAATCTGCCAGAAGCTGCAAGCTTCGTGTTCCTGTCTCGTCTTCTTCTTGTGCAGCCAATATTGCTTGGACTCTCTGGAATATTCACGAGTGTTACGCAGGTTAACCGAAGGTTCGTATTGTTCGCGCTCTCGCCGGTGCTCTACAACGTGGGAATTATTATAGGTACGGTATTTCTCTATCCTATATATGGACTCCCCGGTATCGGGTACGGCGTTATTGGAGGAGCTATCGCGCACTTGTTAATCCATGTGCCGGTCCTGGCTCAAGCGAAACTGTTGCCGCGTCTTGTGCTGCCAAAAGCTAAAACTATTTGGCCTGTTATTAAAGACTCGGTACCACGTTCGCTTGCGCTTGGTATGGGATCTCTGTCGATGCTTGCGCTAACTACGCTTGCGGCAAGAAGTGGGGAGGGAGGTATCTCTGTGTTCACGCTTGGTGCGAACTTGGCGTCTGTACCTCTAGCGCTTATTGGTGCGTCTTACGCAACTGCTGCGTTCCCGGTTATGGCTGAACACATGGGAGCGAAACGTTTCGACGAGTTCAAGACAACTCTTGTAACGGCGGCGAGACATATCATCTTCTGGTCCGCGATTGCTTCGGTGCTTATCTTGGTTCTTCGTGCGCACCTTGTGCGTATCATCTTGGGTTCCGGTGCCTTTGACTGGGACGCTACTCGCCTCACGGCGGCAATTCTAGCAACATTAGCTCTTGCGCTTATGGCGCAGGGGCTCGTGCTGCTTGCTTCGCGCGCCTTCTACGCCGCAAATCGTTCTTGGAACCCGCTTCTTATTCAGAGCGCGGGTGCGGTTGTATCGGTGCTCGGAGCAGGCGGCATGTTGATGCTTGCATCTGCATATCCTCAGGTGCGGTTCTTCTTTGAGTCTCTGTTTCGTATTGGAGACATCCCGGGAGCAGAGATTGTGCTGATAGCGGTTGGTTCAAGTATTGGGCAGTTAGTTATGGGGGTGTTGGCGCTTGTAACTCTAGGCCGCGTTGCACCTCGTGTTGGGCGTTCGCTCATTCGACCTATGTCTGAGGGTATGGCCGCCGCTATCATGGGCGGGGCAGCGGCATATGGCGTGCTCTCGTTCGTTGGAAATCTGGCTCCGCTTACCACGCTTGTGACTGTCTTTGCTGAAGGCTTCCTGGCTGGTATGGTAGGTCTTATCGTGGCTGCCGCGGTTTTGGCGCTTCTCGCAAACCAAGAATTCAGGGATCTAGTTGATTCGTTGAGGAAACTCACCTCAACCAAGGCCCTCAAACCGTACGGCTCGCCTATCGATAATGCCCTCAATGACTAACCAGATACGTAACTTTTCGATAATTGCACACATAGATCATGGAAAGTCGACCCTCGCGGATCGACTTCTTGAGCGTACTGGCACTATTGAAGCGAGAAAGATGCGAGACCAAGTCCTAGACAAAATGGATCTTGAGCGAGAGCGCGGCATCACCATCAAGATGCAGCCGGCCCGCATGAAGTACAAGGCTACCGACGGACAGGACTACATCATGAATCTCATCGATACGCCGGGGCACATAGACTTCGCATATGAGGTGTCTCGGGCGCTTTCAGCTGTTGAGGGCGTTATTCTCCTCGTAGACTGCACCCAGGGTATCCAGGCGCAGACCCTGACTACGCTCGGCATGGCTCGCGATGCAGGATGCATAATCATTCCCGTGCTCTCCAAGATAGATTCTCCAGCCGCGCGTCCTGACGAAGTTGCGCTTGAACTTGCTGAACTTCTGAGCATCGATCCAGATAGTATTCTAGGAGTGTCTGGACGCACAGGAGAAGGAGTCGGAGCACTTCTTGAAAGAATAGTGCGGGACGTGCCGCAGCCACGCCCGAGCGAGAAGAATGAAGCACGCGCGCTTATCTTCGACTTTTCATATTCAACGCACCGCGGTATTGCGGTCTTCGTACGCGTCTTTGACGGCGAGCTTAAAAAGGGAGACGCACTTGAATTCAAAGCAGCTGACAAACGATTTTCCGCGCTTGAGACCGGCATATTCATGCCAGACGAGACACCGACAGAATCTCTTTCCGCAGGAGAGATCGGGTACGTGGTTACCGGTATAAAGGAAGCAGGCGTGGTTGCTGTTGGCGATACGATAGCGACTGAGCGCGGATCGCTTCCGCCGCTTTCCGAGTTCATACGTCCTCGCCCCGTTGTGTGGGCATCAGTGTATCCAGAAAGCCAGGACTCCCTTACCGAGCTTCGCCAGTCTCTGGAGCGCCTTCGCCTGACGGACTCCTCGCTCTCTTTTGAAGAGGAGTCTTCCGGCGTGCTCGGACGCGGATTCCGTTGCGGGTTCCTCGGCATGCTCCATCTTGAGATTATTACCGAGCGTTTGAAGCGCGAATTCGACCTGGAGCTCATCGTTACCATTCCCACAATCGCGTACCACGTTACGGACAAGCAAGGGAAGCGTGAGACCGTGTACACGCCATCCAAATTCCCAGCATACGGAGACATAGCAGCCATTGAAGAGCCGTGGGTGAAGGTTATCCTCATTACACCTCCAGACTCGCTCTCAAACCTCATACAGCTCTTCCATGACCATGAAGGCGATGTACAGGACACCCAGACCTATCCAGACGGACGCATAGAGCTTACGGCTGAAATGCCTCTTCGCGAGCTTATGCGTGGCTTCTTCGATAAGGTTAAGAACGCGTCTTCAGGATACGCATCTCTTTCATACGAATTCCTAGACGACAGACCAGCAGATGTGGTTAAGCTCGAGATCTTCGTTGCAGAAGAAGCGGTGCCAGCGTTCGCACGCGTTGTCTCAAGACGCCGTGTTGAGCTTGAAGGAGAGAAGATGGTTGAGAAACTCCATGACATTCTTCCAAAGCAGATGTTCGTGCTTAAGATCCAGGCTCATGCGCTAGGACGTATCGTGTCTTCTAAGAGCATCTCTGCTATGCGTAAGGATGTTACCGGATACCTCTACGGAGGCGATATTACGCGAAAGATGAAACTGCTCGAGAAGCAGAAGAAGGGAAAGAAGAGACGTGGAGCACACTCAAAGATGGAAATACCACAGGAGGTGTTTATGAAGATGGTGCAGGATTCGGATAGATAATCGAGCATTTCTCTAATAGTGGGCTGTAATTAAGAACAGGCGTATAATGTCCGAATGCGGAGATTTGCCTTCATAGACGTACCGAATACCACGGGTACAACCAAGAATGTACTTGGCTTTTCTATTGATTGGTCAAAGCTCTATGAACTGCTTGTAAACGATAAGTGGTCATGTACTTCTGTCTTTTTCTATAAAGGTCATAAGGGCGAGAAAGAGAAGGAGCAGCTCGAGAGAATCGAAGAAATGGGTTATGTCGTCAGAACTAAACTAACTCACATTCATCCGAATACGATTAAGGAGATTGAGGTTGCCTGCCCCAAATGCCACGGCGATTTTACGTACAAAGAAACGGTAAAAGGGAATCAGAAATCTAACTGTGATGTTGAACTAACTGTCGACGCCTTGGAAACCATAAGAGAAGGGGACCAAGCTTTGATTTTCACGGGAGATGGAGATTTTGCATACCTGATTGAAAAACTCTTAGAGAAGGGTGCCACTGTTAGAATTGTGTCCAGTCAAAATAAGGATTTTTTCAATAAAAATCGATTCTCAACACGACTCAAGGCGATAATTGAACGTGAGGACCTAGATCAAAGACGAGTCCAATTCATCCATATCAAGAATTGGCAGCGAACCATTGAAAAAGGCGAAGAAACAGATGGATAAATAAAGAAAACCGCCACGAAGCGTGACGGTTCCCGAGTGTTCTGCAAGTATAACAAATCAGCTATATTGAGGCAAGTTTTCCACAATTGTAAAACATGGCTATAAATAGGGTTCACAGCAATCTCATTTTGAGACCAAGCTACCCATGTCTTTATCAGTGGATTAAGGACAAGGTAATTTTTTGCTTGGTATACTAGAAGCCATGCCTCGGAAGCCAACCAAAAAACGTGTAGGCGAGTACGCTCTTGCTGGCGTACTCGCTCTCGCATTGCTTTGGATTCTATTTCTCCTATGGGGCATCGTGCGAAAAGAGGAGATTGCCCGCCACGCAGTCCGAGACACAAAAGCCCAGCTCGCAGTTCTTGAGGAACGTCGCGGAACTCTTTCTGCGAACCTCGCAGAGCTTAAGACCGAGCGAGGACAGGAAGCCACCCTTCGCCAGACTCATGGTGTAGCTCGTCCTGGAGAGGAGGTTATTATCGTGGTGCCGGGAGAAGCAACAACAACCGCTCCCAAGATTCCGTGGCAGAAGCGGTTCTTCGGCTGGTTTGGTTTCTGGTAGAAGAGAGACACTATGCGCATAAGTATCATAGGACTTCCAGCAAGCGGCAAAAGCCTGCTCGCTCGAGAGCTTTCTCGCAGACTACATATTCCTCATATTCATTTAGATCGTTTCTGGTTTGAAGCTAATGGACAGCATGTTAAAAGGTCTGAGGTAGAGAAACGAGAGGTAGTTCGTGCATACGTTAAACAGAAAACACACGAGGTTATAAGCCAGGATGCGTGGGTGTCAGATGGGTTCTACGGAAAGGCTCAGTCTGACATTGCTGCCCGTGCTGAACTCTTAATCTTCGTGGATATCCCTTTGTTTGAAAGGGTATACAACCACATCTCAAGAGTCCTAAGACAAGATCATAGACATGCGGAAGTCTCTTTCTGGGAAGATCTGGCTTTTACGTCTGAGGTTATACTGCGCACGTTTAGAACAGGACCAAAAATACGAGCATTTCTCAATACGTACAAAGGACCTCTCGTTACAATTAAAAGTAGGGCAGATATGCGCGCGTACTTGTCCCAGTACCCAGAGGAAAAGTAGGGTGGTATAATTCGGCAACACTAAATAACTGACCTATGGATAAGACCGTAACTATTTACAGCACCCCTTCTTGCCACTTCTGCCAGATGAGCAAGGATTTCTTCAAGGAGAACAATATTGCATACACTGAGCACGATGTTGCTGCAGACCTCGAACAGCGTCAGCAGATGATTGAGAAGAGTGGACAGATGGGAGTACCTGTTATCTTCATCGGAGACGAGATGGTAATTGGTTTTGATAAAGCCCGTCTTTCTTCAGCACTCGGAATCGCTGCATAAGGCAGATACAGCAAAACCCCGCTGGCCGTGAGGCTGGCGGGGTTTTGTGCTAGTCTCGTGGTATCGCTCTCGTAGTTCAATGGATAGAACTCCTCACTCCTAACGAGGTAATGTAGGTCCGATTCCTGCCGAGAGCACCCTTATATTCAAGATATACTAGGTACATCTATGTCCGAGCTGCCCAAATTTATTAAAGAGTTCTCCAAGCAAGAACACGCAGAGGAGAGAAATGAAGTAGCTGCAAAGATACGTGAATCTCGCGCAGAGAGCAGCGCATCAAGTCTTAGCGAATCTGCTCAAGAAACTGTTAATACGTATCAAGCGCTTGAGGGAGATCTAACGTCTCTTAATGAAACAGGTCTTGATAAGGTACAAGATTTAAATAAATGGACTGAGGTTAAGAAAAGACTCTCTCCGGATGCTCCTGACTCGAGTATCCCTTCTCAGTTCTCGGAACCAAAGCGCCTTCTAGACGAGTTCTACTCTAAAGAAAAACAACGTTGGGCTGAATCCACTGGAAACCCTGAAGAGATGCAAAAGGCCTTTACCGAGGAACATCTCGCATCTCTTTCCATGGAAGATTATGCACTTTTGCTAAAGCGTTTTCCGAGCGCGATGGTTACCCATGTAACACGACAGGGTATCAGAGATCATACAGGTATGTTTGAGCACACTAAGGGGAAGGGAGAATATGCCAACGGCTTCATGCAGATGATGCAAGACGGAAAGTTGAAATCGTCTCTCGCCATAACTGCAATGGAACATGGAAAAGAAGAAGCCGTCGCTAAGGCGCTGAAGCTTGATAAAGCAGAATCCAGGGATGATGCAGAAAAGCGTCTTGAGACCTCTCTATCGAGCGCATTTGATGGCTATGCAGATCGTGCGGCAGTCCATGTTGCCACTGAAGAAGTAGCAGACAAATATTACGGTTCCGAGAAAAGCAATGAGATATTTATTGCCTTTCCCTCGGCTCATATTGCAGCTGAGCATCGCTTCATTGGAAAGTTATCTGAAGGGGGAGACACTAAGAATAACGATACCTGGATTCTTTCAGACTCTGAACTTGATCGAGGAATGAATATTAATGCTGGTATTGTATTTATCCCTGCAGAAGCGCAAGTAGATAGCGAGACAGGATCGCGCTATGCACTTGATGAGCATAAACAGCCAATTGAGAACGAAGAGGTTAAGAATAATATAGACACTCTTCTAGACTCAGATGATTTCTATGCGTGGCTAGATACATATGACGACCGAAAGGATAATCATGAAGCAGCTGCACAGATACTAAAAGACCGCTTCGGTGTTCAAGACCCTAAGCTCCAACAAGCTGTCTTAAGAAATTCTCGTAACGCTGAAGATTTCGGAAAATATTATCGTGACTCTGGTCCTGAGGATGTTAAGCGAAGAAAACAAGAAGTTGCTGACAGTATCATTGAAAGTTCAGGAACTCGCTTCAAAGAAGCAGAAAACACGGTATCCTCTCAAGACTTTTGGGAGTCGTATTACACGAAGTATCCAGAACAGAGACCCTCGAAAGTTGAGTATTACAAAGGAGGCGATCCAACTGCTGCGCTCCTAAATTGGAAGGAAAGACACGGCTTAATAAATTCAGGAACGGAGTCTTCTTACGATCTGGGTAGAAGGATTGATAGCGTCGAAGAGTATCAGTCTGAAGGGAAAGACAGATTCAGGAGTCTTGGAGAGAAGATTATCGCAGAACGTTTTCCTCTTCAGCAGACACCTGAAGTCCCAGCTTTCGAACCCCCACCCCCACCGCCTTCAACGGCAAGGTTTGAAAATGAATCTGAGGAAGAATGGCAAGCTCGGATGAGGGAGCTGTTTCCACCGCCACCCCCTCCGCCAAGTTTCTAGTAAGGCAGTGATATACTACTGAAAATATGGAGTCGCCAACACCAGACATTGCGGAGCTCAAAGATTTGCTTGAGGAGAATATTGAGATAGCGAAGGAGAATAATCGTCTGCTCAAACTTATTCGCAGAGATGCGGTACTTGGTCTCGTAGCAAAAATCCTACTCTGGCTCATTATCCTCGGTGTACCTATCTTCTTCCTCAGTGCCTATATTCAGCCTCTCATGGCCCTGTTTAGTGGCCAGCAGGCATCTCCTGCCGGCTTTGGCGTACCCTCAAAAGAACAGATAGATGTACTCATTAAGGAGTACCAGGCAGCATACGGGAATAAGTGAAAATCAGGCCCCGGTGTGCTAAAGTAGCCGCAACGCTTGAGTAGCTCAGTTGGTAGAGCGCGCCCCTGAAGAGGGTGAGGTCACCGGTTCGACCCCGGTCTCAAGCACCAGAATGCTTTATACTTAAAGCATGTTTAAGTCTCTCATTTCGTGGATACAACAGAACGAACGTCACTTAGGCGGGGTCCTTTTCGTTGGAGGATTTATAACAGACCTCCTTACGTTCACACTCCTCGACATCTCCATCGTTAACCTGCTCTTCGCAGGGTATCTCATAGGAGCAGCGGTCTGCGTGTTTGGCAGCCATCTCGCGTATACCAAGGGAGGAGAGAAGCCAAAACTCTTTTTGAGTACGCTTCGTGTTGTGCTGCCTCTTGCTGCGCAATACCTGCTTGGAAGTCTGCTCTCAGGCTTCCTTATCTTCTATACCAAGAGTTCGGTTGTTGCAGTATCTTGGCCATTCCTCGTGCTTATCGGTCTCGTGTTCCTGGGGAACGAGTGGTTCAGGAAATATAGAGACCGCACAGTATTTCTTGCTGTACTCCTTTTCTTTACGCTCTACGCATACAGCATATTCGCGCTCCCACTTCTGGTGCATGAGCTTGGTCCAATTGTGTTCCTGGGCTCAAGCGTCATCTCGGTTGCAGTATTTGCACTCTTCATGTTCTTGCTTTGGAGAACAGGAAAGACTCGCTTAAAGGAAAGCCTCACGCCCATTATTGGCTCGTCTCTCGCAATAGTAATTGTTGTTGTAGTCTCATACTTCATTGGTCTTGTTCCGCCTATTCCTCTAACACTCAAAGAGGGCAATATATATCACGCGGTTTCGCATACGGCAGAGGGCTACGTTGTACAAACAGAAGCGTCTCGTATGTGGTGGGGTCTGAGATCTCAAGTGATACATGTGGCGCCGGGCGAAACACTCTATGCGTTCACCTCAATCTTTGCTCCTATTAAATTCTCAACAAGCACCATACACGAATGGGAACACTATGATACCGAGAAGAATAAATGGGTAACTGAAGGACGCGTAACATTCCCTATATCTGGAGGAAGGGCAGAAGGGTATCGAGGGTACTCTGAAAGAAGCAGTCTTGCTGCGGGTAAATGGCGCGTGATGGTTAAGACACCAAGCGGACAGGTTATTGGGCGTATTCCGTTTGTTGTTGAAGAAGTAACAACTCCGCCAACTCTCAGGGAAGAAACACATTAAAGAAAAGGCCCGCGTTTGCGGGCCTTTTCTTTACCTTTGGCTTATCCAGCCTTAATGCGGAGTTTTGTCTGTCGTGCCTTATCAAGCTTCGGAAGGATAATAGTAAGAAGACCGTCCTTAGAACCTGCTGAAGAATTCTCAACATCAACTTCCTGGGGAAGGAGAATGGTGCGAGAGAACGAGCCCCAGAAGAGTTCGCGGGTAAAGTAGTCGGTATCAGATACAGAATCGCGCTCGTCACGGGATCCTTCAATAACAACCATGTCGCGACTTATAGAAACGTTCATTTCGTCAGGGCGTACTCCTGCAATGAAAGTACGGATAACAATCTCGTTAGGAGTCTGGTGTACATCAACCGGCAGCTGGCCATCAGTCTGGTCGTCTTCAATAGGCATAGGAGCCATAACTGGCTGTCGGCCTGCCTGAGGCGTAACGGTACGCCCTGGCGTGTGCGACAGGTCATCCTCGTATGGTTCGTAGTCATCCGTAAGCTGGGTGCCGCCGGAGAGTCGATCGAAGAATGAAGAGCGTTTTTTCATAGAAGTCACTGCAGGTTAACAAGTGTTGTTTGGTAAATGTCGGTAACGGAAATAGCGCAAGGTTTCAAAGAGAGCAAAGAAAGCAATTGCACTACTCCATACGAGAAAGAATGCTAAGAGGGTGGTTGAACCACTCTGTTCAATTATAAGAAAGTTAAATAGGGCATGCAATGCGATAGCAAGGATAAGTCCGGCTGCAGCGAACGCAGTTCTGAGATACGGAGGCTTTGTGAAGGAGAGCGCGAGCGCGAACCCAATCGCAGAAGATGCAATAACATGAAGCAATGTTGAACCAAGGAAGCGAAGGTTGTCAGTAACCAATCCGCCAAGCACATCTCCTCCTGAAAACGGTGCAACAAGGAAGAGGGCGTTCTCAAGTGCAGCAAACCCAAGCGCAATTGTGAACATGTATATAACAAGGTCGATAGATTCATCAACCTCGCGTCTCCAGAGAATGAACACTGCAGCCAGCAAATACTTAACCGTCTCCTCAATGGTTGCCCACGCAACAATAGTTGAGAGTCCTGTAGGAAGAAGAGACGCGGCAATCTGTTCCAAAGGAAGAACGAGTGGTACGGCAATCATGCCCGCCAAAAGAGCGAGAGCGATAATGGGTTTAGGTTCGGGACATCGCGCATCCTCACGCAACAAGAACCATAACCACACGAGTGCGGGAAGAATACCGCCTAGGAGCGCGTAGAGAATAACTTCAACAGAAGGCATGCCTATATTGTATACCGCCCGCAGTACTAACTAATGGGGGATAGACGCTATGCCTCAGGCCAACGTGCAACCATCAAGAACTTGGCTTCGTCTTTAGCGTCTGGAAGGCTCTGCCAAATTTCTTCAGTAACAAACGGCATGAACGGGTGAAGAATAATGAGGACGTCATGTAAGAGTGAAAGAAGCACCGCTTTGCGTGAAGCTTTTGCTGCTTCGTCTTCTCCTAAGAATATAGCCTTCGATTCTTCAAGGACCTCATCTGCTAGACGGTGCCATGCGTAATGGTATGCCTTTTCTGCAGCGAGATAGACACGGAACTCGTCAAAGTCTGAGGTTATGTCCGCAGCGAGTGCGGTAAATTCTTCGCGGAGGGCTTGATCCGCTTCCGTAAGAGACGCTTTAGCGTCAGCGCCTTCAGTGTTCTCAAGAATGAATCGGGAGATATTCCAGATCTTGTTAGCGAAATTCTTGTAGCCCTTAATCTTGTCTTCGGAAAGACGTGAGTCAGTACCCGGCGTGTTGCCAATAATAAGCGCCATACGAACAGCGTCCGTACCAAACTTCTCAACCATCTCAACGGGATCAATACCGTTTCCTAGAGACTTAGAGAATTTGCGTCCCTTCGCGTCTCGAACAATGCCGTGCAGATACACGTTCTTAAATGGAACCTGTCCCAAAGCAAATCCGCTCATGAGAATCATGCGGGCAACCCAGAAGAAGAGAATGTCGTACCCGGTTTCAAGAACGTCGGTTGGATGGAAACGTTCAAGATCCTTTTTGAACTCGGGCCAGCCAAGTGTTGAGAAGGTCCATGAGCCAGAGGAGAACCAGGTATCAAGCGTGTCTTCGTCTTGTACCCACCCATCCTTTGCCCAGTCTCCCTCAGGAGCCTCTCCGATAGTTATCTCCTCGCCTCGATACCACACAGGAACACGGTGTCCGTACCAGATCTGTCGGCTAATACACCAGTCTCTAAGGTTATCTATCCAATGGAAGTACGTTTTGTTGAAGTGCTCAGGAATAATACGTATGCCGTTACCTTCAACGGCCTTCTTCATTATTTCCTTAAGTGTAACGGGTTCGCCTGCATTAATACCAGGAATATCTGAATGATCGAGCGCGAATTCTTTGTTCACATCAACAAACCACTGCAACTTTGGAAGCGGCTCGATGGTGCCGCCGGTACGTTCTGCGGTAGCGATGTTCTGCATAATATCTTCTTCTTTCTCAAGCAGTCCTTCTTCGCGTAACCACGCAACAACTGCTTCACGTGCTTCTGATATTTTCTTTCCGTTAACTGACTCGTTTCCGCGGGTCATGCGACCACGTTCATCTATAACCTGAATAACAGGCAGCGCGTGACGATCACGTATCTCCCAGTCTATTTGGCTATGTGCTGGCGTAACACCAAGAGCACCAGTACCGAAATCGGGATCAACGGCCTCGTCAGGAACAATTCGTATTGAAAGCTGTGCACCACAGAATTCCATCTCATATGTCTTGCCGATGTATTCTTGATACCTGGCGTCGTCTGGGTGTACGGCAACGGCAACATCGCCAATTTTTGTTTCGGGACGAGTGCTTGAAATGGAGACAGGGAAGTCCTTGCTGTATTTAAAGGTATAGAGTTTTCCTGCGCGTTCTTCGTGCACGATCTCGTCGTCTGAAATTGTTGTCTGCCCCTTTGGATCCCAATTAACAATGCGATGTCCGCGGTATATAAGTCCTGCCTGGTACATGCGCTTGAACAACTCGTTCACCGCTTTGTTTCGTTCTTCGTCGAGTGTAAATGCTTCGCGAGACCAATCGCAAGAAGAACCCAGTACGCGTATCTGGTTTCGAATAGTATCTCGACTCTCTTCAACATAGGTACCAATTCTCTTTAGCAGTTCTTCTCGCCCAAGATCATGGCGACTCTTACCTTCGCTCTTGCTTATGTCCTTCTCAACTTTAGATTGGGTTGCGATTGCTGCGTGGTCTGTGCCTGGAAGCCAAAGAGTCTCAAATCCCTGAAGACGCTTGTAGCGAATGAGGATGTCTTGAATAACAAGCATCAACGCGTGACCCATGTGAAGCACACCTGTCGCGTTTGGCGGCGGCATCATAATCGTGTACGGCTTCTTTCTCTTTCCAGGCAGATTATCTGGGTTGAAATACCCGCTCTCCTCCCACGCCTTATATAGGCGTGCCTCGGTCTCCTTCGGGTTATAGGGGCTCTTGAACTTCTCGTCCATATATAGGCGAATATAGCAGAAAAACGCTCAATTCGCCTCTATTTTGCTAAGGAAAGGTTGCCATTAGCGACGAGAGTGCTTGAATCTGTGAACTCATTTTTAAGCGCTCTATAGTATCCGGCGATACCTATCATAATGGCGTTGTCTGTAGTGAGCTCGCGAGTAGGAATACGAAACGCAACTTCAGGATGGTCTTCTGCAAGCTTTGCAGTAAATACTTCTTGAATGTGCGTGTTGCCTGAGACTCCTCCTCCAAGAACAAGTGTCTTGGCTCCTGTCTCAAGCAATGCGCGTGAGGTCTTTGCATAAAGCACATCTGCAACAGCGTCCTCGAACGAACGAGCAATATGTTCTTTGTCTTCTTGAGTTAATTCAGGCATTCCTTTAATGAGATACATGACCGAAGTTTTGAGTCCGGAGAATGAGAAGTCGCAGTGAGGATCCTTAATCATAGGTCGAGGAAATGTATGTATGCTCTCGCCACTATTCCTTGAAGCGTGTGCAATGCGCGAAATTTCAGGACCGCCTGGATAGGGAAGTCCGAGCATGCGCGCAACCTTGTCGAATGCCTCGCCCGCAGCATCGTCTCGTGTGCATCCTATAAGTTCGTACGAGTGCCACGTAGGCATAGAAACAAGTTCAGTGTGTCCGCCGGATATAAGGAGAGCAAGAACAGGAAGATCGACGTCTGTAATTGAAAGCGTGTCGTCTTCGTTTCTTGCAAGAGCTGAAAGAAGATGTCCCTCCATGTGGTTAACCGCAATAAGTGGCTTGTTCCAAACAAGGGATAGAGCTCGTGCAAAATTAATTCCAACCCAAAGCGCAGGTTCAAGACCTGGGCCTGCTGTAACGGCAATTGCATCTATCTCAGCAGGCTCGCATTCAGTTATGAAAGAAAGAAAAGCTTCAGGCAGTTCAGGCTCTCGAGCAAGAAGATCTGAAACCTGAGTACGTATATCGTCTGGAATGGACTGAGTATCCTCTTTAAGAAGTTCGGCTTCTTCAAGTGCAGCTGCGAGCAAGGGTACTAAATTCTTTGCATGCTCGCGCTTAGCAACAGCTGGAAACACGCCACCGTACTCTCTATGCATATCTATCTGAGAGAGAAGCGCATTTCCGAGTACACGGAAGCGCGCATTTTCTTCAGTACCCTCTGCTTCCAGAATAGAAACAGCGGTCTCGTCACACGAGGTTTCAATCGCGAGTATCCTCATCGGTCTTTTCTTCTACCGCTTCCCAAGGAATAGGAGTGCCCCAAGGAAGGAAGAAGGCTGCTGAAGAAGGATGTCCATTTCCTCCGTACTTCTTAGCGATCTGGGTGAGGTCTATGCTGCCATCTCCACGCAGAGAAACGCTCATGCCATTCTCTCGAGGCTGGAGAATCATGCCGAAAGGAGGTTGCTTGCGAGCGAGTGCGTTTCCGAGCGCTGAAACCATGGGCTTCATGGGCTGCGTCTGTCCTATATATACTTCGTGTCCTTCGAATGAGACTAGCTTAGAACGCTCAACTGCCTGCGCAATGAGAAGGTCAAAGTATTCGCGATACGCACGCGCTTTCTCAAGAAAGATTCCTTTACGTCCTGGATCGTCGAGTATTGCTGCAAGCTCGTCCCAAGACTCAAATGTAAAAGGATGTACCCCTATGTACGCCATAAGAGGCTTGGTATCAGGGAGTGCAAAGCGGAAAAGGTCGTCGTCTTCGATATGGTTAAGCAACGTTGGCACTTCTGTATCAGGATGGAAGTATGTCCATGCGATTGTGGCGCCCGAGCGACTTACGTCATACACATGCTCAGGCATGCTCTCAACCACATCTTGGATACCTTCATGATGATCAAGCACTATTAATCCCCCTGCTTCAGCAAGGAAGCGATCCATGATTTCCTGTGGGTAAGTGAAGTCTATGAAAAACACCGTGGCTCCCTTGAAATCTTCTGGCTCTGGAACTCCGCGTTTAAGAGGGATGTATTCAGCTGAATCGCCAAACTTTTTCCACGCGCTATAAGCCCCCCCAAAACCGTCGGGGCAATTACCGTGATAAAAGATTACTGTTCTTTCCATAAAATCTGTGTGCGCGATGCAAGATTCGAACTTGCTACCTTTTCTACGTCAAAGAAACGCTCTACCAATTGAGCTAATCGCGCTTCAAGAATGCTCGCAGAATAGCGCGTTTAGAGCTACCATTCAACCTATGAAGATCGTCAATCTTGAAGACGTGGGAGTAGAGAAAGCAGCGAAACTCGCAGCGAAAACTTTGAGTAAAGCGGGTATCGTTCTCTACCCAACAGATACTATTTACGGACTAGCTGTAGACGCACTTAATACTCGTGCGCTTGAAAAACTCCGTGATCTAAAGGGAAGAGAAAAGAAGAAGCCAATCTCTGTAATAGTGCCTGATGTGGCTTCTATAGAAAGCTACGCAATTCTTTCAGAACAGGCAAAGCATCTCGCGAGCCGGTATCTGCCAGGACCTCTAACATTGGTGCTACCCGGAATAGACAAGCTACCAGAAGAATTGATGCTCCATGGCACGCTCGGCATACGAGTTCCAAACCACCCTTTTACAGCTGCACTTTCAAAAGCGTTTAAGAGACCCTATACAGCAACGTCTGCGAACAGGAGCGGACTCATAACAGGAAGCACGGTGCGCGAGATTCTAGAACAGTTTGGTTCTCATATTCCGCACATTGATCTTGTTATTGATGCAGGACCGCTTTCGGGAGGAATCCCTTCAACCGTTGTCTCCTTTACGGGAGAAAGGTTAAACGTACTGCGAGAGGGAGCTATTTCAAAAGAAGAGCTGCAAAACTAGTTTCCCATTTCTATTCTTTGCTATCATATTTCTAGCTTTGCTTCTTTTGGAAGAAAGTTAACTAAACATCTATGAGACTTATTCCGTATTGCCGTGTGTATGAGAATTGGGCTCCAGTTGCAGGACGCGTGATCTTCGGCCTCTTATTCCTTATGGGAGCATCCTTCAAGATTCCTGGAACTCAAGGATTCATAATGGAGGTAGGTATGACTGCAGCCGCAGGATTTCCATTCGCAACCGTAGCAGTGTTCCTTGCCTTCTTGATTGAAGTTATTGCAGGCGTATCTCTTATCATCGGATGGCAGACACGAAGAGCAGCGTGTGTCCTTGCTGCTCTTACCTTCATTCTTGCGCTTGTCTTCTACCATAACTTTGCGGACCAGATGCAGATGGGCATGTTCGTTTCCCACATGGGTCTCATTGCTGGCCTTCTGTACATCTCCGTATATGGAGCGCAGCATGTAGCAGCTCGCAAGGACGTACTTCCAAGCTAGTGCTTCATACAAGTATCAGGAACAAAGGACGATACTAATGTCCTATGCCTGAGAAAATACTTGGACCACACACTAAAGACGACGAGCGACAGAAAGCAAAAAGGGAAGGGCCAAATGGAAAGCCGGGTGCAGGACGTATAGACCATAAAGGAGGCGCAGGATCTTCTAACAAAGCAACGGGAGGAAAAGGTGCTCGTTAATCACGCAAGCTTCATGTGTACCGTGCCATTGTTAACAAGTATTAGTTACTTAACTTTCTCCCATGGATTCAACTATCGCTCCTAGCACTAAGCCGCTGTATCGTGGCACCCAGATAATCTGGTACGTGTTCGGTCTTCTCGAAGCATTGCTCGCATTCCGCTTCGTGCTCAAGCTCCTTGGAGCAAATGCAGGCGCAGGCTTCACGAGTTTCATCTACACCATTACGTATCCATTCGTAGCGCCTTTCATTAGCGTCTTCCGTGTTACGCAGGTATCAGGAAGCGTATTTGAATGGACAACGGTACTTGCAATGGTTGTGTACTGGCTTGTTGCTATGGCTATCGCGAAAGCATTGGTTATGAGTAAGGCAGTCTCAACTCCTGAAGCTGCTGTTAAACTCGAAGCACAGGAATAGGAAGAAAGCGTGTACACAGAAAAACCGCCCACTCGGGCGGTTTTTCTATTTGTGACCCTACGGGGAATCGAACCCCGATTTCCTGCGTGAAAGGCGGGCGTCCTAACCGTTAGACGATAGGGCCTCCAACTGAAGGTAGCACTTGGCTATCCTACATTTTCCGAGGCGAAAATGCTAGGATACTCAAGTTATAGCTCTACCTGGAGGGGTGCGTGAGTGGTTGAAACGACCGGTTTCGAAAACCGGCATACCGAAAGGTATCGGGAGTTCGAATCTCCCCCTCTCCGCACATTTTCATATAGAAGACCCTTTCTTGCTCATAAAAGATTCATTGCGATTTGGTACCATGAGCAATGATTATGTCTCACTCTTGGAGCGTAACGCCCAAAGAAGCTGTTGCGCTCCAGAAAGAGTTGCGTGAGAAGGTGAGTCTCGTACCGCTTAAAAAGAGACCTGTGCTCATAGGTGGGTGCGACGTATCTATGAACCGCTTTGCAAAGGAAGGCTTTGCCGGCTTCGTTACGCTCTCATATCCAACACTCGAACTCCTAGATCATGCGGTTGTTAAGCGAGACATACCTTTTCCATACGTACCAGGTCTTCTCTCGTTTCGAGAAATCCCCATGCTGCTTGATGCGTGGGAAGAACTGAAAACTAAACCAGATGTCTTAGTTGTAGACGGGGTTGGTATCGCGCACCCACGAAGACTTGGTATCGCTTCACACCTTGGACTTGAACTCGGTATTCCAACAATTGGATGTGCCAAGAGTGTACTAACTGGATTCTACGAAGGACCAGACACTGAAGCTGGCTCAACTTCGCCTCTCATAGATCTCAAGACAAACGAGGTTATTGGGATGGCACTGCGTACCAAGCGTGGAGTTAAACCAATATTTGTCTCCCCAGGACACCTTATAACTCTCGAAGAAGCGGTTGAGCTTGTGTGGAGCTGCGTGCGCAAGCATCGCCTCCCTGAACCTACTCGTTTTGCACATAACACTGTTAACGAATATAGAATTAAAGACGGAGCGGCAACGCTCCCGCTTGGATAAGTTATACTGGGCAGCATCATGGCCGTGAATGTTCCTAAACCCCCTCCTTGCGAAGAATGTGGAGGCGACGCTGTCTTCCATCAGTTTACGTACTCGTCCATTCTTGTGGACGAACTTTTTGCGTTTCCCCAGATTCGTTTCCCTGGATCGCGTGTTTTCGCGAATATAGGAAATGCGGTAGAGCGACGCCTCACGCCACTTATATTCCGCGCCCTTACACGCTTGGGTGTTGCAGAGCGGGTTATGGAGCCCGACGAACACACACAGCTCCTTGCGCTAATGCTTTGGAACGAAGCAAAGACTAGGGGGATTGAAGTATCTGAGATTCGTCTCTTTGGTCTGCCGCGCAATATATTCCTCGCTCGTCTCCCGAACGGCCGCACTATCTGCTACGAGGGCATCCCCATGCCTCCTCGGGATATAGACCGTGTTGAGTGGATGGACAACAAAGCGGTACTTAAAGACAAGTTTCGAAAGCTTGGGTTTCCAATTGCCAAAGGAGGAACTGCAGATTCACTCAAGGCAGCCCTACGGATATACAAAAACGTAACCCCTCCTGTTATTGCAAAACCCTTTTCGGGTTCAGGGTCTCGCCACACCATTCTCCACATTAAAGACGAAGCAGAACTTGCTCGAGGATTTAGTATTGCAAAACAGATTGCTCCCCGCGTTGTTATTGAAGAAGAACTTGTTGGACCTGTATACAGGGCAACGACGGTAGACGGGAAGTTTGCAGCAGCGCTACGTAGAGACCAGCCGCACGTTATAGGAGACGGGGTGCATACCGTAACTGAGCTAGCTGCTGAAGAGAATAAGAATCCGCAACGCCAAGGACCGTATTTCCATCATGTAAATCTAGATGATGCGGCAAAGAAAGAGCTCGCGTGGCAGGGGTTTGATTTCAATACCGTGCTCAAAAATGGGCAGTGGGCTAACCTGCACCCAAAGATTAACTGGAGCGTAGGGGGCACAACTGCTGATGTAACTGACGAAGTGCATCCAGACAACGTCGCGCTCTTTGAAGAAGTTACAAAAGTACTCAAAGCTCCAATCGCGGGTATCGATTTCATAATCGCGGACATATCTCGCTCATGGAAAGAGCAGGACAGGTGTGGCATCCTCGAGTGCAACAGTATGCCGTTCTTTGACAACCACCACCTACCCTTTGAAGGGAGGCCAAGGAACGTCGCCTCCCTCATTTGGCAGATGAACGGGGTATGATTCCTTCATTGTATTTTAAGCTTGGGAAGGTATAATGCGGATATAGGTCGGATTTGCCAGCCAATTAATTTTGGACGGCTTTGTTTTTTTGAACAGAGTCGTTCTCCCACAAACACATGGATGAGAATGAAGTAAAGGTTGAAGGTGAGGAAGTCGTAGAGGCTCCTACCGAAGAAGCAGCTCCGGAGACTGTCGAGGAAGAGGCTGCGTAAGCACTACTCCACGTTAATAAGAAAGACCGCGATCCCGAGGATCGCGGTCTTTCTTTATGCCTGTCTAAGAATGCGCCATGAGCCATTGATAGATATCTTCAAGTGCCTTAACCGCGTCTCCTGCTGCGATGTTGTTCTGGTGGTAGAGCTCGTCGGTACAGTCTCCTGCAGCCCACACGCCATCCACGCTCGTGTGCTGGTTCTTGGGGTCTGTAACAACGCGTCCAACCTCATCAAGCTGCACCAATTCCTTTGCAAAGTGTGTGTTTGGGATAACACCAACTTCAACGAAGATGCCTGTTACGGGAAGCTCTTTTTCTTCTCCTGTTTTTATATCGCGTACAACAAGTCCGCTCGTAAACTTGTCTCCCTTAACTTCAATAGGTTCTGTATCCGTTAGAACGGACACGTGCTCGTGTGCCAGCACTTTCTGTACGGTTATAGCGTCTGCCTTGAATGTAGAACGTCGATGTATAAGGGTTACGGACTTTGCGTACGCAAGAAGCTGGGCAGCACTTTCAAAGCCTGCGTTCCCGCCTCCGATAACCGCAACGTCCTGGCCTGCGAATATAGGGCCGTCGCACGATGCGCAGTACGTAACGCCCTTATGCTCGAAGAGATCTGCTCCTGGAACATCAAGCTTTCGGCGGCCTGCGCCTGAGGCTATAAGGACAGCGCGGGCCGTAAAGGTGCGGCCTTTGGCTGTGGTTGCGGTGAAGCCCCCCTCTGCCTTCTCAAGCCTCTCTACGCGCTCTCCTTCCTCAAGTGTGAGCACGTCACCTTTATAGGCCTCAAGGTGCGTACGGAGCGATTTTGCGAGCTCTGAGCCACGTATAGAAACCGTACCTATCCAGTTCTCAATACCCTCAGATACCGTGCTCTGGCCACCAACCTCTTCAGCAAGAACGACTGTCTTTAAACGCTTACGTGAGGCATAGACTCCAGCTGCAATGCCGGCCGGTCCTCCTCCGATTATTATGAGATCGTGCATAGGCTATGAGTATAGCAAAAGAAGAAGTAAAGCAGCTCTTGAAAACTTTTGGATCTTTCCCTATACTGTCTCAGTGCTCGTGAAGCGAAAGCTTTATTCAGCCGAGGAAAGTCCTATACGCAGAAAGCGGGCACTATATAACATCTCTCAGTAATGAGGGATTTTATATTTACTTCCTTTTCTTTCTGTGTTTCCAGACACTAAGGAAGGTTATGTTTCCATTTCCATTCTCCTTAACACGACAGAAACTAATACATCAGACCCTGTGAGACTTATAAAATATTGATAGGTAAATCATTAAGAAAATACCCACTTGTCGTGGGTATTTTCGGCATATGTTACGTAAGCTTACTTCTTGTGTCGGCGGAGGAAGTTTGGAATTGCTCCCCAAGCTTCTTCGTCCTCGTCTACTGCAGGAGGAGTTATCTTAGCGGGTGGTTCATCGCGACGCTGTGGTTGTGCCGTTACGATTGGTTCTTCGCGACGTACTGGCTCCTGGACAGCAGCCTCCTCGCGAGGTGCTTCTTCAACTGGAGCTGGACGCTTCATTACATCGTTAAAAATCTTGCCGCGAGTTTCTTCTTGCTCAACTGCTGGCATGGCAAAGAGAGAACGCTCAACTGATGCCTGGGAGATTCCGCCTTCAACATCTTGCTCGGGGAATCCGGTAGCAATAACGATGATGCGAACCTGGCCCTTCTTGAGTTTGTCGTCTCGCATGATACCGAAGATAACCTTTGCGTTCTTGTCCACGGAATCGGACACAACCTTGGCTGCTTCCTGGACTTCGAGAATACCGAGATCGTCTGAACCGGCAACAACGAAGAGTACGCCCTTGGCTCCCGTAATAGATACATCAAGGAGAGGAGAGTTAACAGCCTGAGCCGCTGCGTCCTGTGCACGGCGATCGCCGTCTGCAATACCGATACCCATGAGTGCAGGACCTGCGCCTTCCATGATGGCCTTGATGTCGTTGAAGTCCGTGTTGATCTCTCCTGGAGTGGTGATGATGTCAGACACACCTTCAACAGCCTGGCGAAGAATTTCGTCGGCCATAGCGAATGCAGTCTTTGCAGTTGTCTGCGCCTCAACAATTGAAAGAAGCTTGTCGTTAGGAATAACGATGAACGCGTCTACTTCTTTCTTGAGTTCTGCGAGTCCGCGCTCAGAGAGCTCTTTGCGCTGAAGACCTTCGAATGAGAATGGGCGAGTAACAACAGCGATGGTGAGAGCACCAATCTCTTTTGCGATACGCGCAACAACAGGTGCTGCGCCGGTTCCGGTTCCGCCTCCCATTCCGCAGGTGATGAATACCATGTCTGAACCCTGGAGAGCTTCCTGGATTTCCTGGCGAGTCTCTTCAGCTGCACGCTTGCCGAGCTCGGGGTTCATACCTGTACCGAGTCCACGGGTTAGGTTCTTGCCGATGTGGATCTTGCGCTTGGCGAGAGAACGATGAAGGTCCTGTGCGTCAGAGTTAACTGCGATGAACTCAACACCTTTAACCTTCGAATTAACCATGTGATTCACGGCATTGCATCCGGAACCGCCCACACCAACAACCCGTATTCGGGCGAAGGTTTCGATCTCAGGTTCTACGCGCTTGGACATAAGGGGTATATAGGGGGCCGTTAAACTACGTAACGCTTATCATACCAGTGCTTTCCAGCTTGCAAATACTGACTTACTTAACTTTTGTGTTCTAAAAAATGCCTGGATTTCAGTATAAAAAGCAAAATTGCCTTGGTATTTGAGGTTAGTTTCCCCAAATACCAAAGCAATTCGATTTGTCGGCATGCTCTACCGAACTATATCTAACGGCTTGTCGCCGATAAACTTCCCGCAAAGTCCACACGATGTTCGCATGTAGCTTCTGTGGGTCTCGGGATCTTTCTCGATCTCATCGATGGGTCGATGCACGATCCGGATCTCTGTTGAGCAGCGCACCTCAGACTTGGTCAAACCCATATCGTCCTCCTCTTCTTCCCTAAACGTAAACTTAGAGGAATCTATAAAATTGTCTAGGGGAGGAATTGTTTAAGAAACTGTTGTGCTGAAGAAAGAACATCTCCGAACTTCCGCTTCTTAGGTGTATCAGTGTCTCCAGTAAGACCCCAGAGAGCTAGACCATACGCAACAGCCCAGGTTGCATCACGCACCTTCACATCTGTTGAGAGGCGGAGATCTGCAATACGAGAAGGGAGGTTAAGAGAACCTTTGGCTATATCTGAAATAGTTCCTTGGCCTGAAGCGCCTCCAGAAATAATAATGCCGGCAGGAAGAGCCGCGCGTCTGCCAATCTGCTTGAGATGCTTGTCTATAAGGTCGAACATGGTGCGGAAGCGTGCGGTAACAATCTCTTCAACTTTCTTGCGAGGGTACATGCTGCCTCCAAGGCGTCCGAGCTTCAATCGTTCTGCGTCTTCAAGAGAGATACGGAAACCAAGCGCGAGATCATCTGTTATGTGCGTTGAGCCAATAGGGAACACTTTTATAGAAATAGGTAGGCCTTCGTCGTACACAACGATAGATACGGTCTCGGCTCCGATATTAGCAAGTACGCATCCTTTCATCTTCTGATCCTTTGCGAGCGTTACGTACGAGCCAGCGAGAGGAGAGGCCATGCGGTCTATAACTTCAATGTCAGCAGCTTCTGTTACTTGCTCCAACATATCCACATGCTGGGACAGAGAGGTTATGAAAAGGAAGTCTGCCTCAAGGCGTGTGCCTCTCATGCCGATTGGTTCGCCAAGAGACTTAGAGCCGTCTACGCGGAACTCCAGAGGAATCTCGTGAAGCACGGTGCGGTTTATGAAATGAGGACTTGCAGCCTGACGTGCTGCTTCACGAACCTTGTCTACATCAAGATCGGTAATCTCCTGGTCTGCACGAGAGATTATGGTTTCCCCTGATGCGCGTACCTCGTCGAGGGATACGCCGCCAATAGCAAGGAAGCCTTTCTTAATGGGGAGGTGCGCTGTTTGTTCTGCCTGCTGGCGTGCAGCGCGTACGCTTGCTGCTGCGTCCTCCGCATCAACTACGTACCCGTGTCGCAGCCCCTTGGTCTCTGCAAGGCCTGTACCGATGATATGGAGAGAGACTCCTTCAGGACCGTGCACCTCTTCAACCACCACCACTTTCGTGTGGTGTGTTCCGATATCAATGCCTGTTGCGATTCGTCGTGCCATTAGTTTTTTTGGGAGTAGAGATGAAGCGAGCTAGGTATGCTCGTTCCTTACTTTCCATTGTAGTCCCATGTTGTGTACCCTTCAAATGCAAACAACCGTGGATAAACAAGAAACCGACGAAATGAGGGTATGTCATGTCGTATTTTTTGTACTGTCTTTTCGCTTCTTGAAGACAAATAACAATCTCTCCAGACCTGCTTCCGGTCTCATACGACAGTACGTTTGGTACGTAATCCTTCTTTCGAAGTGCGACGTTCATATTCTGTGCACGAGTCTCTCCAAGGAATGCGAGAGATACTTCCCAGCCAGGGAGTACGAGTTCAGCTGCCTCTTTGAAAGGGAAGGAGGGTGCCTTTTGGCGCGTTAAGTTACGGGTATCGAGAGTGGTAGACATAAAAGGCGAAAAGCGCCGAGTGGCGCTTTTACTTTCGGCCGCGGGTCTTGCGAGCCGCTGGATCGATCTTGCCGAGCTTAACCTGCTCGTTGTATTCAGCGATGCGCTCGCCCTTAACCATGGCGCGGGCATGCTGCACGTTCTTAGACTTGGTGCGGCTGTAGTAGCGGATCTTGCGAAGCGCACGAACAAGGCCCAAGGTCTGGCCGCGGCGGGAAAAACGTCGAAGAAGCGAAGCAGAACTCTCGTTCTTGCCGCGACGAACCTCTACGCGTGTTGCGTTACTCATAGGGCCGAGAATAGCATAGATATAGGTTTTCTGTCCAGAAATGATGTTAAAACGCTCGCGGTCCCAGGAGGGGGAACGCGAGCGTTTGCCGATGACCTTGTGCTGGCTTAGATCAGCTCGGCGATGTGTCCGAGGGCGAGAGCTGCAACCAGCATACCTCCGGCCGCGATGAGAAGCAGCGGGACGGTGAGCATCTCGGCTGCTTGCTTGCGGCAGGTGCCCAAGAGCAGCAGCAGGATGCCGATCGCGACCCCCATGTCGGCGAGACCGAGTCCGAACATCACGTGGAAGATGTCCATATCGATTCCCGTCACACCTGGCAATGGAAACGTGCCGTAGGCGATGAGGCCGGCGAGAGCCAGCAGCAGGACGCCGAAGAAAATGGCGACCCAATCGATCGAGTTCAGATTCTTTGCGGAAACAACCATCATAGATGGCTCCTTATCCAAGTTAACCCTGTCTATAAGATACATATAAGTTACACTTTTGTCAAGTTCTGTAAAAGAGCTTCAATCCAGAGGTACTAATATGAGAACGCCCGAGATCCTGTACGAATCTCGGGCGCGGTATTTAAGAGTTCCGATAGACTTCCATGCCTAAGCCGGCAGCGCACATAAATAGCCCGACAAGCGCTACGGCTCCGAAGAACGAGAGGAGCTTGTCATTCACATAGACGTTAGCGGCGAACGTCATGCCGGCGAAGCCAGCAAGGAAAGCCGCAAAGCCATAACCTGCCAAATAATCGCTGGTGTTGGCGAAAATTTGATGTGACTGCGCCGCTCCTATGCCCCAAAACAGCAACCCGGCCCAGGCGAAGACATATACCGAACCGTTAAGGCCGGTATCACGATCGATACTCTTTATCGCGAACATAACAAAAGACTCCTTCAGCCAGTGAATTCCTAAAACGCACCATACATTTTAATGTTTGATATGTCAATCCTGCTTTGCAGCAAAGCTTTACGCAACCATCTTCAATCTATCTATAAGAGAATCAAGAGGAATAACAGACTCGGTGTAAGTAGCGCGCTCACGAAGAATAACGGAGCGGTCTAGAGCTTCCTTGCGACCCATAATAAGCAGGTATGGAGGATCGGTCTCATCAACAAGACGCATCTGTTCGGTAAGAGAGGCGATGCCAATTGCTTGGGTCATAGGAATACGTGCACGACGGAGATCGTCTGCCATCTTCATACTCTCGCGCTTTGCTTCGTCTCCAATGTGTACGAATACGAAACGAGGATTCGTACGTTCTTTAATAGGAGCGATAGTCTCGCGTCCTTCAGTCTGGATACGAATAACCGCACCAATAGACGTTCCTGGACTCTTCCAGAAAGGACGAGCAAGTTCTGAATATCGTGAACCCCATGCATGAAATGGAAGCGCTCCGCTGTTGCCTGTTATCTCAAAGCAGGTTTCGCTCCACGCGGTACCGCGAGAAAGGAGATCTGGAGAAAGTTCGTACGGAGTCTCGGTCTCTTCAAGGTATTCAAGAACATTCTCAAAATGTTTGCGGCTGGCTTCAGAAAGATGGTCTGTTGGAGAAGGGAGTTCTGCATCCTTGTTTGATACAAGAAGCTCCGCTGCCTGGAACACGTCGGTGCGTGCGCAAGAAACGCAGTCTGCAGGAAGAGTTGCTCCATGCTTTCTGAAGAAGGTGCCAAGTTCACGTGCGAAACGTCCACGAGTCTCTTTGTCTCCCATACTGTTCACACGTAAGCGTACGTCGCCTTTTGCGAAGTCCATGGTTAGTGCCCGAACTGCACGAATAAGTACCGCGTCAGCTATAGCATGCTCTACACCAAGAATATGGAACTGGATAATTATCTGCTTAGGTGCAGGACGTCCGTATGCAGCATTAGAGTGCCAAAGGAAGAGAGGGCGCTCTTTAGAAGGAGCTAGACCCATGTCTCGCACTTGCTTGAGAAGTGTAACAACTTCGCGGGCAACAGGATCCAGCGCGTCCAGTCCCATGTTCTCAGGATAGGGAGCGCGAGCACCATGCCCTTTCTGTTTTGCAGCAAGGACTGAAAGCGGCGTGAAGCCGTAATAGTTGCCGATAGCGTGCGCACGCTTCAAAAGTTCGTCTGGCCGTACGCCGGCAGGTACGGAGGCGGTTGTACTCATTGTGGTAGTTCGATTCTTCCGGGAAGAATACCTATTGATCCTGCAGGAAGAAGGCGTATGAAAGCACGACCTACAATATCTTTCTTAGGGAGTGGTCCCCAGATACGAGAATCTGAGCTGCGAGGACGGTTGTCTCCCATAACAAAGTACTGGTCTGCACCAAGAACGCTGTCGTTGGTGTATGTGGCGTCTTCAGAGACTACGTACGGCTCATCAAGTGCGATTTCAGTACCATCAACTTTCTTAACAGTTGTCTTCCCATCCTTAACACTCACGGTTTCTCCAGGAAGACCGATGATGCGCTTTATGTAAAACACTTTCGGATCGTTTGGATATCTAAAAACAATAACGTCGCCGCGTTGCGGTGCGTGGAGATGGTAGGAGAGTTCGTCAACGATGAGATAGTCAGCGCTTTCAAACGTAGGATGCATGCTTTCACCTTCAACAACGAATGGTTGAGCGATGAACAAACGGATAGGAACAACAATGATGACGGCGAGGATGACGAATGAAAGTATCTCTCGCAAGGTTCGCATTACCGCTCATTGTATTCCTCTCTTTCGGCGCGTCAACTTTTTCTTATTACGCGACCATCTTGTTCATATCGCAATATTGTAGGTTAGTGCAATGCAAAAGGATTTTGATGCGTGGAATGAGCAGAAGAAAAGAATAGAAGAAGAAAAATCTGAGTTGATCGTGTATGAGCGAGATATATGGTGGTGCTCAGTAGGCTTAAATATAGGCGACGAGCAAGACGGTAAGAAAGCCTTATACGAAAGGCCAATAATTGTGCTCAAAACGTTTGGAAAAGGTCTGGCACTCATCGTACCCACAACCTCAACCTTTAAAGATCTCCCTTATTATTTTTTATTTGAAAATAAAGGTGATAAATGGGTGGCTTTAATAACTCATGTGCACTTAATAAGCACGAAGAGATTTAACCGCTACATAGGAAAGATGAATCGGCCAGACTTCTCCTTAATGAAAGAAAGAATCAAAAGACTTTTATTTTAACCAACAAGCCCCTGCATAACAGGGGCTTGTTGCTATTTTGGCCAACGACGGTACGTGACCTTCGTTGGCTTGCGATCTCCCAGCTCGCGCCAGAAGTCTCCGATGCCTCTCGGCATTTGTATAAGAATTATACGCTCCCATACTCTCTAGTCAAATCCTTTTTCTTAAACCTGATACAATCTTTCTAATGGCATACGTAATCATGGGTCTTGGGAATCCCGGAGGCGAATACGCAAAAACCCGGCATAACGCTGGGCGCATGGTTGCAGAACTCCTGGCTTCAGAAGAAGGATTTACAGATTTCAAACTTAAGAAGACGGCTCAAGCACTTGTTGCAGAAGGAACTATAGGAGGAGAGAAGGTTAGTATCGTACTTCCCGAGGTATATATGAACCACTCGGGCACATCCGCAGCAGCACTTGTGCGCAGCAAGCCAGCCGCTAAGAAACTTCTTATTATCCGAGACGAACTAGATCTTCCTCTCGGTACTATCAAGATGACAACCTTTGGACGAGGTAGCGGAGGACACAAAGGTATCGAAAGCGTTATGCGCACTCTCAAGACCAAGGAATTCGCTCAGATGAAGATTGGCATCTCAGGCGCAACTGCAAAAGGAAAAGTTAAGAAGGTTTCGGGAGAAGACAGGGTAATCAATCACGTAATAGGGAAGTTCAAACCAACTGAAGAGGCTGAGCTTAAGAAGGTACTCAAGCGCGCTGCTGTTGCTGCGAGGTATTTCGTAACAGACGGGATAGAGAAAGCGATGCTCGAAGCGAACACTGCGAAATAAAAGAAACCCCCGACCAAGTCGGGGGTTTCTTTTATCTGTCTTCCTTATTTCTTCTTCTCAATCATGGAGAGCGTCATGCGCTGGTCCTTTGGTTCGAAGAGGGTAATGCTGAACGGATACGTCTTTCCAAGTTCAAGTGTCTCGCGGAGTTCTGCTGGAGTAGCGAACTCGCTGATGTGTACGAGACCGGCAACGCCTTCTTCAATAGAAGCGAGTGCACCGTGCTTGTTGTACTTGATGATAACGCCGGTAACATCCATACCCTTCTTGTAACGGTCTGAAGCGGTCTTCCAAGGGTTCTCCTTGAGTGCCTTGATAGAAAGAGAGATCTTTCCGTCCTTAACTTCAATAACCTTAACCTTAACGGCGTCGCCAACCTTGAAGAGTACGCGTGGGTCTTCAACGAGTCCCCAATCGAGCTCTGAGATGTGTACGAGTCCTTCAAGTCCGGTCTCAAGCTTCACAAAGACACCGAAGTCTACAGCTCCTGTAACTTCTCCCTCAACAACATCGCCAACCTGGTACTTGTCTACGAGGTTTGCCTTCTCCTGCTCCTCGTCTCCAACACGCTCAGAGAAGATAAGCTTTCCTTCCTTAGGATCGGCTGTGATGATGCGAACGGCGAGAGATACGCCGGCAAGCTTCTGAAGTTCAGAGAAGATCTTGTCCTTGTCTCCCTCAGGAACACGTGGGTAGTGGTCCTTTGAAAGCTGGGATGCAGGAAGGAATCCCTGGATGCCCTGCCATGAAAGGATAAGACCGCCCTTGTTGGCTTCTTCAACAGGAATGTTGTAGATGGTCTGTGCAACGATAGCCTGCTCAGCCTCGCCCCAGATAGCTGCCTGGCGAGCCTCCTTAAGGGAAAGCTCGATGTATCCTTCGATACCAGCAACGTCCACAACCTTTGCGGTTATGGTGTCTCCAGGGTTTGCCTTGCGAAGCACGTCTGCAGCGTTGAGATACTCGCGGCCGTAGATAATACCCGTACCAAATGGAGGAAGGTCTACATAGAGACGTCCGCGGACGAGCTCGATTATGGTTCCTTCAACCAAGTCTCCAACACGAGGAGGAGTGACGATAGCGTCAATCATCCCCGCCATTGGATGGCCGGGTTCAATTGTAATAGTGCTTACCGGAGCTGAGGGCTTACGCTCCTCAAGCGCCTCCGGGGAAGCGGTTTCTTCAGGCATGAATTAAAAAGTGCGGCGCGTTGTGTGCGGAGGGTACTGTTTGCTTGCGCTCCCAGGGATAGCCCTCTCGCGGCTTATATACGCGCTCGCGATAGGGGATTTGTAGCACATATATAGGTAAAGAGAAAGGGCGCACGAGATCCGAAGAAATCGTGCGCCCGTGCCTCGAGGCTTTGCCTTGAGGACTTTTGCCTGGCTCTGTCTGAGATGACTCAGACAGAGCCGTCGGCGACCAGGTTCTAGTTCAGCAGGACGGTGATGTCCGGATCGGCCGAGTCGGCGCCGCGGCCGAGTTCGTCGAGCGGATGCGCGATGGAGGTCAGGTTCACATAGGGGTCATGGCCGGTGATGTGGCCGCCCGCGCCGCCGGTGTTGCCGATGCCGTTGCTGATACTGGTCATGGCGGTGCCGTCGTCGGTCGTCGTCTTGGAATGCACCCTGTCGCTGCCGGCCATTGCGGCGTCGCGCGCCGTCGTCAGACAAGACATCGCCGCTATCGCGCCGATGAGATGGAGCCTTTTCATGGGTCGTCTCCTTCGAGGTTCGTACCGTCCCTTCTTAAAGCTCGCGCCTCAAGCAGTCGGTGAGAGGAAATTATCACGAGCTTCATGAATTGTCAAGAGCCTGTGGATATGTTCTAATTTTAAGTAAAAGAAAAGGCGCCCAATGTTGAAGTTGAGCGCCCTTGATGCCTGGACTCAAGGATCTGTAGGGGACGTAGCATATGTAGATAAAGATTAAGGCCCTCGATACGTCGAGGGCCTTATAAGGTTCAGTGGATATTGTATTTAGGAGGGGCTATTACTTGCCCTTCTTCTTGTTACCGCCCTTGTCCTGCTTGCCGCCTCCCGAGGAGCCAGCCATGCGCGAACGAGCTTCGCGGTCGCGGTTGGCGCGTTCAGCCAGTTTGGCCTTTCGAGCCGCCGGTGGACCCTTGCGGACCATGCTGTCCGAAGACGGCACGGAGGCAGTGGTGAAATCACCGGACCCACGCTTGGAAGGGCCGCCAGCCTGTGTGCTGATGCCGAAGCGCAGCGCATAGGCCGGGTCGATCTGCCGAAGCATATCGAGCGCACGGGCGCGAACGCCGGCGCGCAGCTTGCTCTCGTCGCAGGCGTCATCGAGGAAGTCGAAGGCCGACTTCAAGATGTAGCTGGAGCGCTTGCCGCCGATGGTCAGGATGGTGATGACCTCATGGTAGAGGCCGTCCTCCATCTTGGCGCGTTCGTCACCGACTGGCATCTTTTCGAGGGCGGTGAGTTCGTTCCGCACGCGGTCGATGCGCAGGTCGGCTTGGTCCTCGATGGTGAGGACGTCGACGACCAGAGCATCGTTCTCGCGAACGACGCGCTTCACGCTGCCGTCCTTGTAGAACACGTCCGCGATGTCGCCCTTCCCGAAGGAAAGGAGCATTTCGCGACCGAGCTTATCGGTGCCGATGACGCTGGCCGTGGTGATGATGCCGGCATAGAACCGTTCCTTCAGCTGAGCGCCGACGGGCAGTTCCATGTTGGCGCACACGTGGGCCAACAGGTTTTCGGTCTGGCCTTGCGGACGAGTGAGGAGCGGAAAGGGCTTTTTGCCCTCCAGTTCCTTCCATTCGACCACGGCGCGCCGAACGAGGCCGGTGTTCTTCTCGGGTTGCGGCTGATAGAGACAGCCGTTGTTCAGATTCCGCAACACGTAGGACGCGTTGTTGAAGAACAGGGCCATCTTGCCGACTGACAGAAGCGGGTGGCTCATCTCAAGCTCGATGCCTTCTTCCAGCTTGCCCGTACCGTTCATGCGGAAGCAGAGCGGGGGCATCACGGCCTCTCCTTGGAGAGCGTCAGCAAGATTGGGGCGAGCTTCGGTTTGGGACTTATTCACTCATGTCTCTCCTAAATATCAAGGTAGAGGGTCGCGGGTCGCGAGCCTTTCTCTGGAATGAACGATAGCACTTTAGATATCAAATGTCAATAGGTATATGGGTTAAAAGGCTAAGAAAGTAAGTAAATAGGCTATATAACAAAAGCCCACCGTGGTGGACTTTGTGAAAGAGCTAATCTGAAGAGGGTAGTCCGGGGAGCCAAATCATTGGCTCCCCGTTTTCTTCTTGGGTTCCAGAAGCTTGCCTTGGTGTTGCGGCTGCTTGGCGCTTCTCGGAAGCGGAAAGTCTTGCGGCCGTTGCTGTGGAAGGTCTTTAAACATGTAGTCCATCCCTTTTGCTGTTGGCGGTCTTCGGGAGAAGCAATTGCTTGCTCCTCCCGGTATCTAGCAGGCGCGAAGCCAGACTAGCTAGACCGATATTTTGGTCTAGATCCCCGCCTTAGCGGATGGAACGACCCGCGGTGCCTTGATGCGGCTGCGGGTGAACGCCGGCGCCCTTGCTGCCGTGACCGGTGACGGGTTGTTCCCGCACCTTGTCCGGGAGAGGCTGCATTTGTTTTTGCTGTTGACTGTATCCGCTCATGCGTAAACGTCCCTCTTCAGATTTATATTCTGTTGTGAAATAAACAGCGCGCCCGAAGACGCGATGGGAGTAGATTAACACGGGTTTAGGGTCGGGTCAATAAAATGAAAAAGCCGCGCTTGGGGAAGCGTGGCGTTGTGTATCGTAGCAGAGCTAGATAGTGGTTGGAGTAGAAGAATGAAGAGATCCAGACTCTGTGGTGCGAGGCCTCACACGTCGCACCACAGAGTCCTTTGATGCGGCTAGATCATCCAGGAGTGGAGGCTAGCCGCCGGCGATGTGCCCAGCGTGGCGGCCGCGGTCGACGTCGGGGTGCTCGGTGGCGCGGTCAGCGGCCAGGGCGGAGATGCTCGGTGCGGCAGGGGCTTGAGCGACGGCGCTCACGGACGGCGGTGGTCTGTTCATGGTCTGGCTCCAGTTGCTCGAAAAGACAGGATGTCCCTTCGATACGTGTTGAGGTCTTCCTGTATAAGGCACCTCGAACCTCTCTACTCTATGCCTACTTCATGAAGCTGCAAGGACTCGCCTGTGCACAGTGTTCAGGGTATAATTCATGTAATGGTCATCACCCACCACGGCGGGCAATGCTTCAAAGTTACGTTCGGGGACCTAACCCTCGTATTCGATCCCATCTCTAAAGGCGGGACTCTTCCTGCTGTGCGCTTTGGAGCAGACATTGCGCTCGTAACCCGCAACCATCCAGATATGAACGGCGTGGATGAGGTTTCTTTCGGAGGAAAGGAACCGTTCGCTATTATTGGCCCTGGCGAATACGAGCACTCAGGCGTAACTATCCAGGGCTTCCTAACGAAGAGCCAGTACGGCCTCGCTACTAAGAAAGGAGAGCTCGCAAAACTCGATGCGGTTAACACGGTATACGCCGTTACTCTCGAAGGAATGACACTCGTGCACCTAGGCGCGCTTTCTGATACCGTATTGTCACATGAGGCGCGCGAAGCAATTGATGAGATCGACATCTTGTTCGTCCCGGTTGGGGGCGACGGGGTGCTCAACGCAGCGGAAGCGGCAAAGCTTGCGGTGTCCCTCGAGCCTAAGATCATCATCCCAATGCATTGGAATGGGATGGGGGAACCAAAGGCACTCGAAGCCTTTATAAAGGAGGAGGGCAGCGGCAAGGAAGAGAGGTTGGACAAGCTCACTCTTAAGAAGAAGGATGCTGCAGAAAAGGACGGTGCTATCATAGTGATAACTCCCTAACTAGTATGGCTACCCTAGTCCATCACATCGATCGTCTACGAGAAAAGCCAGACCATGTCAGGCATCGTATTGCCATTGCTACATCAGGCCTTCTCACAGGTCTCGTTGCTATTGGATGGGCTGCTGCTATGGCAAGCTCAGGCGCTCTTACGCTTGCTCCAACACAGGTTGCTTCAAACACAGGAACGGGAAGCGATGTGAAGCAGGCATACACAGAAACGAAGACCGGGTTCTCTCAGCTTCTTGGAGCCGCGGGCGCTGCGGTTGGTGCAACTTCAACAAAACCAACGCTAACCGTGGTTGATGTGAAAGAGACTTCGACTTTTGATACTAAAGAAGACACCCGCACGGTGATACCGTTTTAATTTGTATGGCTAAGAAAGAAGTAGTACCGGCTCCTGAAGAGACTCCGCGCATAAACATCATCAATCAGTCGATTACGTCTGAGATGCGTCAGTCGTACATCGACTACGCCATGACGGTTATAACTTCGCGCGCGCTTCCTGATGTGCGTGACGGACTCAAGCCTGTGCACCGCCGCATTCTCTACGCGATGCGCCAGACCGGCCTCACTCCTACGGCCAAGTTCCGTAAGTCAGCTACCGTTGTCGGAGAGGTGCTCGGTTCCTATCACCCGCACGGAGACGCTTCCGTGTACGATGCGATGGTTAAGCTCGCGCAGGACTTCTCAACCCGCTATCCGCTTGTCTCTGGACAGGGAAACTTTGGTTCTATCGACGGAGACCCAGCCGCTGCATACAGGTACACCGAAGCTAAGATGTCTCGCCTGGCAGACGAAATGCTCCGAGACCTCGAAAAGGAAACCGTCCTATGGGCACCTAACTTCGACGGATCTAAACAGGAACCAACCGTGCTTCCAGCTGCTGCTCCTAACCTTCTTTTGAATGGCGCACTTGGTATTGCTGTCGGTATGGCCACCAACATTCCTCCGCACAACTTGCGCGAAGTTGTTGACGCAACAACTCGTCTCATAGATGAGCCTGAAGCAACAACCGAAGATCTTCTTGAATACGTGAAGGGTCCAGACTTCCCAATGGGAGGCATCGCGTTTAACCAGACAGATATCAAACAAGCATACGCAACCGGACGTGGCGGCGTTGTGGTTCGTGGAGAGGCTGAAATAATTGAAGAGAAGAAGGGAACTAACATTGTTATTACCTCCATTCCTTTCCGCGTTAACAAAGCAGACCTTATAACCCGCATCGCAGACCTCGTACGAGACAAGAAGCTTGAAGGCATCAAGGATCTTAGAGACGAATCAACCAGCGACATTCGCGTGGTCGTTGAGCTTAAAGGAACGGCGCACCCTCAGGCCGTTCTCAACAACCTATATAAGTACACCGAACTCGAGAGCACCTTCCACTACAACATGCTCGCGCTTGTTGATGGCGTACCGCAGACCCTTTCTCTTAAGGGCATGCTTGAAAGCTTTATTGCCCATAGAAAGATTGTGGTGCGTAAGCGAACCGAGTACGAACTTCGCAAAGCAGAAGAACGCGAACACATTCTCCTCGGACTTTCTAAAGCGCTCGATCACATCGATGAGGTTATTAAGATAATCCGCGCATCCAAAGACGTACCAACCGCGTCCGAAGCGCTCATAAAGAAGTTTGCGTTCACACCAATTCAAACGGCAGCCATTCTTGCGATGCGTCTCCAGACGCTTGCAGGCCTTGAGCGCCAGAAGATTGAGGACGAACTCAAAGAACTCCAGATCATAATCGCGCGCCTCAAGAAGATCCTTTCTTCCGAGAAGAACATCCTTACCGTTGTACGCGCAGAGCTCGTTGATGTACGAGACAAGTATGGAGACGACAGGCGTACCAAGATTGTTAAGGGAGGCGTAAAGAATATTTCTGTAGAAGACCTCGTACCAGACGAAGAGTCTGTACTCGTGCTCACTGCAGGCGGCTACGTAAAGCGTACGAACCCAGACGAGTACAAAGTTCAGAAGCGTGGAGGCGTGGGTGTTATAGACATGTCTACCAAGGAAGAAGATGTGGTTACGCACTTCCTCAAAGCTTCAGCACACTCCGAGCTCCTCTTCTTCACAGACCAAGGCAAAGCATTCCAGCTCAAGATGTACGAGCTTCCTGAAGGAAAGAAAGCAACGAAGGGCAAGAGCATCATGAACTTCTTGCAGCTTGGAGGCGAAGAGAAGGTAACGAGCGTACTCGCGATACCTAAGGGAGCCGCACGCGACGCGATGTCCGTCTTCCTTGTTACAGACGAGGGTGTTGTTAAGAAGGTTGAAGCGAAGAGCTTCTCTGATGTACGCCGCTCCGGCATCATCGCTATCGCCCTTAAGGGCAAAGACCGTCTCGTGTCCGCACACCTCGCTTCTGAAGGAGAAAGCATTTCTATAGTTACGTCTGAAGGACAGAGTATCCGCTTTGACGAAGGCGAAGTACGCGCCATGGGCCGCACCGCAGCTGGAGTGCGCGGTATGACCGTTAAGAAAGGTGACTTCATCGTTTCTGCTGAAGTAGTGCCGGCAGGTGTTAAGAAGGCAGACCTCCTCGTTATTATGGATAAGGGATACGGCAAGAAGACACCTCTTAGCGAATACAAAGTACAGGGACGTGGAGGCTCAGGTATTAAGACTGCCGAGGTTACGCCAAAGACCGGAAAGATTATCGGTGCCAAGGTGCTTCTTGGTATTGAAGGCGAGGAAGAGGAAATCGTTGTTATTTCTAAGAAAGGACAGGTTATCCGCTGTTCAGCTGGAGAGATTCCTTCGCTCTCACGTGCCACACAGGGGGTACGCATCATGAAGATGCGCGAGGGAGACAGTATCGCGTCGATGGTCGCGCTCTAGACAAGAAATATTTATATTATATAGTAATTGCAGGCTGTAACTGTGCCTGCAATTTTCTATTTTGGGGAACTTGAATGTCTGACATCACGACTTCGAGCCATGTGCTCAATCGAATCCTTGCGGATCTTGCCTCGATTAAACCCGAGGACTACATACCTATTGACAGTATGCCACCCGCAGATTGCGAGATAACACCTGTCGGTCCCGCCACAACGGGCATTAAGCAGCTGATTACGCTTGCAGCTCGCTACTCAAAGATAGCTGCCGACGTGGGAGTAAAGATCGATGAGGCAGAGCGCAACAGTGACGGAGCGCCTGCCGTAAGCCTTCGTGACCTCTATTGCGAATCAGCGCTGCTTCACCAAATCACATTCGCGCTGTTTCAGGCTGAAATGTGCAAGGAACTTCCGGACGGCAAGGAAGAACGCGGATGCTATGTTGCGCCGGACTGGACTATGGGCTATGTCAAAGCTCCGCCACAGGGTCGCGTAATAATAGTTGGTTTTAGAGAAGGAGAACCCGGACCGCAGCAACCGCACTAAGACGTTTCGGTTACCCAATCTCGACCTCAGCCTGCTCACGCATGTTGGGGTCGATTCTTTATCTGTAACTGTAGACAGCAAGAAGTTCCCGGTGTATATCACACCCGGGCAGCAAGGAGTAAGCCAATGACTGTTATTAGAAGGACGCCTATGCGTCACGAGCTAAAAGCTCCCGAGGGCATGTACAGGGTGGTTGCCGGGGAAAAGCGAGTCGTTGCTGACTACCCCGATCGAGTTCAAGCACTCAAGGTGGCCAAGAGCGTCAAGGAGGGGTGGGTCGCAGACTCAGAAGGAAACCGCATTGAATCCTAGAATACGTATTTCGTCCCCAACACGGGCTGCGCATCGCGTGGCCCGTGCTATTTTTATAGTAATGAATTTCTCTAACCCGCAGAGCAATGTTCTGCAGCTGGGTCTTAAAGAAGGTATGAAAGTGGGAGACCTGGGTGCTGGGTCTGGACACTACGCTGTTGCTGCAGCCGCTATGGTTGGAGACGAGGGACGCGTGTATGCCGTTGATATCCAAGAAGATATTCTTAAGCATATTCGAGATCTCGCACAGCAGCGCGGATTCAAGAATATCGAAACCGTTTGGGGGAACTTCGAGACAGCAGGAGGTACGAAGCTCAAAGACCACGCACTTGATGTGGTTATTCTTTCGAACACGCTCTTTCAACTTGATCACCAACAGGAAGCAATTGCAGAAATCAAACGCATCTTAAAGCCGGGAGGACGGTTACTTGTTATAGATTGGGCAGGAGCATATGGAGGTATGGGTCCGCTTCCGCATCGCGTGGTACCCGAGCATGTTGCTGAAGAACTTTTTATTACAGGGGGCTTCCATAAGGTTAAAGATTTCCGTGCAGGCCCACACCACTATAGTATTGTGTTTACAGCTCCGTAACTTTCTATGCAAACCCAACGACCCTTTCAGATTATCCTTCTCTCCGTCTTCGGCTTTCTTGCGGTTATCGGCCTTGTTCTCTTTGCAACCTTCAAAGGTTTCGGTACAAGCGTAAAGCCACTAGGTGCCGTTACTATTTGGGGAACGCTTCCAGAAGAAGTGCTCCAAGTACAACTAAGCGAACTCAGACGTGACCATCAGGAATATGCAACCGTTTCGTACGTAGAGAAATCAATCTCGAACTTCGATGGGGAGGTTGCAGATGCCATTGCTTCAGGCAACGGTCCCGACCTCCTTCTTATATCGCAAGAGCAGTTAGCTCAAGAAGAGAACAAGCTTTCTCCCATACCGCTCTCCACCATCTCAGAACGTACCTTCAAGGATTCTTTCCTTCCGGTTTCAGAAATATATCTAACCAGTGCGGGAAGCTACGGCATTCCATTCGCTATTGATCCGCTTGTTATGTACTACAACCGCTCTATATTGTCTGCCAGCGGTGTTGCTGAGCCTCCTCAGACCTGGGAAGCGGTTATGGGTCTTGCACCTCGTATCGTGCAGCAAACGAATGGCCAGACCATAACGCGCAGTCTCGTTTCGTTTGGAAGTTATGAGAACGGAGGGAACTCTCGGGCTATCCTCTCGCTCCTTCTTCTTCAAGCTGGAGCTGCCATAACAAGCAGAGACGCTGGAGGAGGAGTGTATTCAACCCTCTCAAAACAAACAGACGGAAACTTCGGCACCAGTGGAAGCGAATCAGCTATTCGCTTCTATACTGAGTTTTCTAATCCTGCAAAAACCGTGTATTCCTGGAATCGTTCGCTCCCAGATGCGAGACAAGCCTTTCTCTCAGGAGACCTGGCGCTCTACTTCGGCTACGCATCAGAACGCAACTCACTCAAAGCTGCGAACCCGAATCTTGATTTTGATATGAGCGTAGTGCCACAACCTTCAACCGCAGCCACACGCACTACGTATGGACGCGTGTACGCTTTTGTAATTCCAAAGACTGCTCGAAATGCAACCGGCGCGTATCGTGTTGCCTCAGGACTAACTGGAAAAGCAATCGCTCCTGGTGTTGCTCGTGCGCTTGGCATGGCTCCTGCTCTTCGCTCAGCGCTCACGCCTTCGCTAGACGATCTTTATGAACCGGTCTTTTATCCAGAAGTGCTGGTTGCAAAGGTGTGGCTGTCCCCAGCACCTCCACAAACCGATAGTGTCTTCGCTGCTATGATTGGAAACATAACGAGCGGACGCCAGCAAGTGCATGAGGCGCTGCTGTCCGCAAGCGAAAGTATTGATGCCGCACTCCACTAACACTATGTATCGAATTCTATTTATCTTTCTTCTGGCAACTACATTCTCAGTACCTTTCTTCGCTGCAGCTGAGGTGGACTCAGTGAATCCAGGAAATAAAGAGATTGACTCGGTTAATCCTGGACCATCAACAGGTTTACAGAATCCGCTTAAGAATATTAATAATCTCAACGACTTGTTGAACGTTATTCTGAGCGCGGTTATTGAGATAGGTACTATTGTCCTAGTACTTATGCTGGTATACACCGGGTTTAAATTCGTGCTCGCGCAGGGAAATGCGGAAGAGCTTAAGAATGCACGTTCCATGCTCATCTGGACTGTTATCGGCGGACTTATTCTCCTTGGAGCCCAGGCGATTAGTGCTGTTATCCAAGCAACAGCAAATACTCTATGAGTCTGCGTTTTTTTGGTCTATCGATACTCCTTCTGGGTGTTTTCGCCTTTCCGAACCTACCAAGTGTTCAAGCAGCTGAGACGTGCGTAAGTGCTTGTCCTGATGGCACCTCTTGTCGTTTTTATGAAGGCGGCTATCGCTGCGTAAGCGATTGTAGTTTTAACAATAACTGCGAGGTTAGCGAGGTGGTTTCAACAGGAAAGGTAAATAATACTTTTGCACGCTTGGTATACAAAGTGATAGTGCCTTTCGTAAGTAACAGCGTCGTCCCGCTCATATACGCGCTTACATTTATAGCCTTCTTAATCGGTATGGTGCAATTCTTCTTCTTGGATCAAAGCGAGGAGGGTCGCGCAAAGGGCAAGAATCTGATGCTTTGGGGGGTTATCGCGTTCTTCGTGATGTTCTCGGTCTGGGGGCTTGTGAACCTCCTGGTAAGCAGTTTTGCGGGTGCAGTAGCCGGCTCAGGTGCATAACAGCTTGTTCAAGACCATATCCCTGCTAGTCTGTCCTTATATGAAGAACTTCTACCGCTTAGGCGCACTCGCACTCCTTGTCTCCATGCCGCTTGTTACGTTCGCGCAAAAGATTGATGCAACGAACGTAAGTTCGCTCATCACCTCCTTTGTATCGTTCCTTAACCGCGTACTCGTTCCATTAATCTTTGCGGTTGCATTCATTGTCTTCCTTTTCGGAGTTTTCAATTATTTCATCGCAGGTGCTGCTAACGAAGAGAAGCGTGCAGACGGCGTTAAGTTCATCACATTCGGTATCATCGGATTTGCCGTTATGATTTCTCTATGGGGACTTGTTAACTTGCTCGTTAACACATTCGGGTTCGGTTCACAGAATCGTCCCTGCATCCCAACATTTGATGGAGCACCTTGTACCTCTGATTTCGACTACGCGGAGGGGTAAAATCTTTTCCCCATAGTCGCTAGAGGTCTATTGACGCGTTTCCATTCCGGTCTATTCTAAAGAAGTACTTACTACCTATCATTACTATGAAGAAAATTGGTTACATCGGTGCTGCACTCCTTTTCCCCGCTCTTGCGTCCGCGCAGACGGTTACTAGCGTTCAAAGCCTCGCGGCTTTTGTTATCAACCTCATTAACACGGTTGCAGTGCCTCTCGTATTCGCACTCGCATTCATCGTGTTTATTTGGGGAGTATTCCTCTACTTCATTGCAGGAGCTTCTGACGAAGAGAAGCAGGGCAAGGGAAAGAGCCTCATGCTCTACGGCCTTATTGGATTCTTCGTTATGGCATCTGTTTGGGGACTCGTTAACATCCTTACCGGAACCGTTAAGCTTGATAACAACAGTCCACGCGGAAGCGAGCTTCCTGTAGCACCAACAACTCGCTAGCACGTTAGATTTCTCCACGCAGAACCCCGCGCTCTTGGCGCGGGGTTCTGTTAGTATTAGGGAATGAATCAAGCAACCACAAGCATACTCTCTCCTATGATTGAGAAGTTCTCGAACGCTATCCTCTATCCGATTATTACGCTTATTAGTCTCGCAGCGTTCGTGCTGTTCTTGTGGGGAATCTTTCAGTTCGTTGCTAACTCAGCAGACGAAGAGAAACGAAGCGATGGAAAGATGCACATGATCTGGGGACTTGTGGGGCTCGCTATTATATTTGCTGCCAACTCTATTATCGCGATTATGAAAGCTACGGTTGGTGCTGGATAAAAGAAAGTCGCCCGTGTCCGAAGACAGGGGCGACTCTTGTTTTGGTCCGGCGTACTTACGACGGATGATAGGTGCAGGAATACTTGATGTTGTGGTCCGAAATATTCTTAACGGCCCTGAGCTCAGAACTGAGCTTCAGCGGGTTATCTGGGCTTGCGCACAGAGTCTCGTCACTGAAGGAACAAAGACTGATGAGGCCGCTACGGACGTTCGGGAAGTTTTCAATTCCCTTAAAGTCCGGCAGATAGACGGTGATAGCTTCTCCAGGAACGAGTTCCTTGAGAGGTACGCCTTCGCCTTGGCAATGCAGGCCCATGGTCGACGCATCGCTCATGGGAGGTTCAGTCTGCTGTGCGGCATGCTCAGATTGTGTATCTGAAACGGCCACCTGCACGGTGCTTCCCGCGGCGAGAAGCAGGAGAAACCCAATCACCGCCAGGAGCGTGTAAGCCGTACCTTTGCCCGAGGGCATCAGCGAGGCGGTCACGAACAGGACGATGAAAGAAAGTAGGATCCAGAACCAGCCGTTCTTGACCACGGTGCCGATAGACTCGACGGAAGGCGATCTCCCCGAAAGGATACCGATTGCGGCGAGCAGTATCGCAAGGCCTAGGAGGACGGCGACCATACCCCAGTTGCCTGGAGAAGGCGCGTGTCCACCATGACCATGCGCGGCAGGGGCGTGAGCAGCAGCTGCGGGCGCATGCCCGCCTCCGCCACCAAACATTCCCCTGAAGTTGATACGCGGCAGACGGATACCCCGTGCGGGCCTCCATCTGGTTAGAATCAGCGCGCCCGCTGCAACGATGCAGATGAGAACGATGACAACCGTACCAACCACTGAGCCATTTATGCTCATCAGGTGTTGTCCTTTCCGTTTTTGCCTTTGAAGATATATTTTCCGAGGCCGGCGATTTGGGATATGCCGTCAGTGCCGATGATCAGGTCACCTTCACCGACAGCGGTTTTGACGATCTCGCCCGCGTAGTAGTCGGCGCCGGGCATTTCCAAAGCATCAGCTGCTTCTTTGAGGCCTTTGCCTTCTGCGGCGATTTCAGCTTGTCGAGCGGTTGCCAGCCTTTCGCGGGCTTGAGCCTGACCCTCGCCTTCAAGGATCAGACGTTGTTGCTCACCTTGCGCCTTAGCAGCAGTTGCCTGTGCTTCGGCGCGGTTGGTGGCAATGTTGGAGAGAGCCTTGCTGACGTCGTGCGAGAAATCCGGAGTTTGCAGTCGGGCCTCGAGGATATCGATACCCCAATCAGAAACTCCAGTTTGGACCTCGCGTTCAAGCTCCGCGTTAAGAACCTGAATGTCGCCGTTCACTTCGAACGGCGTCCGCTTACTGACTTCTTCAACGAGTTCAGATTCTGACGTATCGCGCATCTGCCGACGGATTTCCGTACGCATGTCGTCCCAGGTTCTGCCTGGGATAGAAACATACATATCGAAGAATCCTTTTTCGCGGAGTCTCCAGCGAATGCTGTAGGTGAGCTCAAGCGTGAGTCGCGTGTTAAGGGGGTCTTCGTTCTGAAGATCATCACCTGGAACGATTCTTCCGGCAGCAGTGGTAGCACGAATTGGACGAAGCTCGTTTTCTTTCAGGCCAAATTCATCCGGCCTTTTAGAGATGAGCTCCGGATCAGCAGGGAATTGATCCTGCTGAGTCGAGATTGGAATCGTAAAGAGTTCCATCAGGAAGCGGGGCACGAAATACATTCCCGGCCCAACTTCTCGTGCCGGCTTTTCGAGGACTGTGATACCTCCTCGTTCATTCGTTTGAACGAACATGATTGACGTCAGGTAGTATGCCGCGAGCAGAACCGTGAAGGCCCAGTGCACGACAGTAAACCGAACGCCCATCAGAAGAGTTGGCAGAGACAGGCTAGCGAGCGGCAGGAGGGTGACGAGGGCGACCGTGATCCAATAAATCTCGATCCGCACTTTAGTCGCAGTACTGTGAGGCACGGTGGCCATGAGATTGAACCTTTCATTTGGACATCAAATAGCAATGTCTTCCACTTTAAAATATATCACACAATACCAAGTATTGTCAAGTGTGCTGGAGAGAGGACTTGAACCTCCACCCCCGAAGGGACCTGCTCCTAAGGCAAGCGCGTATACCATTTCGCCACTCCAGCATTTCCTATTGAACCAAACTAACTCCTTGTGCTAGGATTCATCTTAACCCGCCTGTAGCTCAGTTGGTAGAGCAACTCCCTCTTAAGGAGATGGTCCCTGGTTCGAATCCAGGCAGGCGGACAAGACATACCATACTAGAAAAAGAGGATTCTTGGAATCCTCTTTTTCTTATTCAGCCACACGTCTCAGATGCTGGGGAATGTGAGTGAGAAGGACGTACTCGCTCTCCCGGTACTCTGGGGTGCTTACGGCTTCGGCAATGTGAGGAATGCTATTCAAATCCTCTGGGTTGCGGCTGATGAGGACTACAGAGTCTCCTGGAGCTGCCTCAGGAACGCCCGTAACGTCTACACTAATCATGTTCATGGATACCCGCCCAACAATAGGACAAACAACTCCTCGAACTAGCACCACGCCTTTTCCAGACAGTCTTCGGTCTACGCCTTCAAAGTATCCAGCTGGGATAGTTGCTATGCGAGACTCCTTTGTAACCTCGTGTGTCGCGTTGTATCCAACCGTCTCTCCAGGAGACACTGTGCGTACAGACCCAATAATCGCTCGAAGCTCAAGAACTGGCTTAAGAGGCGTGCTATGCGAGGGGGAAGTATCAAAACCATAGAGACCGATACCGGGACGGGCCACGTTCGTTCCTGCTTCCTCTGCATACCGCACTCCCTTGGTTGCTGCGAGGTGTTTGTACTCGATATGAGGAAATGCCTCAGACAGCACTAGAGAAGCTTCCTGGAAGCGTTTAACCTGCATACGGGCATGAGGAGAATTGTCTGTATCAGCGTCTGCAAAATGAGAACAGATACCAACAAGCTCTAGGTTTGAATTCTGCTTTATTAAGCTAATAGCCTCAGCCAGGTCTTCCGGAGTTATGCCCTGGCGATGCATCCCAGTATCGAGCTTGAGGTGTATACGTGTTGGGTGCGTAAGAAGAGTGGAGACCTCTTTGAGTTGTGTTAGGTCAGTTATAGCAAAGTCTACGTTTGTAACAGAAGTGCGAACTATATCTTCTGGACGCACGTAGCCCATAACAAGAATACGAGAGCGTACTCCCGCGCCTCTCAATCTTCGTGCCTCATAGAACGAGTCCACCATAAAAAAGGCGATGTCCTCTTTATCAAGTAGGCGAGCCACAAGACCTAAGTCATGTCCGTATGCGTTGCTTTTAAGTACCGGTGCGAACTTAAGATTTGGATAAGACTCCTGGTAGGTGTGGAGATTGTGCAGAAGATTCGCACGGGAAATTCCAACCTCTACTAGTGGGCTGTAGTGCGAGAACCTGTTCTTGAAAGCACGAAGTTTATTTAAAAATTCCATGGTGCCGGGGGCGGGACTCGAACCCGCATGGTATTGCTACCGACAGAGTTTAAGTCTGTAATGTCTAACCAATTTCATCACCCCGGCCTTCTGCCCATGTTACTGCCTCTGTGGGTAGGTTTCAAACTATGACAGTTTGGGCACAGGATACGAAGGTTCTCTATCCTGTTATCCATATTGTCTCCATTTATGTGATCAAGCTCCAAAGGCAAGCGGCCGTCTGGGCTTACTTCAGCCCATCCGCACTCTTCGCACTTAGGTAGTTTGAAACCTTCTCCGTATAATCTCCTCTTGAGATTCCTCCGAGAACGTGGGACACCGGCAATAAATAATTCTTCTGTACTGTATAAAGGTTCTTTAGGCACTCTTCTATTCTTACGCCAACCCTGCCCAGTGTAATGAGAAGTATCTATGTCGTATTTATTGATATGAAAATGATACTGACTATAGTTTCCACCTCCAGGAAATAGACCCAATTTTTCTAGACACTCACGAATGCTAAGTGACTCCGCAACTGTTTTGCGCAGATTCTCTTCACTCCATCGATCGTTTTTATACTTATACTTTGGCATCAAGCCAGCATAAGCATATGGAGATCAAATAATTATCAAGACGTTATTTGGAGGCCTGGGCGGGAATCGCACCCGCGCATAATGGGTTTGCAATCCATCGCGTTAATCTACTTCGCCACCAGGCCGTACCCCGATATTATCGTGCTTAAGCCTAGGGCGCTATACCTCAGGTTCTATATCTAAGTCCTTGGAAATCTCTTCCAAATGCTGGCGGTTCTTTTCGCCATAATCTATCTCGAAGTGTATGAAGGGAAGTCGCATAAGACGAGTCTTCTTAAGTTCGTTGCGGAACATATCCTTATGTCTAATGAGGAAGGAAAGCGCCTGCTTCTCCTCGCCATCAGGGAACACGCTTACAAAAATAGTTGCGTCCTTGCGATCGCTCGAGAGCATCACGCGAGTAGGCGTAATTAGCGTGTTGCGTCCTGCTTCGCGCGAAATGTATGCACCAGCGCTTTCGAGGATTATAGAGAGCGCACGATTATCTCGGTCGCTCATATTAGCTTTCGGTCATGCGGAAGGCGATAAGAGAGTCTCCTGCAGCTGCTTCGTACTTGCCTTCAATCTGAAGACCAAACTCTCCTTCGATATGAATCTCTTTAACATCTGAACGAGCAACCTGGAGATTGGTTAGCTTTGCGTTGCCTACGTGAATACCACGACGGTCTATCTTAACGGTATTGCCAACGGTTAGGGCGCCAGAGATCCAACGAGCACCAAGAGTCTGCTTGTTGCCGCCTGAGCTAAACACTTTAAGCACCTTTGCCTCTCCAAGAAGTTCTTCCGTTGTTATCTTAGGTGCACGTTCCTTTACGAGTTCTTCCACGCGCTCTTTGAGTTCGTAGATAATGTCGTAGGTATCGATGGTTACGCCTGTGCGTTCTGCCAGATCGCGAGCAGAAGAAGCGGTCGGTACATGGAAGGCGATAATAGTGCCTCCTGCAGACTGCGCGGTCTTCACATCGTTCTCAGCAACAGCTCCGATACCTTCAATTACAATGCGTACCTTTACGCGGTCATGAGCAATCTTTGCGAGCTCATGCTTGATGGCTTCAATGCTTCCGGTTACGTCTGCTTTAAGAATGATAGGAAGTACGGCGTGTCCGTTCTCGGTAATAGCGTCACGAACTTTAGCAGGAGCAGTTTCTGTCATAGCAGCGAGCTTTTCAGCTTCCTTCTTGTTGCTTGTAGAAGCGAACGGAGTGCCTGCAGGCGGTTGCATAGAAAAGCCTGAAATACGAATAGGCTGGGACGCAATAGCTTTCGCTAGACGGGCACCTTTGAAGTCTTCAATAAAGCGAACGGGAGCAATGGCGTTTCCGGCAATAACAAAGTCCCCGGTGTTAAGCGTTCCTTCTTTAAGGATAAGCGTGGCGGCAAGACCCTGTTTTGGATCCTGAGAAGATTCAAGAATGAATCCGCTTGCAGGAGCGTCTGGGTCTGCGGTTAGTTCTGCAAGGTCTGCTGTTATAAGCACGAGATCGAGAAGCTCTGGAACTCCTTCTCCCGTCTTTGAAGACACTGCTGCAAAGGGAATGGAGCCTCCAAGTCCTTCAAGGTATATGCCGTGCTCAAGTGCTGAGAGTTTTGCTTTCTCAACATCAGCACCGTTCTTGTCCATCTTGGTTAGCGCAACAACGAAAGGAATACCAGACTCGGTTATTGCTTCGTATGCTTCAAGCGTCTGAGGCTTCACCCCTTCGTCTGAAGCGAGCACGAGAATAGCAACATCAGCCGCTGCTGCTCCGCGAGCGCGAAGTGCACGAAAGGCCTCGTGTCCTGGAGTGTCGAGGAAGGTTATGGTGCGCGTAACACCATCGTGTTCGTGCTCAGCTTCGTACGCTGAAACGTGCTGGGTTATGCCTCCAGCTTCGCCAGCTGTGACATTAGCCTTCCGGATGTAATCCAGAAGAGATGATTTGCCGTGGTCAATATGACCCATAACGGCCACGATCGGTGGTCGGGTGCTTTGTGCCATAGATGCTTATAATAGACCATTTTACTTGCATAATTGCAATGTAGGCTGCAGGCTAGAGGTATATGTTTGGCAGTAAAAGAATCTATTTGGACTGGGCAGCGGCTGCTCCAACCTCAGCTCGTGCGAAGCGGGTATTTGATGTTGCGCTCGATGCGTTCGGAAATCCTTCTTCTCCACATACAGAAGGGAGAGCCGCTAAAGCCATTCTCGAAGACGCACGAGCGCGCATTGCAAAACTCGCGGGTACCAAAGCAGAAGCCGTTATCTTTACCGCTAACGCAACAGAAGCCAATGCACTAGCTATACGCGGACATATAAAAGCTTTGGTTAAAGCAGGAAGGGAAGCAAAAGACATGCACGTGTTGTATATGCCAAGCGCGCACTCCTCTATTGGAGGAGCGCTAGCCATACTCGGAAAACGAGGCGTATCTCTTTCTCCCATAACCCTCAAAGACGGAGCAGCTGACCTTGCTGCTCTTAAGAGCTCTCTAACGCCCAACACGGTACTTGTATGCATGGACTTAGTCTGCGGAGAAACAGGTGCGCTGTATGACGTACGAGATGTACGCCGAGTGCTTGATGCGTACAACAAAGAAAACGGAAAGCACATAACGCTCCATGTTGATGCGAGCCAAGCTCCTCTTGTTACATCCTATGAGTTAAATCGTCTCGGGGCAGACATGCTTTCGCTCGATGCACAGAAAGTTGGAGGAGTCCGAGGCATAGGAGTATTAATTGCTCCAAGGCATGTTCCGCTCCTTCCTTTAATACGTGGCGGAGGACAGGAACGAGGCATGCGTCCAGGTACCGAACCTCATGCGCTCGCGGCCGCATTCGTTGTTGCTCTTGAGGATGCTGACAAAGGAAGAGAGAAGTTTGTAGAGTCTGCACTGAATTCTCGGAAGGCTTTGCTTGAGAGTATTAAGAAAGTAGAAAAGGTTGAAGTTAACGAAGGGAAGGAACAGGCACCCCACATCCTTAACCTTTCCTTTATAGGACGTGATACAGATTATCTTGCAGCACTTCTAGACGAAGCAGGATTTGCTGTCTCTACAAAGAGCGCGTGCGAGTCTGATAGCGAAGAAGGATCTCGTGCTGTCCTTGCTCTTACGAATGACGAAGCACGAGCAGTTTCTACACTTCGAGTATCTTGGGGACCGGAAACGCGAGGCGCAGACTTGATGCGATTTTCAGAAGCGCTTATTAATGCCGTGCAATTTCTAGATAACAAGTCAGTCGAAATCTAATTTACAGTTTATATAAAGAAGAAGCACCCGCATAACGAGTGCCGAGGCATAAGCCTCTAGTTTGTGGATTTTACCAATGCCGGCCTTAACGACGCGGGCGCTTCTTTGTGCAATCTGCGTCTTGGACGAGGCGTACAGGACAGAAAGTACATCCCGATTTCTACAGTCATGAGACAGACTGCAAATGCGCTCATGATTCTGCTCATCGCCTCACTTGAAAGGTCGGGAGTGTTTACGTGCTGTACTGGCTGGGGAGGCGGGACATAATCTTTAAACCAAATGGAAGCAGTAATCCAAAGGATCACCCTCAGAAAGAACGCGAGAATAAATATAGCCAGTATCCACTTTCTATTAAAGACGATACGTCCGACCTCTGTACTTCGGTTCGATACACGGAAATTTGGAAGAGTCTCAGAACCCTTCTCCGACTCAGTTTCGAGACGCATGGCCAGTTTCAGGGACGGCCAGGCAACTGTTGCAATGTACACCGTTGTGCCAAATCCGAATGTCTGACCATTAGTTAAGTTAATTATCATCGCAACTGCAATCACGGCCGTCGCGGTCATCAGTATGATTTTCGCAACGGTATAATTGGTTATGTTGAAGGCTTTCTGGATTTCTCTTGAAAGCGGTTCGAAACAGCGATCAAGTATGAACAGGTCAAATGCTTCAAACACGACTTCCTCCTTTTAAAGATCGTTCCACATGACTATCCCAAAAAGTAAGCAATACTGCAAGTCTATTTATAAATGTCAAACGAGATTTAAGAATAGACAAACTTACAGCTAACCCACATTTAAAAGAAATCTCCTGTGAGCTATAATAGGTACATGAACATCGAGGACCTAACAAAAACACAGTTGCTCTGGCTAATGGTGCTCGTGAACTTCGTAACCTCAATCGCGACCTGCGTATTAACCGTATCGCTTTTGGACGTAGCTCCACCAACCGTTACTCAGACCGTTAATCAAATAGTGGAACGCACGGTTGAACGCGTTGCGACAGGTACGCCTCTTGCAACTATCGTTACGCCAAAGCCCCAAACGCAGACCGTAGTAATACGAGACGAGGATCTTCTCTCAGCTGCTATTAGCGCTGACGTTGCTCGCACGGTTGAGATTCATAAAGGTAACGGCACCTCAACTCCTGTAATAGCGGTTGGAACATTCCTTCCAAAGTCGAAGGTTGTGGTAACGGCAACTGTGCAAAACCTTCCTAAGGAGGCAACTATCGAGTTCGCTAACGGAGCCGCGGTTCAAGCATCGCTCTCTAAGCCTGGCGCAACCCTAACCATCTATGGTTTTGCTGATGCTGCGGTGCTTCCAAGTGCCCCCTCGCCAGACTTAATTAGTTCTAAAGACCTGAAGCAAGGACAGACTCTTGTTGCGATAACAGCCACAGGAAGCGCGCAGACAGGCATTATTGCCAAGATAGACACAGAAGGAATACACTCTAACGTCAGCGGTGTTCCTGTAGGGGCGGCTGCAGTTAACATTTCAGGCGATATTATCGGCATCGCAACTTCGGTCCCGGGTATATTTGCGAGCGCCGAGAAGATCTCAACATTACTAGCTCCAGCGCCGTAATAACGGTAGCTTGGTTACGTCATCATAGATATCTATGCCCCCTTTCAAAAACTTCACCACCAAAGCAAAAGAAGCGATAAAGAAGGCACACGAGCTGGCTATTGAACGTGGCCAGAACCATGTGAGCCCTCTTCATCTTTTAACCGCTCTCCTACATCAGGAGGAGAGTCTCGTGTTCTCTGTGCTCGACCGCATGGACATAGACACCATGCTTCTTGCAGACATGCTTCTTGAGATCCTCGAGATTCCTGAGACAGCCTCAACCCTCTCTCCTAGCTACAACCTGTACTTAACGCCTGAACTGGCAGAAGTGCTAGAAGCTGCTGGAAAAGTTGCAGCCCGCATGAACGACCCGTTTGTGGGTACCGAACACCTCTTTGTGGCGGTGCTCGAACACCCAGGACCTGCAGCGGATGTTATATCTCGTTTCCGCATTGATGCAGAGACAGTGCTTTCAGTACTTAAAGAACTTAAAACATCAAAGGACGGACAGAGCGGAGAACCTAAACGTTTTCGTGCACTCGCTAAGTACACGCGCAATCTAACCAAGATGGCAGCAGACAATGCGCTTGATCCTGTTATTGGCCGAGACCTTGAAATAGGACGCGTTATACAAATCCTCGCTCGCCGCACCAAGAACAACCCTGTCCTTATAGGAGAAGCAGGTGTTGGAAAGACGGCTATTGCTGAGGGACTCGCAACTCGCATTGCAACAGGAGACGTTCCAGAATCTCTTCGCGGAAAGGAGCTTCTTTCTCTAGACCTTGGTCTTATGATCGCAGGTACGAAGTATCGAGGAGAGTTCGAAGAGCGCATGAAGGGCGTTATGAAAGAAGTGGAGCGTTCAGAAGGGAAGGTTATTCTCTTCGTGGACGAGCTCCACACGCTCGTTGGTGCCGGAGCTGCTGAAGGCTCTATGGATGCAACGAACATGCTTAAGCCTGCGCTCTCTCGTGGCGAGATTCGTATGATTGGCGCAACAACGCTCAAGGAATACCAGCAGCACATCGAAAAGGACGCCGCTCTTACGCGTCGCTTCCAGCCAGTGTTTGTGAACGAGCCATCAACTGAAGACGCGGTTGCTATCCTTCGCGGACTTCGCGACAAGTACGAACTCTTCCACGGTGTCCGTATAACAGATGGCGCTATTGTGTCTGCCGTTGAATTCTCAAGCCGCTACATAACGGACCGATTCCTCCCAGACAAAGCTATAGACCTTATAGATGAGGCCGCTTCAGGTCTCCGTATTGCTCTAGAGAACAAGCCTCCACAGCTTGAAGAAACTGATAGAAAGATTCGCCGACTTGAAATTGAGAAGGAAGCCCTTAAGAAGGATGACGAGACTCAGACGGGCCAAGAGCGTGAGCATGCTAAAGAAGCACGCGAGCGTGTGAGGGCGATTGATACTGAGATTGCAGATCTTCGAGAGAAAACTTCAGAGCTTGAGCTTAAGTGGAAGAACGAAAAGGAAGTCCTTCAGAGTATTCGTGGCATAAAGACCGAACTCGATACGCTTCGTGTACAGGCAGACAACGCTGAAGCAACAGCAGACCTTGGAACTGCGGCAGAAATCCGTTACGGACGCATTCCGCATCTTCAGAAGGAACTCGAACTCAAGACGAAGCGCCTCAAGACTCTTCAGAAGTCTCGTCGCATCCTTCACGAAGAAGTTACCGAGCATGAGATCGCAGGAGTTGTCTCCCGTTGGACCGGTATTCCTCTAGCAAAGATGATCGAGGAAGAAGCTTCAAAGCTTGCTCGCATGGAAGATGCACTTAAGGAAGCGGTTATAGGACAAGACGCTGCAGTTAAGGCTATAACAAACGCCGTTAAGCGATCTCGTGTAGGTATCTCAGATCCTAATCGTCCTATTGGCTCGTTCCTCTTTATGGGACCAACCGGTGTTGGAAAGACAGAACTCTCTCGCCAGCTTGCAGAGTTCATGTTTAACGACAAAGACTCACTCGTTCGTGTTGATATGAGCGAGTTCATGGAGAAGCATTCCATCTCAAAGCTTATTGGTGCACCTCCGGGCTATGTTGGATACGAAGAGTCCGGTTCTCTTACTGAACGCATTCGCCATCGCCCATACGCCGTTGTGCTCTTCGACGAGATTGAGAAGGCGCATCCAGAAGTGTTCAACATTCTTCTCCAGGTGCTCGACTCCGGACACCTTACAGACGGAAAGGGAAGGAAGGTTAACTTCAAGAACACCATCATTGTCCTAACCTCTAACATAGGAGCTGAGTTCATAGACCGTATGGCGGGTATCGGATTTGCCCATAGCGACGCAGACGACGCTGTACGCTACGAAGGAATTAAGGAGAAGGTTATGACTGCACTCAAAGACCACTTCCGTCCTGAGTTCCTCAACCGTCTCGACGACATTGTTACCTTCGACGTCCTCTCTAAGGAGACTATTACGCGGATTGTAACGAACCAGGTTGCGGAGGTTGTGCGCCGTCTAGGAGAGAAGCGTATAACGCTTAACATTGCTCCTGAGGTTGAGACCTGGCTTGCTGATAAGGGATACAACCCCCAGTACGGCGCTCGACCGCTCAAACGTGCTATCCAGGACCATATCCTTACCCCTATAGCCTCTCTCATGGTTGACCAGGGTGTTATGGAAGGCGGTCATGTGGAAGTCTCACTCAAGCTAGGCGCACCACACTTTGAGGTTCGAAAGACCGCCAAGCGCGTCTCCCGCCCTAAGGTTGCCGCGGTTGCGTAACAGCTGGCTGCTTGCTATAGTCCCTGCATGTCACAGGATCGCCTTATAAAACTCCGCTCAACGAAGTCGGAACACGTCTATTTCAGCCGCAAGAATAAGAAGAAGGTTGAGCGCAAAATCGAACTCATGAAGTTCGACCCAACGCTTCGCCAGCGGGTTATATACAAAGAAGTTAAGAAGTAAGAGAAGCCGCCCGAAAGGGCGGTTTTTCTTTTGAAATATCTGAATAGAAGCCTTTCCCAAGGGAAGGGGTAGTACAATAGAACAAATGAATACGAGCAAGCGGACACTAGCAATCTTGATTGTAATATTCCTCATTATCTTAGGAGTACCTTCTTTCTACTGGCTTACTCATAACCGACAAGATGTAAGCCTGCCCGACGCTACTGCTACGACTCCCGTATCGCATACTGCTAACACTCTTCATGTACCCGCTCCTATTTTCTCTATAACTGCAGATAAGGGTGTTACAAGGAAAGTATTTACAAGTCAAACAACTAGTTCAAAAATATCTTTTTCTGAATCAGGTCAAGCCTCCAGAAACCCAATTTATAATATAAGTTTGAACGGAAAGGTTATTGGAAACTTTGCTGGAACTATAAAAGACAATCCTGTTTTCTCTCCCAATAGCGCTTACCTAAGTTTTGGAAGTTATACCGCTTGTGGAGCAGGGTGTGGAGATTTTAAGATAACTTTAGTTGATCTAAATAATTCAAAAATTATTTCAATTAAGCCACCCTTTGCAAGCAGTAACGGAGTTAATCCTGTAATTGATTCATATGTGTGGAACGATAAAGATTCAATAGACGTTACTGCGTATGAAGTTGTTATAGATGAGACTAATGAATACGGCTTCTCACGCACATCCTCAAAAGAAATCTGGAAATATGACCTTTCAAAAGGCAGCTACTCTTTTGTGAAGGTTATACCAGAATAACTTAAATATTTAATTGTTCACTCGCAAGATCGAACTCATGAAGTTCGACCCAACGCTCCGCCAGCGGGTTATATACAAAGAAGTTAAGAAGTAAGAGAAGCCGCCCGGAAGGGCGGTTTTTCTATTGCCAGTTGTCAAAACGTAACAGATATGTTGAAATGTGTTCAGTCCAATTCAAAGGAGAGGTAGACATGCCGAGCTATAGCAACCAAGAGCTGCTGGACATCCTAGATGCCCAAGCCAGGAAGTTCAGTCCTTCGGGCACCCGTTTTAAGTTCATAAAGGAGGCTAGTGACTTATTCTTCCTGCTACGAGAGAAAGTTCCCGACTCCATCTCTGTGCCTTCTGGCGAGTCGAGGAACCTTCCACTCGTCCTTGTTTTTCCGTTTGGATTGATGCCCTTTGAAGATCAGCTTCAGACGGTGCGATATAAGGGAAAGTCATCGCATAGCTTTCTTAACCCGGAGGATATTGTGAATGTCGTGGACGCTCCCGACCGACCCACAGCCGCGCCTTATCTTCTGGTTAATGTGGAGTGCGGCTACAAGTCCCTGGGACTTAGCCCCTACAAAGCTGGTGTCGAACTCACGCCTCGACACGCAATGAATGTTGAAGAGGTTCTTGCTCTCACGATTATTAACCCTGAGATCTTTAGCGACCACAACTTGCACGCATCTGGTTCCCGCATCTTGGATACAAACCACAAACTGTTTGTCCCGGACTTCTATGTATATGGCGGTAAAATCAAAATGAAGCGCGACAGCGAGCTTGACGCCGATCCAGGGTGGGCAACTCCTTCTTGGGAAAGCATCATCACGCTCTAAACGAGCCACCCGCCAAGTCCTTAGGACCTCTGGCGGGTTTCGTATTTGATGCTCAGGTGTGCGAACGCTGGGTCGTGATGGGACGCTGTGATTCTCTTCATGAGGTACGACCTCATCCGTGACCGGCTCGGCGAAAAGAGCGGCATGCTGCTGGTCAGCGGCATTATGGTTGTCGCCATCATCTTCGCTCCTCTCATCGACCGCTTTCTGCAGAAGAGGCGGTCCCAATAGAATTTCCACCGAAAGTGGAACAGCGCTCGATCTCACAAGATTGAGCGTTCTACTTTTGCTCAAAACAATTCTTAATCCATCAACGCTTGATGCAAGATTCTAACTAGAATATGAAAGGAGTTGGGGAAGCCACTGAGAAGTATTTGATAGAAACTCTTCCGGATGCTCGGCATACCATTTCTCAAGAACATCCTGGCTTACCCATCGGATCTGAGCTACCTCATCTTCTTGTATAACGAATTCCTCAAGAGACAGATCGACAGTATAGAAGTACCACTGATCGAAGAAACCTTTTTCTGTAGTATGAATAAAAAGCTTGGGACCTCTTCTGAGTTGATCTATGGAAACAAAAATCCCTATTTCTTCGGAAATTTCCTTCACAATATTTACGTCGTATGTTTCTCCTTCTTCAACAGTTCCTGCAACGGCTGGCCCCCATTTCCCAGGACTATTTTCCTTGGAGAGAGCTCTCTGAGCGAGTAGGATTTCTCTTTTTGAATTTGTAAGCCAAAGTGCCGAGACACGGTAAAAATCGCCTGGTTCGAGATTGTCTCGCTCTTTTGTCGCGATCTGTATATCGTTTCGGTCAACAACTGGGATTCTCATACCAAAAATCTAGCATGGAAATGAAGAGCAGGCTTACATACCCTGGAATGGAACATCATAGAAGAACCTGTCTCCAGGTGAAAGCGTGCCTTTGCTTTTGAATATGATATGTTGGCTTCAACCAGCAGCTAAGGAGGCTCTGATGAGTTCTATTCGCATTATTGATATTCCGCCTGGAGTTCTCGCTCCGCTTGAAATCCGAGAACAATGGGTAGGAGTTCAAATTCCACTGGCAACTGACGAGGAGCTACGCCAGAATCCAATTGCCGGAAAACTCGGCAATGATAATGATGACGGCCATATCGTTCTTCGTTCAAAAGCCGTCAAGGCACTGCAACGAGCTGGTCGCTATGAAGCTGCCGACTTTTGGCACGCAGCCCCTCTCGGCATGTATCTTCAGTTCAAGCAGGATGTTTGCATATTGGTCGCGTAAGCTCTCTGTGGCGTAGTGCTTAAGGCGTTGGAAATTCCAGCGCCTTCTGCTTTATGTAGATGCGGGCCCACTAGGAATCGAACCTAGGACGTCGGGTTTGGAATCCGAAGTTATACCATTTAACTACAGGCCCTATAGCGCTACGATAACAGAACCTTAGAGTGTGGGCAAAGAGCGTATATAGACTAACTAGGTGCGTTACAATACAGCCATGTACCGGTTTCGGGCGCTCCTTCTTTTACTACTTGTGGCTTTCGTAGCCACACTTCCTGTGTCTGCACATGCAGCAGATTTAAATCTCCCCATACTTAACCCAGACTTCCAGATTGTGCCGGATGCTAATGCTCTGGATCCAGACTGTCTTGCAAACGCGCCACTTGGATTCGCTGGCTTCTTACAACTCGTCCAGAACCTCATGAACGCAAGTGTGTCCGTAGGGCTCCTTGTTATTACGCTCACCATTGCCTATGCAGGAGCAATTCTCATGCTCTCGCCAACAAATCCTGAGAACAAGAGCAAGGCCAAGAGCATGATCTCAAATGCAATTATTGGATTCATCATAGTGCTCGCTGCGTGGCTTATCGTGGACTTCGTTATGACTACGCTCTATGTAGGACAGGACGGAGAGAGCAAAACCTTTGGTCCATGGAACGCCGTTCTTACAGGAGGAGACTACTGTATCGTGGCAAGTACAAATCAACCGCTTTACAATGGAGTCAGCGCACCAGGACAGGGAGGCATTGCTGTAACAGGCGGAGGAGCCAAACCAAGGGGAGGAAGTACCACGAGCAGTTCAAGTGCCGGAGGATCGTGTACGGTTAAGAATACCGGTAACTGCTCAGCATCCGCGCTTGCTCCATACTTCGGTACAGCAGCAAATCAAGCCTCGCAAATTTGTTACAAAGAAAGCAAAGGCAATATTATAAATGTCAGCACGTCAGATTACATGCGTAACGACCCCCAGAAGCGAGCCTTCTCATTTGGACTCTTTCAAATAAATCTTACCTATCACGAGGTTGCGGGATTGAATTGCCCTGCAGCATTTTCAGGTAAGAACTATACAGCTCGTGTGAAGAACGAAGCACTGTATGCACAATGCGTCTCTGCAGCTAAAGATGCAGAAAAGAACATTGCTGAGGCCGTCGCTACGTATAAACGAACAGGATGGAGGGAATGGTCTACGGCGAAAGATTGCGGACTTGCTTCGGAAAACCTACGATCCCGACTTATGGGTGCGGTATCATCATTCCTATGAAGCGTCACCTAATTATTCTCGCTGCAGTAGTGCTCGTCGTCCTTGCTATAGGTATTTTGATATGGGTAGGCATAACCCTCTTCAAGAAGGAGTCCGTAGCTCCAGTTGTTACAAACAACGATCCTTTTGGCGGCTTGGTTACATCAGGTACGGGCGGGACAACAAAGCAGAAGGCGATTCACGACCGTTCAGGGCAAGTTGTTTCTGTGCCTGACTTCACCGAGTCTAAAGAACCTCTTCAAACTCCCAATGGGGTCTACTACCAGTTGTATGGTCCTGAATACAGCACACAAGGATTTACCTTCTCAGTGCAGTACGGAGAGAACGATTCAGAATTTCTCATAACACTAATCTCAGAGCCGCTTCGTGACGCTAGAAGCGATGCTGAAACTTACATGCGTACTCTACTTAAGCTAACTGATGCGCAATTGTGTGCGCTTAATACCTCGGTTGTGGTGCAGGCAGATGTGAACGAATTGTATTCGGAGTATGACAACTTAGGACTCTCGTTCTGCGAAGGAAGCGTAAATCTTCCATAACCCCATGAGACGATTTCTAATTACTCTTGCTTTACTTGCACTCTTTACGCTACCTGTACTTGCGTATGCGCAGGAAGCAACAGGGCTGGTGCCTGTTTGTGCAGACGGAGCACCTCTAGGCATGGGAAGTGTTCTTAAATTGCTGCAAAACCTGATTAACTTCTTCATGGGGATCATAGGAGTTATAGCAACACTTATGTTGGTGTGGGCAGGTGCGCTTTACATGACATCTGGTGCGAATCCTGAAAGCAGGGGAAAGGCGAACAAGATTCTTATGAATACAATGGTTGGACTCCTTGTCTTCTTGTCTGCATGGCTTGTTGTTGATTTCGTTATGAAGAAACTGTACGTAGGAGAGGATGGAACGAGTGCAGAGTTTGGTCCCTGGAACAGTATCCTCACGGGTGGAGACGCGTGCGTGAAAGCATCCACAAATACAGCACTCTTTAGTGGAGGACTCGCAGGAAACTTCCAAAACCCAACATTAAATCCCGTAGCAAATCCTGCTAGCGGCGGCACTCCGACAACACCAACACCAACTACAGCACCTGCAGCTGGCGCAGACGGCGTGTTTACCTACCAAAAAGGTATTGAAGCTCAAAAGGGCCAGGCATCAGCAAAACTCAATGCACTTCTTTCATGTATAGCAAACCGTGTACCCGCAAACGTAGGACAGATTTCATCAATATCAGATAGTAAGATCGTTAGTGGTTCCAAGACCTTTGCACAGTGCGCCGCAGGGGGACAGGGTGCAGGTTGCGCCCATACCGCTAACTCTTGTCACTATGGAGGAAAGACCTGTGTGGGAAGTTCTTACGCAGCAGACTTTGGTGATGACCAGAATAGCAATGTTCTAGCAGCTGCAGCAAAAGCATGTGGCGCAACATACACGGGATTCGAAGGAACCCATCTCCATGTAAGTATTGGTGCTTCCTGTGGCTGTAACTAAGTAGTCTGTCCGAGTTTGCGAAGCCACGCCTTCTGATGCCGTGCGTAATGCCATACACGTGAGGAGAGGGAAGGTAGTAATGATTCTTCAGAGCGTTCTCCCCGGAGGAATTCTCCAACAATTCGATACTCAAGACCAAGCTCGTTGAGTCTGTCGTCTCCTACGTATTCTCTAACCTTTCGCACTTCTTCTATAAGTCCTCGAGAAAGAGCCTGTTCTAGACGGGTATGTATACGTGAACGAAGCTCGTCTCGTTCTGGATTAATAATCACCCATTCAACATCGTATAGAGGTGTTAGGGTATCGCGCTCAGGTACGAACCCTTTGGTTTCAATAATCTCAAGCGCACGAACCAAGCGGCGCTTGTTTTGAGGATCTATGCGAGCAGCGCGTCGTGGATCTCGCGTACGTATCTCGCTCATTAGTTCTTCAGTACTCCTAGCTTCTAATGTCTTGCGGAGCTCTGGATTGGCGGGCATCTCAGCTGGAAGTCCGTACAGGAGCGCTTCGAAATAGAAATGCGTGCCGCCCGCGAGTATGGGAGTCTTTCCGCGAGCAGTGATGTCTTCAATTAGTTTTGTAGCATCCTCTACAAAGTCTCCAGCTCCATACGTTTCTTTCGGGTCGCGTATGTCTATGAGGTAATGGGGAATACCCTGCATTTCTTCCGGGGTTGTTTTCTCGGTACCGATGTCGAGCATGCGGTACACCTGACGAGAGTCTACGGATATAACTTCGCCGTTACGTTCCTGTGCTAACTGAATTGCTCGAGCTGACTTGCCGGAAGCCGTAGGGCCTACAACAGCAATTATGTGAGGTTTGGGGGAGGGGTCGTCGGACATGGCTGCCTAGTGGCCAGAATGCTATCATACTTTTAAAGGTAACTGTAAAGACTAATTGAGCGAACTTATGCATAAGGAACAAAAAAGCAACTATTGTGAGTACTGTGGAGATTTCCATGATCCATACGGGGAATATATGAGCTCTGTACGTGTGGGAGAGACTATCCCAGACTACGAGTTCGAAGCCTTCCAGAACGACGAGGTTAAGACCATGAAGTTCTCTGACTTCCGTGGCAAATGGCTTATCGTTATGTTCTATCCGGCAGACTTCACATTCGTGTGCCCAACCGAACTTGAGGACATGGCAAAGCTCTATCCAAAAATCAAAGAGGCAGGAGCTGAGGTACTCTCGTTCTCAACCGATACGGTGTTCGTACACAAGGCATGGCACGACACCTCTGAAGCCATTAAGAAGATTGAATACCCCATGGGTGCAGATCCTTCAGGCAAAGTATCCGATGCATTCGGCGTGCTTATAGAAGGAGGAGATCTAACTCTCGCAGCTGACGAAGGTCTTGCTCTTCGTGGTACCTTCCTTGTTGATCCAAATGGCGTACTTCGCACTATGGAGATACATGACAACAACATCGGACGCTCAGCGAAAGAGACGTTCCGAAAGCTTCAGGCAGCACAGTTTGTTGAGAAGAACCAAGGCAAAGTATGTCCTGCTTCTTGGGAGCCAGGAGACGATACGCTAGAGCCGGGAATGGATTTGGTTGGGAAGATTTAAGTTTGTGTAAAAGAAAGGCCGGCGCTCCGTGAGGGGCGCCGGCTTTGCTTAAAGATCACGCGACTTGTGGGCTTCAATTTCTATTTCAACCGCTTTAACGCGATCTTTAGGCCAAAGGTTCAGTTCTCCGAAAGCCCATACCAGGTCGAGTAGATTGAATAACGCCTCAACTTTAATTCCGCGTGCTACAAGGCTTTCCAATCCCCCTTGTTGTCGATCTATGACAACTATGTGCAGCACATCCTCTACAGCGTACCCGTCTTCGCGCAGTCTTTCGATTCCTTCAAGGATAGACGTACCCGTTGTTATCACATTGTCCACGGTTACATACACATAGTCTCCATTATCGGGTTTGCCATTGACCCAGAAATTATGTGCCCCATGCCCCTTACGTACCTCTCGCATGATACGAAAGCACGAGTTCATCATGAAAGGAGTATTGATGTTATATACGGCAGCACCCATGGCTAGTGCAGTGCCGGCAGTTGGAAGACCTATGTAACATATTTTCCGACCTCCACGGCTAACAGGCAACTCTTTCGTATAAGCTTGAGTTTGCTTGCCAATTAACTCGCACAACTCAAGCAGCACCTCCACTTCCTCAGTTAGTTCCTCACGTCCAGATACATAGACATGTGACTCCACTCGTGACTTGAGTAGGACAGGTGTATTTTTCCATTGCGCCACACCTGCTTTTGATAGTTTGGGCAGAATATCTTTGATTGGCCCGTCGGCCATCATCTCGCTTCTTGAAAATGCCATTGTTCGTTCTCCGCTCTGAAAGGACAGTAGCAAAGATGTTAAGTGTGTGCAAAATAAAAAGCCGACCAGATTTCTCCGATCGGCTCTTCTCGCATACTGCGAGGAATCGCCCTTTTTAGGCGTAATTGTATTTTCTTGGCCGCCCTCGGCGATGAGGACGGATGGGAGGTCCGACGCAGCTCAAGTGCGTCAGGACGCCCGTATGCACGTATCCCATGGCGAGCAGTGCGCAAGCGCACAAGCCCAAAACCGAAATCCCGATGTTACCAGCGAGATCCATGTAGCTCCCCTTTTGTCAGTGGTTACGAACAAATATACTATAGCACCTTATCTATAAAATGCAAGTGCCGGAGGTGGGACTCGAACCCACGATCCGTGAAGAAGAGGGTTTTGAATCCTCCGCGTATACCAACTCCGCCACTCCGGCAATAGAAGTATCCTACTTCACACCTGAGTCTCTCGCAAAGTAAATGCTCGATGCTACAATACCTTCAATGAGCGAAACGAAGGGCATGAGCAACTACCACGAACCAACGCGGTACGATTCTATTTTCTGGGTTGAGGTTAACCGTATTGAACCAAACCCGTACCAACCTCGCCGCGAGTTCGACGAAGAGCGTCTCAAAGCACTCGCTGAATCTATTCGACAGTACGGTGTGCTCCAGCCACTCGTTGTTACGCGTACAGATGTACAGAAGCCTGACGGTGGTCTCCAAAGCGTCTATGAGCTTATAGCAGGAGAGCGACGTCTTCGTGCTTCTCGCCTTATTGGTCTTAAGGAAGTGCCGGTTGTTATTCGTGCAGGTGAGCAGTCTGACAAAATGAAGCTTGAGCTCGCTATAATCGAGAACCTTCAGCGAGAAGATCTTAATGCTATAGATCGCGCCAAAGCACTCGCGCAGCTTATGGAAGCATTCGGCCTCTCGCACTCAGAGATTGGAGCTAAAGTTGGACGAAGTCGTGAGTACGTCTCTAACTCCATCCGTCTCCTCATGCTCCCTGAGTCAATTCAGCAGGCAGTTGTTGATAAGGAAATAACCGAGGGACATGCGCGAGCTCTTCTCATGCTTACAGATAGGCCTCTAGAACGAGATACTCTCTTTAAGGAAATTGTTCTCAAGAAGACTTCAGTGCGTGTTGTTGAACAACTTGCTCGACGTATAGCGCAAGACAAGATTCGCAAGCATGACAAGACTCCTGAGATGATGGAACTCGAGAAGAGTCTTACAGAAACACTTGGTACCCGTGTATTAATTGAGAACCGTCCCAACGGAGGCCGTGTTCTTATCGAGTTCTTCTCTCCAGAAGATCTGGCACACATTGCAGACATTCTTGCTGCTCGCGAAGAGGCACGTATGGCAAGCGAAGAAGCCTTTGCTCCTGAGGCAAATATTGAGACTCCTCCTGAAAGTCTTGTTGAGGAATACCCGAATACCACACAGCTTCCTGTAGAAGCACCTGCAGCTCCAGTTGCAGAAGTACAGCCTACGCCCGAAGACGACGAACTCTATTCAATACGAAACTTCGTTGTTTGACACTCCTAATTCGCTAGCCTAAGGTGTGTCTAGGTTCATTCAAGTGGGAGAGAGACGTGAGCGAAGCAGATATTTCTAATCACCGCCGTGCAAAAGACTGGCTCAGAGAACAGGTTCAGGTTCACAAAGAGAAAATTCAGAATAATGCAGACATCACTGGCGAGTCTCATTTTTCAGTCACTGTATTTCAGACGCTTGCCGACCTAGTTAATGCTTCAGCACATATGGCGCCTGACCAACAAAGCAGACTCGCCGAAGCTATCCAGAAGCTATTCTATGAGGAAAGTAGAAATAGCTCCATGTCTTTAAGCGCGAGTGCTGCCAGAGCAGGTCTGTCTTCCGTTAGCAATGTTCTTATACTGGCAGCTTATCTCAACAGCTGCTGCTAACATCGATAACCGCGAATTGAAAGATTCGCGGTTATGCTTTTCCTCCTTTCTTTGGAGCTTTGAATATTTTCCGTTTCTTCTTCTCAACCTTAGGCTCCGCTATAGGTCTGCGCGCATTAACAGGATCATGTTCTTCAAGCGCGCTTCGCACATGTCTGCGTGCAAGGGAAGTCTTTGCATACTCGAGCCATTTCGCAGTTGGGCGTGCAGTTTTGCTCTTCGTTATTTCGATAATATCCCCGTTGCCAAGTTTGGTATCAAAGGAGACAAGCTTTCCATTAATCTTTACACCCTGCATGTGATTTCCAAGGTCGCTATGTATGGCATAGGCAAAGTCTACGGGTGTTGATTCGTTCGGAAGGTCTATAACATCGCCTCTTGGTGTGAAGACGAAGATACGGTGCGAGAAGAAATCAGACTTCAATCCTTCTACGAATTCTCCTGTCTCGCTCGCTTCGGTGCCATGTGCGTCTGCAAGTTCTGTTAGCCAACGTGGCGCCTGTGTGTCATGCGTGTCTTTCTTCCCTTCAGGAGGTGCGATAGGTGCGCGTCTACGGAAATTAAGGAGTGTAGGCACCAGGTCTCGCACCCAAGGAAAGGAAAGTCTCTGGAAAGCATTCTTGCCTGCCTCTTTGCCTAGTACTTTGTATGACATGTGTGACGCAATACCGAATTGCGCTGCTTGATGCATTTCCTTTGTACGTACCTGCATTTCAACGATGCCCGCGTCTGCGGTTATAACCGTTGTGTGGAGAGATTGGTATCCGTTAGGCTTCGGGAAGGAGATGTAGTCCTTGAACTCGCCCGGAAGCGGCTTCCAGAGGGCATGGATAACTCCGAGTGCGGTATAGCAATCGTCTATGGTTGGGACAATAACGCGGAGAGCCGCGATATCGTGGATTTTAGTTATGTCATCCTTCTTGCGAATAAGCTTCTGGTGCAAGCTCCACAAACCTTTCATACGAATAGAGGTTGAGAAGTCTTTGATCTCTTTACGAACGAATGCGTGCTGCAGATCCTTTTGCACTCGTGCAAGACCAACTTCTGTTTCCTTTCTCTTTAACTTGCGCACCTCAAGCGCATGCTGGTACGCATCCGGGTCTATGGCGGGAAACGCGAAGTCTTCAAGCTCGCTCTTAATACGTCCCATACCAAGACGGTCTGCAATTGGTGCATAGATTTCAAGAGTCTCAAGAGCAATTCGTTTTCGTTTGTGTTCCGGAACATGCTCTATAGTTGTCATGTTGTGATACCGGTCCGCAAGTTTGATGATTAGCACGCGTACATCGGACGCGGTCGCAACGAGAAGGCGTCTCAGAGACTCTGCGTGGCGTTCTCCGCCCTGGTACTTGTGCTTTCCGAGCTTGGTAACACCTTCAACTAAGAAGAGCACCTCAGGGCCAAATTGCTCGAGCACTTCTTCGGGAGTTGCTTTGGCGTCTTCGATTGCGTCGTGCATGAGAGCTGCGGCAATGGTTGGCGCATCCATGCCAAGTTCTGCAAGATGCTTTGCTACAGCAGAGGGGTGTATGAAATAGGGTTCGCCCGAGTAGCGGGTATGGCCTTCGTGCGCTTTCTTCGCGAATTCGTACGCTTTCTCAACTAACGCTACGTCTGCAGGCGTAGGGCTTTTCATCTGAGCAAGAATTTCCTTGACAGTAGTCATGCGTAAGGGCCAGTATAGCATTTGGCACCAACACGGCTTCTGGGAGGAAACCATGAACAGCAGGGCATACGAACAAGGCTTGTACTTAAGGCAGGCTCAAGAAAATCTCATCAGTCTCGACGGAGGACGTCCCAGCATTCCAGAAGAACCGGGAATGCTGGATTACGATCCATGCGCAAAGTGCGGGCAACCGCACGATCCAGCAGAATGCTGCGGATAGCCAACGTCGAAAGAACGCCGGGACCTATTGGTTCCGGCGCTTCCTATTTCAGATACTCTCCAGCTTCAAGCGGTGTTAGCTCGTCTGCGTTCTGGCTCTCAGGCAAGTAGATGCGGCGGAGACCTTTCTTAAGGAAGAGTCCTTGTTTGGATTTGTAGAGCGTTATAGATTTGCCAGTCTTCGGGTGCTTGCCAATCTCACGCACAATCTCAACTCCCTTAGGAGGTTGCTTTGGCATTGCTAATATTTCAAGTGCCCGGTCTAGCGTAACGGTGTAGGGATCGTCGGCACCCTTGAGAGAACGGAACTCTCCGTCATGTGCGAGGTATGGACCGAAGCGTCCGATGTTTGCAACAACAGGCTTTCCGCTACTTGGGTGGTTGCCAAGTTCTCGAGGAAGAGAAAGATAGTGCACAGCCTGCGCAAGAGTTATTGCAGAGAGGTCTGTGCCTGGAGGAATACTTGCACGCTTGGCCGCGAGCTTTGGACGTCCCTTCGCTTTCTTCTTTTTCGCAACCTTTTTCTTTGCCCCTTTCTTTTTAGGTTCCTCAACAGGTGTAGCCTCGGGCTCAACTGCTTCAGGCAGTGCCATTTCTACATACGGTCCGTATCTTCCGGTCTTTATAAATATAGGAGAGCCAGTTTCGGGGTGTATGCCAATTGGCTCGTCGCTCTTAAGTTCGGTACCGTCTTCTTGGCGAGCTCCGTCACAATCTGGATAGCGGGTACAGCTCATGAATATACCGCCACGTCCAAGTTTGAATTCCATATCAGCGCCACAAATAGGACAAGGGAATCCGTCCGGTACTTTTCCTAGAGAAGTTGCTTTTGGAAGCTTGTCCTTAGCAAGAACTGCCTTCTCGAAAGGTCCGTAGAATTCTTTGAGGGTTGGTTCGTATCCGCGTTCGCCTCGTGCTATCTCGTCGAGGTTGTCTTCCATCTCTGCTGTAAAAGAATCTGAAATATATTCGGCGAAGTGTTCCTCAAGCCATCCCGATACAACCATGCCGGTAGCGGTTGGGGTTAGAGTACGTCCTGTCTTTTCCACGTAGCCGCGATCTTGAATAGTCTTCATGGTTGAAGCGTATGTAGACGGGCGTCCAATACCTCGCTTCTCAAGTTCTTTAATGAGACCAGCTTCGGTGTAGCGGTTCGGTGGTTCGGTCTGTTTTTCAATTGAGCCAAGAGAAAGAAGCGTGAGCGGATTTCCCTCGGTTAGTTCTGGAAGCTCAACATCTTCGCCTCGTGCTTTGGTGTCGCACGCAAGCCATCCTGGAAACATCACGCGAGAACCGTTAGAAGAGAATAGAGGAATGTCTGCATCGGCTTCGGCCTTAACACTGGTTCGTAGTACCTTTGCTGCAACCATTTGAGAAGCAAGTGTGCGGGTACGAATAAGTTCGTACAAAGATGTTTCGTCTGGCACCGTACCAGCCTTAATTCGAGAAGAGTCTGTAGGGCGAACCGCTTCATGGGCTTCCTGCGCATTCTTGCTCTTGGTTTTGTATACACGACGTTCTGCATATTCCTTGCCAAACGTTTCTGTAACAGTATTCAAAATGTTATCTACAGCAGACTCTCCCAAGTTAACGGAGTCCGTACGCATGTAGGTTATATGTCCTGCTTCGTATAACTTCTGTGCAGCACGCATGGTACGGCTTGGAGAGAAACCAAGACGGGTTGAAGCAACCTGCTGAAGTGTTGAGGTTGTAAACGGAGGACGTGGCTGGCGCTCCTCAGCTCGTTCTTTTATTTCTGCAATCTTCCAAGAAGCAGCACGTCCAAGCGTAACGATGCGTTCAGACTCAGCGGCTGTCTTTGGTTCCTCGACACAGGTTGCAGGAAGCGTACCTCCTGCTTTTGCTTTGAAAGATGCGTCGAGCGTGTAATAGGTTTCAGGAATGAACGCTTTAATTTCACGTTCACGTTCAGCAAGAATACGAAGAGCGGGAGACTGCACGCGTCCTGCTGAAAGCCCGTAGCGAACTTTCTTCCAGATAAGACCGGAAAGATCGTATCCAACAATGCGATCGAGCACGCGACGAGCTTCCTGTGCCTGGCGCAGGTCTTCGTCTATAGCGCGAGGATGCGCGATAGCTTCCTCAACGGCGGCTTTGGTAATCTCATGGAATACAACGCGCTTTGGCTTCTTAAGGCCAACCGCCTCCTTTATATGCCACGCAATAGCCTCTCCCTCGCGGTCCGGGTCAGTTGCAAGAAATACCTCGTCTGCCTTGTCTGCAGCACGCTTGATCTTCTCAATAACCTCCCGCTTATCAGGAGAGATTATGTAGCGGGGAATGAAGCCGTCTTCGATGTTAACCGCATCTTTGTTGCTCTTAGGGAGGTCCCGCACGTGGCCCACAGAAGCAAGCACCTCGTAGTCTTTTCCGAGGTACTGCTGGATAGTGCGCGCCTTTGCAGGCGACTCAACAATTAATAGTCTCTTTGCCATGTGTGCTAACTCATACCGCGCATACCTATATATGGTCAAGCGGTGAGTATAGAACACCGAGTATGAAATACTTTTAAACTTTATATAAAAAGACTCGCAACCACGGGGATTGCGAGTCACTTTTTAGACCCCGACTTCTTAGCCGACGACAGAGACTACTGCCTGATGAAAGACGCTTAGTGTGCCGACAAGGATCACAGCCCCTGCAATCAGAATCAACACAGATGCGCACAATGCCAGCCAGGGACCGTCCCTCGTTTCCAGGAACTCGAATAGCTTACGCATGATCTCTCCTCTACAAGAACCGATGCTATTGACATGTATAGCATATCATTTCTTAAAGTGCAAGCCACTTATACACTTCTTTTACCCGCACTTAAATATTAAGAGCTTTTCTGCCTTCCTATCCTGGCGTATAGTGAAGTTCACATGCTTGATATTCATTTCATCAGGGAAAACGCCGACCTTATAAAGGCAGGTGCTGCCAAGAAACTCATAGAGGTAGATATAGACCGCCTTATAGAGGTGGATGATCTGCGTAAATCTATACGCCAGCAGCTCGACGAGCGTCGTGCAGAACAGAACCGCGCTAGCCAGACCATAGCGCTTGCTAAGGGAGACGAACGCGAGAGACTTCTCGAAGCTATGCGTCATGTTAAAGAAGGGATGGCAGAACTCGAGGAGCAGTACACCAAGGCTATGGAGGAATGGCAGAAGCTTATGCTTGCGGTGCCAAACCTTCCAGACATGTCAGTGCCTGAAGGAAAGAGCGACGCGGAGAATGTAGAGATTAAGACGTGGGGCACGATGCCGCAATTCGCATTTACGCCAAAAGACCATGTAGAGCTCATGACCAAGAACGGCATGGCGGACTTTGAGCGCGGTACTAAGGTTGCGGGATTCCGCGGCTACTTCCTCAAGGGAGACGGGGCACTTCTATCCTTTGCTCTTTGGCGTTTCCTTACGGACCACTTCACACAGAAGGGAGGTTTCGTTCCTATGATCGTTCCTTCACTCGTGCGGCGCGAAGGATTTATGGGTACCGGCTATCTTCCTCAAAGCGAAGAAGATCTCTACAGAACCCAAGACGGAGAGTATCTTGCAGGCACTGCTGAAGTTGCAACCATGGCATACCACATGGATGAGGTTATAGAACGTAGCGAGCTACCTCTAAAGTATTTGTCCTTCTCTCCTTGTTTCCGTCGTGAAGCGGGAAGCCACGGCAAGGACACTAAAGGCATGGTGCGCGTGCATGAGTTTTACAAGTTCGAGCAGGTAGTACTTTGCGAAGCCTCACATGAAGAGTCCGTAACACACCACGAGGCCCTTACAACTAATGCAGAAGAAATGCTCCAGCTTCTCAATATCCCGTACCATATTGTTGTTAACTGCGGAGGAGATCTCGGACTCGGACAGGTGAAGAAATACGACATTGAATGCTGGATGCCTTCTGAGCAGAAATACCGAGAGACACATTCCTCCTCGTACTTCCATGATTTTCAGACACGTCGCCTTAATATTCGATACCGCGCAGAAGACGGTTCCATGAAGTTCGCACACTCGCTCAACAACACTGCGCTTGCAACGCCTCGTTTCCTTGCGGTGCTCGTTGAGAACTGCCAGCAAGAAGACGGCACTATAAAGGTGCCAGAAGCACTCGTCCCGTATGTCGGTAAAGAAATCCTGGGACATAGCGCCTAATCGGCCGAAACCAAAGGCTGCTCCACAGCCTGCACAAACTTCGTCAGCACGGAGTACTGGTCCTATGGATATGAAAAGGCGTGCCGCTCCTGAGAAAGCTAAAGCTGCTCCACGAGTTCCTGTACGTAAAGAAGCGTATAGCGATACACGCATGCCTCGTCCAAAGGGTTCTGCAAAAGTCGAACGCGCTACGAAGGAAACTGCTCAGCCTCTTAAGAAGCGTCGCCAGAAGAGACGAAAGGTGTGGCTCATACTTCTTGTAGTACTCGCTCTTCTAGTAATTGGAGGTATTTTCTACGCACTCTGGCTTCCTGCTTTTCGTATTCAACAAGTTCGCGGAGAAGGGGCTTATGGAGACGAAGCTGCATCAATTGCCCGCGTACAAACGTACGGTTCATACTTGTATATACTTCCACGCAATTCTATTTTCCTTCTTCCTGAAACCGACATACGAGAGAGTATTGTGCGAGAGATACCAGCTATACAGACGGTCTCAACCTCTGCAGATGGGTTGAATACGCTTGTTATCGAAACCGTATCTCGCACCCGTGCGTTTGTGTGGTGCGGCACCTCCTTTGATACGAAAGTGGAGCCGTGTTGGCAGGCAGATACTGAAGGTCTGATCTTTGCGCCCGTTGATACCGCGGGTCCGGCAGATCTTATGGTCTACGCTACAGCCGAAGCTACGAACGAAGGACTCCAGTATCCGCTTGGAGCGAGAGTGTCTAAAGCAACAGAACTCCCTGACATTCTTCGTTTCGTTAAGTTAGTTAAATCATTAAATGCGAACGTTACCTCAGTTGCATTCAGAGACGACGAGATAGATCTGTATACGGTTGGAGGGACACGTATAACGTACGTAGGAGGAAGGGAAGATGTGGCAGGATCTCTTGCAGCCTCAGCATTCCCAACACTTAACCTAAACGACGGTTCGGTTGAATATGTAGATCTCCGTTTTGAAGGGAAGGCGTATCTGAAACGGAAGGACATAGTAAAAGGCGCAGAAGAATAAATCTATCTACGCCTTCTCCTCGTCTCTTGTCGACGAGGCTTAAGTAATCTGTATCTCGCAAGGAACTGTCTGTCCGCTTTATCGAAGTTCATCACTGAGTCGAACGCTCCGTATTCGATCTCGTCCACCTTGCCGTTGGTTCCGGTGGAGTTAATGTTTGCGATAAAGTCCGCGCCTTCGAAAACTGCTTCGCAACAGATAATCTTGTCATGTTCCCGAGGCTTATTCCGAGGAAAGATTATCTTGAGCTTGTATCCTCGAATATCAAGACCAGTACTTTCTTTCAGGCCGCGTACTGCGGCTTGTTCCCAAGTCTCGTTTTCACGTATTGGGATGGTAATCAACGCATAATCCCCATCCGGGTCTTCTTGTGTGCAAATAATGCCGTGCGAGGTTCGCACGACAATTCGTACGACCTTACACATATCACTTCTCCTAATTGATTTAAGGTACACGCTGATTTTGTATTATTCCCCATGATTGTCAAGAAATGCGCTACCGCGTAGGATATAGGCTATGCAATCGTTCTGGCAGAAGCTACCCAAGCCTTTTTTCGTACTCGCGCCTATGGCGGACGTAACTGATGCTGCCTACCGCAAGCTTATAGCTGAATACGGAAAGCCAGACGTAACCTGGACTGAGTTCGTTTCTTGCGACGGCTTGTATCACACACGTGAGAAGAAGGGTCTGCCAGATAGCGAGAATCCGCTTATGCGTGATCTTCTCTACACAGAAGCAGAGCGCCCAATAGTTGCTCAGTTATTTTCAAGCAAGCCTGAAATGATGGAATATGCGTCAGAGCTCTGTGCACGTCTAGGTTTTGATGGCATCGATATAAATATGGGTTGCCCAGACAAGTCTATTGAGAAACAAGGATGTGGGGCCGGCATGATTAAAACACCTGAGATTGCTAAAGCAGTTATACAAGCTGCGAGAGAGGGTGCAGCAAAAGGAAAGGAAGGAGGTCTGCCTATTTCTGTTAAGACACGTATCGGATACAACAGGAACGAAATGGACACCTGGCTTCCAGCATTGCTTGAAGAGAATCTTGCCGCTCTAACAGTGCATCTTCGTACACGCAAAGAGATGTCGAGTGTTCCTGCACATTGGGATCTTATGCCGTACGCCGTTGAGCTTCGAGACAAGATTAGTCCCGAGACATTAATCTTAGGCAATGGAGACGTGGAGAGTCTTGCTAATGCAAAGAAGAAAGTAGAGGACACTGGTGCAGACGGCATCATGCTTGGCCGTGCAATCTTTGGGAACCCCTGGCTCTTTACCGGACGTCCCATTGAGGACGTGTCTCCGCAAGAACGCATAGCGGCACTCATCACGCTTGCAGAGTATTTTATGGAACTGAAACCAACCAAATCTTTCCACCTGCTTAAGAAGCACTTTAAAGCGTTTATACACGGATGGCCGGGCGCCGCTGAACTTCGAGCAAAACTTATGGAGACTAATTCAGTAGAAGAACTGAAGCAGATTGCGGTATACTCCTAGCCATATGGCGCACCAGTCTTTGTATCGTGCATACCGTCCCCAGACCTTTGCTGAGGTTATGGGGCAAGAGCAGGTAACAAAGCCGCTTGCAGAGCAGATAGCAACAGGAAAGGTTGGACATGCGTACTTGTTTGCAGGTTCTCGAGGTCTAGGAAAAACCTCCATTGCCCGTATCTTTGCTCGGGAGCTCGGAACGGGAGAGAACGATCTCTTTGAAATAGACGCTGCGTCTAACAACGGTGTTGATGCTATTCGGGATTTAACCGAGCAGGTATACACGCTTCCATTCTCTTCCAAGTACAAGGTCTATATCCTGGACGAGGCCCACATGCTTTCTAAGGGCGCATGGAATGCGTTTCTTAAGACACTTGAGGAACCTCCTGCACATGCCATCTTCATTCTCGCTACGACAGAATTAGAAAAGGTGCCCGAGACCGTACGCTCTCGTTGCCAAGTCTTTCAACTCAAGAAGCCAACCCGCGCAGGTCTTGCAAAGCTCGTAGCAGAGACTGCAAAGAAAGAGGGGTATTCCGTTGAGCCCGCAGCAACTGATCTCATTGCCCTCCTTGCAGACGGCTCGTACAGAGATGCGCTCTCAGTACTTGAGAAAGCTCTAGCGTCCTCTAACAACAAGAAGCTAACGCGTGCTGAAGCTGAGGTTGCAACGGGTGCGCCAAAGCACGAGCTAGTGTACGCACTCGCTAAAGCTCTTTCTGAAGGAGACAAAGCAAAAGCACTCACTGCTATACGCAATGTCTCAGAAGAGAACATAGACATGACGCTCTTCCTCTCACTTCTTCTTGAATACCTACGTGTAGTTCTTCTTGTGCGCTTTGCTCCCGAGCTTAGGATGGAGCTTGCCGAGGAAGCGGGAGAGGATGCTTTTAAAGAGATTGAGGAACTCGCAAGTGCAAAAGATTCTCTTCTAACGCACAAGACACTCGCGGCCTTCCTTGATGCCGCTGCACGTATCCGTTTCGCACCTATTCCAGCTCTTCCTCTTGAACTGGCAACACTCGAACTATTTCCAGAATGAAATTAGAGAAATTTAAACCAGTTACGCAGTATTTGCTTCCGGTAGCCATACTCGGAGCGGTTGCGTATACCGGCATACACTACAATCTCTTTCCTTCACTCGCGTACTTTAACAAGCCTTGCGACAAGCCTGTGGTGTATTCGATAGGCGCGTATGACGAGCGCTTTGGTATTTCCCAAACTGAATATGAGAGCGCACTCAAAGAAGCGGCGGACCTTTGGAATACCGCAGCTGGAAAAACGGTTGTCACCTACGCTGCTACGGGAACGGTGCCTGTTAACTTAATCTACGGAGAGCATCAACAGGCCGTTGAGCTAGGCAAAGCCATTAGCACCGAGCAGTCTGCATATGATGCAAAGAAAGCTGAAGTTGAGTCTCTGAGAAAGGAATACTCAGCGCTTAAAACACAGTACGAAGCAGCCGCTGCAAAGTTTGATGCAGACAACAAAGCATATGAAAAAGAAGTTGAGTACTGGAACAAACAGGGAGGTGCACCCCCAGGAAAGTACGAAGAGCTTGCGCAACAGCGATCTCGCCTTGAGACACGTCAAAACCAGTTGAATAGGCAGGTTGCGCAAGTTAATTCCATGGCCAACCGCTTGAATGTAATAGTTGACGAACTAAATAATCTTGCCCAGAGGACTAACAGCAAAGTTAGCGTATACAACAAGGCGGTTGGAGACGACTTTGATCAAGGCAACTACGTATCTGACGCAGAAGGAGAGCGCATTAATATTTACGAGTTCTCAACTCGAACGGAACTAAAGCGTGTTTTGGCGCACGAATTCGGGCACGCTCTTGGTCTAGACCATGTAGAAAATCCCGATTCAATTATGTATTCCTACGATCTTGGCAACGAATTCAAATTAACAACTGAGGATATTGCTGCACTAAGGGAGGTTTGTGCGATTGAGTAGCTTGCTCGCGCCCTAATTCTCAGGCAGGATACAGATATTGGGAGATCGTCTAATGGTAGGACAGCGGCCTTTGAAGCCGTGAATCTAGGTTCGATCCCTAGTCTCCCAGCTCGCTTGGAAAGGTATTAAATATTGGGTTTTCTGACGCAGGTGTTTTGGACATTAGAACTTGGTACACTTTCTATATGAAAGAACATCTCGATTTTCAGCCAGTAAAAGACCACGCAGAACTGGTCAGCAAATCTGTGTATGCGGTTGTAAAGGATTCTGAGGTGCTAGTGGGGAAGATCGACCCTCAGTATATGAATGGAAGTGCTCTTTCAGATCACTATGACGTGAATCTTGAAGACGGAGCAAACTGCATAGTTGTGAAAGGAAAGAGGGGAGAAGAAAGAATGATGGCTGCCGTGCTTGTTCCGGTTGGCTACCGCGCTGACCTTAACGGTCTTGTCTGCGAGAAACTGAACGCAAAGAAAGTATCCATGGCCCCTTTGGAAGAGGTCATACAGGAAACTGGCATGGAATACGGAAGCATTACCCCCGTAGGCCTTCCAGAATCGTGGAAAGTGCTTATCGATAGTCGGTTAATGCAGAAAGAGAAGATTATTGTCGGAGGTGGGAAGCAAGTTTCTAAACTGCTTGTCCCGACTGCTTTTCTTAAGACACAGTCGAATGTCGAGGTAGTAGAAGGGCTGGCGAACCCTGCAGTATAGTTCTAACCTCGTTCAGTTCCCGCAGCACTCAAATAACGTCTTAAGTAAGAGGTTCTGTGACGAAGGATTATTGAAGTTAGAACTTTTATATAAACGAAAACCCGCCAAAGGTCCGAGGACATGGCGGGCGATCGCTAGTTGCGGTCTAGACGGCTACGATGATGTACGTTTCACTCAGAAGTTCCAGATAGACCGGATAGACCATTATGTGCCACCCCCGAGAAAGCTTTTGGGCGACAACCGTGCACATCTTGCCGTCCTTCTCTGCGAAGAAGGTGAGATAACCTCCTGAAAGGGGAATCTTCTGCCTCAGGAAGTCGTAGATGTGAACGAACCGGACCGGCCTTGCGCCGTAGCATTCCTCGAGTTCCCGCCACGTGACAGCGGCCTGAGCACCCATGGATTTGATCCGGAAGAGTTTCGCGGCCACGTCTGGGACATGTTCCTCGAAGTAGTTAAGCCACTCAGGGTCCACACTCATGCCGGTCTCGATGTCGCAGATGTGCGTCTGCTCCATTTGGACTTCTGCATCCTTCGATGCAGCTTGCTTGAAGTGTTCAGCGACGTGGAAGCGTTCTGCACCCTTGAGCAGCAGATCCATTTTGAAGTCGAGCAGCTCGGAGCAGAAGTTGCCCTCAATGAGCTGCTGGAGCATCCAGTTCAATCGACGTGGATTGAACGGATAGCCACTCTTGAGGCGTGTCTGCCCCTTAAGCTCGTGCAGTTTGCCGTCTATTGCATAGAACAGATCGCCGTCGACAGGGGTTCCCGCCATGACAATCTCCTTCTCATATACCGCAGTCTTCCCGGTATGGGTTCACCACAGCAGGGAAGGGCCATAAGCCCCTTTCTGCTGCGGTGAACGCAACTAGCGTTTCAATATACAGCCGACATCATGATACTTACTTTTAGTGAATATGTCAATGTACGGAGAGTAAGTTAGTTCTAACCCCGCTCAATGCCCGCAGCACTTAAGTTAGAATCTAAAGACATGGAGAAAACATACATCGACAAGCTAGCCTTTATTGAGCTGCGAGACAGAAAGGTTCTTGAAACTAAGAGTCTGGGCAAAGATACGTGGTATATACCAGGCGGAAAGCGTGATGGTCAAGAAACTGATGAGCAAGCGCTAATTCGAGAAGTGAAAGAGGAGCTGGACGTAGATATCGACCCGTCAACTATTGTCCTCTACGGCATTTTTGAGGCTCAGGCACATGGAAAGCCTGAAGGAACAGTCGTACGCATGACATGTTATCAAGCACAGTATTCGGGCAATCTGACACCTAGTGCCGAAGTAGAGCTGATGGATTGGTTTGATTACTCAAAGAAAGATATTACTTCTCCAGTCGATCAAATCATTTTTGATGACCTTAAGGCCAAAGACCTTATAGATTAGATGCAAACAGGGTTCCAATATCGTCCCAGACTGCCAGCAAGTGCTATCAAAAGTGTGCAAACGGGAAATAGTTAGAGCCCGGAGCGAGAAGTTAATCTCGTCCGGGCCCATGTTCGTCAGTCGACGGTTCGCATCGAACCTTGCCGGTCGGTGGTGTGATACGAGCCCTCAACCTTTAGAGGTGGGGGAGGAACACCATCTTTCTGGTGCGGAAGCATTCTCCGCACATGGCCCTTGTAGCTCCAGTAGTCGCCGGAGGCATTTTGGGCTTCGACGGCATCAATGACGACGAGCGCCGAAATCTTGCCGGGGCCACCAAGCTTGAACTCGACATCTCGCGTGTTGATTGACTTGCGGTCAAACAGCGCGAGCATCAAATCGAACTTCGACGGCCCACCAGTTATAGTTGCGGAAATGGTGGTCATACGACCCTCCAAAGTACATGGTTCCTTGAATGAGGCAGGAACCGAACCTCCTTATCCCGCGAACGGAACGACTAGCTCATACGAACTAGAATTAACTGCATCTTACTACTATTGATAGTAATTGTCAAGTATAAAAGTTCCAACATCGTCCCACACAGCCAGCAACAAAAGAAAAGACCGAACACAGGAACGGTCTTTCCTTGTTCGGTCGCGAATCTATAAACTGGGGCGAGTGTCAGATACCTTAACCCTGCACCTCGATGATTTCGGCCTCGCACGCGTCAGCTATGAGACAGATCTCCTCGATGACAGGCCAGATTTCCGGCAAGATGCGATGTGCTTGATCGCCAGTCACTTGGCGCATACGTTCATGAAATCCATGGGCAGCCAGTTTCTTGATGGCAGCTCGCACTTCAGCTGGATTGATGGGCTTGGTAGCTGGTGTCTTGGACACGATGACCTCCTTTGTTGTCTAGACAGAACCTAGCATAAATTGCAGGGAGGTTCCAACATCGTCCCAGACTGCCAGCAACGAAAAACAGAAGCACCCAACGGATGAATGACTCCCGCTGGGTGCATACCCAAATTTAAACTCTACTTGGAATGATCTGCGCGACTACCGAATACGGTTTTCCCGCGAGCTGGTTAGCCGTAGTCTCCCCATGAGCCTCCCGTATGCGTTCGTTGAGATTCTCCATCGAACCCGTCAAATGGGTGCTGGACGAGTTTACGAGCTGATGGTTGGCGTCGTAATAGTGCCAAAGGATGACGCAGTCAACTTCATTGCACATGTTCAGGTTCCTTCTATCCTAGACAGAACCTACCATACGTTGCAGAAAGGTTCCAACATCGTCCCAGACTGCCAGCAATATTCCGGCTGATATACTTCGCACATGATCAAACTCGTAGTCCTCGATTGGGACGACTGTATTACGCGCGGCTCATCCGAGGGATACTACGCATGTTATACCGCTGCCATAAAGCATTTGGGAGTAGAGAAAGATCCTGATGAGATACGCACAAAGGTGCGCGAACTTTGGGGAAGGCCGCACCGCGATGTTATCGCGAGCATTGTAGGAGATAAGAATCCGTTACTAAATAGTATCTCTGAATACTATGAGCAATGTATTTTCACTAATACCTTCTCTGCAGCATTAGAACTCATCCCTGGCGCAGACGAGAAGCTGAGAGAATTGAAAGAGACGTATCAACTTGCCATCGCTACGGGAATGAACGGAACGCTGCTTAGGGAACAGATATTGCCGCGCTTTAACATGGAGGGGATTTTTTCGACTATAGCTTCAAGTTCAGAGCTACCTGATCCCTCACGTGGAAAGCCATATCCTGACCTGCTTCTTAAAATCCTGAAAGAACTTACTATCCTTCCTGAAGAGGCAGTTATGGTAGGTGATGCCAAGGGCGACGTTCTCATGGCTCAAGCGGCAAAGGTACAGCCTATCGTTGTCCTTACGGGGCAGCTAACAGAGGAGGAGGCGAAAGATTTAGGAGCTGAGACGATTATTCCTGATATTACCTATCTCGATATTTAAATAAGTTCCAACATGGTCCCAGACTGCCAGCCACACTTAGAGCTGCTATAGTTTTTATATGGCCAAGATAACAACAATTCTTTTTGATAATGATGGCGTGTTAGTGCATACCGAACGCTTTATCTTTGAATTAAACCAGGAGGTATTCGAATCGTTAGGAATTACATATACGCGTGAGGATTTTATTCAGCATACGTTCCTAACAGGCTTGGGTTCATCCGGCTGGCTTAAGAGTAAGGGATATGACAGCAATATTGCAGAAAAGTTTACTGCAGAACGGGACAGGAAATGGAAGCAGGCGGAGCTTGGCAACATGACAGAGCCTTCTGCTCCAAAGGTTCTTTCAGAACTCGCAAAGACCTATGACTTATGTGTAGTTACAAATACACGGAAGGAAATGTTTGAGCTGTCATACAAGGATAGTCCTATTAGAGACCTGCTCAAGACAATTATTTTCCGCGAAGATTATAAAGAGCCGAAGCCATCTCCTGATAGCTACATAACGGCTCTCAAAAGAATGAATGCATCTGCAGGTCAAGCTATTGTCGTCGAGGATGCTCCGCGTGGTATCGAAGCAGCGCAAAGAGCCGGCATCAGGGTGGTGAGTATTCTGAATCCTGATTTCAATACATTAGACATAACAAAGGCGGAGTATCACATTCAGTCATTAAACGAATTGCCAGTGCTCCTTGCTTCGCTATCTGGAAACTCGGAGAATACGTAGAAAGGTTCCAACACCGTCCCAGCCATCCGGCAATATTTGGTACACTTCACCCAATGAGGAAGCTAATTAGTAAGACAAAAAATGGCGAGGACGTATATTTGGATACAGACACTTCCCACTCAATGACGCATTTTAAACACCATCCAAAGCTGCTGGATGTTGTTGAGCACATTATTCCCACACTTGAGGGTGGTGGGGAGTGGATACGTGTGGAGAAGGACCTGGGAGAGATAATTGGTACAACAGACTTGGTGGAGACCGTAGAAGGAGATGAGATTGTTTATGCCTTGCGTCCTCGTCGCAGCATCTACTCACGCTTTGTAAAAGGCAAAGAATCAACCCCCACAAGCTGGATTACCATCGCACTCCGAAAGTCTGAGGGCGGGTATGATTTATATACGGCATTTGTTGGACGGGACACACCTTCATTTCCAGGAGGGGACCACTTATCCGAGCAGAGCAAGGAGTTCTGGTCGACCCACGCTCTCGTATGGGGGAGTCAGGAAGTTATTCCGGGCACTGAAACACCCCTGTGCCCATGGTAATAAAAGTCCCGATACTGCCCCTGTCTGCCAGCATTTAGTAATAAAGAAGCGACCCTCGAATTCTCGAGGGTCGCGTGGGGGCTGGAGCGGTGATATCAGGTCACCATAGTCCAGGTCTTGCCGTTGTCGTAGCTGTGCCAGGTTTCCCAGCCGCCACGACCATTGTTCCGATGGCGCACGATGGTTGGCGTTTTCATACCGGTCTCCCTTCTGTTCCTAATAGAAAGATAACACTATTAAAGCTTAGTGTCAAGTATAACGGTTCCAAGATCATTTCAGGCTCCCATCTAGGGATATACTGATTAGTATGAAGTACTGGATTAAGCGATTGTCGCACCCGTTTCGTGGATTGCATTATGCGGTTAATCACGATAGCGCTGTTCGTATCGAAATACTTCTTGCTGCGATCGGCCTGCCAACTGTTTATTTCCTGTTCGATATTTCTAAGGACGAGTTGTTGTTACTTGTATTCTGTTGGTTTTTTGTAATGGTTACCGAACTTCAAAATTCATCTATTGAAATAGCACTTAGCAAGATTCATCCTGAGTACGACGAGGCAATTGGACGTAGTAAGGATCTGGCAGCCGCGGCAGTGGTGTGGGCAGCAACATTCGGTCTCGTGTGCCTTGTCTTTGTAATTCTGCGGAATTAGCCAAACAAGGTTCCAGCATTGTCCCAAGCAGCCAGTAACTGAGCTATACTCAAGCTATGAAAAACAAGAAAGGAAATATCGTTCTTGATGTTGTCTTAATTACTCTTTCGCTCCTCGCTCAAGTGGTAATTAAGGGCATGTATCCGGATATGCGTATCGGAGGTCTTATAATCTCGTTTATTATTACGTACTTTGTGGTCAGTCTTGTCTACGTCGTTTTGGCGATATTGTTCAAGCTTCCGCAACCAAAGATATCTCTTGTGTGGCCTTGGTAAAATTCCAGCATTGCCCCATAAGAACCGAATTGAAGTGTTTGTTGTTTCAAATTAATTTAATATAATTTGTATATGCAAAAGATAGTCCCACACCTCTGGTTTGATAAGGAGGCCGTAGAAGCAGCCGGTTTCTATACTTCTATCTTTCCCAACTCGAAAGTAACGAATACTACCGTAATCACGGACACTCCATCGGGAGATTGCGATATCGTATCTTTCGACATCATGGGAACCTCGTTCCAGGCTATAAGCGCGGGACCTTTCTTCAAGTTCAATCCCGCAATATCGTTCATGGTTAACTTTGACCCCTCGAAGGATGCTGATGCACGGAAACGAATCGACGAGACATGGGAAAGACTCTTAGAAGGTGGGAAGGCACTCATGCCTCTCGATAAGTACCCATTTAGCGAGCGATACGGTTGGGTAGAGGATAAATATGGACTTACTTGGCAGTTAATTTTCACAAATCCTGAAGGTGAGGAACGACCACCCATCATTCCTTCCCTGATGTTCACAAAGGAGATGTGTGGGAAGGCCGAGGAAGCTTCTGACTTCTATCTTTCTGTTTTTAAGGACGCAAAGCGCGGTACGCTTGCAAGGTATCCCGCAGGCATGGAGCCAAGCAAAGAGGGCACGATTATGTTTACCGACTTCAAGCTTGCCGATCTCTGGTTTACCGCTATGGACAGCGCAGGTCCGCACAACTTCTCCTTTAACGAAGCAGTCTCCTTGATAGTTAATTGTGAGACCCAAGAGGAAATTGATTACTACTGGAAAGAGCTCTCAGCAGTTCCTGAATCAGAGCAATGTGGATGGCTTAAGGACAAGTACGGAGTGTCCTGGCAGATCGTACCTACGCTAATGAACGAAGTTATGCAAAGCGGAGATAAGGAGAAGATTGCCCGTATGACACAGGCATTTCTTAAGATGAAGAAGTTTGACATCGCTGCCCTAAAAGAAGCCAGCGAGGGATAACAATAGGTCGTTAGACGAAGACCAGTGGCTTAATGAGGTCTTCATCATAAGTATTTTATTGTTTCAGCGTACCAGTCTAACGGATACGTTATATCGCAAATATATGGCAACAATAATTAATAACCCAGGACCGGACGGTACTCCAGAAAGTGCAGGTGCCGGCGGCTGGATCGTGGCCCTAATCGCGATCATAGTACTGGTACTGCTCGCAATGTTCCTTCTGCCAAAGCTTATGAACCCCAACGCAAACTTAGAGGGTGCACAGCAGGGGCAAACTGGCAGTACTAACAATAATGGATCTGGACAGGCTCCCGCATTCACAACAACTACGGTTAATAGCACCACCACCGTGCTTATGAATGGCGGAACCACCACCGCAACCGGTACAGCACGATAAGTGTATCGAGGATAGCTTACAAAATTAATTTACTTCACTATGGGTATTCTTCTTTGGATCGTATTTGGTGCAATCGTAGGTTGGCTCGCTTCTATTATTATGAAGACAAACGGCCAGCAGGGACTCTTCATGGATATCATTGTTGGTATCGTAGGTGCGGTGCTTGGAGGCTGGATTATGAGCATGCTTGGTCAAGGTGACATAAGCGGTTTCAATCTCTACAGCTTCCTCGTGGCACTTCTCGGAGCGGTTGTACTTATTGCAATCGTAAAGATGGTTCGTCGCGCTGCATAAGTTTCTTATAAAAAGGCCCCGCTCTATAGAGCGGGGCCTTTTTATTTAAGAGAAAAGGACGAACTGTATTCAGATTCGTCCCCTCTAAGGTTTTGCACGAGCACATGTTCTATATCTTCAGTGCTTCAGCGATTATGTAGGCACGGCAAGCTCGTCTTTCACGCTTAAGTTCGTTGAAAGTCCTGGGGAGTCCAAGTTTTTCGAGTGCAGAACTCGAAACAGACACTACGTAAGCTTCTCCCCGATCAAGCAGAACTCCAATCCTGAAGAAGGGTTTGCCTTCCGCCATAAGTTTAACGACATCCCTTTCCGCTTTAGAAAGACTTGGCAGCAACTTTGCAATAGCTGATGGAGAAGGAAATTCTGCATCGATATCAGCGCCCCATCTGATCTCCCTTTTACGTTGATAGTATGTTTGCGGCCTTACTCGAGTTAGTAGAGACGTGTCCTTCGGCATAACTGCCTCCTTGAATTCATGACTAATGCAGGATATTGCACTCTGCCAGCATTATGGCTAAAGCTAACTCTTTCGCAAGTTTGTAGTATGGTTGGCATATTATGCGAAAAGGAGAGGTGTCTCACGACGTGCTCGTAATAGGAGGTGGCGCTGCAGGCCTTATGGCTGCTGGTGTAGCCGCTGCACAAGGCAAACGGGTACTTTTGCTTGAGAAGAATGCAAAGCTCGGAGAGAAACTGGCTATATCCGGTGGAGGCCGTTGCAACATATTGAATGCAGAAGAGGACGAGAATGTACTTCTGGCTCAATACGGAGACGCTAAGAATTTTCTTTTCTCTCCTTTCTCGGAATTCGGCATGTCTGAAGCGTACGCCTTCTTTGAATCTCGAGGACTCCCTTTAAAGGTTGAGGCTCGCAAGCGGGCGTTTCCTCAAAGCGAGAAAGCGGTTGATGTTGTGCGGTTCTTTCTTGAGTATTTAAAAGAAGGAAAAGTTGATATCAAACTTCGGTCTGCGGTTGAGAACGTGGTTATGAAGAAGGGACAGATAGATTTCATTGTTGCAGACGGGAAAGAGTATCGAGCTAACTCGTACATTCTTGCAACAGGGGGTGTCTCACATCCAGAAACCGGCTCAACAGGAGATGGATTTGAGTGGTTAACGAAACTTGGACATACCGTACACAAGCCAACACCAACTATTGTTCCTCTTAAAGTTAAAGAGGTCTGGGTTAAAGAGGTAAGTGGCGTAGCGCTTCCCGAGATGAAAATATCTTTCTTTGTAGAAGGAGTACGAAAGTTTTCTACAAAAGGGCCGCTTCTCTTTACACACTTTGGTATCTCGGGACCAACTATTCTCAACGCAGCTGGAAAGGTGGACGACCTGCTACACGAAGGAGCCGTTACTGCCACAATTGATATGTTCCCAACTATCGACCTGGGTATTCTCGATAAGCAGCTCATGGCACTCTTAGACGAGAATAAGAACAAGCTCCTCAAGAATGTATTTAAAGGTTTTGCGCCTGCTGGCATGAACGACCTTTTGCTTGCTCTCTCAACCATCGATCCAGAGAAGAAAGTACATAGCGTAACCAAAGAAGAACGCAGAATCTTAATTGATCTTCTCAAAGCTCTCTCCATTACTGTTACAGGTCTTCTTGGTTTTGAGAAAGCAGTTGTAGCAGACGGAGGCGTGCCGCTTTCAGAAATTGATACCAAAACCATGCGCTCTCTTAAGATTGAGAATCTTTTTATAACAGGAGACCTGCTTCACATTACGCGTCCTTCAGGAGGGTATTCGCTTCAACTTTGCTGGACTACTGGTTATGTCGCCGGAGGGAATGCATAAGAATATAGTTTAGTTTTTTAAGAAAATACGGTAGGGTATCTGTAATGGTAGCAAAAGGTACTAAAGAAGGCGGCGCTGGCGGCTCACAAGGAGCCGTTCTTCGTTTTGAAGAACTCTCGTTTAACTACGGGCATAACTACCCTATTCTCGATACGGTAGATTTTTCTCTGCGTCGTGGCATGAAGGTTACGGTTATGGGACAGAACGGAGCTGGCAAAAGTACTATCTTCAAACTCATAACCGAGGAGCTGCACCCTGAAGATGGAAAGATCTGGAGCGCTCCAGGACTTACGGTTGCAATGGCGCGCCAGGTTATAGCACCCGCTGAACGCGAGCTAACCATCCGGGCATTCTTTGAGAAGTGCTTCGACCAGAAGGTATACGACATCGATCCTAAGATTGATGCAGCACTTGAAGTTGTTAACCTGCATATCGCAGACCACGATCGCATTGTTAAATCTTTCTCAGGAGGACAGCAAGCACGTCTCCTTCTTGCTTCAGCGGTTATCCAAGACCCAGACCTCCTTCTTCTGGACGAGCCTACAAACAACCTGGATCACGCAGGCATCGAGCATCTCACGAAGTTCCTCCAAGAATACGAAAAGACCTGCATGGTTATTTCCCATGATGCAGAATTCCTTAACTCCTTCTCAGACGGCGTGCTCTATCTTGATGTGCATACCCGAAAGGTTGAACAGTACATCGGCAACTACTACGATCTCCTCAAAGAGATCTCAGCTCGTATTGAGCGTGAGAACCGAAAGAACGCACAGCTCGCCAAGAAGATTCAAGACAACAAGGATAAAGCCAACTTCTTCGCACAGAAGGGAGGTAAGATGCGTCTTGTTGCTAAAAAGATGCGTGAAGAGGCTGAAGAAATGGAAGAAGAGAAGGTTGATGTGCGTAAAGAAGATAAGACCATCCGCAATTTCACTATCCCAGCTCAGCCAGACCTTAACGGCGAATACCTTTCTATAACCTCGTTCAGCACGATGGACCCTAAGACGCATAAGCCCAAAGCACACAAGGCAAGCATTTCTCTTAAGAAAACAAACCATCTTCTCCTTAAGGGACCAAACGGTATCGGAAAGTCCACACTCCTTGAAGCGCTCGCAAGCGGAAAAGCAGAGGGTGCAACTATCGGAAAAGAAGTACGTGTCGGCTACTACCGACAAGACTTCTCAACGCTTAACTTTGAGCACACGGTATACGATGCTCTCATGCGTTCTATGGATAAGCCGGACGAGCAGGTTATGCGTGCAACCGCAGCTGGCTTCATTCTTTCAGGCGAGGTTATGCAAAAGAAAATCGGGGTACTTTCTGAAGGACAGAAAGGACTTGTTGCATTTGCAAGTCTCGTGCTTCAACGCCCCGGACTCCTTATTCTTGACGAGCCAACCAACCACATTAACTTCCGCCATCTTCCTGTTATTGCTAAGGCTCTAGACCAGTACGAAGGCGCTATGGTGCTCGTTAGTCACGTGCCTGAGTTCGTGGCACAAATTCGTATAGACGACACACTAGACCTTGAAAAGTAGGTCATACTAAAACGAATGAATAAGTGGCAGGTATATATCCTGGAGTGCGCAGATGGGACTTTGTATACGGGCGTAACAACAAATCTTGAAAGACGGGTAGAGGAGCACAATGGTTCAAATAAAGGTGCGAAGTATACGAGAGTGCGTAGGCCAGTTGCACTTAGATACAGTGAGGAGTGGGCTACACGTAGCCAAGCTCAGAAGAGAGAGGCTGAGATAAAGAATCTCCCAAGAGAACAGAAGCTTGTACTCCTCGGTATTTGATATACTTCACCTATGACAGAAGCAGCACCCGGCAAACCAGAGAAACCTAGTCTTGAAGCTGGAGACACTGTTAGACTTAGCGACTCTATCCCAGACGAGGTTAGAAAGGCTCTTTCAGGAGTTATAGATCCTAACGAACGGTATGAAGTTGTAAGAACAGAGAAGCACAGCCAAGGCAATGATGTTGCATACATTCGTCCACTTCATACGTTAGACAACGGAAAGCCAATATCCGTTAAGCATTTGGTTAAGGTCTCACCGAACTAGATTACTTCCCTACGTTTTTCACCTCATATTCAGGCTCAGAAGAGTACGTTATGTACGGACTGCAGCAGTTCTCCCGGAACTAAGGGAGGTCCGGTAGGTGTTCAAACCTGCGGTTAACGTGAGACGCTGTCCCTTCTGGGGAAGAACACAAGCTCTTAACCAAGGAGCGTGAGATAAGTATCTCTGTTCTTGGTTCATTGCCCGTCTTGCAACCGCAAGCGGGCTATTTTTTATGCCAGCTCAAGTTTAATGGAAATTAGCAATATCTATCTTTGACATATTTATAACTTGAGATACATTCATATTTCCTGCGAAGTGCAGGTAACGTTAGTGTCCAGGAGGACGAAATGGCCGAAGTGAAGGATTTGGATCAGAAGATCGAAAAAGCTGAGAACGCTTCTGCCGATCAGGCTCAGGTCGCCGAAAACCTGAAGGAAGACCGCAAGGAGCAGGAAGCGCTCGACGAACAGGTCTCCGAAGACGAAGCTTCCGAAGAGGAATAGTCCTCAACCAACTACGCCCGCCTGGCTAAGCCAGAGCGGGCTATTTTTATACATATGCAAAATGCGATAATATAGAGGTATGAAAACGGACACTTTTGCGGACAAAGTACGCACTATCTCTGGCAAGATTCCTCCAGGAAAAGTTGCTACGTACGGACAGCTAGCAACTCTAGCCGGTTCTCCAGGAGCTGCACGGGCTGTTGGCGCTGTTATGCGCACGAACAAGGATAGAAAAGCAGTCCCATGCCATCGCGTTGTTGGATCTAACGGATCTCTAACTGGATATGCTTTCGGGAAAGGTACGAGCACCAAGAAAAGCATTCTTTCGAAAGAAGGAGTTGTATTTAAAGGAGAGAAAGTAGACCTCTCCGTTTCTGGTTGGAAGCCAAAGTCTTAAGCAAGACCAAGCGATTTGAGAAGCTCGGTAAGCTCCGCTCCTTCAATAAGACGGTATCCGCCTTCTTTCATAGGACCAAGTTTGATGTTCATAATGCTGGTGCGCTTAAGGTCCGCAACTTCGTTAAAGAGTGCAACAACCATGCGACGCACTTGATGCGTCTTTCCTTCAGTTAGCGTTATGCGAAAACGCTGCGCGTCGAGAATAGTAACCTTTGCTGGTTTAGTTACGTAGCCTTCAATATCAACTCCTTCCTCAAGTCTTTCTTTAGCTGTTGCTCGGAGAGGCTTCTTAGTGCGGACCTCATAGGTCTTTTCGTGCGCGTGCTTTGGATTCAAGAGACGGTCTGTTATACGTCCGTCGTTCGTGAGGAGAATAAGACCGCGAGATGCTTGGTCCAGTCTGCCAACAGGGAACAAATTCATGTGCTTCAAATCAGCTGGAAGGGAATCAAGTACGTTCTTGGTTCCTGTGTCTTCCCGATGCGTGTCCATGCCCTCTGGTTTGTTGAAGGCGATGTAGACATGGGTCTGAGGATTGGTACGTCGTTTTACATCAACCTCGTCGGTTTCGAGTACCTTGTCTCCAAGTTGAGCGATGCTTCCGTTGATATATACCTGCTTTCGCTCCACAAGCGCATCAGCATCTCGACGTGTTGAATACCCCTTCATAGCGAGGTATTTGTTGATGCGCATGGGGTATGTAGGCTTGGTTTCTGGAGCCGGTTCTCTCTTCATATACTAACCATAGCGCATGCAGGCAGCTTGGTATACTTCCTGTATGGAAATTACTCCTGGCCTCTACTATCACTTCAAGCATCCAGAGCAGCACTACGAGGTTCTTGGAACCGCCATGCATACAGAAACAGAAGAGGAGTTAGTTATATATAAGGCACTCTATGCTGAAGGAAAGTTGTACGCTCGTCCCGTATCAATGTTTCTTGAGGAGGTTGATAAGCCGGAGTTCGGGTATAAGGGTCCAAGGTTTGTACGCATAGAAAAGGAATAAAACAAAAGTCGCCTAGCAAGCCAGGCGACCTTGCTAGGCGACAAAACTTCAATGCGCTGTGGATTGCTTTAACAGACTTGCTCCATACTTGCCGATTTCAGCGAGGATTCTCGTAACTGCATTCTCGTTTAAACGCAGCTCATTGTTGTCGGTATAACCCAGGTAGGGTATGCCCGAAAGAACGCCTGAGCGCTGGAGCTCTTGGACAACTTCCGGCGTGACGGGAAAGTAGTGCTCCTTGGTTAGTTGATCGCTTCCGTACCCTCCGTTGTAGATGCCTATCTTGATGGCGGGACCGGAAGAACCATCTTTGAAATTTGCATTCAAGACTAGGGAACGCCTTGTACGGTCGTTCATTCTCTCGAACAGATATACCAGCGCTTCAGGGAACTCAGAGATTGGCTCAGGCACAGGCTCCCCTGTCTCTTCTGAGATTCGATCGTAATAGCTCTCATATCTTCGGAAAAGCGCACTTTGACTTCCAAACAACGAAAGGGCCACGGGCGGAGAGAACGATGTCATGCAAAGCTCCTTTGCTTTCCAGTTCTAGTCAGGACTATACCACAGGCTACAAAGTATTAATTTTAAGTGAATAAAGTAATACACACTTGCCCTTGCACTCCTATTCTGGCGGGCTAACATACCCTTACGGATGAATGATTTTCTCAAGATGGATATTTTCTTTGGCGTGACAACAGTCGCAGTGATTGTTGTAACTGTCCTTCTTGTAATCGTTCTCGTCTGGCTTATCCGTATCTTGAAACGAGTGGAGCACGTGTCTGAATTGGTGGAGGAAGAAGGCGAGCATTTGCGTGACGACATCGCTGATGTACGCGCAAAGGTTCGCAGTGAAGGTCTTCGCCTCAAACATATGTTTAGTTTCTTCAAGGTACTCGATAAGCCCAAACGCCGTCGTTCTACAAAATCTTAATTCTATTCATAGACTCATTGGTATGGCAACGAAAAAGCAAGCAGCTAAGAAGACACCCGCAAAGAAGAAGATGTCAGGCGTACAAGCAGCTGAGATCGGTGCAGGCGTACTTGTAGCAGCGGCTGCAGCAGGCGCTGCAGGATACTACTTCTACGGCACTAAGAACGCTAAGAAGCATCGGGCAGCAGCTAGCACCTGGGCAAAGGGCCTTAAGAAGGATGTGGTTAAGCGAGCCAAGGCCCTTAAGAACATCGATGCACGTGCTGTTGGAAAGATCGTAGACGAAGCAGCTGCTGCATATGCAGGAGCTCGTGGTGTAGCAGACGGTGATCTTAAAGGAGCGGTTAAAGAGCTTAAACAGAACTGGGAGCAGGTAAAGCGTGAGCTCCAGCCCTCAGCAGCTGTTAAGAAGACCGTAAAGAAAGTAACGGGCGGAGCTAAGACTGCAAAGAAAGCAGTTAAGAAGGCAGCAAAGAAAAGAAAGTAATAAAGAGAAATCTTTCGAAGAAAAACACCGCTCACAAGGCGGTGTTTTTCTTCAGCGAGAGTTCATAGAGCCTAGGTTACGGTTACGGGCACATAACCTATATGCCTATGATCAAATATCTTTTCTCGACTTTCACGATGCTTGCACTCGCTGTGAGCGCAGGAGTTCCGGCCATCGCCGCTGATACCACGGGAAGCGGGAATGGACAGACATTGAATGCCTCAGCGCAGGTCTCAGCTAATAGCGGAAGAGATGGCTCAGATGATGGCAGTGATCACGATGTGAATGATGACTCGCGCACTGGAAACGATGATTCTTCGCATCACACGGGCTCAGCTTCAAGCACTCCAGGAAGCACGGATGATTCAGGACACCACTCATTCAGCGTTCTTCGAGCAGATCTTTCAGATGAGGATTCCAGCCAAAGCCAATCTCGCGACAGCATTAAGACCAGTGATGATCTTGATCTATACTTCCGTTCCGTTATGCATGACGACGATCACATAAATTCAGTTGGTGTTGGCGAAGACAATTCTGTAGACATGGATTACAAAACAGAGGGACGATTCCTTGGATTTATTCCAATGTTGATGCACGCAAAGACACACGTGAACGCTGACGGTACAGTTTCAATCTCATATCCTTGGTACCGCTTCTTGGTATCTATGAGCAACGATGACGAGCTCCGTGCAGATATTGAGGCACGTGTAGCGGCATGGAAAGACCAGATGGCTTCCACAACAGTCTCAGCAAGTGCTCAAGCTAGTCTCTTTGATTCTATTCGAGAGGCATTCGCTATGAGAGCTTCTACGGCCGCTAAATAATAGGTATTTAAGAATAAAGATGCAGGGTCTTAAAACCCTGCATCTTTGGCGTTATGCCTTATAATTGGCAGTAAGACTGAGCTCTGCCCAGCGTCCTATACTATGAACCAAGACGAAATGAAGGCCACATTCCTGGAAACCTATGACCAGTATGCTGGCGACATCTTCAGGTTCTGCTCGATGAAGATAAGTAATCGGGAAGTAGCTGAAGACATCACCCAGGAGGTGTTCATGCGGCTCTGGCAGGCACTTCGCGACGGGACTGAATTACGCAACCCTCGCGCACTCCTCTACACCATTGCCCGCAACCTTGTTATCGATTGGTATCGAAAGAAGAAGGAATCCTCACTTGATGTGCTTACGGATATGGGAATCGACTTCGGTTCCGAAGATCACAAAGGCATAGTGCGCGATGCTGAAATGCAGGAAGTGCTTAAGGTTATAAACCAGCTCGACGAGCCTTCGCGCGATGCGCTTCTTATGCGCTACGTGGAAGGACTCTCGCCTCAGGAGATTGCTGAGATAACCGAAGAGACCGCCAATGTCATTTCTGTTCGCATCAATCGCGCCATCAAGAAAGTGCAGGACCTTATACACGCAATATGAACCACCTTATACAAAAAACGTTCGCACATCTTCAGGAGATTCGTCTCTCTGTTTCCACACGTGAATCTATACGAAGCAAACTTGCGGCGTATGCAGACATGCACCCTATGTTTGCGAAGCCTGTAAGTACTTTTATACCAATCTTCTCTTCCTGGCAGTTCCGTGCGGGAGTCTCTACATTACTGGTGGTGTTGCTCGTAGGAAGCAGCGCAACTTTTGCTGCAGAAAAAGCCGTGCCTGGAGACGCACTCTACTCTCTTAAGGTTGGCGTTAACGAGCCTTTTACACTCGCCCTTGCTAATACTCCCGAGGAGCGTGCCCACGCACTCGCCAAGCGCGCAGACCGCCGCATAGAAGAAGCACTTGCCCTAGCCGAGGAAGGGAAGCTAGACGAAGAAAAGGCGACATACCTTGCAGCACAATTCTCTGAGCATGTTGACGCCTCTGTCACTGAAGCAAACAAAGCAGAGGAAACAGGAGGAGACGGTGCTTCTATTGCTGTGCGCGCCGAACTAGAGCAGCACCTGCTAGCTCGTGCAGAGGATCTACATGCATTAGCTGTTGTACAGTCTGACGAAGCCAACACAGCAACTGACGACCTTACAAAGCAGGTGGAAGAGAAAGCAACACTTGCTTCCGCCGCACTTGATCGTGTTGAGGCTGGGGTTGTGCCTGACGTTACGAGTGCTGCTGTTGCAACACTTCGCGAATCTCTAGGTCACGACCAAGCTGATGCAAAAGTCCTGATTCAGACAGGTGTCATTGGTATCGATACTCCTGTAGCAACGAGTACCGCTTCTTCAACTATGGAAGTTGAGGCATCTGCAACCAGTACCGAAAGCACAGCAACTCCTAAGCAGTCTTGGTGGAGTTTCAAGGCCAACGGATTCTAAAGTTCGTGGTAGGATTCCGGCATGTTCTGGGTAGACCGAATCGCTAAAGAAATTCAAGATACACGCGCTCCAAAAGCGGGTGGAAAGCCGCTTCTCATTCGTGATGAAAAGACGCTTTCTGGCCGCATCCATATCGGGTCAATGCGTGGTGTTGCTATACATGGTCTCGTTAGCGAAGTGCTTTCTGAATACGGTATTCCAAACGAGTACCAGTACGAGTTAAATGACTTTGATCCTTTTGATACGGTGCAAAGTTATTTAGACCAGGAGCGCTTCACGCCCTATCTTGGAAAACCATTGTACGCGGTCCCTTCTCCTGTAGAAGGCTTTGAAAACTTTGCTGAGTACTTTGCTGCAGAATTTATAGAAGTGCATAAGAAGTCTGGATTCACTCCAATCTATTACCACGCATACAAAGATCTGTATTGCGCAGGAAAGATGGATTCGTATATCCGCATCGCTCTTGAGCGTGCTTCAGATATTCGACGTATCTTGAAAGAAACATCCGGCTCAGACAAGCCTGAGGGATGGCTTCCAATATCTGTTGTGTGTGAGGAGTGCGGAAAGATGATGACCACAAACGCAAGTGATTTTGATGGTGAGACTGTTGCATACAGCTGCGAGAAGAGTCCGGACGGATGCGTTCCCTGCGGACATAAAGGACGCGTTGCTCCATTTAAAGGAGCCGCGAAACTGTTTTGGAAAGCAGATTGGGCAGTTAAGTGGGCTGTGCTCGGCGTTGATATTGAAGGAGGAGGCAAAGACCACTCAACTAAAGGTGGGTCTCGAGACGTAGCAAACCATATTGCACGCGAAGTTTTTGATATAACGCCTCCATACGATATTCCCTATGAGTTCTTCCTGGTTGGAGGAAAGAAAATGTCTTCGTCTAAAGGACGAGGTTCTTCAGCACGAGAAATTGCTGAACTGTTTCCATCAGAAGTGCTGCGTCTTGCGCTTATTGGCAAAGACATCAACCAGCAGATTGATGTAGATCCTGAGGGAGATAGTATTCCGCGTTGGTTTGATTGGTATGACGAGCTCGCTGAACTCGTGCGACAGGGTGTTGCTGACGACTTTACCCGTCTCTACATGTTGACTCAGCTGCCTGCGAACCAAGCGGAAGCTGCCGCACCTTGGCAGTTGCGCTTCGGACAGGTTGCTTTTGTGGTGCAGATGCCACATCTCTCGCTTGAGGAAGAAGCCGAGCGTGTAAAAGGAAGCTCTCTTACCGATACAGAAAAAGTAGCTCTGACTGAGCGCGCTGAGTATGCAAAGTTCTGGCTTTCAACCTATGCCACAGAGCAGTTCCGTTTCAATCTCCAAGAAACTCTTCCTGAAGGCACACTTTCGGATACCCAAAAGGCAGCTCTCGTTGCTCTTACAGAATACATAGAAGCAGAACCGCGTACGGGAGTTGAAATACATACCAAGCTGCACGAATTAAAAACAACAGTCCCGATTCCTGCAAAAGAACTTTTTACTGCGCTCTACCATATCTTCCTTGCGCGAACTTCAGGTCCACAAGTTGGCTGGTTCTTGTCGGTGCTTCCTCGAGACTTCGTGCTAAAGAGGCTGAAAGAAGCTTCATCTAGGCTTTAACTGCCATATTGTAAGGTTGTATGATGCCTATTCTGTTAGGAGGTTTACTTGCGGTTGTGGCAGCCATTGGCCTGTCCATATACATGTATGGCGCAGGCATGCCCGCGCTTATTACTGCTGACGTATCTTCAACTCCTTCGACACTCTCAGCAAGTGTAGCTAATGCGGATATGGGTAACTTCTCAGAGAATGGAACTATTATTCTGGATGAGACCAATGGAAGTCCGGGTGTACCGTACATTCTCTACACAACCTATGATGCTGGAGGAAAGCCTTCGGTTAAGACAAAGAGATTAGTATTCCTGGATCAGGCCGAATGCCAGCAAAGCAACTTGCCTTGCGCAACTCCAGACGAAGCTAATCCGGTTAGAGCTGACACGCCGGTGCATGTGGAAGGGACAATTAAGGACGATACCGTAGAGGTGTCAAAGCTCGCACTTCTGTAACTGCAGCATTTTCTGAATACCGTATACTTACATACATATGAAACAACAGTACCAAGTCTGGATTGTCGTCGTGCTGGTGCTAGCTGGCCTTGTGTGGGGCTTCTGGTTCCTTAGAACTCCTCAGGCAGACAGGGAAGCTGATATACCTTCAGCGGCCATTCCAATGCCTACTGAGCAAAGCAACATCTATACGAATGGCGAGTACGGGTTCTCTCTCGTGTACCCACAAGGAGCCAAGGTTGAAAACACATTTACAGCCTTCTACCATCTTCCGCCAACCTGGCGTGCCAACCCAGTTTCTATCGATGCTACCGGTACCCCTATTGCGGCTGTTATCGGATACCAGACAGCAAGTGAGGATTCATACCCACGCTATTTCGTAGCAATGGTTCGTATTGGAGCAAGCAAGGATCCTGGGGAAGTTGCATCTTGTGAGAAGGTAACTCCAGATCGTGGAGAGACTGCGCTTCCGGATGTAACGCTTAACGGTACTGTGTTCAAAGCATTTAGTTTCCAAGAAGCAGCCATGATGCAATATTCTCGTGGCGTTAGTTATCGTGCTGTACACGAAGGCGCTTGTGTTGCAGTTGAAAAGATTCAGACCGGGTCTAACTATATGGACGATCCAGATAGCGTAAAGGATGTTCCTGATGAGAAGCTACAGGCAGAATACGCCAAGCTTGATACCATCGTACAAAGTTTCCGTTTTGCGCGTCCCTAATATTCTTACCTAATCCTCATGACACTTCTTCATTGGCTCATTTCCGCTATAGCGATTCTTCTAGCGGCCTACCTTATTCCAGGAGTTGACGTAACGCTCGTTGGAGCAATTGTACTTGCTGTGGTGCTCGGTATCATAAACGTATTCTTCAAGCCTGTTATTGGACTTCTAACGCTTCCAATTAACATTGTTACGCTTGGACTCTTCTCACTTGTTGTTAATGCACTCCTTATTCTCCTTGCTGGCATGATTGTGCCCGGCTTCGTTGTTAGTGGATTCTGGGCAGCATTCTTCTTCTCAATTGTTGTTTCTCTTATCAACGCATTGTTTGGTTCAATTGGTAAGAAAACATAAGTAGTAGGGAAATGTCTAAACGGGCGCTGGTTATAAGCCAGCGCCCGTCTTGTTAGTCCAGATTGCTTCGGAGTGCAGGGTGCGTAAAAAGTTGCCGAAAGAACGGTCTCCATGAGAACCGAAGTGTTTGAGGTTGCCGCCCTTCTTTTCGGGCTCTAGCTCTTTCAAGCGAAACTTCGCGACGCCACGTGATGTTGTGATCGTAAAGCATCGCGCCGAAGCCGGGAAGACATTCCATTGCAAAAGAACTGCCGTTTAGCGACGGATGGAATGGATCCTTTGGAATCCATAGAAATGTTGCTAGGAATACCAGCCACGCAACAAGTGCAAGCATGATACGCAGCACGTCTCCAAAGATTCGAAACCCGCGCCAGCCGAGTATCACGAGCAGGGCGATAGTCAGCAACAAAATACCGGTTATTTCCATAGCACGTCTCTCCCTGTGTTATGTGTCTAGAGTTAGACTAGCGCGTATGCTCTCAAGCGCAAGTTATTCATTGAAAACTCTCTATATGCAAGCTTGAATAACGTATACTTCTACATAATGGAGGGACCCACACGGCCGATCGCATCGCCTGAAGATGAGATTGCATATCTGCGTGAGCAAGTAGCTGCGAAAGAAGCAGAGCTTGCTGCGCTCAACACGGTTATGCCGCGCGCTGAAGTTGCGCACGAACGCATAACGCATCATCGCGAGAATGCGGCAGAAGAACATTTTGCTCCTGGATACCGCATGCCTGCAGAAGCCGCGCATGAGCTTGCCCTAAACCTTGATCCAAAGGCAGACGACGAAACTATAGAAGAACTTCGCAACATTATGGAGACGAAGGGTGTAGCAAATGCGTTTGCGGTACTTGAAAAGCTAGCTAATCCGCACCTTGAAGACGACTTCCATCGCTTCCTCGTGCAGTACGTTTTAAAGGGAATGCCAATTCAAGGCATTAAGGAGGGACAGCCTGAATGGAAGGCGCTGCACATGACCCTCTACGAGATTGCGCTACCTGAAGTTGCAAGTACTCAGGAAGGAAGAGAAAAGACATTGAAGGAACTGGTGTCCGCAATGGAACAGTTCTACTCAGGCATGCTTTCAGTTGGAGAAGCACATAAAAGCGAGCCGCCATACTTCACGCTTGAGCTTGCGGTACCGGTAGACCATCCACACCTTATGTTCTACGCAGCGGTCCCTAACTCCCGCAAAGACCTTTTTGAAAAGCAATTGCTCGCTATATTCCCGGGAGCACACATAACCGCTCAACCAAACGACTACAACATCTTCATGGACGGAGGTACGTCTGTGGGAGTTGTTGGAAAGTTTAAGGATGTAGGCATGTTGCCGCTTAAGGACTACCAAGACTTTGACTACGATCCTCTCAACTCTCTTTTAAATGCATTTGCGAAGATTGCTCCGGAGGGCGAGGGAGCTGCGCTTCAGATAATCTTCAAGCCTGTTGGCAACCATTACGTAGAACATTATAGAAAAGTGCTGCATGCACTTCGCGAAGGAAAGACTCGTTCTGAAGCTTTCTCGCTCCCTGAAACATTCGTAGGAGACTTGGCTCGTGAAGCGTTTAATATCTTCGCTAACAACTCTAAGAAGCCTGAGAATAAAGGCCCAATAGATGAGAAGGGTATTGAAATGCTTGAGAAGAAGATTGCTGCTCCGATTGTTGCCGCAAATATTCGTCTTGCCGTGTCCTCACAAGATCCTTCGCGTGCACATCAAATAATTGAAGAACTGGCATCTTCCTTTAACCAGTTTGAAAATACAACAGGCAACAGACTCGCTTTCGTCGAACCTAAGCGAGGAGATATCAAGCGCTTCTTCCGCAACTTCTCTTTCCGTCTCTTCTCACAAGGGTCTCTCCTTCCGCTTTCTCTTCGCGAACTCACCACGATGTACCACTTCCCTCCAAAGGGTATTGAGTCTTCGCCACACTTGAAACAATCGCGTACGGCAGCAGCTGCCGCTCCTATGGAAATGCCGAAGGAAGGTATGAAGCTGGGTACGAACAACTTCCGCGGAACACTTACAGACGTATTCCTCGCACCTGAGGACCGTCTTCGCCATCTCTATGTTATTGGACAGACGGGAGCCGGAAAGACTGGATTCCTTAAGACTATGATTGAACAGGATATTAAAGCCGGAAACGGTGTCTGCTTCATAGATCCGCACGGCAACGATATTCTCGACGTGCTAGCGAGCGTTCCTCCGGAGCGATACGAAGACGTTATCTACTTTGATCCAGCATACCTAGACCGTCCGTTCGGTCTCAACATGCTTGAGTACGATCCGTCTAAGCCCGAGCAGAAATCTTTCATTGTGAACGAGATGCTTATGATATTCAGGCAGTTGTATGGAGATGTGCCCGAGAGTATGGGACCTGCCTTCGAACAGTACTTCCGTAACGCAACACAGCTGGTTATGGAAGATCCGGCATCAGGGTCTACACTCATGGATATTGGACGCGTACTTTCAAACGCAGAGTTTAGAAATCTCAAACTTTCTAAGAGCAACAACCCAATCGTTAACCAGTTCTGGCAGGAAATTGCTACAAAAGCTGAAGGCGAGGCATCGCTTCAGAACATTGTGCCGTATATCACGAACAAGTTCGACGAGTTCACGGCAAACGACTTCATGCGTCCTATTATTGGCCAGCAGGAATCTTCCTTTAAGTTCCGTGAAGTTATAGACAACAAGAAGATTCTTCTCGTTAATCTTTCAAAGGGAAGACTGGGAGAACGAAACGCCAACCTGCTCGGTCTTATTCTTGTTGGAAAGTTGTTTATGGCTGCACTATCTCGTGCAGACAATCCACGTGGAGACTTCCCACCGTTCTACCTCTACATAGACGAGTTCCAGAACATAACTACGGACTCTATCCCAGGTATTCTTTCAGAAGCTCGCAAGTACAAACTCTCTCTAACCCTTGCGCACCAGTTCCTGGCGCAGGTTGACCAGAAGATACGTGATGCGGTGTTCGGAAACGTTGGATCAATGGCAGCGTTCCGCGTTGGACAGGAAGACGGAGAATTCTTTGAGAAACTTTTTGCACCTGCATTTACCTCTTCGGACTTTACAAACCTTGAAAACAGAAACGCATATATCCGTCTTCTTGCTCATGGCATACCGCAGAAGCCGTTCAATATGCAAACACTCCCACTTAGCGAAGGGAACTTGGCGCAGGTAGACGATCTTAGGCAGCTTTCCTACTTGACCTACGGGCGAGACCGTTCCACTATAGAAGCAACCATTAGAGCTCGATACCTTTCTTAACTATTTATCTATGTCACTTAATAGCCCTCCAAACCCACCGATTGATTCAGGAATAAAAAAGACACTGGATGTTGATAAAGAGAGAGGCATTCTTGCTAGCTTGAATGTAAAGCGTACGAAAGCAGGTGTGCCGGCAGCTAAATACTATGCTGCAATTGATGCTCTAAACGCCTATGAAGGCTCTACAGATTCTAAAAAGAAAGCAGAGCTACAGAAAAAATACGAATCTGCGTATGAAGACTTTGCTGTTGATAAGGTAGAGGGGGGACCTGCTGCTAAAGTCGAAGAAGATAAAGCATCTCAGGATGTGCAGGTAATATCTGCAGCAGCTGAAGGAAAGATAGAATCTGCTGAGCAACCACAAGATTCTAAGAACGCTGAAGCAGCGGAAGAAAACGAATATGATAGAGCTCGTAAAATAGCCAAGGATAGATTTATGTGGCTAGGCGAGGACGTGCGTGCGATGGGAATTCAAGTACATGATGTGCCAGTAGAGTGGGGAAAAGCATACGATGCCTATAAAAGGATCACATCCCTTGTAACTCAAATGGAAAAAGAGCCAAGTAAACGAATCATAGAAAAAATAAATGACGAATACGATGCTCTTTCTGACGAGTTTGATCAGAAGATAATCCCTGAGGTTTTAGAAGCAGCACAAAAAGTTGCAGAAGCAAAAAAGGCAGAAGCACCTGCTGAAGTTGTCACAGAGAACCAGCCTGTTGAAGTTGAGCCAGCGGAACCTGAAGTACTCGCTGTAGACGCTGAGCCTGTAGCTGAATCTCTTACAGTCCCTGAATTCTTGCCTGGACAGTTCGAAGCGTACCAACAGGCCATGGACAAAGCACTTGGAGAGCAACTCCCGCAGCCAAAGATGTTTGATAGCAGAGATGAAGCCAAGAAAAAGCTTGCAGAATTGCTTCAACAGGCCAGCCTTTCTTCTCCAGTGCAGCAAGATCCCAACTACCCGCAACAGTTCCCAGGCGTAAGTCCTTTGAACTCTTCGCCTGTAGATTACAGATCTGTGAATGAGGGTGGCTTTACAAAGATTGACGCCGCACCTGCTCCAGCAAGTACCCCAGAAGCACTCGCTGAGACAGAAACACCAGCTGCAGGTGTCGAACCTGAGCCAGTTCTAGAGGAGAAGCCAATGCCACACAATCCATACCTTATGGCAGCTGCTATGGGATATAAAAATGTTAAGGCATATGAAAAAGCTATGGCAAAAAGAGACGCCAAAGCCGGCCGTACACCAGCTCCAGTAAGTGGAGATACTAATCCTCACCTCCTCGCAGCGTCTCACGGCATGTCGCTAAAGCAGTATGAGAAGTTCTTAGAAAAGCAGAATGCTAAAGGAACGAAACCGCCCTCAGAAGCGAAAAAGAACTCCAAGAAAAAAGCTGGCCTCATTGGTCTGGGCGCAGCAGGCATAGCTGGCTTGGCTGCTTTCTTTGGTTTGTCACACCCCGGAAACGACCACACGAAAGAAATACAGAAGCAAACAACAAAGCCCGCAGCAGCTAAATCAGCTGCGAGTGCGGGCATTAAAGCTCCTGTAGCAAAGAGTAGTGCAGAAGCTCCTCCAAAGGTTGTTGTTAACAAGGAAGCCGCAAAGAAAGAAGTTAAAACTGCACCAAAGAAATACAAGATGTCAGCGAAGATGGATGTAACACCAGACCCTGCAAACTCCTTCAACATATGGCACTCAACTAAGGAAATACCTCCAGGTTTTGAACGTGAACAGTACAACCAGACTCAAGAGAAGATGGTAAGAGATGTCGGGTACAAATCCAAAGCATATGAAGCCTTTATAAAAAATAAGCCTCCTCTTGAGCAGAAAGCAAAAGTAACAGAAGCCAAGCCAGAGGCTGCTCCAGCTGCTGTCTCTGCCACGGTAACTGAAGAAAAAGCGCAGCCTGAAGCAAGCTCAGAGACAGTTCGTAACGCGCAGGGAATTGAAGTAAATCCTAACGAGCCGCATGTATATAGCGATACCAAGGGCAACTTGTTTGTGCATGGAGGTACTTATAAGGAGCGAAGCCTGTTTGCACAAACCTACTCCTTCGATAACCCAGGTATAGGTGTATATACGCTATCTGAGAATACGATGGAGGAAAATGGAGTCTCGTATTACGTTACAGAGGGGCAGGTATACAATCCTGATACCAAGCTGAGGGAGATTAGTACCTTTAGCGGAAGACCAAAAGTAGATTTGTTTACTAAGCAAGTCAAGTAGGAAGTCGGATGCTATACTAGCGAACAGTTCGCATTAACCACAAGAACTATGAATGTCACGGGTACCGGAATCGCAGTCGCTATCGCATTAGTCATAGCAGTCGCATTTCTATTCTTTGGGCCAGCAGTATTTACACCGTTTAGTTCGCCAACTCCTGCAGAGTCAGGAGTGGTGGACATAACCGCTTCAAGCACTAACGCAACTTCAACCGCTATGCAATACGATCCTTCTCAGCCACTACCAACTGAACTAACCATAACTGATGAAGTTGTTGGTACTGGTGCAGAAGTTAAAGCAGGTGACACTGTATCCGTAAATTACGTAGGCATGCTTCCTGACGGAACGGTCTTCGATGCGTCAGCTAAACACGGAGGAGCTGCAAGTTTCCCCATTGGTGTTGGACGCGTAATTAAGGGATGGGATGCAGGAATCGTAGGTATGAAAGTAGGAGGCAAACGCCAACTCATCGTCCCTGGCGATCTCGCATACGGACCTAATGGATATCCTGAAGCTGGTATTCCCGCCAACGCAACGCTTATATTTGACGTTGAACTCGTAGGTATTCAGTAGAGAAGTATAAAAAGAAGGCCCGGAGTGTCAGTGATGACACCCGGGTCTTCGCTTTGCACCCGTAGGTGTTTAGCTGCCTTCTTGCGGCTTCTTGGCCGAATCGGGCGTGCTGTTTTTTTCCTTGTAGTAGGCGTCCAGGACCGGCGTCTCGTCGAGTTCGAGCTTGGCGCCGATCTTCTTGCCGGCCGTCACGGTTGCCGTGTGCGTGCCAGGGAAGGCCTTGGCTCCGGCGTCGGCGAACTTGTCGTCGACGCATTTGCCTCGCGTGGTGGCCGAGGAGAACGCCCCGGTGGTGGCGCCAGAGTTGGCGCCACCGAACGCTCCGACCACGGCCCCATAGGCGCCGTATTTTGCAGGATTTCCCTTCACGTAGGGAATGCCGGTGCGCAGGCCGAAGCCGCTTGCGGCCGCGTTCGGAACGATACCGTCGACGGTCGCTTGGACTGGGCCGGCAACTTGCTTGGCGGTGTCCTGGGCGCACGTCATCCCATAGTGGGTGATGCCGGCGGCGGCCTCAGCAGGGATCAGACGTTTCGGGTTCTTGTTGGAGCCGAATTCGCAGCCGCTTTGGTCGCAGTCTTCGTTCTGGAAGATCGCCGTCACAGCCAGGGGATCCCTGCTGTAGCCGGCGTACTGGGTCGTCGAGCAAGCGCCAAGCGCAAGAGCGACGATACCGAGGGCCAGAGCCCCAAAAGATTTAACACTCACGTGGATCTCTCCTCTAGGAAAAAATTGTCGAGAACATGTGCCCTCTGAGAACTATTATAGGCACACCTTGACACTTTGTCAAGTAACAAACATGGCTTTATTCCTTGCTCTTATACAGGCTTCCCGCTAGGGTTTGGGTATGAGACCCATCTCTTTTGAGATACAAAAGCGACATGGCCGCGCCCGGGCAGGTATTATCCATACCCCACATGGAGATATTAAGACCCCCGTATTTGTTCCTGTCGGTACCAAGGCCGGAGTTAAGGGTGTGCTTCCGGAACAACTCAAGGGTCTTGGCGCACAAGTTGTCCTTGCGAACACGTACCACCTCTATCTTCAGCCCGGAGAGCAACTTGTTAAGGATGCGGGAGGACTTGGAATGTTCATGGGGTGGGACGGACCAACCATGACCGATTCAGGAGGCTTCCAAGTCTTCTCGCTCGGAGCTGCGTTTGGGAGAACCATAACCAAGATTGCTAAAGGAGAAGAGAAACCTCGAGAACAAGGTGTTGCTGTCTTTGACGAAGACGTACAAAGCCAACACGGGCAGCTCGCTATTATTGACGACGAGGGCGTTACCTTCACTTCGCATCTCGACGGATCCCTCCATCGCTTTACGCCCGAACGTTCTATTGAAATACAGCATGCGCTTGGAGCAGACATGTTCTTTGCGTTTGACGAATGCACGGCACCAACCGAAAGCTATGAATATCAGAAGGAAGCAATGGAGCGTACGCATCGTTGGGCCGAACGATCTCTTAAAGCACATCGACAGAATCTAGAGGCAAACCGCAAGCAGGCAATCTTTGGCATTGTGCAGGGAGGACGCCACGAAGATCTTCGAGAAGAAAGTGCTAAAGAAATTGCATCTATGGATTTCGATGGATTTGGTATTGGAGGGTCCTTCAGCAAAGAAGATATGATGGGTGCACTTCAAGCCGCAGTTAAACACTTGCCAGAAGAGAAGCCGCGACACTTCCTTGGCATTGGAGAGCCAGGAGATCTATTGCTTGGAATCGCTGAAGGTATGGATACCTTTGATTGTGTTGCAGCAACGCGTCACGGACGACATGGCACTATCTATACTCGTCGAGGTCCCATCAGTCTTAAAGCAGAGAAATACCAGAAAGATTTAACGCCTCTAGACTCAGAGACAGTTATCCCCGGCACCGAGACTTTTACACGTGCCTACGTGTCGCACCTCCTTCGTTCCGGAGAAATGCTCGGTTCTATTATTGCCTCCATGCACAACCTTGGGTTCATTATTAAACTCGTGGACGATGCACGAGAAGCTATTTTGAATGGAACATTTGAGCAGTATAGAGAAGACTTCGTTCGAGACTATTACACATAAGAAAATAACCGGTCCCTTGGGACCGGCCTTTTATTTCTGCGTTACTTGTTATTGAGTATGATTCAGAGGGTTGCTAATCATATCCATTGTCGTAAGTACTGCGGATTCTGCACGGGAGTTAAGTGTCTCAATATCACTGACACTCAAGGTACATTTCTCGTGAGCTAAATAAACTGCCTCAAGCTGAGACCGGAAACTCACAAATCCCGGCTCGATTGGATTTAATAGCAAAGTAATCTGAAAGGACTCAATATCTGAAATACTGCCATTTTCTGCAATCAGGAATGGCTCGCTGCCATGCAGGTGTTTTTGCGCCGCTTCTGTTGCGAGGATTAAAGTTCGTAATATGTTGAGGTTGGGACAGAAGTCCAAATCTATCTGCTCAATACTAACCATCAGGAAAGCCTTTCTGAAGTTAATGCAATCTTCTACATTCGACTATACAATAGGCGTATGAACGGTCAATTTAAGCTCCATATTCCATTTCCCGCTGCCGGCGACCAGCCGGCTGCCATAGCCAAACTAACCGAAGGTCTTAAAAAGGGCATGCGGCACCAGACCTTGCTCGGAGTTACGGGTTCTGGAAAGAGCGTCACTCCTGATACAGCAGTACTCGTACGTGATAAAAGCCGTTCAGAATGCTTGGCTATCGGAGACTATGTTGACGATTTGTTTATACGCTACCAAGACGAGGCTTTATTGCTTGGAGATACTGAGCTACTCGAGACTGAGTTCTTAGATATAGAAACGTATAGCGTAAACCCTACGACTGGAAAATCCTCCTGGAAGCAAATTACGCAAGTATCCAGACATCATTCGCCAGAAGAACTCTGGGATATAGAAAGCAGCTGTGGGAGGAAAGTGACTGCGACGGGCGACCATAACTTTTACGTCTTGCGAGACGGCACGCTAATACTTTTGAAAACAGAGGATGTTAGGGCTGGAGACTTTCTTCCAGTACCAAGATTCATAGATGGACCTACACAAGAATTAAAAGAGGTAAATGTAACTCCTGTCTTGTTAAGATCAGCGCACTCTTTTTATGCCGCCCCTGTCGGTATCAGTGGATGGGGTAATGAATTTCTCTCAACACTCCCTTACTACAAACGCCACCGCGTTGCATTGGGCGAACGAGCATCATTAGCATCAGTTCAGTTAGTCGCTCCTAATCTAATGATGCTTGGAAGCCGTTCTTTAAAACTTGCAACCTCACCCATCCAAGTAATAACTCCTTCATTTTTGCGACTCCTCGGCTTCTATATAGGTGAAGGACACGCTACTGGAAAATATTTGACGATTTCGTCAGGTGATGAGGAAATCGTTGAGGACGTGCGCAAAGAGGTAACTCTGCGTGGCATGACCTTCAGTCACCGACCAGGCACATACGACTATCAAATAAATAGTCTGTTATGGCATGACGTTCTAGCAGAATGGTGCGGTAGCCATTCCCAAACCAAGCAGCTTCCACCATTCTGGAATGAATTGTCGAATGCACAGCTTGCCCAGCTACTAAGCGCCTATTTCTCTGCAGATGGCGGGGTAGATAAAAATATCGTATCTGCTTCTACGGTAAGTAAAAAGCTTGCGTCAGAATTGTTATACGCGCTTCTTCGGTTTGGTATCGTTGCACGCCTAAAGAGAAAAATGGTTAAAGTTCCCGGAAAAACCTTTAGAAACGAGGTATGGAAGATTAGTATTTCCGGTAAAGACAGCCTTGAACGATTTCAGGAGGAAATTGGATTCTTCTTACCGCGTAAACAAAAAGCACTTGAAAAAATAATTCCTCCGTCTGCTAATACAAACGTAGATCTCATACCTATACAAGGCTTACAGATTAAAGAGCTAAGGACATTACTGTCTCTACATCAAAGAGACGTAGCCGCAGCTTGCGGTATCGAGCGTTCGTATATGTCTATGTTAGAAACGGGTATACGTAAGCCTTCCTACTCAGTGACAAAGAAGCTTGTAGCTTTCTTTAAGACACATGAGTCAATTTCAGCTGTTAAAGAAATTGTTGATAACTGGGAAGTACTTCTGAATCTATTCTGGACACCTGTGCAAAGTATTGAAAAGATACATGGTACTGGCAAGGTCTACGACTTCGCCGTTGACGGCAATGAAACTTTCCTTGCTGGACGCGGTGGTATGTTTGTCCATAATACATATACTGCAGCTAACGTAATAGCCAACTTCGGAAAGCCAACTTTGGTGATGGCGCATAACAAGACTTTGGCAGCTCAGCTAGCCCAAGAGTATCGTGAATTCTTTCCCGAGAACGAAGTGCACTACTTCGTTTCCTACTATGACTACTACCAGCCGGAAGCATATATCGCTCACTCTGATACCTATATAGAAAAGGAGGCACAGATCAATGCTGAGATTGACCGTCTTCGCCACGCAGCTACACAATCTCTCCTCACACGCAGCGACGTTATTATCGTAGCCTCCGTCTCTGCAATCTATGGTCTTGGTTCACCCCAGGAATACGAGAAGCGACACGTAAAGGTTATTAAGGGTACAGAAGAGAATCGTGCAGCTCTTATTCGCAAACTCGTCGGTATCTATTTCGAACGTACGAACGCAGACCTTGAACCCGGCAAGCTTCGTGCAGTTGGAAACGCAGTTGAACTCATGCCAACGAACGAACGTTCCATATTCCGCATAACCTTTGATGGGGATGTGGTAGGGCGCATTGAATGCTTGGATCCGGTATCACGCGCCAAGACCGCAGAACCAGATTCCCTGTTTATTTTCCCAGCCAAACACTTCGTTACGAGCGAAGACGATCGCAACCGCGCAATCGAAGATATCAAAAGGGAGCTAGATGAGCAGCTTGCGCACTTCAAGCGAGAAGAGAAGCTTCTTGAGGCAGAACGTATCAAACGCCGTACCCTGCATGATCTCGCGCTTATTCGTGAGATTGGCTATACGAGCGGCATTGAGAACTACTCGCGACACTTTGATGGACGAGCTCCTGGAGACCCTCCACACACCCTGCTTTCATACTTCCCGCACAAGAAGGACGGCACCCCTGACTTCCTTACTATTATCGACGAGTCGCACGTAACGGTGTCTCAGGTTGGTGGTATGTATGCGGGAGACCGCTCGCGCAAAGACGTGCTTGTTGAGCACGGATTCCGTTTGCCATCAGCTCGCGACAACCGTCCACTCAAGTTCGATGAGTTTGAGAAACGCATTGGCCAGACTATCTACACCACCGCTACTCCAGGCAATTACGAGCGCGAACATAGCGTTGCTCCCAACGGACAGGTTGTTGAGCAGATCATTCGTCCTACCGGACTTATAGACCCAGAGCTTGAGGTTAAGCCAATTGTTGAAAGCGGAGACTACAAGGGACAGGTGGCAGACTTCATCCACGAAGCTGAGATTGTAATTAAGCGTGGAGGCCGTGCCCTTGCCACAACTCTAACCAAACAGATGGCAGAGGATCTTTCCGAATTCCTTCGCGAGAGGAAGATAAAAGCTGAATACCTGCATAGCGACATTAAGACGATAGAACGTATTGAGATTCTCACCGCGTTCCGTAAGGGGGACTTTGACGTACTTGTGGGTGTGAACCTTCTTCGCGAAGGACTCGATCTTCCTGAGGTTGAACTCGTGGGAATTCTTGATGCTGACAAGGAAGGGTTCCTTCGTTCTGAAACCTCGCTCATTCAAACTATCGGACGCGCTGCCCGAAATATCCTAGGCAAGGTTATTCTCTATGCCGATGTTATGACCGGTTCAATGGAGCGCGCAATTGGAGAGACTAACCGCCGCCGTACTATACAAAAGGCGTACAACGACAAGCACGGCATAACACCCGTAACAATTAAGAAGGAAATTCGAGACATTGCTGAAACCATGCGTAGCGAACATCAGAAGACCGTCCACTCGCTTCTCTCTCTAGACGAGAAGTTGTACAAGGAAGACCCGGTTGCCTTTATTAAAGACAAGCGCAAACAGATGGAAGAAGCGGTCGAGGCACTGGATTTTGAAACAGCAGCGCTTATACGAGACGAAATCTACTCCCTTGAAGGCGGGGAACCGAAGAAGAAAAGCACACCACGAAAAAGGCGGTAGCAGAAGCGTGCTAGTATTTTTCTAATGAGTCTAAGGAAGTTCCTGGTATTGCTTGGAGTTGTCCTCCTCCTCTGGGGAGGTGCCGTTATCTTCCTCACAAGCCAGTACATACAGCAGCATGTGCTCGGCATGTTTCCTGACAGCAGCAGTGTAAACGTACAGATACTCGAGACTGTATTGGCAGGGCAATCAGTACTGCTTCTCATATCTCTTCTCGCGCTTCTCGTTCTTCTTATATGGATCTTTAGCCATTACGTGGTTAAGCCTCTTCGCAATATCGTTGCTAGTCTTGAGGCATTTACGTCACACAACGAACGTCTCGACTTCGCAGCTCTCCAGGATGCGCCTACAGAGATTCGTAAGCTTGCCGACGTCCTTACGAACTTCGCTAATGGAGTTGAGCAAGCACATGCGCGAGACCTTGAAGTGTCACGCGTGAAGTCCGACTTCATATCAACTGCGGCGCATCAGTTCAGAACGCCGCTCACAGGTATCCGTTGGGCACTTGAGGCACTTGAGAAAGAACCGCTTACACCAGACCAGAAAGCTCTTGTTACGAGCGCTACAGAAAAGAGCCATCAGCTGGTTAACATTGTGGGTACGCTACTTGATATCTCAAGTATTGAGTCGGGCAAGTACAAGTACCTGTTTGTCTCTACCGATCTCATGCGCACAACACAGGACGTGGTGCGTGACTTCATGGAGCTTGCAGGACGCAGTCAGGTTTCTTTGAACTTTGTTCCGCCACAAATTCCTATAGCTCCAGTGCGCGCAGACCAGGAACGTATTAAATGGGTACTTAACAATATTGTTGAGAATGCTATTCGCTACACACCTGTAGGAGGAAGTGTGCGCGTCTCACTTGAGATGAGCGGATCTCGCGTATACGTACATGTGCGTGACACCGGTATTGGTATTCAGTCTGGAGACAAGTCCAACATCTTTGAACGCTTCTACAGGGCACAGAACGCGGTTGCTAAGGAGAATGCTGGTAACGGGCTGGGGCTCTATATTGCCCGCACCATTGCTACAGACCACGGAGGGGACCTTAACTTTGCTACAAATACTGACGGCCCGGGCACTACCTTCTCACTTTCCCTCCCTCTAGCTGCTGCGGCTGCGTAGGGTATACTCTGCCTATGACCGAAACCAAATTCATCCTCGTGGTTGAAGACGACCCAGTTCTCAAAAACCTCCTAGGGCACACGTTTGCTGGCAAATACCAGACTCTCTACGCAAGTGATGGAGCTGAAGCACTTACTCTTATTGAGCAGAACCACCCGGCTCTTATTCTCCTCGATCTCATGCTTCCAACCATGGATGGCTTTACCGTGCTTGAAACCATCCGAAAGCGAACTGACGAGGTTAAAGACACTCCCGTTATCGTTGTCTCAAACCTAGGACAGCAGAAGGATATTGATAGGGCAAAGTCTCTTGGAGCAAACGACTACCTCATCAAAGCCGAAGTTGCTATTGAAGAAATTGTTGCAAAGATTGAAGGGTTGCTTGGAAGTGCAGCAGCTCCCGCACCAACTCCAGCTCCTGCCGTTTAGTACAAAGAAGAAACAAAAGATCCCGTCTAGCGGGATCTTTTGTTATGTCCTACGTGCCACTTTCTGCAGTACGGACACTTATATGCGTGTAGCGAGGGATCAAGACGCCTTGCTTGGGCAACGGCTTCTGCTTCAGTTCTATGCTTAACCTTTCGTGTACAGGTGCGTATCCAAGCCCAGAGAGGGTGCAGGAGGGGATTTCGGGTGAGGAGTTTTAGGACAAACCAGCCGAGAGCACTAAATATTCTGCGCATAGCTAGTCTTTAATCTTTAGACCAAGCGCACCAGAGAGGTATAGAGCCTGGTCTGTTGAGACGGTTACATTCTCCATGCTCGTCTTACCTATTTGGATATTCTCAATGTTTGAGCCAGGGAACTGCACCTCATAGAGCTTTGCTGAAAGGAATTGGGATTCCTTTAAATTGCAGTTACGAAACTCCACATTCTCAAGCTCTGCCCCAAGGAAATCGCATTCAACCATTTCGCATTTCTCAAAGAGCACATCTGTTAGTTTGCTGTATCTGAAGTTAGCTCCGTCGAGCTTTGAAGAAGAGAAGTGCACATCATGCAGTTCGGATTCAGCAAGAGTTGCCCCTTGGAAACGCGTGGACTTTATAAGAACCCTATCAAGCCTTGCTTCGTAGAAGGCTGCGGCAGTTAAATCGCACTTCTCAAAGATGGTGTCTGACACCTCTGACTCAGCTACGTTTGTTGTATTAAAACTACTGCTTTCAACCACGCACTTTTCAAGCGAAAGCTTCTCTAACTTTGCGTTGCCGAGATTTGCTCCTACAACGAGCGATTCTTCCAAATACACCTTGGCGGCTGGGTTTAGAGTTACGTGTATAAGTTTCTCTCGCTTAACGTCGGGCTTGCGGACCATGTTGCCATTCTAGCCTAAAAGCTCGTTGGTTAGGCTAAAGTCCTGTACGTATTGACAATATGACGCATTCATGTATAATCTAACCATAGGTTCAACAGGAGACTTCAGATGTTTAGCAAGTTCTTTTCGTTCACTGGTTCCGCGTTCGCATTTGTCGGCGTCTTCGCAGTCGTCATGTCGGCGGATATGCAGATGATGTCGTCGTTCGAGAATGTCTGGCGGACCGCGTTCGCCTTCATGATCTTCGCCGGCGCTATCCATATGCTGTTCGTCGCCATGCGCCAGAACAATCCGATGATCGGCATCCTGGCTGTCTGCGAGACCGCGATCGCTTTCACGCTCGTCGCGAATCACGCGACCTTCGCGGAAAGCAGCCCCGACGGCAACCCGACCCTCGGCCTGATCGCGATCGCCATCATCCTGATCGCCAACGGCATCACGATGGTCAGGGTCGACGGCAAGCAGCCCTCGACGGAGCTCGCCCTGGCCTCCAACTAACGCCAAGGCGAAATACTGTGCGCCCTGTCTCCAATGAGGCGGGGCGCATATTTTATTGGTCGAGTTGAAATCTCGGCGCCCTATTTGACACAACACATATTCTAAAGTTGAATATGGTTGTTGCACATTTCAGCAAGGGAGGCAGCAATGCCCAAAGTCAGGAAGATAGAGGATCGTGGACCTGGAAGCATGATGTTGCCGCTTCGCGTCACCACACGGGCTGGGCGACCTATCAAGAGAGGTAAGCAGCTGCCGCGCCATTTGGTTCGCTGCGGGTGCTGTGACCAAAGACTCGAAGTCTATTTCGACGACGAGCAGACTGGCAATCTGCACAGCGACACTCTGGAAATCAACGGTGTTATAGCAAGTATCGATCAGTGGCGTCAATTCTTCGGTCCATTTCTGGGCTTTGACGAAAAGAACGACGTGATTCGTGCACTTCTTGAACATTACGTGCGAGGTTCACCAACAATGAATCTCGAGGCCTCTAAGGGAGACCGAGTGGTCTTTGCCCTCCTTGAGCGTCACGGAGGCGAATCCGACAGAGAGCATGCATTACGCCATCTGACCTTCGGCGAAACCTACACTGTTAATCGAATGAGGGTCGGCGGCGCCAGCTCAGACGTTTATCTCGATGAGTTCCCTAACATCCCCTTCAATACCGTTTTGTTCCTCGACGCGCCAACCCGCCAATAGTCTTACCTGAGCTTCGCAGTGGAAAGAGTCACCCGACTTCCACATCGCGAGGCTCTTTTCATTTTATTTAAACTTGTCAGGAGACTAAATATCGAACAACACACAAGTTCACACAATCTTTGGGTAAAGTGCTATATTCATAACGTACCAGTCCCTCCATGGACTGGGACCTTTCCATAATGGCCAAACCAAAAAAAGCAGAAGTGCACCATGAGCAGCATACGGGCGGGGAATGGATACGTGTAAAGGGTGCACGAACACATAACCTTAAGAACATTTCTACTGAGTTTCCTCGGGGTGCTATGACCGTAGTTACAGGTCTTTCAGGCTCTGGTAAGTCTTCGTTCGCTTTCGATACTATCTTTGCCGAAGGGCAGCGTCGCTACGTTGAGTCTCTCTCAGCGTATGCTCGCCAGTTCCTTAACCAGATGCAAAAGCCTGATGTTGATGAGATCACCGGTCTCTCTCCCGCTATTTCTATAGACCAGAAGAGTCGTTCGAATAACCCGCGCTCAACGGTTGCTACCGTTACAGAGATCTATGACTATCTCCGTGTTCTCTACGCGCGCGCAGGACAGCCATACTGTACCGAGCATGATGTGCCCATTTCTAAACTCTCTAAGGAAGAGATGATTCGTATTGTGTTCGACAAGATCTCCGCACGCTCAGGAGCTAATGGGGAACAGGTTATGGGTGTTGCTGTAGACAAGAGTGCTGTAACTATCTACGCGCCAGTAGTGGTTGGACGCAAAGGGGAGTACTACCAACTTCTCTACGATCTTCTCGGAAAGGGATACGAGCGAGTGCTTATAGACGGCAACATGCACGCCCTTCGCGAGAAGGTTACCCTCGACCGAAACAAGCGCCATGACATCGATGCAATCGTAGATAGTATCTACGTCTCAGAGTTCACAAAGAACCCGGATACAGCCCGGGAGCGCCTCTCAGAGGCTCTAGAACTAGCTCTTAAGGAAAGCGATGGACTGGTGAAGTTGAAGCACGCAGACGGAACATCAGAGACCCTCTCTTCGAAGTTTATATGTCCGGACGATGGCATGTCTTTCCCTGAGGTTGAGCCCCGCCTCTTCTCTTTCAATAGTCCGTATGGAGCTTGCCCGCACTGTAACGGACTTGGTACCAAGTCTTTGTTCTCAGACGAGCCATGTCCAGTTTGCGAAGGAAAGCGCCTTCGTCCTGAAGCACTCCGCGTGTACATTCCTCAAAAAAAGAATCCTAAAGACCACCCACTTGGTATGAACGTGGTGGACTTCACTAACTTCTCCATTCGAAACGCGAAGGAGTTCATGGACACGCTCGAGCTCTCTGAGATGCGCATGGAAATTGCACGTCCTATCATTCGCGAGATTACCTCGCGTCTCGATTTCATGCTTAACGTGGGTCTGGATTATCTAACGCTCAATCGCTCTGCAGCAACACTCTCAGGAGGAGAGGCTCAGCGTATTCGTCTTGCGTCCCAGCTTGGTACGGGACTCGTAGGAGCGCTCTATGTACTTGATGAGCCAACCATCGGACTCCACCAACGAGATAACGATCGTCTTATCAAAACGCTCCTAACGCTTAAAGAGCTGGGCAACACCATTCTTGTTGTTGAGCATGACGAAGACACTATCTACGCGGCAGACTACATTCTCGACATTGGTCCCGGTGCAGGAACTCATGGAGGAAAGATTGTTGCAGAAGGATGGCTCGAAGAACTTCTCACAGCTCCTAAGAACGATACTGGTTCCTTAACACTTTCATATCTTCGTGGAGAAACTGAGATTGAGATACCTGAAGAACGTCGTACCGCAGAAAAGGGAAGTATTAAGGTGCGTGGAGCAACACTGCACAACCTTAAGAACCAGAATGTTGATATTCCTCTAGGAAAGCTTGTCTGCATAACAGGCGTGTCTGGTTCAGGAAAATCTACCTTCCTCTACGACATCCTCCACAAGAATATTGCAGCCCGCTTTGCAAAGCGCGAAACAAAGCTTGAGCATGTAGCAAGCATGACGGGTACGGAGTACGTGGGACGCGTAGTACTCATAGACCAGTCTGCTATTGGACGAACTCCTCGTTCTAACCCTGCTACCTACACAGGAGCATTTACACACATTCGCGATCTCTTTGCGTCAGCTAGCGAAGCGCGTGCACGTGGCTGGAAGCCCGGACGCTTTTCATTCAATGTTGCTGGAGGCCGCTGCGAAGCGTGTCAGGGAAATGGCGTTATTGCTGTTGAGATGCATTTCCTTCCAACTGTGTATGTAACCTGTGACGTATGTAACGGAACCAGGTTCATGAAAGAGACGCTTGAGGTTACTTTCCGTGGCAAGAACATCCACGAAGTACTCCAGATGACAGTTGAAGAAGCTGAGAAGTTCTTTGAGGACATTCCTTCAGTACAGGAACGCCTTCAGAGTCTTAATGCTACTGGTCTTGAATACCTAACGCTTGGACAGAGCGCCACAACCCTTTCAGGAGGAGAGGCACAGCGCGTGAAGATTGCTTCGGAGCTTTACCGTCCCACAACGATGAAGACCATTTATCTTCTCGATGAGCCTACGGTTGGACTTCACTACGAAGACGTTCGAAAGCTTATTGAAATACTTCAGGAGCTTGTTCGTCGTGGCAACACGGTTGTTGTTATCGAGCACAACTTGGATGTGGTTAAGTCCTCAGACTATCTCATAGACTTCGGTCCTGAAGGAGGAAACGGAGGAGGAAAGATTGTAGCTAAAGGTACTCCTGAAGAAGTTGCAGATACCCCAGGATCTCATACAGGAGAGTACCTATTGAAGATGCTTAAGAAGGCGAAGAAGAATAAAAAGGATTAGGGACAGATTAAATCTGTCCCTAATGAAACACTTTAGCGTATTTTATCTGCTAACTTGGCAATTGATGCTACCGACTCTCTCGCGAAGTTCTCATTGCCAATGGAATGTTCGCAGTAGTCACCTTCAGGCCCCGTGCCTCGACCCATAGAAGTCAGATAATTCCACGCGAAGCCATTAAATATAGCCTCAGCAATTGCTCCGTCACTGAAAGGCGCGAGCACGAGCAGGGTTTCTCGAGCACGATCGTCGTCAGGGTAGTCTACACCTTTCTTCAGATCCAACACAGGTCCATCATGGCTGCCCATATTGGCTGTTATCGAGAACTGGACGTTCTTTCCTTTCAATAGAGTCTCGACGCGAATTTTTCCTAACACTCTTCTGCCATTCCTTTCGACAAAGAGCGGCTCCATTGCCTTAACGATCTTCTGGGTCTTTGTAGACCCACTCAGATTGAAAATTCCCATACCACTCTCCAGCGTTGATGTTCAAACTAGTTCAACCATATAACAACAGTCTGGATAGTCAAATTTATAAATAAAATTAGTGCGGTACAAGATTTCTCTCATACCGCACTGACCTAAGGTCTGCTACTCGGGGTCTAGCCATTTCAGCTCACTCGTCCAATCAAGATCGTTGCAGAATATCTTGAGGGTAAACGCACGAGCTCCTGCTGGCGGACCCACATTGATTCTGATGTAATCGCAGGGCAAACCGCCCAGTTCACATTCCTCGAACAACTCATCATTAGGATTAACCAACTCAGCTATTCCGTATTCAAACACGAAGTCGTATCGAACTTTCTTTAGAGCCACGAGGCCGGAAAGAAATTCTTGCATCTTAGGGTCGTCAATAGTCTTGATGTCTAATTCGTGTTCCCGCTGCATCAGTTTCCGAAGGAGCAGCAATCCCATTGGAAGGTCCATGTCGTCTCTCCAGTTAACCTAGGATTACAGTACCTTTGTTAGACAGTCAGTCAAGATTATGTAAATTACAGTACGTTGTGTTGCAGAATAGAACAGACTTTGCTTTTTATGTCTAGGAGGGTACTGTGTGTGCAGAACCTACAGCAAAAAGAAGGAGTACCTTGTAATGACCCTGCCAATCAGATTGGCGCTGGTGCGTCACGGTGAATCCGAGAGCAATCTCGCGAAATCCATGTTCGAACACGGAGAGGTGCTCGCTACAGAAAACGAGCTCATGAAGGTGCACACTTCAGAGCGTCGGCTGACACCACTCGGTATCAGGCAAGCGAAAGCCGCTGGCGAGTGGCTGCAAGCAAATCACCTTACTACGGGCTTGCAACGCTTTTACGTTTCTCCCTATATCCGAGCCATGGAAACCGCTGCAAATCTTGGCTTCGGTGACGATTGGAAGATCGACGCACGCCTTATGGAACGTAACTGGGGCGAGTTTGACCAAATGCCCTACGGCGAGCGTGTGGCCCAGTTCAAAGAACAGTTGGAGCTTCGAAAAGAGCACGCCTTCTTCTGGCGCCCAACCAACGGCGAAACGTTTCAGGACGTTTTCTCTCGTCTGCGGGACATGAACTCAACCCTTCATCGGGACTGTGCTCAGCATCATGTCGTCGCCGTGACTCATGGCGAAACGATGTGGGTGTGGCGCACGGTGCTTGAGCGTTGGATGCCACAACAACTGCGCGAAGCGATGTTGAACCAGAACGAGCAGACGCGTATCCGCAACTGCCGCATTATCGAATATACGCGAGAGGTGGGAGACGGCACTTGTGCGGAACGTTTCGTGCGAATGCGGTTTGTAAATCCAGAAAACCCATACGACGCGCTAACCAACCTGGGATGGAACACCATTCCTCGCAAGAAGTGGTCGAGCAGCGATCTTCAACAATACGTGAGCGGGTTTAGATCTTTCATACCTATTACAGAATCTGCCTGACACGGCGAGTCCCGGGGCCAATTGGCACCGGGACTTTCTTTTTTGTACTAATACTGCACACTTCTTACATGCAACGCACGGATTTACCAAAACTCGATCTCCCCGATTGTCCCGGGGTGTATCTCTTTACCCAAGGCAAAGGGAAGTCTAAGAAGATTCTTTATATTGGGAAGGCAACTTCCTTGCGTGACCGTGTGCGCTCATATTTTGATGACGACCTCATCGCAACTCGCGGTCCTCGTATTGTGGATATGGTTACAAAAGCAGACAGTGTTATGCACGAGACAACGCCAACCGTGCTTGAGGCACTCGTGCGTGAAGCGGCTCTTATACGTGAACATCGTCCAGATGCTAACTCCATGGGCAAGGACGATAAGACATTCCTGTATGCGGTTGTAACAGACGAATATATTCCTCGAGTACTTGCTGTTCGTGGAGGAGAAATAGATTTTAAGGAGTGCGTAATCCCAAGAACGGGAGTAAAGCTCAGTTCAACACACGGTCCTTTCCCAAGCGGGTACCAGCTCCGAGAAGGACTTCGTCTCATACGACGCATCTTTCCTTTCTTTGATACACCAAAGCCGGTTGGCGAAGGGAACAAGCATACGCAAGCAAAGGTTGAGTTCAACCAACAGATTGGGCAGTACCCACGCAACATGGAAAAGAGCGACTACATGCGTTCTATACGTAACGTAACGCTGTTCCTTTCTGGACGCGTTAAGGCACTTCGCACCACCCTTACAAAAGACATGAAGCAGGCAGCCAAAGAAGAACGCTTCGAAGACGCAAATCTTATCAAACGCCAGCTTTTTGCTCTAGACCACATACAAGACGTCTCTCTTATAAAGGAAGACAGGGGAAGCGATCAGTTGGGACCACGTATTGAAGCGTATGACACTGCACACATCTCAGGCACCAATGCTATTGGAGTTATGGTTGTTGTTGAGAACGGCTTAGCAGACAAGAAGGAGTATCGCACGTTCCGTATTCGAGGATCTGGTGGCAAATCTCTGAATGACGACATCGCTTCTCTCAAAGAAATACTTTCTCGCAGACTGGGACACCCTGAATGGCCTCTTCCTAAGGCATTTGTGGTTGATGGAGGGAAGACACATAAGAAAGCGGCAGAAGATGTCTTGAAGGATGTGGGAGTTGGCATACCAGTTGTTGCCGTTGTTAAAGACGAGAAGCACAGACCAAGAGAAGTGCTCGGAAGTCTTCGTGCAGGCATAACGGATGCAGATGCGGTGCTCGCCAATTCTGAAGCACACCGCTTCTCTCTTAAGAATCACAGAAAAGCCAGAACTAAGGCCATGCGGCTCACGTCTTGACAAATATAAATATACATGTATCCTATTGATGTGATGGCCATTGCAGCCCGTCGCGCTCACTTAGATGGGCATAGTCGTTTCTAACGGATTCGGCTTTCACGGGACAGGCTTCACAAAAAGCGCACGCTTCGCCAAAAGAGGGAACGCACATGTACAAGTTCAAGTTATGATTCCCGCGCTCTAAGCGCCGAAAATCAACACTCTACATCACAGCCCCAAGCGGATGGATGTCCGCTCGCAAACGCCTACTGGGTAACACGCTAGTTCAGTTGACAGAGATCTCCAGACCGACTGATTACGGGAAGTCGCAGATCAAACTCTGGCAAGCCTGCCCGCACAAAGGCAATCCCTGCATATGCAGGACCAAAGCTCGAAGCACTACTACGCTTCGAGCTTTTTCCTTTGCTATACTCTCAACATATGCGCGGCACTGTTGTTGGGGTATTGCGAGGAGGTCCTTCACGCGAACATGAAGTCTCGCTCGCTAGCGGCCATGCCATTCTTTCCAATCTTCCAGACGGACGATATACAACTCGTGACATTTACATAGACAAGGAAGGAGCTTGGCACGAACGAGGACGCAAGATAGAACCATCGGCGATTCTTCGCTCTGTTGACGTGGTTGTTGTGGGACTGCATGGAGAGTACGGAGAGGATGGGGAAGTACAGAAGCTTCTCGAGCGTCATGGAGTTCCTTTCACGGGCTCAGATTCCTTTGGTTCATACCTCGCAATGCATAAAGTGCTTGCTAAGGAGAAGGCACGAGAAGCCGGTCTTCTAACCCCCAGGTATTATTTGGTTGAACCAGGAATGGATGCGGACATAGCTGCCCGAGAGATTATTCGCACCTTTCCTCAACCTGTTGTTGTTAAGCCCATACGTTGGGGATCGTCTGTGGGTATTTCTATTGTTGGTGGATACTTGCCCGTGTATCAAGCAATATCGAATCTTATAGAAGAAGGTGCAGGAGGTGTCCTTGTTGAGGAACTAATACGAGGCACTGAAGCAACTGCTGGAGTTGTTGAACACATGCGAGACGAAGCAATATACATGCTTCCACCTATTGAGATTGTTCCTCCAGAACATGCCGAATTCTTTTCGTACGATGTTAAGTATTCAGGAGCAACTAAAGAGATCTGCCCAGGCCGTTTTCCAAAGAATGTGTCTGAGAGCCTCATGGAAGCTGCAAAGACTATGCACCAGCATCTAGGTCTTAGGCATTATTCCCGTTCAGATTTCATAATCTCTCCTAAGGGTGTGTACTATCTGGAAACCAATACGCTTCCTGGCCTCACTCGAGAATCTCTCCTTCCAAAGTCTCTGGCTGCCGTTGGAGTTTCTTTCCCAGAGTTCCTTTCGCACCTTATAGACCTCGCTATTAGCAAGAAGCGCTAGTCCGCTTTTCCCACTTGCCTCGTTTTTTAAAAGACGGTACATTCTATAAGTTCCGTACGAACAGCGTACGGGCCCTTAGCTCAGTTGGTAGAGCGCTTCATTTGCAATGAAGATGTCAGCGGTTCGAATCCGCTAGGGTCCACATAAGAAGAGCCAACAGCCGCAAAGCCCTCAAAAAGCCTTGTGACTGTTGGTGTTTCTGAGGTTCGACAGTCCTCATTCTTGCCCACGCGGTTCTTAAGAAATGAGTCTGGTCGAATAATAACGATACGAAAGTTGTTCTCGTAAATGCCCTTTACTTACTTTTATAGATAGGGTTACCATGATCGTGTACGCGGGCAATGAACAGACACCACCCAACATGGGCGGCACGAATGCTACTCCTTAAGAAAGCGGTGTCTTTGGCGCTTCTTTTTTCTTTTATTCTTTCTCCTTTTGGTACTGTGGTACAAGCTGAGGAAAGGGTTGACACTCCTGATCCTACAGAGCAAGGCACAGATATAAACCCGGGTACAGAAGTGTTCGGAATGCCAAACCCTGATTTAGGTAGCACGGAAAACAACTTCTCAGAGACACTGGATTCTGGTAAAGAAGTAAATCCAGAAACTATAGACGGAAAAGGAATTGATCCGCCAGTGATGGAATCTGCTCTTCTTCCAGGAGTGGCTGGGTATATTGCGAACGAACCCATCGAGAAGGCAAAGCTCCCAGAAGCGGACAGGTCGTCTGGGGCATTGGTCTACCGATATGAGATTACTGCTCCTCCCGGACGCAATGGTATGGAGCCGAAGCACACTCTTACATACTCGAGTCAAGATACTTCGGTAACCAATACCTTTGGTCAGGGTTGGAGTATCGATATTCCGTACATTCAACGCACGAACAAGACAGGAGTAGAGGATATGTATTCAGGTAATTATTTCTACTCCTCTTTATCCGGAGACCTTGCAACATCAACCGCGAGCACAACTTATTATGCGAAGGCAGACAACGGTGACTTTATAAAGTACGAGTTCTCAAATAATCAGTGGTTAGCGACGGATAAAGCAGGAAAGACCTATAAGTATGGGTATGCGACTTCAACGCGTCAGGATAACGCGACCAGCACAGCTCAAGTGTATAAGTGGATGCTTGAAGAGGTTCGGGATGCAAACGACAACTACGTTAAGTATTCCTATTATAAAGACAGTGGCCAAATCTACCCCGCAAGTATTAGTTACACAGGGAACGGCAGCACGGACGGTGACCTCTCGCTTGAGTTTACACGCTCTACACGCACGGATGTCGCCACATCTACCACAAGCGGTTTTCCCGTCACATCGAAATACTATATAAGTCAGATACAAGCAAAAGTGGGAGGCATTCCTGTGCACACGTATGCTCTGAGCTACACGAATGGCGATGATGGAGCAAAGAAACTACTTCAAAGTGTCACTGAGTCTGGAACGGATGAGTCTAGTGCGACCACTACACTTCCGGCAATCGAGTTTACATACGCCACTTCTACTCGGGCTTTTGTTGCAAGTAGTACTTACTCCATACCTGAAATATTCAGTTGGAACGGAGGAGATCGAGGTATGCGTCCTGTAGATATTAATAACGATGGGTATGTCGACCTACTGAAGTCCTATGATGATTTCGGCACCCAATCTAGAGCCGTATATCTAAATAATCACGACGGAACTGGTTGGACTGCGAGCAGTACCCTGACGATTCCTGAGATCTTTGTACGCAACAATGGTTCGGATGAGGGGGTTCGGTTTGTCGATATAAACGGAGATCAGTATCCCGATCTGCTGCACTCGTACTCGAATCCATCATCCGGGTCTGCTAACACTACATATTTAAATAATAAAATGGGTGGATGGATCCTGCAGGCTAGCTCTACAATTCCTGAACCATTCAGCAATTCAAGTGATGTGGGAACGCGCTTCGGAGATGTAAATGGAGACGGCAATGCAGATCTGCTTCGGTCTCATAACGATGGCGGCACAATTATTAAAAGGGTCTATTTGAATAATGGAGACGGAACAGGCTGGACTCAAGATACAAATTATACAATTCCAGTAATCTTTGCTGACGGTACAAATGCCACGAGACTCGTAGACATCAATAGTGATGGTCTTATTGATATAGTTATTTCCTACACTGACCAGTACGGTACCATCAATAGGCATGTGTATCTAAATAAGGGAGATGGTACGGGCTGGGCAGAAGAAACTTCGTGGGTTCTACCCGCCTCTATATCCCGCATTTATGGAGACGATCTGGGTGTGCGCTTCATGGATATTAACGCTGACGGCATGGTTGACTTTGTGCAGTCACGGACTGGAGAGGCAGGCGGTACGGGTGTCTGGTTGAACACAGGTACGGGTTTTGCGACAACAACCGACTACACGATTCCATACGCTTTTAATAACGGAGGAACAGACCAGGGAGTCTTTATAGAGGACATCGATTCAGATGGCGTGATGGACTTCCTGAAGGCAATGCGCCAAGACAGCAGCTACACATTCTCGGCCGATACTAACGCAACCTCTCTTACGGATCTCATTACACGGATTAAGTATCCAGAAGGCGGTACTACCGATGTTACATACCGCACAACCGCGCAGTACAAGAACGGCTCGGGCAGCCTCCTTAACCCCTCTCTGCGACAAGTCATTCCTACTGTTGCAAATATCACTAACTCTCCTGGTTCGGGAACCACTGTAGCAAGAGCGTATGAGTACGCTGGAGGCGCCTACTACTTCGGAAATACACTCGACAAGCGATTCGCAGGGTTCAACACCATCTCAGAAACTAATGCGCAAGATTTCACAACGGTTAACTACTACCACCAAGGTACGAGCACTGACACAGCACATGGCGAATACGACGACCACGTCTCAAAAATCGGGAAAGTGTATCAGACGGAGGTGTACGACGACTCGGATAATCTATACTCAAGAACCATTAATAAATGGGACCGGTACGCGGTACAAGGGGATCACAATCTCGTTAAACTCATACGCTCAATGGAACTTTCCTACGATGGAGATGTCGACCATAGCGATAAAGCAAGTACGTATACTTATGACGATACAAATGGCAACCTAACACAGGAGGTAAATTGGGGTAGTGTAACTGGCTCTACTGATGGAAGTTTTACGGACGCGGGATCGGATAAGACCACCCGCACTATCGCGTATGCGACAAGCACCGGTGCTGTAATCGGTCTTCCGTCGACCGATTCTCTCCAGAATCAAGCCAGCACAACTGTAAGTACCATTCGGCATTATTACGACACCCTCTCACTCGGGACTGCACTTAAAGGTAATGAGACTAAGACTGAGAAGTTTGCCACAAGCACCTCATATATCGACGAGGAGCGGACCTATAACAGCTATGGTCTTGTTACGACCTCCCTCGATCCTCGCAACCTTGCCACTACTTACGCGTATGACTTAAGGAACCTGTACGTTGCAACGACCACAAACGCTAAAGGTCATATCCAATCGCAAACCTATGACTACTCGTCAGGAAAAGTGGCCACCACAACTGATCCGAATGGCCGGAAGTTTGTAACTGTCTACGACGGACTCGATCGACCCATCATTGAAAAACAGCCAGACATAGCGACTCCGTCAACACTCGTAACGAAGAAGACGTATGCTTACACTGATACATCTGGAGCCAAGAAGTTGCTTGAAACAAACTATCTAGATGCCTCGAACACCTCTGTGCTTCATACCTATTATGACGGTTTAAATAGGCAAGTTCAGATGCGTAAGGAAGCCGAAGGTGGGAGTCAGTTTGCAGTGAAGGATATCGTATACGATGGCACCGGTCAGATTGCGAAAGAGTCGCTACCATACTTCTCATCCGGCTCAACTAAAACGTCTGCTCTAGGAAATGATCAGCTATACACGATATACACGTACGACCCGATGAAACGTGTTGTTCTGATGGAAACCGGAGTGGGCGATACAGAAACTACTTATGACCAGTGGACAACGTCAGTGACAGATCCTGAGGGCAACACAAAGGATTTTGAATTCGATGCAAGCGGAAACCTTATTCAGGTTATCGAGCATAATGGCAGTGCCTACACCACGGCGTATACATACGATGCTGCAAATAACCTTACGCGTGTCACGGACGCAGAGGGCAATGTCCGTAACTTTACGTATGACGGCCTGAGGCATCGCCTAAGCGCACAAGACCTCCATGACAGCGGGGATGCAACATTCGGCGTCTGGACGTACACGTACGACGCAGCAGGCAATGTTGCTTCGACCACTGATCCCAAAGGACAGGTGGTGCAATTCACTTACGACGATATAAACCGCCCTCTTACAGAAGACTTTACTGGCACTGCCGGAACTGAAATAGCCTACGCATACGATACTTGTACTGAAGGCATGGGACGTTTGTGCGCGGCCACTACGACAGACGCGGTCACAAACCTACAGTACGACGCTCTTGGAAGGGTTAAGTCAGAAGCCCGTGCTATTAGCAGCTCTACGCTTACAACTTTGTACGAATACGATCGTCAGGGCAACCTCGCGTACCTAACATATCCGGATAGCTCTCAAGTACGCTACCTTTACAATGATGCAGGACTTCTCGAATCTGTAGCCCAGAAGGAAAGCGGAGGATCATTCGCGGATGTGGTGAGCGACTTTGATTATGCTCCAACAGAGAAGGTTACCTACAAAGCATTCGCAAACGGAGCAGAAACTACGAATACGTACTCCGCAGGCCAACTGTACCGGCTAACAAACATTCGCACCGTAGTGCCTGAGATGGAGGGACTTATGAGCGGAGGCGGTGAAGAAAGCAGTATGGACGAGGCAATGATTATGGATCAAGTCCCTGAACCTGTAAGTGCAGAGTCCCCGCTTACATACGTCTCTCTTGGCAAGTTAGCCATGGCTTCGGATGCGGAAATTAAGGGCCTCACAGAGGCTCCTGCACGCCTCTCAGAGGTGCTCGAGGAGCTACCTATGTTAGCTGAAGAGTCGTCTGTACTGGAGGAAGAAAGTCCGATAATTACCGAGGAGGCGGAAATTGCTACGAGCACAGAGAGTATCGATCTTCAAGTTGAAGAAGATGCGTCAATCGGTAGCGATGAGGTTCTGTCTGAAAATATTGGAACGACTACGCCTATGAGAAATGCTCTCGAGCTGCTTCCGGTGGATGCCGCTGAATTGAAGATCAAGACACCTGTTAATCGTCTGCTCGGAGCGAAGTCAATCGGGGGCATGACGAAATACGCATACCAAACGGATACCAAGGTGGATTCATTGCCTGTGGGAGAAGCTACGCTTGCTCGCGCAGAGGAAGCGGGTCTACAGATCGAGGAAGAGGTCCTGAAAGAGCGAACGAAGAACGCTCGTACTTTTGCTACTGATCAAGATGGTGTGTTTGTAGCTGAGATCGTGGCTGGTGATCCTCAATATTACGAAGATGAAAACGGCGAGTGGTGGTTGGCTGAATACGGCTTAACTACAAAAGCTTCTTACGAATATCAAGTGGGACAGGTAGAAGAGAAAAAAGAAGAACTAATTGAAGAGCCACTTCTTGAAGTAGAGGAGTCAAAGAAAGATGTTCCTGGTGAAGTTGCTCCGGTACCTGCTCCAGTGAATGAAATAATTGACGAGGGTCCAGAGGAAATAATTCCATCACTTCCTCCAGCAGAAGAAGCTCCTGCAACGGCAACTCCCGAGGAATCACTCGTAAAGAAGATGGTTAATAAGATAATGAAAATTGCCATCGCTGTAGGTCAGGTCATAGGAATCGTTCCGTTACGCGTATATGCTACAGACCTAACGTTCTATCCTGATCCAAATATTGAAGTCAATACTGTAGACGGATATATTCGCGCTACCGCAAGTACTTGGAGTGGCGTGCGCAATTCGACTTCAGGCACCTCTAACGACTCAGGAACAACCATTGGCGTTTCATCTGAAAGGGGTACCACTAGTGGGAATTCCTACATCCTTGAGCGCGGAGTGGTCTTGTTCAATACCACCTCTATTCCTGCAGGTGTGACAGTTACGGCGGCAACGCTTAACCTGTACGTGATCTCATCCGCAGGCTCAGGTAGTACAAGGAGTACAGAGCTGGTAGAAGCATATCCTGCATATAACACTTCTCTTAGATCCTCAGATTTCGGTAGATTTAGTGACGTGCACTATGGTAGTAGTGACGGGACATACACCCTTAATACGTACGAGCCTATCGCACTCAACAGTACTGGTATCGCTCATGTAGCAACTCGGGGCATTACTATGATCGGTCTGAAGGGATACCACGATCGAGTTAATGTTAGTCCTTCCAACACAGATGAAATGATGATGGCCTTCTCTTCCGCCGATCAATCAGGAACGACTCAGGATCCCAAGCTTGTGGTCATTTACAGTGTTGTGCCTACTACTCCGACTAGTCTTCTAGCAGAGGGCCAGACCAATCCGATCGATATCATAGATAATACGCCCGAGTTCTCAGCAATACACCAAGACCCTGATACTGGTGAGGCTGCGACGCACTACGAGATACAAGTTGCTACCTCAACTAGCTTTACAAGTCCTTACTGGGACAGTACCAAGACTGCCCTTGCAAGCTCGACACCAGCTGGCATGCGCATTGCGGATGTGCCATATACGGGCTCAGGCCTCGCTTCATCCACGACTTATTATTGGCGTATCAAATTCTGGGATGCGGCGAATAATGCGGGTCCTTGGAGTGCGACCCCTGCGACATTCTCTATTCGGCTTTCGTTCCCACCTACTGCGCCTACAAGCATGCAAGTAGATGCGCAAACAAATCCAACAGGACTGCAGAATCTCGCACCTGACTTCTCTGCCATCTACAACGATTATGAGCCTGCGGAATTAGCGACCAGTTATCAAGTTCAAGTATCGAGCACGCCGGGCGTATGGACATCACCTAAATGGGACAGTGGCCCGGTAGCTGTGGCAAGCTCTACGCCCGTGGGGCAAAGGGTCTCGGGGATGACATATACTGGTCCCGCACTCCTTCCTACGGAAACATATTACTGGCGAGTTAAGTTCTGGGATAACCACAGTAATGAAGGTGCGTGGAGTACCGCGACCTCTACTTTCTCCACAGGAGTGCTAAGTACGGGGAACGTAATCCAAAACACCTATTTCATCTATGACGATGTAGGAAATATCCTTCAGATAAACGATTACTCTGAGACTCTTCTTGCCCGTCAGGTTGTATACGGGTATGACGATCTCTATCGTCTCACCACAGCTTCTACTACTGGAGCTTCAACCACCCCCTTCAGTCAGACTTACACTTACAGTTCAATAGGAAACATCACAAGCAAATCAGATCAGGGCACCTACACATATGCGGAAACCGGATATACCAATCCCCATGCGGCCACAGGAGTAGCAAGCACCACGTTAGGGTACGACGCAGACGGAAACCTCACCTCTGACGGCACTAAGACCTATGTATGGGACTACCGGAATCGTATGGCATCTTCAACCGTTGCAGGTATCAATACCACCTACGCATACGACCACACCACCCAAAGAGTCAAAAAGACCGTTGGCGGAATCAGTACGTACTATCCAAATCAGTACTTCGAAAAGGCGAACGCCACGACCACCAAATACATCTGGGCTGGAGGCGAGCTTGTTGCCACTGTAGAAGCAAACGGAGTAGCGACCAGTACATCCTATATCCACCCTGACTATCTTGGCTCAACAAACGCTGTTACAAATAGTTCAGGTGTAGCTGAGTCAGTAAAAGACTACATGCCATACGGTAGCGAACGAACCTCGGTGGGTCACTCAGGGGGTGGCCGTGGATATATTGGACAGTTCGAGGAGGGTGATAACCTCTCTTATCTGAATGCTCGTTTTTATAAGAGTGATAGAGGACAATTCTTAAGCCAGGATCCCGTCTTCTGGGAGATCGGGCAGACTAGTGATGGCAAGGCAATTCTTATGAATCCACAGGCAATGAATAGCTACGGCTATGCAGGAAATAATCCCATTTCTCAAAAAGATCCTAACGGCAGAATGTTTGGGTTCGATACTTTCGCTAACTCTAGACCGGCATATACCTCCCAGCAAGTCGAGTCATCAGGGTATCAAAATCTTCCATATTACTATCGCCAAGAGGGCGATCCATCTGGATCGGTACGAGTCAACTCGCAAAAGTTTCAAGACCTAGGTACTCTTGCGGGTTCAACAGCACTGCTATTGGCTGGCGGTAGGGGCTCTTCCGTTGCAGCAGAGTCTGCGGTTCCAGGATTTAGATACACTCAAACAACTATTTCGCCTGTCTTTAGTCAGCGAGGTTCATTTAATGGACAAAGTCTCAACTCAGTTATTAGTGGAGTCAAGACAGGCGAAATTCCCACCTCACAGTTGCCAGTAAACTATGTTGAGGTAAACGGAGTAAGGTTTGTGGACAACAATCGATCGGCGTATGTGCTTCAGCAAGCTGGCATACCTACAGCTCAATGGAACTGGATATCGGCAGATCAGCGAAGTGCCGCAAGCATAATTCAAAAATTACAATACAATAAACTCCCTAATGAGGGAGCAAGTTCAGTGAGAGTCACTAATGGCAGCAATAAATAAGGTTAAATAATATGTCTACAATAATTTTTTCTAAAATAAATTTAGATCAAGAAATTGATCCAAACACTGCAAGTCCGAAACTTGAAATTTATGATCGCAAGGTAAAACTTTTTTTCCCATTGAGATCTGAAAAACTAGGTTGTATAGAATTTATTAATTGTAGGGGGCTTCGTTCGGGTTCCCCTAATGACGAGGGCTACTATAAATATAATGATGGCTTTTGGAATATTAATGATTACCCAGAAATTGAGTGGCATTCCTTCTATGAAATTAAAAATGCTCCTTTAGAATATTTAAATCAATTTTATATCCAGGGAGAAAAAACTGAATTAAGTAATCCGAGTTTGAAACATTATGCCTTCTTTATGAAAGAGGGGACATTTGAATGTCTTGCTGAAGATTATAGAGAAGAGGTTGTGGATTGATAATGGAGAATATTGTAACAGTCTACAATATTTTCTGGTCAGCTGGAGCTCTGGTTCTAGGTGTATTTGCAGCATTTTTCACTCGCCAATTTGTCGCAGGAAATATTAAAGGTTTAGAATCTCTTTACAGAAAAACCCATTTCATTCTTTTTAAGAAGCAGGCAAAGGAAATGGGTAAGCCGTCCATGTTCTTTTTCTCTCGAATGATAGGAGTGGTCTTTATTTTAATAGGTATAGCTTCACTTCTTAATATTTGTGGACTTATAAATATTTAACATCTTCGTTGTTTAAGTATAAAGTAATGAAAACGACCGCCGCTAAGCTCTCAAAACTTCAAAATGAACTTACCGACCTAGCAATTCAAATTGCCGCGGGAAGTAATATTAAATTGGATTTCTCGATAGAGTCAGTAAAACAAATAGAAGTTATTTTGGGTGTAATTCATAAGGACTATAAAAAAGATAAGCAAGAAGAGGGGGTAAGAGGTATCGCTCTAGAGTTTGCAGCTTATGTTATTTCAGTTATTGAAAGGAATCTTGAAAAAGGATATTGGCAAAGAGATTCGGAGGAGTCAGGTAAAGATTCTTTCCCCTACTTTCTATCTGATGACAGTGTCATATTTCCTTACAGCTGGTGTCTGAAAAGGATCATCGATGGCTCAAGTGAAGATGTTTGGCTGAAATTTCAAACTCTGGTACTAAAGAAAGGAGAGTGAATTTAATGTGGAACTAGCTTAAAACTCTCAAATGGTTTTATGACAGATATTTAAATTAGCCTAATCCCGTAAGGCTGGGGGTAAGAAAAATGGCCTACGGGCACCCCCCGGGGGGTACAAAACGATAATGCGATAAATACGATATCTATTAAATTCTAGCGGTCAACTCTCGCTCAAACATCATTAGGTCCATGTAGAGCTTCAATTCAGGTATTATTTGGTTCATATTAACTCTAAGGGAGTCCACATTCGTTCACGAAACTCTTGAAAGGGAGTTTTCGTGTTTTACTTCCTTATTCGTTAAAGGTTCTAATATTCCCGGAACCCTACGATACTTAGAACCTAAAAACAGGTAGGTAGCCGTCTACCACGAGGAGGCGTAAAATGAAGACGCCATGGAATCGCTCTTCAAGAAATTCCTAGAGACCATCAGGCTAACTGATGTTCAAGAGGAAGATGCTCGACGCAAATATAACGGCGTTTCTAAGGCATTGCATGATGCTTATTATCCGAACACGACATACGACGGCTCAACCAAACTCCTTGTCGGCTCCTACGGAAAGGCAACGTATATTCGACCTCCTCGAGATATCGACATCCTCTTTCAAATGCCTGCAACTGAATTTAAGCGATTCGATTCGCTCGCAGGGAATAAGCAATCGCAACTTCTTCAAGAGATTCGCTCAGCCCTGAAGAGCACGTATACGACAACCGAAGTCATAAAGGCCTTCGGTAAAGTGGTGGTTATCGAGTTCGCAGACAACACCCATAACGTCGAACTCCTGCCGGCATGGAAACTTGTCGATGGCACATTCCGGATTCCCGACACGGAGAATGGTGGCTCATGGCAAATCTACGATCCGGTACGGGAGATGCAGTACATTCGTGACTCAAGTAAGAAAACAGGTAAGACGCTCGACCTGGTTCGCTTCTGCAAGAAGTGGGCCGACCACTGCGGTGTTCCAATTAAGTCCTTTGTAATCGAGGTGTTGGTTGTGCAGTATCTGGACTCCCTAGGAGATGCGATATCGGGGAAAGGATACGCCATTCTCGTGAACGGATTTTTCGAGTATTTGCTAACTCGTGTGAATGGAACTGTCATCACTGCTTCAGGTGAAGCTATCAGTCTCGGTAACGCATGGCAGAGTCGAGTTGAGACCGCCGGCGCGCGCGCGGCTAAAGCTCTAGATTTCGATAATAATGGAGATTTACCCGAAGCCTCCATGGAATGGAGGAAGGTATTCGGCGATAATTTCCCTTCTGCTGAAGTGACTAAGTCGCTCACTGTTTCCTTCCATCAGATTGTCGCAAAACTACAGACCTTGTTCCCTTCGTTTGGTGAGGAGTTCCTTGACCGTACATATGGAATTCCTACCGTCATTAATCCGACGTATTCGGTCACGGTGGATGTGAATGTCAATCAGAAAGGTTGGCGCAAGAATCACTGGCTCCTTAGCGAATTTCAGATTCGCGGTTTTCGTATCCAAAAAAGCGCCAGTCTAGTCTTCCAGATTACCTCTCACAATGTTCCGCCGCCGTATAGTGTGAAGTGGAAGGTTAGAAACTTCGGCAATGAAGCGAATAACCTAGGCGCTTTGCGTGGTGAGATAACAGATGATAACGGAACTGAGACAAAGAAGGAAAGCACTCTTTACCATGGCGAACACTATGTCGAATGCTATATGATTAAGAATGGACAATGCGTGGCCACCGGACACGTTTTCGTTCCCATCGGATAATTATGGATACCAGAAATCTTTCAATCGTTAGGCAGTCGTTCGCAAATAGCGTCTTTTCGCACAAGGTGCAGGAGGTTGCTGCTGAGAATGCGGGTAAATGGGGTAAGCATGTAAAGATTGCAAACATCGGAATCACCGCTGTTGCGCTACTTATGCTGCTTTTACAGGTGGGGAACCCTTCAAATTTTGTTTTCTCTTATATCGGCTCAGCCGTTGCATCATTTGAGATTCTCTTCCTCATCGTTCAGTTGACCTTTAACTTTGACCAGATCGCGGTCTCGCACAAGAATTCCGCCTTGAAATACATGCAGTTGAGAGACAAGTACCGCTCCCTGATCGTTGATATTATGAACGACAGAGCAACCCAAGATGCTGTGTCTGCGCGGCGCGATTCGTTGCAAGCGGAATATCAAGTCATATCCGACCTCGCCCCTCAAACTGGTCCTAAGGAATATATCGAGGCTCAAACGCGCTTGAACACGGCTGGCACACCTGGCGGTGAGCAGTTTACCTGGTCTGATGCTGAAATCGATCAGTATCTACCTGAATCGCTTCGTCTATCCTCCAGAACGAATGGATAAAGAAAACATTCGAAGGTATAGGTTCTAATCTCCGAGAGTCTCTAGGCTCCGAAGGGCAATTTCAACCCTTCAGACCATTCCACGAATCAACTAGCCTAAGGAAATGTATAGGCTGCGATTGGATGAGGGAGGTGCACCAATGACCATCAAAATTAGAAGCTTTAAAAACCACTTTTTGGAGGTTTTGTACTATCCCCAGACGTCCTACCAAAGAGTTGATTCTGAAGGAATCATGATAGTCTTTCTACATAACCCAATATATATGAGCGAAAGTACACCAAAGTTCGATTCTGTTCCTGACGGAGAAGCTCGCGCATTAAATCCACAAGAAATATCAGAAGCACAGGCTGCCATTGAGAACCTGGATAGCAATACTGAGATTGCAGCAGAAACTTCGGAACCAGCTGCTTTAACGCCAGAACGTCACGCTGAGGTTATGGAAGAGGTGGCAGCAGAAGAACAGAGACTAGGTGTAAATCTTCAGCAGAACAGCGAGATCATGCAGGAAGCCGAGTCTCGCCTAGCTAGTCCAGCACAAGAGGAATCCAAATCTACATCGCTCCTTACGCGTGCAAAGATAGACGCTGCATATGAAAAAACTAAGCACGCGCTCCACATGACCTTTATGCTTGGTTTGTCAGGAGGCCTTGCAACAGTTCTTGGAGGCGCATTTGCAGCTGAGAAGGGCAGGACGTTAGATGCTGCTATGGATATGCAGGAAGCGCTTACAAATCAATGGCAGACTATTGGTCAGGACATGGCAAATGGAGGATTAGCTATTGCTACCGCCGCTACAGCCATTGGTGCTTTGGGCGCTACGCTCGCGTGGCTTAAAAAGCGTTCTCAAGAGAAGGCTCTTTACGCGTCTTAAACCCTTTACCTCAACCTAAACTAGATATATGGAACTACAGGAATTAATGGAGAAGGTTAAGACGGGAGAACTAACGAAAGAGGAGCAAGAAGACATATTTACGAAAGTAAACGAGGAACTCCTTTCGCTGAAGGACAGTGATCCAGAGAAGTATCTTGAGCTTCTGAAACAGCTTAACAACACGTTAGAAGAGTTGAATAAGGACGTAAGCAGTTTGTAGGAATTGCTACCGCTACTCTTTATAGACTCCGCGACTGGCCATGAGGCTTTAGTCTAGATTTACTTATATATTCCTGTATATACCTCTAAATCTTTAACCCGTGTAGCAAGTCCGTCATAGTCCTTGTGAACTGCATGAGTGTGCTTATCAAGAATAATCTTCACGTCTTCTTTTAAGATGCGCATGTCTCCATGCATCTCCTCTCGAAGAGTGTCCATGTCTCCATGCATCTCCTCCTTTAAAGTATCCATATCTTCGTGTATCTCTTCTCTAAACGTATTAAAGTCTTCTCTCAGCTCAGAAAAACCTCGAGCAAACATGCCGGCTAAATCATCAATTTTTTTCTCGACAGCATCCATATAATTCTATTTTCTCGCAGATGAAATACGCGGTCAATATGGACAGGTTGCATTCGTATTGAGGAGTAGTGAAAATCTGATGTCTTGCTGGATATTGCATGTATACTTTATGACATATGCAAACAACCATCCTCGCGGCACTCGCATTCCCGGTTATTTTCCTCCTAGATTTGCTATGGATTGGTCTTCTTGCGCACAGCTTCTATCGAGAACAAATGGGGAACCTGCTTTCTCCTAGCGTAGTGTGGCCCGCGGCTCTCGCGTTCTACATAATCTTCTGTTTTGCTCTTGCATACTTTGCTGTTGCTCCGGCTCTTGAAGCTCGCTCGCTTCTTAAGGCCATGCTTCTCGGGGGTTTTCTGGGGCTTGCCGTATACGCTTCCTATGACTTCACGAACTGGGCAACCCTAACCAACTGGCCAGGCATTGTCTCGATCGTAGATCTTATGTGGGGAGTTGTGGTATCTGCACTTGCTGCGGGAGGTTCGTATCTCCTTGCTATTAAGTTCTTCGCAATGTAGCTCTCCGCTACTTTCCTTGTCCGTACGCTTTCTTGAGGGCGGCTACGTGTTCCTTGTACGTCTTGGAGCAGGTGAAGTGTCCGTTCTTGTCGTGGAAGTAAAAGATACAGTCCGTTGCCTTTGGATTGAGAGCTGCCAGAAGAGCGGCTGTTGAGGGGTTTGATATAGGTCCTGGAGGAAGACCTTTGTATTTATAGGTGTTGTACGGAGACTTTACGTACTTGTCGTCTGGCACCACCTTAGGCCACCAACTCTTAGAGGTTGTTTGGGTTGCTTTGGCGTACTGAAGCGTTGCATCTATCTGCAGGTTCATGCCGCTCCATAGACGGTTCCAGATGATGCCAGATATAAGACGCATCTCAGCTGGGTTTCGTGTCTCGCGTTCAAGCATGGAAGCAATAGTCAGAGCGTCTTCAAGCGGAAGCACTGCTTCTGTCGTTGTGCCATAGCGAGCAAGAATATCTTTTGAGAATCGTTCGTTAAGAATTGCCTGTATGTCTTCAGCTGATGCGAGCCCTTCAACAACATACGAACCTGGAACAAACTCTCCTTCAGAAAGGCTGGGGGGCGTGCTGTGTACTTGATCAAGGAAAGACTTCTTCTCAGCAGCAGTCCAGCCAAGCGCGCTTCCAAACGCTTGAGCAACTTCCTCCTCTCTATACCCTGGCTTGATAGTTACAATTGCAGTATCGCTTCCTGCAACTTGCTTATACGCAGGGGAAAGGGAAATGGCACTCGCTATCCAAGAAAGAATGCTCCCAGCATTAATAGCTGAAGCAGAAAGAGCGGTGTCGTCTGCAAGCAAGGCCTCAACCTCAGGACTCTCGGTTATTAACTTGTGAAGTGGATCAACGCTCACGGGGAACGCGGGCTTTGATGCTTTCTCCGCCTCATGCTCGATGTCCATGGCAACAATGCTTGGGAGAGAGAAGAAAGAGATAGCGAGCACAGCAACGGCACCAACAAGTGGCGAGTACGTCTTAAGACTCGTTGCAGCTTTTGCAAACGGTTTCTTCTTCGGGTACCGCGGATGCGGCATTAGTGTCGTGGGGAGATTGTTGGGCACTACTAATAGTATAAAGTGAAATGAAAGGATATGCACCGCATGGTGTGAGTAATTGGTGGACACTCCAAGGACAACAGTGGTAGGGTCAGAAGATATGCCGCGCGATAAGAAGCCCAAAGCAACTATCGACCCGACGGCCATAGAGCGCGTTATCGCCTCAATAGGTTCAGTTCAGTCGCTTCTCATTCATACCGTCGCATTTGCGGCGTTCTTCTCGCTTGCTCTCTTTGGAATATTGGAATGGTCTTTGATGCTCCTTATCCTTACAACCATTCTTTCTCTTGAAGCGATCTATCTAGCCATCTTCATTCAGATAACCGTTAACCGACATACGGAGAGTTTGCGCGAGGTTGAGGAGGACATCGACGAGATTCAGGAAGACGTTGAAGAGCTTGGAGAGGATATGGGAGAGATTCAAGAGGATATTGAAGAGATCTCCGAGGACATCGACGAGATTCAGGAGGATGTGGAGGAACTGAGCGAGGAGGAGACCGCTACACTTGCTGCAGACAAGGCAGCGAAGAAGTTAACCAAGGTTGAAGCTCTTGAGCAGTTGAGCAAGGATGTGCAGAGGGTGCTGGCAGATTTGGAGGCGTTGAAGGAAGGGAAGTAGAGTATTGACAATTTATAATAAATCTGCTATTGTTTTCTTAGGATTCATTCTAAAGAGATGGAGTGGCTAAATGAATACCATTCAGATTGGAATAATAGTTATATACCTTTCAGTCGTAGGGGCTCTTGTTACTGTTGGAACGCATAACAATATACCCTTGGGTGTTGCAGCGAGCTTCGGTCTGTTGGCCGTGTGTTATACCATCATGTGGACCGGCAAGCATTTGCTTGACTCAATTAATTCGCTTAAACAGTAAAGCGGGCCCATAAGGCTCCGTGTAGAGACTCTGTCTCCCACGGAGCCTTTACATTTACCCAATCTCCAGGCTCTGGTAGAATGCTAGTAATGCATAAGGGTATGGCCCACAGGGGTCTATTTTTCGTATAGATATGGAGCACGAAAGCGGTATTCACGTGGTGCTTAAGGCTGAACAACTAGGAACCTTCCTGGGTCTTCCTATTACCAATTCTCTCCTCATGACGTGGATTGTTCTTGTGGTATTGATTGGATTCGCCTTCTTTTTCCGCCAGAAGCTCGCCCTTATCCCCGGCAAGTTCCAGGCTGCGGTTGAGTGGCTATTTGAAGGGGTGCTCGGATACATGACTGAAACACTTGAGAACGAGAAGCTCGCTCGCAAGTTCTTCCCGCTCATCATGACGATCTTCCTCTTCGTCTTGGTTGCTAACGAGATGGCATTCATACCGGGAGTTGGCTCTGTGCTCTTCAACAATGGAGAGGAATTAGTACCGCTTCTTCGCGCGCCTGCGGCAGACCTCAACATGACTCTAGCTCTAGCTATTATCGCGTTCATAACGATTGAGGTGACAGGAATCGTAGTCCTCGGTTTCTTTAAATACGCCGGGAAATATGTTAATTTTAGCTCACCGGTTAACTTCGTGGTTGGTCTCATTGAGATCATTTCGAACCTGGGTCGTCTCATCTCCTTCTCGTTCCGTCTCTTCGGAAACATTTTTGCTGGCGAGGTGATGATCCTGGTTGCAGGGTTCTTCTTCGCGTACCTGCTGCCGGTACCCCTTATGGCCTTTGAGGTCTTTGTTGGGTTCATTCAGGCCGTAGTGTTCGCGATGTTGACTCTGTTCTTCATCAAGCTCGCCGTCATGGAACCGCATGGGAACGAGGCGCATTAGCCTTGTTTCGATGTGGCTCCGGGATGGAGCATTAATAAGCAGTAAGTATTTCTAATTATATGGACGTAGAAGCAGCAAAGCTCATAGGAATGGCGCTCGCAGCAGGTCTCGGCGTTATCGGTCCTGGTATCGGTATTGGTCTCATCGGAGGCGGTGCTATGCAGGCAATTGGTCGCAACCCAGAAGCGTCAGGCAAGATTGTTTCAAACATGATTCTCGCAATCGTGTTCACTGAAGCTCTTGGTATTCTCGCACTCGTGGTTGCCTTCATCATCAAGTTCGTAGGCTAACCAGCCACACGGGCCTTATCTATGGACCAACTTTTCGAAGCCTTCGGTATTAACGGCAAGCTGCTTCTCGCGCAGCTTATTAACTTCGGCATACTCTTTGTTGCCCTAACCTGGCTTTTGTATAAGCCGGTTATGAAAACAATGGACGAGCGACGCCGAAAGGTTGCGCAGGGAGTCCTTGATGCTGAAGAGGCAACCAAGAAGCTCGCAAGCGCAGACGAAGAAGCTTCAACAGTTGTTAAGGGCGCAGAAACTGAAGCTGAAGGCATCGTTGCCTCAGCTCGTGACGCGGCAACCGCTGAGAAGTCTCGCATTGTTAAAGAAGCCGAAGCGCGTTCTGCAGCAATTGCCGCAGATGCAGATGCCCGCGCAAAAGAAACAGCGGCAAAGATACTTCGAGACAGCGAGAACGAGATTGCACGTCTTGCTATTCTTGCCGCAGGAAAAGCAGTAGAGGAGGGCAAGGCATAGTCTCATGGAAAAAGAGTACGCACAGGCAATAATCGAGCTATCGAAGAAAGGTGAAAACCAGAAGATTCTTGCTGATTCGCTTGTCGCGCACTTGAAAGCCGAGGGACGTATCAAATTGCTTCCGGGCATATTGCGACAACTGAAGCATGAGGAAGCACGCACAAAGAAACTCGCACCAACTCTTGAGGTTGCAAGCGATGCTGAGAAAGCTCATGCGCGAAAAGCAGCTTCTCTAGCCGGCATTGAAGCAGAAGAAGTAACGGTGAACCCTAGCCTGTTACGTGGTTGGCGAGCACGTACAGGAAGCAAGCTTATAGACCATTCCGCCAAGAGCACCCTTATTCAGATTTACCAGAAGATTACGAACTAAGTATGGAGAGCATCATCAAACGTATCGAGAACGAGATCGCAGGATTCAGTCCCGCGAAAGAGAACGCTGCTGAAACAGGCATCGTACGCGCAACCGGTGACGGTATCGCAGAGATCGACGGCCTTGAAGGCGCGATCATGACGGAGATGGTGCTCTTCGATCCAACATTCGACCGTTCTCTTGAAGAAGCGCTTAAGGATGCTGCTCCTGTATATGGTCTCGTGCTTAACCTCGAAGAGGACGGTGTTCGTGCCGTTATTCTTGGAGATTCTTCAAAAGTATATGAAGGAATGCTCGTGCGTCGTCTTGGTCGCCTACTTTCCATCCCCGTAGGAGACTCACTCGTTGGTCGCGTACTTAATCCGCTTGGAGAAGCTGTTGACGGCAAAGGACCAACAGGCGCTTCAACCATGCGTCCTATTGAAAGCGAGGCATACGGCGTTATGGATCGCTCTCCTGTTAACACGCCGCTTCACACTGGTATCAAGGCAATCGATGCCATGACACCGATTGGTCGTGGACAGCGCCAGCTCATCATTGGAGACCGTGGCACAGGAAAGACTACGGTTGCTATCGACACCATCCTCAACCAGAAGTCTGAAGACTCTAAGACCCGTCCTATTTGTGTATACGTAGCTATTGGACAGAAGGAGAGTAAGACTGCACGTATTGTAGGCCAGCTCACTGAAGCGGGTGCTATGGACTACACCATTGTGGTAACCGCTCCTGCATCTGCTCCTGCTGCTATTCAGTTCCTCGCACCGTTTGCAGGGGCTGCTATCGCCGAGCATTTCATGGAGCAAGGTAAGGACGTGCTCGTTGTATACGACGATCTTTCAAAGCAGGCCGTTGCATACCGTCAGATGTCTCTTCTTCTTCGTCGCCCACCAGGCCGCGAAGCATACCCTGGAGACGTGTTCTACTTGCACTCACGTCTTCTTGAGCGTGCTGCAAAACTTTCTAAGGAAAAGGGTGGAGGTTCTATAACCGCACTTCCTATTATCGAGACGCAGGAGAATGACATTTCTGCCTACATTCCAACGAACGTAATTTCTATTACGGACGGACAGATCTTCCTTGAGACCGATCTCTTCAACAAAGGTCTTCGCCCCGCTATTAACGTAGGTGTGTCGGTGTCTCGCGTGGGTTCTGCCGCACAGACCAAGGCCATGAAGAAAGTGTCTGGAAAGATTAAGCTCGAGCTTGCTCAGTTCCGTGAACTCGAAGCCTTCATGCAGTTTTCTTCAGATCTCGATGCGAACACCAAGAAGCAGATTGATAGCGGACAGCGCATGACAGAGATGCTCAAGCAGCCTAATGGCAAGCCGCTCGCGTTCGAGATGGAAGCAGCTGTGATCTTCGCCGCGGTGAACGGATACTTCGACACGTTCGCGCCTATGGAAACTGCCGCAGCTGAGGAACGTCTTCAGGACTTCCTTAATCGAGAGGCGGTTGGCGTACTCGCTGCTATTCGTACAACTCGAGAGATTGGAGAATCAACCGAGAAGGACCTTCGTGCTGTGCTTGAGAAGTTTGTTGAGCGTACTGCTGAATAAGAACCATGAGCGAAGGCCTTCGAAAACTAGAACAAGTACCAGAACCTCAGCAAGGCGGGATTTCCGAAGCACGTCCTGAGGAGAAAACAGAGATGAATCGCTTCGGAGATGAGTATGGGAATGTTTTTATCTGGGACGCTGTTCCCAACGAAGAAGACCCTATGCATGTGGATGAGCACGAAACACTTCTCAAGATTCTTGATGGAAGAATTGATATAGATATGGATGGAAGGAACTCAGTTCTAGAAAAAGGAGACTCGATACTTATACCTGCACATATCCTGCACTCAGCGAAAGTTGGACTAGAGGGATGCAGATATATCGTTGCTGAAAAGAAATAGCTATGGCACTTAAAGATATCAAAACGAAGATCAAGGCAACTGAGCGCATGCACAAAGTGACACGCGCCATGGAAGCGGTGTCTGCCGTTAAGATGCGTAAGACACAGATTACCGCCTTTGCTGGGCGCTCGTATGCTCGTGCCGCCATCTCCATTCTTTCTCGTCTTTCTGCGACTAAGCATGGTACGGGACATCCTCTTGCCGAGCACCGCGAGAACGGCAAGCTCGCTCTTGTTGTTATAACAAGCGACAAGGGACTTGCGGGAGCTCTTAACTCAGGAGTTATTAAACGAGCTGTTGAAGCAATCGAAGGACGTAACAAAGAAGACGTTGTTATCTTCGCGTACGGCAAGAAAGGAGAAGAATTCTTCAAGCGCCGGGAGTATGAAGTACGCAAGGCAATTGAGAACAAGAGTGACGATGTAACGCTTTCAGTTATGGAAGAAATAACTGCTGAGATAACCGAGGGATTCCTTTCAAAGGAATTTAATAAGGTTGTAGCGGTATACAGCAACTTCAAGTCTACCTTCGAGCAGATTCCAACCATGCGTCGTCTGCTTCCGCTCTCTCTTCCTGCACTTAAGGATATTGTTGGCGGTATTATTCCTGTAAAAGGAAAGTGGAGCGAGATAGAGGAGGGAGAGGCACCTGCTGCATACGAGGTTGAGCCGGGAGACGACGACGTGCTTGGTATTTTGGTACCCCGACTTGTGTCTGTAGCTCTTTACCATATGCTGCTAGAAGCCAAGGCGTCTGAGCATTCGGCACGTATGGTTGCCATGAAGAATGCATCAGACAACTCAAAGAAGGTTACTGAGGATCTGACGCGTGTGTATAACAAGGTTCGTCAGGCCGCTATTACAAGAGAAGTGTCTGAGATCGTGAGCGGAAGGGAAGCATTAGCAACGTAGTTATTTATTATGAACACAGGAACAATCAAAGAAATCATCGGGCCAGTCGTAGACGTATACTTCGAGACGAATCGTCCCGCTATTCAGGACGCGCTTGTTATCGAAGCAGCTGACACACACAAGCGCATTGTGCTTGAGGTTGCGTCACACCTCGGTATGGACCGCGTACGTTGTATCGCCATGGGTGATACCGCAGGTCTAGCGCGTGGCGAAACCGTTACGGCAACCGGTGCACCGATCTCAGTTCCTGTGGGTATGGCTTCTCTCGGCCGTCTCTTCAACGTGCTTGGAGAGCCTATGGATGGCAAAGGTGATATCGCGGCTTCTGAACCTCGCCTTCCTATACACCGCATGCCGCCTTCTTTTGATGAGCAGACAACGAAGGCAGAGGTGTTTGAGACGGGCATTAAGGCAATTGACCTCATGATCCCTTTCATTAAAGGAGGAAAGGTTGGACTCTTCGGAGGAGCCGGCGTGGGCAAGACCGTTACGATTCAGGAACTCATCCACAATGTTGCTAGCGAGCACGGAGGATACTCAGTATTCGCAGGTGTTGGAGAGCGTGTGCGTGAAGGAAACGACCTCTATCACGAAATGGAAGAGACCAAAGTGCTCGACAAGACCGCACTCGTGTTCGGACAGATGAATGAAACTCCCGGAGCTCGTGCACGTGTTGCTCTTACTGGTCTTACGCAGGCTGAATACTTCCGAGACGAAGGAGGAAAGGACGTGCTTTTCTTCATGGACAACGTGTTCCGATTCATTCAGGCGGGTTCAGAAGTGTCCTCACTTCTCGGACGCGTGCCTTCAGCTGTGGGATATCAGCCAACACTTGCTGAGGAAATGGGTAAGCTTCAGGAGCGTATTACTTCCACGAAGAAAGGTTCGATTACTTCAGTTCAGGCCGTATACGTGCCAGCTGACGACCTTACGGACCCGGCTCCAGCTACAACCTTCGCCCATCTCGATGGTACGGTGGTGCTGAGTCGCCAACTCGCGTCTCTCGGTATCTACCCAGCTATCGACCCGCTTCTATCTACTTCAACGGCTCTTACGCCTGAGATTGTTGGCGAAGAACACTATCGCGTTGCAAACCAGGTTAAGCAGGTACTTCAGCGATACAAGGATCTTCAGGACATCATTGCCATTCTTGGTATTGAAGAGCTTTCAGACGAAGACAAGACAACGGTGTACCGTGCACGTAAGCTTGAGCGCTTCCTCTCCCAGCCATTTAACGTGGCTGAGGTGTTCACAGGAACTCCTGGCGCATACGTATCTCGCGAGGAGACTGTGCGCGGATTCAAAGAGATCGTTGAAGGAAAGCATGACGACAAGCCTGAGAATGCTTTCTACATGAAGGGAACTATCGACCAGGTAACAGGATAATGGCAAAGACCTTCCACTTAACCATTGCAAAGATTGGCGAGAATCTCTTTGACGGAGAGGCTCTTTCTGTAACGCTTCCCGGGGCGGAGGGTGTGTTTACGGTTATGAGTGGACATGAAGCTTTTGTAACTCCTCTACGAGTTGGAGAGGCACGTATTAAATCTCTAGAAGGCGAAGACACCACAATCGCTATCGAGGGAGGCATTGCTGAAGTGTCTGGAAACCAGACAACCGTGCTCCTATAATAAGCTAGGTCAATTTGCACTCAACAGTCTGTCTTTCCTTGAGACAGGCTGTTGTTATATACAAATGATATAATCTATTTATATGGCTATTCAAGATTTCCTGCTCAAGCAGGCTATGAAGTGGAAGATGAAAGATGTTCCTGAGGAGCAGCGTGAACAGATAATGACGCTAGTACAAAAAGACCCAGAACTCTTTAAGAAAATAGGCGAAGAAGTTGAACGCAGAACCAAGGGAGGGGAACCTCAGATGAAGGCAACTATGGAGGTTATGAAGAAGTACCGTACCGAACTCGCATCTTTGATGCAGAAGTAATATGAAGTCTAAAAAGATATTTATTCTTCTCGGGCATCCGGACTCTGGTCCCGAACCCTTGTCTCGCCAAATTGCTGATACCTATGAGGCTGCAGCAAAAGCGGCTGGACACGAGGTGCGTCGCACAAACATCTTTGATCTCTCTTTTGATCCAACCTTGCACAAAGGGTATAGAGCAATTCAAGAACTTGAGCAGGATCTTAAGACTGTTCAGGAGAATCTCTCTTGGAGCGAACACTTTGTTCTCTGTTATCCAAACTGGTGGGGCGGCATGCCCGCAATGCTTAAAGGTATGTGGGATCGTATGTTCCTGCCTCGCTTCGCCTTTCGCATGTGGAAGAACAAGTTTGGCTGGGATGCGCTCCTCAAAGGACGTACAGCTCACGTATTCATAACCTGCGGGAATCCTCCATTCCTAGATTGGCTAGCCTTCGGAGATTATTCTGCTTCTATAAAGCGCTCACTCCTAGAATTCGCTGGACTGCGCACCCAAGTAACTTCGTTTGGACGCTCTGAGAATACTCCCGAGCCAAAGAAGATTAGATGGCTTAAGAAAGTGAGCGATTTCGCTAAGCGTGCTGCATAGGTAGTAGCTTGATACAGTTTCCTTTCCTTTTTGTCCTTTATTCGTTAGGGTAAGAATATGTTGAAAATAGGAATCGTCGGATTGCCAAACGTGGGGAAGTCCACGCTTTTTAATGCACTCACCAAAGCCTCGGTTCCAGCCGAGAATTACCCGTTCTGTACCATAGACCCCTCTGTCGGCGTGGTCGGTGTTCCTGACGAGCGCCTTACAAAACTTGCCGAGCTCTCAAAGTCTGAGAAGACCATTCCTGCGGCTATCGAGTTTGTAGACATTGCAGGACTTGTGAAAGGTGCTTCTGAGGGAGAGGGTCTGGGCAATCAATTCCTTACACATATCCGCGAGGTTGATGCCATTCTTCATATGGTTCGATTCTTTGACGATCCAGATGTTATTCACGTACATGGAGAGGTTGATCCAGTTCGAGATATTGAAGTTATAAACATCGAGCTTATTCTTGCAGACCAGCAGTCTGTTAACGGAAGGCGCGAACGACTTTCAGGAGATGTGCGTTCGAATAAGAAAGAAGCCGTTGCTGAGGATGCTGTTCTCGCAAAGATCGAGCATACTCTTCTTGCAGGCAATCTCGCCCGTACCGCAGACCTTACGGAAGAAGAAGCAAAGATAATCAAATCGCTCAACCTCCTCACTCTTAAACCCATGCTCTTTTCCTTTAATGGAAAGTCTGGAGGACATAACCTTTCTGAGGCAAACGATGGACGAGCTGACGCAGCGTACGAGCTTGTTAAGTCTCTTGGTTCTCCGTATGTAGAGGTTGATGCCCGTACCGAACACGAACTAAATGACGTGGCAGAAGACGACAAGAGTATGTTCCGTTCAGAACTAGGAGTACAGATAGATGGCCTTGAGGCACTTATTCGCGGAGCATACGAAACCCTAGGCCTCATCACATTCTTCACAACAGGTCCCAAAGAATCTCGTGCGTGGACTGTTAAGCGCGGTGCCGCGGCTCCTGAAGCCGGTGCCGCAATACATAACGATTTCAAAGATAAGTTTATTCGTGCCGAAGTTGTTGGCTGGGATACTCTCCTCAAGAACGGGTCTTGGAGCGCGGCTCGAGACAAGGGAGATATTCGTACTGAAGGGAAGACCTATATTGTGAATGATGGGGACGTGATGGTGTTCTTACATAGTTAGATTGCCCGGACTCTACTCCTCTGATAGCCTTATTGCAGGTTGTACAGGAGTTAGAAATGAAAATAGAGCATGGCGCTTATGGCCTGTTCTACGCGCATGACGAAACTTTGTTACCCGGCTCGATGATTGTGGGGGAAACTGAAAAGGAAGCTCAGACAAGGTTTCATCGAGCCTGTGCTGCAGTTGAGAATGGATACGCAAGCACGCCAGGCATCATCGAGAACCACTCATTGAGTTTTTATGCGCATTTAGATTCTTACGTGTTCCTACCCAATCTCAAAGGGATGACACGCAAGCAGATAAAGGAGGCTTCAAAAATTGCAGAAACTTTATATCTTAGCGTCGTTCCTTCACAGGGACACGCATAAAATTTGGGCCACGACAGGTTTTTCCGTCGTGGCCCAGGCTGTTTCAGTATGGTATTTGAACAAAACAGGAGTCATTGCAGACCCCTGTTGTCAGTTAGCAGAGCCTTCGCTCTCTTGGCTATTTCAAACTCAATACGGTCAAGCTCCTCTTGGTCTGAAGTATTTTCTCCAAGTACCTCGAGTAGCGTCTTAAGGTCTTTGTGCGAAGGGCGTTCAACCTTGCGATCGATCATATCTAGGAACAATTCCTCGATACCCTCAACCGACTCATGACGTTCTCGCTCACTTTGTACGGCGAACTCAACAATGTCGTCGGGCACATCAACTTTTGTGGTGAACTGGCAATTCTCCTCAAGCCATTGAGTTACCGGGATCGGGTTTCCGTTGTTGCGGTGGTACCCGTCGGTTCTGAACGCACATAGAATAAGACCAAGTCTGCCTCCGGCAGGTACCCAGAACTGGATGTGTGCCTCAGGCACGTATATCCAGCGAGTACCGTCCTTGTTTTCAATTAGAATCCGGCCAAGCATTATAGGCCCCCTTTCATCTGTAAGGAACATACCACACTCTTATTTTGTGGTATAATCCGGCGATATGGAAAACACACCCGCTGCTGCACCTGTATCGCACTCGTCTCGCACTACTCCTAAAGATTTCTTCCTCTGGGCCGGGGCACTCATCGCTCTTTACGGCAGCATTACCTCCCTTATCACTCTTTTATTTGAGTACATTAATTACGCGTTCCCAGACAACCTTGCATCATACGGAGATCCGTATGGAGGTTCAGTACGTTTCGCTATGGCAGCACTTATCGTGCTTGTGCCAACTATGGTTGTGCTTCTTCACCTCATCCGTCTCTCAATTAACAAGGAGCCAGGCAAGGCAAATATCTGGATACGCCGTTGGGCACTCGGTCTTACGCTTTTCATTGCTACGGTATCTATCCTTATAGATCTCGTTACACTCATTAACACCTTCCTTGGAGGAGAGATAACCATACGCTTTGGTCTTAAGGTTGCTGTAGTACTTCTTGTTGCTCTTGGCGTGTTCATGCACTTCCTAGCTGACATGAAGGGGTATTGGATTGAGAACGGGAAGAGGGCTAATGCCGTAGGTGTGGGTGTTATCGTTCTCGCCATTGTTTCAATTGTCTGTGGATTCTTTATCATCGGCACTCCAACAGACATGCGAGCGCTCCGATATGACGAGCAAAAGGTTGGCGACCTTCAGAACATCCAGTACCAGGTAGTTAATTACTGGCAGCAGAAACAAGCTCTTCCGAAGACTCTGGGCGAACTTGCTGACCCTCTCTCAGGAAACAGCATTCCAAACGACCCTCAATCTGGTACTTCGTATCGATATGAAGTAACAGGTCCAACTACCTTCAGTCTCTGCGCAACCTTTAACATGCCCACGAAGGACACTGCAGGCCAGGGAGCTTATGGACGAGATGTTGCCTACACAACCGGTATAGGAGGTGTGGATGAAAACTGGCAGCATGAAAGTGGTGAGAAGTGCTTTACTCGCACTATCGATCCAGAACGCTACCCGGCGTACCCTAAGCCACTCTAGTCGTACATACCTGTATGGCTAAAGAGCGGTACGAACATAAAGCAATTGAGCAGGCTGCCCAGCAGAAGTGGGCAGAGCTCGATCTTTACACTACTGACCTGTCAGACACTGAAAAGGATCCGTACTATCTCCTTATTGAGTTCCCGTATCCTTCTGGAGATCTACATATCGGACACTGGTACGCGTTCGGCATAACCGATATCTTTGCGCGTTACATGCGCATGAAGGGGAAGAACGTACTCTTTCCGATTGGATTCGATGCGTTCGGTCTTCCTGCGGAGAACGCGGCAATTAAGCACGGTCTTAGTCCAAGGGAATGGACGTACAAGAACATGGAACAGATGCGTACCCAGTTGAAAAGCATAGGTGCCTCGTTTGATTGGAGCAAAGAGGTTGTTACCTGCGAGCCTTCGTATTACCAGTGGACGCAATGGCTGTTCACGAAACTCTTTGAGCAAGGACTCGCAGAACACCGAGAAGCTGCGGTTAAATGGTGTCCGAAAGATCAAACCGTACTAGCGAACGAGCAGGTGAACGATGGGAGGTGTGAGCGCTGCGGCACAGAAGTCGAAGAGAAGCTTCTTACACAATGGTTTTTGAAGATAACACAGTATGCGAAACGCCTTCTTGAAGACCTTGAACCGCTTCCTTGGCGTGAAGATATAAAGGAAGCGCAAAGAGCCTGGATTGGAGAGTCCGAAGGAGCGAAGCTTACCTTTGCACTTCAAACAGCTGACGGCACTCAACTTGAAGAAACGATAGAAGTATTTACAACCCGACCTGACACTATATATGGTGCTACATATGTAGTGCTTGCTCCTGAACACCCTCTCGTTGCTAAGCTTCCTGTTACAAACACAAAGAAAGTTTCTGAATACGTAGACAACACCAGCAAGAAGACTGAGCGAGAGCGACTTGAGAACAAAGAGAAGACCGGTGTGAAGCTTGAAGGTGTTATGGCAGTTAATCCAGCCAACCAAGAACTCATTCCAGTATTCGCTGCAGATTATGTACTCGCTTCGTATGGAACAGGGTCTGTTATGGCAGTACCAGCGCATGACGAGAGGGACTTCGCCTTTGCTCGAAAGTACGGACTCACGATACAGCATGTGGTCATACCAAGTTTTACAGATGAGAATAATCCGCACATTGAAGGGAAAGAATTGGTAAAGCGAAAGATAATAATCGGTATTGTGCACAACTCTGCTACAGATGAATACCTCGCTCTTGAGTGGCCAAAGCAGGGCTGGACAACTTTTATAACCGGCGGAGTTGAAGACGGAGAGGATCTAGTTGAAGCAGCACGAAGGGAAATTCTTGAAGAAACAGGGTATTCAGATCTCACCTACGTACGCACGCTTGGAGGACCAACCGAGGCTCTTTTCTTTGCGTCGCATAAAGATGTAAACCGCATAACTGAAGCAGCAACCATTCTTTTTGAATTAAAGAGTGACGCAAGAAAGGAAGTTGCTACAGAGGAGGCAGCACAGCACACAACTCTATGGGTTAAGAAAGAAGATCTTACCCGCGAGAGATTCTCACATGCCGAGATGGACACCATTATTGAGCGTCTGTCAGGCAAAGAAGCCGCGTATACCGGCAATGGCACCCTTGTTAACTCTGGAGATTTCTCAGGGAGAAATAACGAAGAAGCCATGTGGGATATTGTCGAAGCAGTTAACGGAGAGAGGGTAACTAACTTCCGTATCAGAGACTGGCTCGTTTCTCGCCAGCGGTATTGGGGCTGCCCGATGCCAATCGTGTACGATCCAGAAGGCACTCCTCATGCTATTCCCCAAGAACATCTTCCATGGCTCTTGCCTACGGATGTAGGTTTCAAACCTAACGGGAGCTCGCCTCTTACTTCTTCGCAGGAGCTTAAAGATCGCGTAACACGCATCTTCGGAGAGGGATGGACTCCTGAATACGACACACTCGATACCTTCGTTGATTCTTCTTGGTACTTCTTGCGCTACCTAGATCCTGAAGATAGTCACGACTTCTCAGACCAGTCCATGCTTAAGAAGTGGCTACCTATTAACCGGTACTCAGGAGGAAGCGAACACACAACCATGCACCTTCTATACTCTCGCTTCTTCCATAAGGCACTCTACGATCTTGCGCTCGTTCCAACTCCAGAACCTTTTGCTGAACGTTTTAATCGCGGCATAATTCTTGGTCCAGACGGACAGAAAATGTCGAAGTCCAAAGGCAATACAGTTAATCCAGACGAGTTTGTTACTAAATACGGAGCTGATGCTGTACGCATGTATCTCGCTTTTATCGGTCCGTATAACGAAGCAGGCAGCTATCCATGGAATCTGGATGGAGTTGAGGGTATGCGCCGCTTCCTCGATCGTGTAAATATACTTTCTGAGAAAGTTGAAGATGTAGATGTGTCTCCAGAACTTGCCAAGCATGTTGCACAAGCCGGACAAAAAGCCGGAGCTGATACGGAACGGTTCAAACTTAATACAGCCGTATCTGCACTCATGGTCTTGGTTCGAGAAATGGAAGCAGTGAAGCCAGTGCCTCGTGCTGCGTATCTTGACCTCTTGCGTATGCTCGCTCCGTTCGCGCCGCACCTTGCTGAGCACCTATATGAAAAGGTGGGGGGAGAGGGTAGCGTGCATGCTCAGATGTGGCCAGAATCTCTGGTTATAGAAGAGAGTGAGGTGACAGTATCAGTACAAGTAAATGGGAAACGAAAAGGGGAGATTGTAGTTGCTCGAGAAGCTAGCGAAGAAGATGCTTTGGCGTCCGCGAGCGTACTCCCTTCGGTTGAGAAAATGCTTCATGAAGGGACTCTTTCGAGGGTTATATACGTACCAGGCCGTACATTAAACCTTGTAGTTACGGGCTTAAATTAGAACATTTGACTCATTTACCAGGATTTGGTATAACAATACCACACTTATTTAACAACATTTATGGTACAGAAAAAGACCGCCAAAGCTGCCAAGAAAGCAGCACCTACACGTTCAAAGAAAATGCCTACAAAGAAGGTGGTTTCAGTGAAGCTTTCTTTCGATAACACTGCTCTCGTTAAGAAGCTTCTTTCTGACGTACCTGAGCGTGCTCGCGAGGTTCTTGTCTTCCGCTTCGGCCTAGGCACTAGCGCTACTCGCGAAACTCTTGAGGCTATCGGCGAGCGTTGGAGCATCACGCGTGAGCGTGTTCGCCAGATCGAGGCTGCTGGCATTGATGCTGTCCGTAACGGAAAGGCATTCAAAGAGTCACAGGGAGCTTTTGACGAACTTCGTACCTATGTTGAATCTCTCGGTGCAGTTATTCCAGAAGACACGCTTCTAGCCGGACTTGCTGTTGATGAGAAGGCTCGCAACCGTTTCCGTTTCCTTCTCGTTGTTGGAAGCGCATTCTTCCGTGAGCGCGAGACTGACGACTTCTATGCTCGTTGGCACGTGGATCACAAGACTGCTGAAGCAGTGCATACCGCCCTTACACGTCTCTACCACTCTCTTGATGACGCTGAGGTGCTTTCAGAGGGAGACATAATCAACCGTTTCCTCGACGAGCTTAAGACCGTTAACTCTGCATATCAGAACGAAGAGATTCTTAAGCGTTGGCTTTCAATTTCAAAGACCATCTCAAGCAACCCTCTTTCTGAGTGGGGACGTGCACATTCTCCTGCTATCCGTACCAAGGGTATCCGTGACTACGCATACCTCGTTATTAAGCAGAAGGGAGAGCCTATGCACTTCGTTGACGTGGCTAAGGCTATCGGCACCATGTTCTCAAAGAAGGCACACGTTGCAACTACGCATAACGAGCTCATCAAGGACTCTCGTTTCGTACTCGTTGGACGCGGTCTCTACGCTCTTGCGGAATGGGGATACCAGCCTGGCGTTGTTCGTGACGTTATCAAGAACGTACTTAAGGCTAAGCCTCTTACCCGCGAAGATGTTATTGAGCAGGTTAAGAAGGTTCGCTACGTGAAGGACAACACCATTCTCGTGAACCTTAACGACCCTCGCTACTTTAAGCGAATGAAGGACGGAACCTACACCCCCGTTTAATACGAAGTACACAGAAGAAGACCCGCTACACGCGGGTCTTCTTCTTTTCTATTGCTATACTTTGAGTATGTCAGGAGGAGGCCACGGCCCCAGCTCACCACTTCCATTCTTCGATAAGATCGATGGCTTTTTCCATGGTGCCCATGAACAGGGTGTAGCTTTCTCAGCCAAACCATTTCTTATAGCCTTTCCGATACTTATTCTGATCTTCTTTTTCATCTCTCCTGCCCAATCAATTAGGAACTTTGAGCTAGCCTTCTTCCTGGCCCCTATATGGATGCCTCTTATCCTTGTAACCTTCGCGTGGGAACGATGGGTTGATACTAACCGGTTGGGCTATATAGCGAAGCAGAAGAATGTATTGCTTGAACTACGTATACCGCGAGATGTACGCAAGTCGCCACTAGCCATGGAGACCTTCTTTACTAATCTCCATATAGGCCCCGGAGAATCAACTTGGTACAAGAGATTGGTACAGGGACAGGTGAGACCGTGGTGGTCTTTGGAAATTGTTTCTCTTGGAGGGAGAGTGCACTTCTATATATGGACTCGTGAAGGATACCGTCGTGCTGTTGAGAGCGCGCTCTACGCGCAGTACCCGGAACTCGAAGTTATAGAGGCTATAGATTACACACTCATGACAGACCCAACACACGCTCCTATGCAGATGTGGGGCTGCGAACACATACTAAGAAGCGAGGATGCCAAGCCGATTAAAACGTACCCTTCTTTCATGAAGCCTGACGCTCCGCTGTCTAAGCCGGAAGAACAAATTGACTCTCTCTCACAAATCATCGAAACACTCGGAGGCATCGGACCTAAAGAACAGTTCTGGGTGCAGATACTTTTCAGATTGAGCAAAAACGAGAAATATGCGGGACGAAAGACATCTGACGGAAAGAAGTACACTATTGAAAGCGAGGCGGGAGAAATAATTGATAGCATTCGACAAGGCGCAGTTAAGAAAAGCACGTATACGGACCCCCTAACCGGCAAGGTTATAGAGACGGAGGGATTTCCTAATCCAACTAAAGGGCAGATTGAAGGTATTGCGGCTATTGAAAACAAGGTATACAGGCCCATATTTGATGTGGCTATCCGATCTATCTACACGGCTCCCGAGGGCTCTTTCCAGGGAACTATGGTTAGCCAGCTCATTGGTCTATGGAGAAATATGGAGGGCTTCAATGGCTTTAAGACTGCTCGTTGGGACTCCATTTTCGGAGATTATCCGTGGGAGGATAAAAAGGGACATCACCGTGCTCACCTGCAGCACCAATTAGTTGATGCGTTCCGACGCCGCTCGCACTTCCACGTGCCCTATGTACTTCCATATTTCATGCTAAATGCTGAAGAGCTTGCGACACTCTTCCACATTCCAAGCGCTGGCGTTGCGGCTCCTTCGCTTGCTCGTATTCCGTCCGCAACCAAGGAAGCACCTACCAACCTTCCAACCTAAGTGGTATACCGAGTGGGTATGAATGCGATTCGTGGAAAGCGAGTATTTGTTGGCCTTTCAGGAGGTGTGGACTCTGCTGTCTCAGCAGCACTCCTTAAACAAGCAGGAGCCAATGTTACCGGAGTCTTTATAAAGGGCTGGTATCCGCCTGGCATGCCCTGTACCTGGGCAACGGATAGACGAGACGCCATGCGTGTTGCAGCACGCTTACAGATACCTTTTTATACGCTTGATGCATCTCTTGAGTACAAGCAAGGTGTTATAGATTATCTCCTATCAGAATATGCCGCAGGACGAACGCCCAATCCCGACGTTATGTGTAACAGGGAAGTTAAGTTCGGTGCGTTCTGGCGCTTTGCACAAAAGAATAATGCAGATTTCTTGGCAACAGGACATTACGCACAACAGAGGGAAGGAAAGCTACTGCGAGGAATTGATGAGTCTAAAGACCAGAGCTATTTTTTATGGGCTGTACCAAAAGAAGTTATTGCTCGGACACTTTTCCCTGTTGGAGGACTTCCCAAAAGCGAGACACGAGTGCTTGCGCAGAAGTTCAATCTTCCAGTTGCCGAGAAGAAGGACAGCCAGGGTATTTGTTTCCTTGGGTCGATATCGGTTGAAGACTTTCTAAAAGAAGAACTGGGAAGCGAATCTGGAAAAGCTGTTACAGAAGACGGGAAAGAAGTTGGTATGCATACCGGAGCCGTACTGCACACCCTCGGCGAACGCGTAGCGCTTGAGAAAGCAGGTGCAGGGCCTTGGTATGTAACAAAGAAAGATCTGAAGAACAATGTATTAACGGTCTCGCATGAACAGAAGAAGGGAAATGCACTAACCTCTATACAGCTTAGAGATACAAACTGGCTCTCAGACTCCACAGATACGCTTGAAGCGCAGTATCGGTATCACGGCCCCCGTGTTCCAGGTACCCTTTCTCAAGACCTAAAGGAATTTATTCCAACTAATGCAATTGAAGAATCGGTTGCTTCTGGACAGTCTCTTGTGCTGTACCAAGGAGAGGTGTGTGTCGGGGGTGGTATTATCTCCTAAATGAATCAGGAGATTATTAAGACAGACGGGTCGGTTGAAATCTTTGACGGAGCGAAGCTTGAACACTCCTTAGTGCGAGCAGGCGCAAGTGAACGAAGCGCAAACAGAATTCGCATAACCATTGAAGCCTCTCTAGGAAATTCTGCGCAATCTACCGATATCTACAAGCGTGCGTTTCAAATGCTACGACGTGACAGCCGCCCTTCAGCAGCTCGCTACAGTCTTCGTCGCGCGCTCTTTGAATTCGGTCCCTCAGGTCATCCTTTTGAAGACTTTGTTGCAGAGCTCTTTCGTTCAGAAGGTTGGGACGTGAAAGACCGGCAGATTATCCAAGGCAAATGCGTAACGCATGAGGTTGATATATATGCGACTCGTAACGGGGAGTATCTAGCAGGGGAACTCAAGTACCATAATGACCCAGGCTATAAGACCGATGTGAAGGTTGCCTTGTACGTGAAGGCTCGCCTTGATGATATTTGGGCGTGTAAGCCAAATGAGACTGTCGAAACAAAACGTGTTGACCACGGCTTTCTTATTACAAACACCAAGTTCACTCGTGACGCGATAGATTTTGCTACCTGCTCCGGCATTAATCTTCTTGGATGGAGCTACCCACATCACGGCAGTCTGTATGACCGTATCGTAGCAAGTGGTCTGTACCCAGTAACTGCTCTCACGCTTCTCAAGAAATCTGAGAAGCGTCTTCTCATAGATCAGGGACTTGTAACCTGCCAACAAATTCGTGAGCACCGAGAAGCTCTTAGGGCTCTTGGCATAACTCCTGAGCGCGTTGGCGGTATTTTGGCTGAGGCAACCACGCTTTGCGAGAAAGCAGCATAAGCGAGATACTAAGGGCATGAGCGACTTTAAGAAGCAGTACAATCCTAACCGCAGCCCAGACTGGAACTACGGAGGACCCAAGTGGCGTCTATCACGTTCAAAAATAGAGCTCTACAACGAATGTCCTCGTTGTTTCTATTTAGATAACAAGCTTGGTACCGCACGTCCTCGAGGTCCTGCCTTTACACTCAACATTGCCGTTGATGCGCTCTTCAAGAAAGAATTTGATGTACATCGTGCAGCTGGTTCAGCGCACCCGCTTATGGATGCATATGGAATTGATGCGGTGCCGTTTCAGCATAAGAAGATGGATACGTGGCGGGAAAACTTTGAGGGAGTTGAGTACAAGCACGAGCCAACTGGCTTCACTATCTCAGGAGCCGTTGACGACATTTGGGTTAATCCCGCTGGCGAGCTTATGGTTGTAGATTACAAATCAACTTCAAAGCCCGGAACCATAAAGACGCTCGACGACTCCTCTTGGAACGAGCAGTACAAGCGCCAGATGGGCGTGTACCAATGGTTGCTTCGTAATAATGGGTTTACGGTTTCTCCTAAGGGATACTTTGTATACGCTAACGCAAGTACTGAGAACGAAGCATTTGATGGGAAGCTCGACTTTGAAGTAACAGTCGTTGAATGCGAAGGAAATACTGACTGGATAGATGACATTCTTCCAAAGATTAAAACGGCTCTTGATTCAGACGCCATTCCCGAAATAGGCAAAGGCTGCGAGTTCTGCCCGTACCGCGAAGCTGCAGGCAAAAAGCTACAAGCCCTTCACAAAGCTGCTAAGAAATAGCCTATGGATGTGAAGATAGAAGATTCGTGGAAGAAGCATCTGAAAGGAGAATTCGAGAGAAGTTATTTCCAAGATCTAACGAACTTCGTTAAGAAGGAGTACAAGAACGGCGTAGTATACCCAAGCCCTAAGAATATCTTTAGAGCCTTTGAATTGTGTCCGTTTAACAAAGTTAAGGTTGTTATTCTTGGACAAGACCCGTACTTTAATCCGCACCAGGCACACGGACTGTCGTTCTCTGTTATTGATGGAGTACGAAATCCCCCCTCCCTCCAAAACATTTTTAAAGAAATTGAAAGCGATATAGGGCAGAAGCCAAATAGCGAAAGTGGGGATTTAACTCGTTGGGCTGAGCAAGGAGTGCTTCTGCTTAATTCCACTCTTACAGTACGTGCAGGCTCAGCAAACTCGCACCAAGGGCACGGTTGGGAACAGTTTACCGATGCTGTTATCAAAGAGCTTTCAGACGAACGTGAACACCTTGTGTTTATACTCTGGGGCAACTACGCCAAGCAAAAAGGTGCGCACATAGATAGAACCAGACATCTGGTTCTTGAGTCTGCACACCCATCCCCATTCTCAGCAAGTAACGGATTCTTTGGCAGCAAACCATTTAGCAAGACCAATGCGTATCTTGAAAAGCACAACGAGAAACCGATTGATTGGCTTTAGTTTGCTGACTTAATCAACCGCTGGTATCTTCAATACATATGGCTCGTACGGTTTCAAAGAAGTCTTCCACTCCAGGCGTCTCTTTTGTGCAGGAAATGGGCGGTATTAAGGAGTTTGCTCTTGAGAAGAACGGCCTACGCATTCTTCTAGTTAAAGACGATTCAGTGCCCGTTGCAGGCTGCATGGTTACGTACCATGTTGGTTCAAAGAACGAAGCAACCGGCTATACAGGAGCAACACACCTACTAGAGCATCTCATGTTCAAGGGATCTGAGAATTTCAATAGAGAAAATCATAAGCACATGGAGCATTTAATGGAGTCACAGGGAGCGTTGCTAAACGCTTCAACTTGGTTAGATCGTACAAACTATTACGAGGTTATACCTAGAGACGTTCTCCCTCTTGCTATTGAGATTGAAGCAGACCGTATGCGCAAGGCTCGCATAACAGAAGAGGATAAACAGAGTGAAATGCCAATAGTTCGTAATGAGTATGAGCGTGGAGAGAACCTTCCCATGGAAGCTTTGGATAAAGAGATGTGGGCTGCAGCATTTATTGCACACCCGTACCATCATTCAACAATTGGCTGGCGCAGCGATATTGAAGGGGTGTCTATTGAACGCTTAAACCAATTCTATAACGATTTTTACTGGCCAGACAACGCAACAGTAACAATTGTCGGCAGTTTTAAAGAAGACGAGGTGCTCGCGCATATTGCTCGAGAATTTGGAAAGCATTCTAGGAAAGAAGGCGGGTATCCAAAGATGTATACCGAGGAACCAAAGCAAGAAGGGCAGCGACGTGTGCGTGTGGAGCGGTCTGGTGTAAACATGGTTGGTTTTGCTCATAAAATTCCAGAGGCAACTCACACAGATATTCCTGCACTTATTATTCTTGCGGTTGTTTTGTATGAGGACAAGACCAGCAGACTCTATAAGAGTTTTGTTGAACCTGCTCTAGCAACTGAAGTCGCTGTGATGTGCAATCAGTTCCAAGATCCAAGCTTGTTTGAAACATTTATAACGCTTGCTCCTAAAACCTCTCACGAAAAGGCTGAGCAACTTCTTAAGAAAGAGTACGATCTTATTGCAGACAAGGGCATAACCACCACGGAACTCAAGCGCGCAAAACAAGCAGCGCGTGCATTTGTTGCAAGTCGCAGAGACGGCCCATACGCATTACTAGCTTCTCTTAACGAAGATCTTGCAGCAGGAGACTGGACTCGGTTCGTAACTCTTCCGGATGCCATTGAATCTGTAACAGCTGCAGATGTGAAGCGGGTCGCAAAGACTTATTTTAAAGACCAAAACAGTGTTGTTGGATGGTTTGTTAATACTGCCGAATAATATGAATCCTATCGCTTCAAGTATTACCGAATTCGAATTTGCTCATGGCGAACGTGTGTTTGTTGCACCTACAGGAGCGAAAAATCTGGTTTCTATTGAAGGAAGTGTTCTTGGCGGCTGGGCATCCCTTTCAGGTTCTGCTAAAGAAGTTCCGGGAATTGCATCAGAGATTTTTGATGCTGGAACAAAAACTAAAGGGAAGGACTTTTTCAGAGAAACTCTTGCAGCTAGAGGAGCGTCGTTGGACTTTGTCCCAGGAGCTGATCGGACTTCATTTTATGGTTCATGTTTCCCTGAAGACGTTACGATGCTCCTTACTATTATTGCTGAGTGTTTGGCTGGTGCAGAATTTCCAGCTTCAGAAGTCAAGGCGGCTAAGGAACGTGCGTTTGGAAACCTAAAGGAAAGTCTTACCGATACACGCACTCAGGCAGGAGGTGCACTTATGCGAGCTGTGTATGCGCCCGATCACGTTAATTACGCAGAGACCACAAACATCTGTATTAAGCATACTGAAAAAGTTACTCGAGCCGAGCTCGTATCTTTTCGTAAGACATTAGGAAAACGTGGCCTTGTAATGTCTCTTGCCGGCGACATCCACCCTTCAGACGCAAAGAAAGCAGTTGAAAAAGCACTCAAGCTTCTTCCAGAAGGAACTTTTACAGAAGACGTTCAGCGCCCTAACAAAAAGATCTCTTCCGCTTCAGAGACGTTAGTTTCTATTAAGGATAAAGCGAATATAGATACCTATCTTGGTGTCGCAGTACCTCTTACCTATGACAGCAAGGAATTCCTGCCCTTCATGGCAGTGTGCAGCATGCTTGGAGGCAGAGGTCTTTCAAGCGGACATCTCATGCGTACTATCCGTGAACGAGATGGATATACGTACGGCATATATTGCATGCCAACAGGATTTGAAAAGAATACTGAAGGAATGTTCCGTATATGGGCAACGTTTTCTCCAGCAACGTACGAAAAAGCTGTAGCTGCTACACGAAAGGAAATTAACTTCTTCTTCAAGAACGGTATTACTGAAGAAGCACTTGAGTTTAAAAAGAGCGAGATTAGCGGTTCCTATCTTGTTAGTCTTTCAACAAGCAAAGGCATGGCAGCAGTTCTCCACAAAATTGGCCGAGAAGGAAAGCCACTTTCATATATTGATGAGTACCCAGCTCTGATACGAGCCCTAACGCTTTCTGAAATTAAAGAAGCGGCAGCACTTATTCCTCTTTCAAAGCTCTCGCTAGCTGCGGCCGGAAGTTTTATCAAGTAGCGCTGCGTGGTATCTTCATAGAATCATGACCGTTTCTGAAGTCCGTAAACGTTTTCTTCAATACTATGCCGAGCGGGGGCATGTGGTCATACCTACCGCACCAATCGTACCCGGAAACGATCCGACCACGCTCTTTACCTCTTCTGGCATGCAGCCGCTTTTGCCGTACTTTCTCGGGAAGGATCATCCTGAAGGAAAGCGTGTTGTTAATTCTCAATTAAGTTTTCGTGCAGGAGATATTGAGGAGGTTGGAGACAATCGCCACACTACCTTTTTTGAGATGCTTGGAAACTGGTCTTTCGGAGACTATTTCAAACAAGAGCAGCTTCCATGGATATTCGAGTTCTTAACGAGTCCAGAAACAGGATTTGGAATTGATCCAACGAAGCTATACACAACTGTGTATGCAGGGGATCCTGAAGCAGGTATTGCTGTAGACACCGAAGCAGCTGAAATATGGCAGCGTCTATTTAGTGAAAAAGGAATTGAAGCCAAGTTTGCTTCAATAGGCACAGAGCAGGCTGGGTATGATCGAGGCATGAAAGAAGGAGAGCGAGTTTTTGCATATACCGACAAGAATTGGTGGAGTCGCGCAGGAGTGCCTGCAAAAATGCCCATAGGAGAACCTGGCGGTCCAGATTCAGAGATCTTCTATGACTTTGGAACAGCACACGACCCTAAATGGGGACAGCACTGCCACCCTAACTGTGATTGCGGACGCTTTGTAGAAATAGGGAATTCGGTGTTCATGCAGTTCATGAAAAACGAGAGCGGCGCATTTGAAGAACTACCAAAAAAGAATATCGATTTCGGAGGAGGTCTTGAACGTATCGCAATGGCAACCGTTGGTCCAGATATATTCATGCTGGATGTGTTCGATGCAGCACGGGTAGTTATTGAAAAGCGTTCTGGGAAGAAGTATGACGAAACCGATGCAACACGCTCATTCCGTATAATCCTCGATCACATGCGAGCAGCTTCTTTCATGCTTGCTGAAGACGTTGTGCCTTCAAATACTGAAGCAGGGTATGTACTTCGTCGTCTTATTCGCCGAGCTATTCGAGAAGCAGATAGACTTGGTATCAAAGAAGCCATTCTTCCTGAGGTTGCCGAGGGATATGCAGAAGCTTATGCAGATCACTATCCTCATGTAAAAGAACACGCAACAAAGATTCGAGAGGAACTAGCGAAAGAAGAAGATCGTTTTCGAAAGACACTTGAGCAAGGTCTTCGAGAATTTGAGAAGCTAGCAGCTAAACGGGAAGTTAGCGCTGAAGACGTGTTCACCCTCTTTACTACCTACGGATTCCCTGTAGAGATGACAGAAGAACTTGCGAACGAGCGAGAGATTGAAATAGATCTTACTGCCGTTATGAAGCTCATGGAGCAGCATCAGGAAACGTCCCGAGCAGGAGGTGCGCAGCGCTTTGCCGGAGGTCTAGCAGATCATGCAGAACAGACTGTGAGGTATCACACAACGCACCACATCCTTCTTAAGGCCCTCCAGCTGGTATTGGGCCCAGAAGTTAAGCAGCGGGGCAGCAACATAACCTCAGAGCGTTTGCGTATAGACTTCTCTTCTCCAGGAAAGATGACAGACGAGCAGAAGGCAGAAGTTGAAAAGATTGTGAACGAAACTCTTGAACAAGACCTTCCTGTTACTCGTACCGTTATGCCACGCGAAGAAGCTGAGAAACTTGGTGCCGAAATGGAGTTCGGTGTTAAGTACCCAGATATGGTGTCTGTGTATTCAGTTGGTCCAGTACACGCAACAGAAGCATCTCCGGATATTCCCAATGCATTCTCTCTAGAATTCTGTGGAGGTCCACACGTATCGAACACAAGCGAAATACGCGAAGGAGGTACGTTTAAGATTCAAAAAGAGGAAGCGGTTGCCGCGGGCATTCGTCGCATAAAGGCAGTGTTAGTAAAATAGGAGGGAAGATACCCAAGTGAAGGGTATACTTTTCACACATGGAATTCTTTTCCTTTAAGCGCTTTAAGAAAAATTCTGAGTCCGTAGCGCTTTTTGATATTGGAGCCACCACTGTTGGTGGAGCCTTTGCGCATATGGTTGAGGGGAAGTCTCCCGTTATCTATTACGCAACGCGGGTTGCGGTATTGCCGCACGAAGGCGAGGCTCCTCTTCCCGCCATGATCCGTGCTCTGCATGAAGTATGCGCACTCTTGGTTGCAGAAGGTGCTCCTACGTTACGTCGGGAGGTTGGAGACGCACACATACATCGTATTGAGGCTTCCATAGGCGCGCCGTGGCAGGAAAGCGAGATAGAAGTTAAGAGCATGCAGCGAGACAAACCATTCATGTTCTCGCATGAGTTTATGGCAACCGCTTCTGCTCCTTCTAAACCTTTGCCAGAAGGACGTACGCTTTCCGGACGCGATGTTGTTGCAACAGTACTTAACGGATACGAGACAACCAGTCCCTTTGGAAAGAAGGTTAAGCGAGCTGATTTGGTTATCCTTTCCTCAACACTTGAGACAGAGGCGCAATACGAAGTTGAACGAACTCTCAGGCACTCTTTCCATACACACTCGGTATCAATAACGGCGTTTGCTCCTGTTGCGTACGCCGTGTTTAGAGACGTCTTTGCGCACCAGAAAGATTACATAGTCCTTGATATCTCAGGCATGTCTACAGATGCCGCGTTTATAAAGCGTGGACTCCTTATGGGTGTCTCCTCTATACCAACAGGTTTAACCGACTTACTTTCTTCGCTCGATGGAGAAAAAACTGCCAGTTCTCTTGGAAGCGGGTTAATTGATAGGGAACGAAATACGAAGTTGGCAGCGCGCATAGCTAAGAGCAAAGCAAAGTGGATTGAGGAGTTGCGAGATGTGCTTGGAGAATTCTCCAGCCGCCAACCACTTCCTCGAACGGTGTTTATTATTGCGGATCCTTTTGCCCGCGACTTCCTAAAGAAGCTACTAGATAGCAGCACTCTCCGCTCCCTCTGGCTTTCAGACGAGCCTCTTGGCGTTATTCCGGTTGCTCCTCAACACTTTGCTCCATTTGTTCAAACGCGAGGAACTGCGGAAGGAGACTTGTATCTCAGCATGTTGGCGCTATTTCATACGAAACGTCCTAAAGGGGAATTGAGTTAGGTTCGACCCTAGACTGCCTGCAATATTTTGACTTAATTGCCAATCGTATTAGTCTCTAAGAACGTTCTTTTGTGGGAGACAAGAAATGGCACAAGTCAGAGGAATGATTTTCCGGGCTCGTGACCGGAAAATCACAGCCCGCTTTTATGCAGACCTAGGTCTGAGTGAACACGAACACCAGCATGGAGGACCCGTACACCACGAGCTTGGTCCCATGTCAGATACTGCCGTGGTTGAAATCTACCAAGCTTCAACGAAATTCAACGCAGACGTCTTAATGATAGAAGTGGACTCGATTGAAGAGGCGTTGAAAATTATCTCGACGTACGAGATTACTCCTAAAACTGAAATCATGGAGAGCTCGGATATGCGCTTCCAGTATGTTCAAGATCCCGATGGTCGTCCACTGATGCTTATCAAGCAGAAGTAGCCATCTCAAGCCGCCCCTGGAATACCCAGCGGGCGGCTTCTTGTGTGAGGGTTTCAGAGTCGCCCCAAACTGCCAGCGTTAAAACGTAAAACCCGCCACATCTTTCGACGTGGCGGGGAGCGTTATCTGCCTGCTTAGGCAGGCTAGCCCGGTTGTCCTGCGGACACTTTGACGCTCGGTTCAGTTATAAGAGTGCTGGTCATTTCGAGATAACCGAAAACGTCCTGCACATGCTCGATATCCACCTCGGCGAGTTTCTTCACCAATCCGGCCAGATATAGACGAAGGGCGCGAAGTTGGGAAGATTTTAACTCTGCCTGGATGGAGATGTTGTAGTAGATACTCATCGCCGAGTAGTGCATCGACTTCCTGTCGACGACCATTTCGGCCGGCCGGGATCCGCCTTCTTTGACCAACCAGGGTGTTTCGGCGATGACGCTCTTGATCGCGTTCTTGTATACGAACCCTTCGGGAAGTGCGAGGCCGTGAGGGGGAGAAAACCCGATAACCAAATTCAGCTTCCAGCTATCAACCAGCTTGTTCTCAGATGTTGAGGGCTCCATGGGAGAACCTCCTTGTTAGACAGGGCAAAAGTACCCAGGATGATATTGCATTATTAAAATATGCTCGTCAAATTAAGCTCGATTCCAACATCGTCCCAGACATACCTGCATGTCTAAAGTACAATAAGTCCATGTCTACAATTGATAAATTTCCTACACCCGAGAACAATCCTTCTTCAGGTCCGCGAAGCCCAGAAGAAGCGATGTCCTGGCATCCAGAACCCGGAAAACAAGAAAGCCCAGAATTTTGTGCGGAAAAAATTGCAGAGCTTGAAGCGTTATTTGTGGGCTTTCAAAGCAAATATGATCTTGAATCATTACGGGCAATAACAAGGTTTATGACGAAAGACGAACGTCGCGCGTCGCCACGAGCACAAGCTCTCATAGACATTGCTCCACTTTTTAGGCTGGTAAACTTCTTAGAGTCACAGAACGCTGTTTCTCGAGAAGCATATGAAAGTTTCAATAAACGCTTCAGAATACTTAGTAACACTATAATCGGCGCTCTACGGGATTCTCCAGATGGTATTGGCGAGATCGTTGTTCATTTAAAAGTTAATGATGATGGTACGTTGGAAGAATTACTAGGCTGATTTGTAATGCGATTCTTTCGTTTGAAACTAGCGGCGCCCCATATTTCTGCATTTTCGTAAGCAAGCCGAAGCTCAATAACTTATACCCACAACTTGCTCGACATGCTTTGCACTGCTTAGCGTGCTCGGTATACTAGTTCTATAGCATTAGGGGAACGCCTCTAGAACACTTTTAATTACATATGCAGCACAAAAGCTTGAACGACATCGTACCTCCATCACGTCGCCGCCCCATGACGGGTGAAATGGGTCAGCCCGTAGACATGCCTCAGCCTGTTTACAGCAACGAACCTCCTCGACCAGTTCCTCCACCAATACGTCCTCCTTCTTCAGGCAGGAAGTTTCCACTGGGTACCGCGATTATCGCTCTGGTTGTTGTTATTGGATCAGCTGCGGCACTATACGCATTCTCAGGCGCCAAGGTTTCTATAACGCCTGCCATGAACCAGGTGTCTATAACTTCTGACTTCATAGCAACTGCTTCAGCGGGAGATCTTCCATTTGAAGTTATTTCCGTAGACAAAGTAGCAAGCAATTCAGTTCAGGCTGAATCAACCGAAACTGTTAACCAGCCAGCACAGGGAACTATTACTATTACGAACCAGCAGGCAGCAGCTCAGCAGCTTATAAAGAACACTCGTTTCCAGACTCCAGACGGCTTAATCTTCCGTATTCGTGACTCTATAACCGTTCCAGCAGCTAAAAACGGCACTCCAGGAAGTCTTTCCGTTACGGTCTACGCAGACGAAGCTGGAGACAAATACAATGTAGGACCTACAACCTTCACGGTTCCTGGTCTTACAGGCTCAGCTGCCTTTACGCAGGTAACAGGGCGTTCAGCAGATCCTATGCAGGGTGGCTTCTCCGGTCCGCGTCCTTCAGTTAGCCAAGCAACAAAGGACCGGGAGTCCCAAACACTCCAAGGTACTCTCGTTGGAGACCTTGAAACCGCAGTTAAAGAAAAAGTTCCAGCCGGATACGTACTCGTACCTGGCTCAACATTCGCTACCTACGAGCCCCAGCCAGATATAGCTGGTGCTACCGGAACAGTTGAGGTGCGTGTAAAGGGTTCCATAACAGCCGTAGTCTTCCCAGCTGAAGCACTTGCGAAGTCGGTAGCCTACAAGACCGTTGGAAGCTACTCAGGACAGCCTGTAGTGCTGGCAAGGGTAGACCAGCTCAAGCTCACTCCTACGGTGAACACCTCACCTGCTGGACAGCCTGAATTTGCCTTCTCCCTGTCAGGAAACACAACCGTTGTATGGAAAGTAGAGGGTACTAAGATAGCTGCAGCAGTGGCTGGAAAGACCCGTAATTCAGCTGAAGTAGCTCTCACAGGCTTCCCAGAAGTGGACCGCGCAAGGCTCGTTCTTCGTCCTTTCTGGAAGGGTTCTTTCCCCGCTAATCCGGAGAAAATCACCGTTGAGGTAGAAGAGGCCGGAAATGCTCAGTAATACGGTTGACGCTGTATTTTAATCCTGCTACTATACCCAAGCTACACATGGAGGAAACGAGAGCTGAGGAGCCGACCACCGGCACCGTTGAAGAGGTGCTTCCTAACTCGTTGTTTCGAGTAAGGATGCCTTCAGGGGAACTTCTACTCGCCTACCTTGCTGGAAAGATGCGTTTGCACCGTATACGCGTACTGGTTGGGGACAACGTTGAGTTGGTCCTCGATCCGTATGGCGGCCGGGCACGTATCGTTCGTAGATTGTCGTAGCACCAAATCATAAACCCGATGAAAGTCCGCGCCTCAATTAAAGTCCAGCAGCCTGGAGATATTCTCGTCCGCCGTCGCGGTCGTTTGTACCGTATCAACAAGCGCAACCCTCGTCGTAAAGCACGTCAGGGCTAATTATTTTAGTACTTAAGTTTATTCTCACATGCGTATCGCCGGTGTAACCCTTCCAGATGACAAGCAGCTCCTATACGCGCTGCCTCTTATCTATGGCATCGGTCCAATGCGTTCTCGTCTTATTCTTGCTGAAGCAAAGATTTCAGAGACCAAGAAGGGAAGTGAACTAACTCCAGAAGAAGAGCAGAGCATTCGTCTTCTTGCTGAGGCATACACAATCGAAGGAGAGCTCCGCCGTGAGATCGGACAGAACATCAAGCGCCTTAAGGATATTCGTTCAGCACGTGGCATCCGTCACGAGCGCCGTCTTCCAGTTCGCAATCAGCGCACCAAGACCAACTCTCGTACTGTTCGTGGAAACACTCGCAAGACTATGGGTAGCGGTCGTCGTACGCTCGAGAAGACCTAATCCTTTATATAATTTCCTATGGGTAAGAAACGTATCATCAAGAAGTCAGGAAAGGGTCTCGACCAGGGACGCAAGGAGCGTGCCCTTTCTAAGATTGCAAAGAAGCGCATCGAGCGCGGCATTCTCCATGTTGAAGCTACCTTCAACAACACCAAGGCCGTTCTTACAGACGATGCTGGAAACGCAATCATGTCTTCTTCTGCAGGAGCTCTTGGCTTCTCAGGCGCACGTAAATCAACTCCTTATGCAGCGGCTAAGGTTGGCGAGCTTCTCGGTGAGAAGGCTATGGCAATCGGCCTCAAGGAAGCTTCAGTTGTTATTCGCGGTATCGGAGCTGGACGCGAGTCTGCTCTTCGCGCCTTCTCAAGCAAGGGTATTGCTATCCGTTCAATCAAGGACGCAACTCCAGTACCACATAACGGACCTCGTCCCCCTAAGCCTCGTCGCGTATAAACTCATATGAAAATTGGACCACAATACAAAATAGCTAAGCGTCTCGGTGCAAGCGTCTTCCCAAAGACACAGAGCCAGAAGTTTGCACTCGCTGAAGAGCGTTCCGCAAAGAACAAGCGTTCTGGCGGACGTCGTAACCAGACTGAATTCGGCAAGCAGCTTCTTGAGAAGCAGAAGGTACGTATGACCTACGGTATCTCTGAGCGTCAGTTCTCAGCATACGTGCGTGCTGCCGTTGCTACTCACGGAGCTATTCCAACCGAAGTGCTTCACCGCAATCTTGAGCTTCGTCTCGACAACGTTATGTACCGCCTCGGTGTTGCACCGAGCCGACGTGGCGCTCGTCAGATGGTCTCTCATGGCCACATAACCGTGAACGGAGTTAAGACAACTATTCCTTCACGTGCTATGCGTCCTGGAGACAAGATTGCAGTTCGTGACGGTAGCAAGAGCGCAGGGCTCTTTGAGAACTTCGCAGAGAAGTTCAATGAGCGTCCTACGCTTCCTGCGTGGCTCTCATGGAATGCGAAGTCTATGGAAGGCAGCCTCCAAGAGGTTCCTACTATGGAAAGCGCGCAGCCAGCGGGAGATCTCGTTACGGTGCTCTCGTTCTACAGCCGTTAGTCCGTAGGTGCTCAGTGCTTTTATACATTTTGGTTAACATTGATTGAGTTATGGAACACCACATCACACTTCCGTCTAAGCCTCGCGTAGTCTCTGAAGAGGGCGTACAGGGCGTATATGAGATCGATTCTCTATACCCTGGATACGGTCACACACTCGGAAACTCGCTTCGCCGTATTATTCTTTCCTCACTTCCAGGAGCGTCCGTTACGTCTGTAAAGATTGAGGGCGTACAGCACGAATTCGCAACCATGGAAGGTGTTCGCGAATCAGTTATGGAGGTTCTCCTTAACCTTAAGCGCGTACACTTCACTCTTCAGGGAGACGAGGCGCAGACCATTCGTCTTTCAGTAAAAGGTCCTAAGCAAGTAACTGCAGCAGATTTCCAGCTTCCAACCCAGGTTGGTATTGCTAACCCAGAAGCACACATTGCTGACGTTTCTGGCAAGATCGCTTTTGAACTTGAGGCAACCATCGAGCGCGGTCTTGGCTACGTACCTCGCGAGGTTCTTACCCGCGACAAGGTAGACATCGGTACTATCGCTCTTGATGCTACGTTCACTCCTATTCGCCGTGCCAACTACGAAGTTGAGAACATGCGCGTTGGAGACCGAACAGACTTCAACCGTCTTCGCCTTCTTATTGAGACCAACGGAACCATCACACCTCGTGAGGCTCTTGAGCGCTCAATTGAGATCATGATCCACCAGCTTAAGTCTGTAATTGGCTTCCAGGAGGAGACCGAGACTCATGACGTATCAATTCCTGCAATTGCTGGTATGGCAAAGCCTGCGGCCGTTGTAGCGCCTGCAGTGGGCAAGGATCCCGCTAAGGTAAAGATTGAGGAACTCGAGCTCAGCCCTCGCATCTCAGCCGCCCTAGAAGAGGGAGGTATCAAGTCTGTAGCAGGTCTCGTTCGCAAGACCGGCACGCAGCTTAAGGAGATGGATGGTATCGGCGACAAGGCCGTAACTGAGATCGCTGAAGCCCTCGACAAGCTCGGTTTGGAGCTCAAAGGCGAATAAGTAGCCTATAGTAAGGATTCGTGTTAAAAACTACGTATGCGCCATCAACATAAAGGACGATCATTTGGACGCTCGCATGACCAGCGCACTGCGCTTATGCGAGGCCTTATGCGTTCGCTCATCATTCACGAGCGTATTTCAACAACCGAGGCCAAGGCCAAGGAACTCCGACCTATCATCGAGAAGCTTGTTTCTCACGCTCGCGTTGATAGCGTAGCGAACCGTCGTCTGGTATCAGCTCGTCTTGGAAACGATGACGAGGTTACCAAGAAGCTTTTCGCTTCTATCGCTCCTCGCTACGTTGAACGTCCTGGAGGATACACTCGTATCGTAAAGCGTGCAGCAACCGCAACAGACGGACGCAAGACCGCGTACATCGCCTTCGTATAACATGACTATGACCATCACTAAGACTCAGAAAGGAGAGCGTACGCTCTACACCATCGATGCAGCGGGCCAGTCCCTCGGCCGTGTTGCTTCTGAGGCTGCATCAGCACTCCTAGGCAAGAAGTCTCCTCACTTTATGAAGAACGAAGTGCTTCCTGTTGAAGTTGAGGTTGTAAACGTATCAAAGCTTCTTATGAGCGAGCGTCGTATCGCTGGAAAAGCCTACACACGTTACACACAGTACCCAGGAGGTCTTATCACCACCACCATGCAGATGCTTATCGAGAAGAAAGGCATCGGGGAGGTTATGCGCAAAGCCGTAGACGGTATGATCCCTCGCAACTCGCTTCGCAAGGAGCGCATGAAGCGTCTTACGCTCGTCGATTAATAGCACCCGAGATTTACTATGCCCGAATCAACCAACTACACTGTCGCTGTCGGACGCCGCAAGACTGCGAGCGCTCGCGTGAAGCTTACTCCTGCAGCTAAGACCTCCGTTATGGTTAACGGTGTGTCTGCTAAGGACTACTTCAAGACCGCAGAGCGCGAGTCAGTTACCACCGACGTATTCCGCGCAGGAGAGTGGAAAGATACTTATGCTGTAGAAGCAAAGGTACAGGGTGGTGGCATCTCAGCTCAGGCTCAGGCAGTTCGTCATGCTATTGCTCGCGCAGTTGAGAAGGCAGAAGAGGGAAGCCGCAAGACTCTCAAGGCTGCAGGACTTCTCACTCGTGATCCTCGTGCTAAGGAACGAAAGAAGCCAGGTCTTCTCAAGGCCCGCAAGCGTCCTCAGTGGAGCAAGCGTTAGTTTTATAAGAGAAAGACCCCGTTTCAAGACGGGGTTTCTCTTTGACAAAGAGTATTTATTTGTTACAGTATTAGTCTAGGCGCGCAAGACGCAAGGAAGAGATACGTCGGATTGTCCTACATGCAACATCAAGGAGAGATGGTTTGTGCGCCTCCTGTCTACCCCCATCTTTCTGCCGACCGGTGTTGTGCCGAGTTTTTCAAAACTTGACCGAAATCGTCATGCGTCTAATGAATAAGACGTTAGAATGATCGAATGCACAAATTCCTCACCGCATCCAAGCCTTGGTTTGGATGCGGTCCTTTTTGTAATTAGGAGATAGATATTAGTAATGGCGCATAAATTGACTTACCCAACCCTTCTTGTAGACTCCACGCAGCTGTATTTGTTATTTGGGAGAGACAGATGGCCAAACCAGTCATGCTTAACGGGAAGCCGCTCACGCCTCTCTTCACTCATGCTCAAGCAATCGGGCGTGATTTTGTGAAAGGCAGTGACGAGAAAGGTCCCTTTGTTGCGTGTCGTCTTAGAAACCGAAACCCGTCCGCTCTGTATGGGTGGTATGTACTCGTCTCTCCTGAAGATCTGGAGGTGATGAAAGAATACATTTGGTGCGGAAATATCTGCGGCAAGAGTAGACAACAAAGTATTCAAATCCGAAGGCGACGGTCTGTTGCTGGGGAAGTGTCCTGCATGACTCTAAACCATATAATATGGGAACGCATGGGAAGGTCGCTTGATGGCCCTGTCTGTAGAGTCGACCATTTGCTTGATTTCAGGCGATCAAACCTAGCGTTTATAACATACTCATCACGTAGAGGGGTGCTCTGGGTACGTACTAGCAGTCGCTGGGAAGTTCGGATAGTTCTGCAGGGCAAGAATCGCTACGTTGGAATTGCTCCGAATCAAGAGGAAGGGTATCGAATGTACAATCGGTATCTGCGAAACCTCAAAGCAGATTTCCCTGAGGACTCTGCCATTCAAGCCATGCCATACAATGATGTGGAACCTGTATTCTAAGGCAATGGGACAACGTGGCCACAAACTAAGCAACAGCTAAAACTGTTGCTTTTTGTTTTACACTGAGCAATAAAACCTTACTGTTAGAAAATTTGGATGGTAAGTCTTTCGTAAGCATTAGTCTTGTAAGAAACCCCCCAGGTTTATGTCTGGGATTCTTTTTACTCAGTTATATAAAACAAGGGAGCATCTGGCTAAGATGCTCCCGGAATTCAGTTCTTGTCTTGCAGGTCGGCGAGACAGAACTGCACACTCTCTTCCTTCGTTAGACGGTGGCTGCTGCGACGCATGTGCCGGCCGGCCGGCGTAGGAAAGGATGCTTCGTATTTAGCCGCTTGGTCGTACAGACGTGAGCATTTCTTCTCGTTTGTTTCTCCGCAGGCGGTGAGCAGCAGAACCGAGGCGAGAGTAGCGTAAAGAATTTTCATTGGAAACCCTTTGGCGAATGAGTGTTGCTAAAGATCAGTGTTATTTAGACTAACACTTTTAAGTATATTTGTCAACATCAGAAGATACTGTTATGGGTTCCTATGTCTGCAATGATGACCATCTTGAGTGATTCGTCTCTTTCGTACTTCACAAGCAGATCAAAGCCAAGATGGCATTCTCTAAAACTTGAAAGGTCCCCTTTGAGTTGATGGTCTTTGAATTTAGACGGCAAAGTTGTACCTGCAATAAAGCAGTCAAGAGCTGTTTCTAGACCTTTTGCATCAAATGAACCGCTTCGAGCAAGTTTCTTCAGTGACTTCTTTGCAAGATGAGAGAAGCGAAGCTCATACATGGACTAAGGCAAAATATCTTGTAGCGCAGCTTTCGCGGAACGATAAGAAGTACCTTTTTTCTTAGCAGACTTCGCTTCAGAGAGAAGACGTGCTTCGTACGCAGGAGTAAGACTGTTTATGGTGCGAGGAGTAAATGGAAGGCCTTGTTCCTGTATAACCTGTGCTAGGTATAGCTTCACCCCACTTGAGAGATCCAAGCCCATTTTTTCAAATACTGATTGAGCAGCTTTTTTCATCTTCTCGTCAATTCGAAGCTGAATTGTGGTTGTCATACACTCAGTTTATATAAGCTGAATTCATGTGTCAATACATTGTCAGTACAGTGTATTAGTAAGAGTTGGCAATAAACACCGTCTATACTTATACATATGAAATCTATTCTTATTCCCCTCGCATTCCTGGTGGCGATAGTAGCCCCTCAGCTAGTTCGTGCTGAAGAACAAACAATGTGTACTCAACAGTATCAACCAGTCTGTGGAGCACAGCAGGTACAGTGCTTTGCCGCGCCTTGCTACCCTATGTATCACACGTACGGCAACAGCTGCACCCTTGGAGCTGAAAAGGGAACCTATATTCATGATGGAGAGTGTACCGAGAAAGAATCTGGCCCCATAAAACCAACTGAGCCGTACAAGCCGCCCGCAAGCTGTATTGCGTGGTTCGATGGCTGTAACTCTTGCAGCAAACGGCCTAACGGCCAGAGCATCTGTACGATGCGTGCCTGTATGAACGAGCCAACTCCTGGATACTGCACTGCATACGAAAAACCAGCGCCTGTAGTTGCCCCTGTTGAGGTTGCTGCCACCACTACAGCTACCAGCACAGAAGCCACCACAACGGCTGAGCACACACCTTCGCGCATCATCCAGATCTGGAATTCTCTTATCTCCTGGATCTTAAGCTTCTTTTAATAAAAGAGCAGTAGTTTGACATTTCTATTAATGACTGTATACTTATATAAGTTTCAACTCTTTCGAATCGAGGATTAGATGCGTGCGTTTACGTTGCTTGCCTTGTGCATGTCTGTCACCATCATGACGGCGTCCACGGCAGAAGCCAGGCCCGGATACCTCGGCCCTTATAGGCCGTGCGGCTACACCTACGTGGAGGCCGCGAAGAAGTGCGCCGGTGCATTCGTCATCGACATTAGGGGCACCTACCGGATCCAGGTGGAGCCGTACGGTTCTGACAGCTGGATCGACGCGTCGCCGGCTCTGAACGTGCGCAAGGTGATCCGGCGTTCCGACTGGAACTGGATCTACTACAAGATCCGGAACGGATAAGACTCATGAAGGGACGGCTTAACGCAAGAGCGTGGCCGTCCTTTTTCTATTTACTATGATCTACTACATGGGACTTTGACTCTCTCCTCCACTTCAGGCATATTCAATGCATATGGATGAGGATGACATTTCAATTGAACAAGACGGCCACGAGGAGGCTGGCATGAGCGAAGAGGAACTCGATTCTGTTGAGAGCCGTGCAGACACGAAGTCAACCAAGCTCAAGAAGGAACTCGACCAAGTTAAGAAAGAGCGACAGGAATACATGGACGGTTGGCAGCGTGCTAAGGCGGACTATGTAAATGCGCTCAAACGCTTTGAGGAAGACAAGCTACGCGCAGTTGATTTGGGCAAGATGAAAGCCATAAAGGCTATTCTGCCCGCACTAGACTCTCTAGCTCTCGCTACCGAGCTTCCTGAGGGCTTCCAGGGCATTGCGAGACAGCTTGAGACTGCAGCAAAAGAACTTGGTCTTGTATCTTTTGGGGAGAAAGGAGAAAAGTTCGATCCTGTTCTTCACGAAGCCTTAGGACAAGATGTGGTACATGAAGCTGATGAGGACGATGCGGTTACGCTCGTCCTTCAACCAGGCTGGAAGGCTGGGGATATGGTTATCCGTCCCGCCAAAGTTCGTGTTGGGCACTTTGAGGCCTAGCCCTTGAACCTAGGCGCGAGAGTAGTAAAATGAATACATCAGGTGCGAAGGGCTATTTCTAAATTCTTATTAACTAGTTTTACTTTTCCTTATGGCAAAGATTCTTGGCATTGACCTCGGTACCACAAACTCCGCCATGGCAATCATGGAGGGAGGCGAACCACGCGTTCTAGAGAACGCAGAAGGACAGCGCACTACGCCGTCTGTTGTTGCTATCGCTAAGAACGGGGAGCGGCTCGTTGGAACGCTCGCAAAGCGTCAGGCTGTTACGAACCCGAAGAATACTATCTACGGTATCAAGCGCTTCATGGGACATAGCTTCAAGGATGAGGCAGTTCAGAACGATAAAGGTGTTGTGCCGTATGAGATCAAGGCAGGCCCAGACGGAGGCGTACAGGTACATCTTGGCGACAAAGACTACCGTCCTGAGGAAGTGTCAGCGATGATTCTTTCAAAGCTCAAGGCAGATGCCGAGGCAAAGCTTGGAGAAAAAATAACTGAAGCAGTTATTACCGTTCCTGCATACTTTAACGACGCACAGCGTGCAGCAACTAAGGCCGCAGGGCAGGTTGCAGGGCTCGATGTTAAGCGCATCATCAACGAACCAACTGCCGCTGCTCTTGCATACGGATTTAATAAAAAGAAAGACGAGAAGATTGTTGTGTACGACTTCGGAGGAGGAACCTTCGACGTGTCTGTACTTGAAGTTGCTATCGGAGACGCGGGAGAACTAACTATTGAAGTTCGTTCAACCGATGGAGACTCACACATGGGAGGTCGCGATATAGATCAGAAGATTGTTCGCTATATAGCTGACGAGTTTAAGAAGCAGAGTGGACTTGATGTAACCAAGGATCCTCTTGCGCTCCAGCGCCTTGATGAAGGGGCTGAGAAAGCAAAGCACGAACTCTCTACAGCAAGCGAGACTGAGGTTAACATTCCGTTCATAACCGTAGACGGAAGCGGCAACCCACAGCACCTTCTTGTTAAGCTCACGCGTGCAACACTCGAGTCTCTTTCAGAAGAGTTTGTTACTCGTTCTATAGACATAACCAAGCGGGCTCTAGAAGCTTCAGGCATGAAAGCTGCCGACATTGGCGAGGTTATTCTCGTTGGTGGCCAGACACGTATGCCTCGCATTCAGGAAGAGGTTAAGAAACTCTTTGGAAAGGATCCGCACATGGATGTAAACCCAGACGAGGTTGTGGCTATTGGTGCTGCTATTCAGGCGGGAGTTCTACAGGGAGACGTAAAGGATATTCTTCTCGTTGATGTTATCCCCCTTTCACTTTCCATTGAGACCATGGGAGGCGTTGCAACTAAGCTCATTGAACGCAACACCGCGGTGCCAACCTCTCGCTCTCAGACATTCTCAACTGCAGCAGACAACCAGACCGGTGTAGAAATCCATATTACTCAAGGAGAACGCGCCATGTCTGCAGACAACAAGTCTCTTGGACGCTTCATGCTTGAGGGCATTCCTCCAGCTCCTCGCGGCCTTCCTCAGGTTGAAGTTACATTCGACGTAGACGCGAACGGCATCCTAACCGTTAAGGCTCTTGAGAAGACAACGGGCAAAGAGCAGAGTATCCGTATTGAGGGCTCAACAGGACTTTCTAAAGAAGACATTGAAAAGATGAAAGCAGACGCAGAAGCGCATGCTTCAGAAGACCTCAAGCGAAAGGAGCTTGTTGAGAGCAAGAACATTGCTGAACAGATGATTTACACTGCTGAGAAAGCAATTAAGGACGCTGGAGAGAAAGCTCCTGCAGAGGTTGTAACTGAGGTGAACGAAAAGATTGCTGCACTACGCACAGCCAAGGACGGAGATAGCATTGAAGCTATTAAGTCTGCGTCCGAAGCTCTCTCGACTTCGCTCTCAAAGATTGGCGAAGCCATGATGAAAGACCAGCCCGCAGCAGGTGCTCAGCCAAATCCTGAGACTCCTCCAGAAGCTGGAGCAACAGATGCTGAGTTTACGGAGAAACCTCCAGAGGCATAGCGATAAAAACAGCCTGGCATCCCAGGCTGTTTTCTTTACACTCATTCACCCTAGCCAAAATCTAGACTAGGAGTACTATTTTAGTGGCTCTAGTTCCCGGGAGGAAAAAATGGGCTTTTTCAAATGGTACCGAGACCAACGCACTAAAAAACTGGTCCGCACCATTCTAGAAAGAAGGCGCGGTGAAAGAATCAGGACTTGCCAGATTACAGAGCAGGTTCGGAGAGAGTTGCAGCTTCGAGCTGACAGGAGGCATCCCTTCTGGATTAGGCTGCAGTGTTTCCTTGGATCCACTGACCCTCACTTCTATACGTTTCCAAGCCACTTCGAAATTAGGAGGGTTATCAAAGAACTACAGGATGAGGGTAAGCATATTCGAGCTCGCTCATCCACGCAGCCCGCAAACGACATGGTGTCGCTGCCAGCGTCGCCGCCAATGAAACTTCTAACAGGGCCTTAGTCTCCCTGAGATTCAAAAAAGATAGAGAGCGATGCTTCAGAAATGAAACATCGCTCTTCTCTTTTTTCTTCACACTTTCTATACTTTTGCTGCATAAAATATTGAGGTGTATAGTTGATTGATATGGCTAAAAACTACTACGACATCCTCGGCGTGGACAAGAAAGCCACTCAGGACGATATAAAGAAAGCTTTCAGGAAGCTTGCTCAGAAGCACCATCCCGACAAAGGCGGGGATGAGGCTAAGTTCAAGGAGATAACTGAAGCCTATTCTATTTTGAATGACGACAAGCGTCGTCGTGAGTATGACTCGTATGGACAGAGCTTTGGGGGAAATGCGGGACAAGGAGCCGGAGCTGCTGGCTTCGGAGGTTTTGACTTCAACGGCTTCCAGAACGGAAACATGGAGTTTGATATCAACGATCTCTTCCAAGGCTTTGGAGATATCTTCGGAGGCTCGGGCCGAGGACGAGTAAAGCGCGGACGAGATATTTCTATAGATATTGAGATTTCGTTCAAAGAATCGATACTCGGCACCAAGCGCCAAGTGCTTATAACCAAGGTAGGGAAATGTGACACCTGTAATGGAAGCGGGGCAAAGCCTGGTACTGAGATGGATACGTGCAAGACCTGTAACGGAAACGGAAAGGTTCGCGAGACACGCAACTCTCCACTTGGCGCATTCACAAGCGTTCGAGCTTGCCCGACATGTGAGGGTACAGGCAAGATTCCAAAGGAGCGATGCGTAACGTGTGCTGGACATGGAATCCTTAAGAAGGAAGAAGAAATCAACATCGATGTCCCTGCAGGTATTGATGGGGGAGAAATGATGCGTATGCCAGGAATGGGTGAAGCGGTTAAGGGAGGCACTTCAGGAGATCTCTACATCAAAGTACACGTAAAGCCGCATCCGGTATTCCGTAAGGAGGGTATGAATCTCATCATGCACATGCCGCTGAAGCTTACCGATGCACTTACTGGCACTACGACAACTATTGAGACCGTTGAAGGCAAGAAGCTCGAGGTTAAGATTCCTGCCATGACCACAACCGAAGAAACACTCCGTCTGCGCAACAGAGGCGTCTCTGTAGATAACGTACAGGGAGATCTTCTTATTCGCCTTACTATTGCACTCCCTAAGAAGTTATCCGGAAAGGCGAAGAAAGTTATCGAGGAATTGAAGGCTGAGGGTCTCTAATTCTTGACTCTAGAATTAGCATTGATATACTGTCAAAGTTCAACAACGGCTTCGGCCTGCCGCCCGCTCGAAAGAGCGGGCGGAGAACATTTACCTACTGATACTCATTGAAATTAACCTCGATAAGATCAGAAACGAGTCTCCTAAATGTTTTAGTATCGAGTGAACAGATTTTCTCATGCAAACGTTTACAGTCTATAAATCGAATTTGAGAAAGTATAGCTGATGACTCTTTACCTGTTACATCTCCAAGTTCAAAATAGTAAGAGCCTTTCTTATTTTAGATAAGTAGAATATGAGCTATCCCTATATGGGGTAGTGCACAGGTTTTTAAGTACGGCATACTGTATCTATGGACATCAATACGGTTGCTGAGCAGGTAAGTAACCTTACAACTACAGGCATCTCCAGTGCCTCTCTTTGGATAGGGAACTTCTTGGTACTTCTCGTGCTTACCATTGTCATGATCCTCTTTTCCTACAAGGGAGGGAGGGGCGGCATCATCTCTCTTATTGTTGGCCTTTATGTTGGCTACGCAATCTATATAGTCTTTCCATTTACGGAAAAGATAATCAGCGCAGGAGGCTCAACCATGATGAAAGCGGTTATTAGTATCGTCCTGTATGCAGCTGCAACTATTGCGCCGTATCTTTTCGTACAAAGATTAGTTGGAAGCGGGTTTGGAGTACTTTCTGTAGTGCCCCGCTTTATGCTCTCGTTCTTAACCGCAGCGTTTCTTCTTGCCCTTGGATACCACGTGTTCGATATCAGCAATATATATACATTCCCAGCTCCTCTTGATACCTTCTTTGCTCCTCAGGGATACTTCTTCTGGTGGTTTATTGCTCCTCTCATCGGACTCTTCCTCTTCATTCACTAGAACACGTTTTTGGGCAATATGAAGCGCTCATGATATAATGTACGCTTATGCCGCCGGATCAAGAAAAGAAAGTAGCTCGTATATGGCCCGTTCTGCGGGATTATTACGCTGCAGCAATTAAATACCCCTATATTTTAGGGAGTATTATCTTTGGCACACTGCTTCTTGAGGGGTCAGGTATTACTGCACCTCTGTTCATGCGCGAGTTCATAAATACTATCTCGCAATCAACTCCGTCTGGGGAAATTGTGCACGCACTTCTCTTTATACTGATTGGGTACGGTCTTATGTCGCTCATTGGCTGGCTTGGACGCAGAATACAGATGGTTTCTGTTATGGGTGTAGAGAGTAGGGTAATGGCAGATCTCTCAAATAGAGGGTTCGGGTATCTACTTGGACATGCACATGACTTCTTTATCTCGAACTTTACCGGAACGCTTACTCGCCGCGTTACGCGTTACGCCCGTTCCTTTGAACAGGTACTTGATAGTTTTCTTTTAAACTTCTTTCCTACGGCACTATTTGCTATTGGTGTTATTGTTGTGCTCTTCTTACGAAACCCTATCTTGGGAACCGGATTGCTAATCTGGACCATTCTATTTATTACGCTTCAGATATTCATGACCCGTTGGCGCCATGAGTACAAAGTAGAAAGAGCTGCTCAGGACAGCCGCATGACCGGTGTACTTTCTGATGCTATTGGGAACCATTCAGCCGTTATGCAGTTCGCTGCTGAGGGTAGGGAGCAAGCTTTCTTTGCTGAAATTGTAGGAAAGTGGCGAGCAGCTACTATGCGCGCTTGGAATGCTGATGCCTGGAATTATGCTATCCAAGGTCTTCTAGCTATTGCGGTTGAGATCGGCCTATTGGTTGGGTCTGTATATCTTTGGGAACAAGGGCGCATAACCATAGGGGACTTTGTATTGATACAGGTCTACATCATCGCGCTTATAGAACGCCTTTGGAATATCGGCAGCAATATGCGACGTCTATATGATGCCTTCGCAGATGCCTCAGAAATGATAGATATCATTGAGACACCGCATGCAATTCTCGACGTACCTAATGCTAAGGAACTTAAGGTTTCTGAACGAGTAGTGGCATTTAACGATATCTCTTTCTTCTTTGATCCTGAACGTCCCGTGCTCTCCAATTTCAACCTTGCAATTAAGGGCGGAGAGAAGATTGCTCTCGTTGGCCCTTCTGGAGCTGGGAAGTCCACCATTACGAAGTTGCTATTACGTCTCTATGACGCTACAAGCGGCACAATACAGATTGATGGGCAGGACATAACCAAGGTTACTCAGGAAAGTCTACGCAAAGCTATTGCGTTCGTGCCTCAAGAACCCGCACTCTTCCACCGAACTCTCCGGGAGAACATTAGTTACGGAAAAGCAGATGCTACCGAAGAAGAGATTATTGCTGCCGCAAAGAAGGCGCATTGTCACGAGTTCATAACCTCACTTCCTCTTGGGTACGATACTCACGTAGGGGAACGAGGCGTGAAGCTTTCAGGAGGAGAACGCCAGCGCGTGGCTATAGCCCGTGCAATTCTTAAGGATGCATCAATACTCGTACTCGACGAAGCAACCTCGAGTCTCGACTCCGAGTCAGAACATCTAATCCAAGATGCGCTTAAGGTTCTTATGGAAGGGAAGACAGTTATTGTTATTGCTCACCGTCTCTCAACCATCATGACTATGGATCGTATTGTTGTTATTGAAGGAGGAAAGATTGCTGCTGAGGGAACTCATACTGAACTCTTGGACGACAAGAGTGGTTTGTATCACAAGTTATGGAGTATTCAAGCAGGAAGTTTTTTGACTGATGCATCTTAGATGATGCAGGCGCACAGTTTGAAAGAAGCTTGTTGCTGCCTTCATTAGGGTAATGAATGAGAATTGCGGGTTTGTCGAATAATGGTATTATATTTAAGTGAAAAAATATCTCGTAAACATTACTGACTGTACCGACATAGCTGCGAGTGAACTCTATGCAGTCCTTGCACGTGAGGTTGAGAAAATGCCAGATGTAGTAGTACCCCCAATTACGCCCATTTCTCCAGAATTCTCAGTTATAAATACCAACTTTGCTGTTCGCCTTATGGCTGACTCATATCCAGAAAATAGCGTCTTAATGACAACTATAAATGCTGAAAAAGTTAGGCCGATGAATGTTGTCGGTCGAACTAAGGACCGTAACATTGTCTTTATCGGTAGAAATATGGGTAGTTTTGATTGGTTGACACGAGATTTTGGATGTGCAGAACTTTATGATCTTACAAAGTATAATGCCGGTGAGTTCGTATCATTCGCTGGGAAATATGTTACTGCAAAAGTTGCGGCTGCTGCGGCGCTAGGAACACCACTCTCAGAGCTTGGTGAAGCAATCGATCCTAGCGGCATCGTAAGGCTCGATTTAGCAGTTGGTACTATTGTGCATATTGATAATTTTGGAATGATGAAATTTGTTGGTGACTTAGGTGATGCATCACCTGGAGATTCTTACCAGGTTGTAATTAATAACAATAAGTTTGTAGCTGTTTATGAACAGCGCATGATGTCTCTAGAGACAGGTGCTTGGGCATTTTTTACTGGTAGTTCATTTGGGTTATTTGAACTAGGGCAGGCACGAGACTTAGGAGCTAAAAAACTTAACATTAAGGTTGGGGATATTATTTCCTGGAGTAAAATTTAGTGTATTCAAAGGAAATTGATTTTTAGTTAAACAATATGGATTTGCTTTCCCAAACATGTGAAGACCAGCCAAAACAAGCCTTCGATTCAGAGCTTGCGCCTGAAGCCTTACTTGTTACAGTACCTTCTTCTAGAGAAATCCTGTCTTTTACTTCGCAAATTTGCCAACTATTAAATACATACGGAGTAGTTATTGTTGAATTTGAGGAAAATGAGCCCCCACACGAACAACTACTGTGTTTTAAAGAGATTTTTGGAGAAATAATGAGCCATGACCGGTCTGATGTTCAAGGCATTGCGGAAGTAGCTGTAATTGATGAAACTTCACCATATCCCGGTATTTCATCACGAGCTTACACCTTTCACACAGATGGTTCGTATGATGAAAATCCACCAAGGATTGTCGCTCTAAGGTGTCAGACACCCGCGGAGAGCGGCGGAATAACTCAACTTGCGAGTGGAAAAAAACTTCACGAATTGCTAATGTCTAGTGACAAAGAAGCTCTAGCGGCTCTTTATAAAGAAAATGCGCTTTCGATCACTCGTGCAGGCAAGTCTTTCTCAGGAGCAGTATTTAAAAAGTTTTCAGAAAATCGGGTAGCGATTCGATATCGGACAGATGATGCTGCGTCCGCTTCTGAGAATAAAGATATACAAAAAGGATTTCACTTATTGGCTAATTTCTTATCTGACAAGAGAAATTTAGTAAGTTTTAATCTTAAATCAAAGCAAGTGTTAATTACAGACAATTTAACAGTCTTACATGCAAGAACTGCTTTTGAGGCAGGTAGTGGTAGGAAAATGCATCGTCTTTGGTTTAATGGATTACCTCTAGAGAAAGGTAATTTGTGCTGTGGATTCTCAGAGAATAATTTGAACGTATGATGAATCCAAAAAAAACCGACACCGCCAAGCGGGAAGAGGTAGTGCTGCACTTTTGGAATAAGAACCGTATCTTTGAGAAAACGCTTGAGAAACCGGCGCCTTCAGGTGATTTCATTTTTTATGATGGTCCGCCTTTTGCGACTGGTTTGCCGCATTATGGCCACATTGTTGCGAGTGTAATTAAAGACGCTATTCCGCGTTATTTCACTATGCGCGGATACCATGTGCCACGTATTTGGGGTTGGGATTGTCACGGACTACCAATAGAAAATATTGTTGAGAAAGAGCTGGGTTTCAAGCATAAACGAGACATAAAAGAATTTGGTGTTGCAAAATTTAACGAACTTTGCCGCGAGCGAGTATTATCATACGCTCAAGAGTGGGAGAAGATAATTCCTCGTATTGGACGTTTCGTGGATATGAAAAACGCTTATCGCACCATGGATAAATCATTCATGGAGAGCGTGTGGTGGGTTTTTAAAGAGATATATGACAAAGGTTTGGTGTATGAGGACTATCGCTCCATGCATATTTGCCCTCGTTGCGAGACAACTCTGGCACAGACAGAAGTTGCAGAAGGATACAAAGACGTTAAGGATATCGCAGTTACAGTAAAGTTTGAATCTGTCGACGAGCCGGGTACATATTTTCTCGCTTGGACAACGACACCATGGACTTTGCCAGGGAATGTCGCGCTTGCTGTCGGAAATGATATTGAATATGGTCTATATGAAAAAGATGGTGAAAATATAATTGTAGGAGCTCAGCAGGCTATCACTCTGGGCCTCGGCGCACCGTCAAGATTATTTCATGGCAGCGAACTCGTTGGCAAAAAATATAAGCCACTTTTTGACTACTACTATAAAGATCAAGACTTGAAGAACCGAGAGAACGGTTGGAAAGTATACGCTGCAGATTTTATAACTGAAGACAGCGGAACAGCTATTGCGCATGAAGCACCTGCCTTTGGTGCTGAGGATTGGGAGCTTCTTAAGCAAGAGAACCTACCTTTCGTACAGCATGTGAATTTTGATGGCACAATGAAAGAAGAAGTTGTTGATTTCGCAGGAATGGAGGTGCGCCCAAAGTCTGACGATAGCAAAACTAGACTTGGTACTGATATCGCTATTCTTAAATATCTTCAAGAGCATAATTTATTCTTCTCAAAAGAGAATATTATGCATGCGTATCCTCACTGTTGGCGCTGTGATACACCACTTCTTAATTATGCTACTTCATCCTGGTTTATTTCAGTGGTAAAGCTAAAGGAAAATCTATTAGACAACGCAAAGGAAATTAATTGGTCGCCTGCACACATAAAGGAGGGTCGTTTTGGCAAATGGCTTGAAAATGCCCGGGACTGGTCCATTTCTCGTCAGCGCTTTTGGGCTAGCGTTATTCCTATTTGGATATGTAATACCTGTAAAGAAAAACGTGTCTTTGGCAGTGCCGGCGAACTTGAGACAGCGAGCGGCATGGTAGTGAGTGATCTACATAAGCATATCGTAGATGAGATTAAAGTACCCTGTAGCTGTGGGGGCATTATGCAACGAGTACCAGATGTTTTGGACACCTGGTTTGACTCTGGATCCATGCCGTACGCTTCTCGTCACTATCCCTTTGAAAACAAAGACGAATTTGACGCAGTATTTCCAGCACAATTTATCGCCGAAGGTACTGACCAGACTCGTGCTTGGTTTTATTATCTACATGTACTATCAGGTGGCTTATTTGGAAAGCCGGCATTTAAGAACGTTATTGTGAACGGAATCGTACTTGCGGAAGACGGAAAGAAGATGTCAAAGCGTCTTCAAAATTATCCCGACCCTATGGATATGGTTGAAAAGTATGGCGCCGATGCACTTCGGCTTTATTTACTTTCCTCAACTGTAGTACAGGCAGAGGATCTGGCATTTTCTGAGAGCGGAGTGGAGGAGGTGGCAAAGAAGAGTATTGGACGCTTAAGAAACGTGCTTACGTTTTATGAGCTTTATAAAAATAAAACTTTGCCTCACGCGAATAGCGTTCACCCTCTTGATCGTTGGATACTTGCACGCATTAACGAACTCATGAAGGGTGTGACTGGGGCGTACGAACGTTATGAACTCCATGCGGCCACACGCCCACTCGGACTTTTAATTGATGATTTATCCGCATGGTATACACGTCGTTCGCGTGATCGTTTTAAAGACGATGGCGAAGACAAGGCAGCTGCGCTTGCAACACTTCGATACACACTACATACCCTAGCTATACTTATGGCGCCTGCAGCACCATTTATTGCTGAGGAGATCTATCAAAACGTGAAAACCGTTGATGATCCCGAAAGTGTACATCTTTCGATGTGGCCCCTTGACTCTGTTTGGGATAAGTCTGAAAAAAAGGACGTGCTACTAATAACAGAGATGTCTCGAGTGCGCTCTCTGGCAAGTGAGGTACTTATGTTACGACAAAAAGCAGGTATCGTTGTTCGACAACCGCTTGCACAGCTTTTTATTCCCGGTGAGATTTCTAATGAACTTATCTCCATACTCGCAGAAGAAGTGAATGTTAAGAATGTTGTACAAAACTCTGACAAACTTGCACTTGATACTGAACTCACTCCGGAGCTTGTTGCAGAGGGCGATGAGCGAGCTCTCATGCGCGCAGTTGCAGAAGCACGTAAACAGGAAGGATTTTCAACAAAAGATAGAATTAGAGTGGAGAAGTCTATTGATGGAGTGCATACTGCGGAAATTTCTACAGGAAACATTCGGTTTAGCTTAATAAAAGACGAGATATAAAAGTTATACTCAGACTTATGACATCGGCACGAAAAACTAATATTGGGACAGAGCAAATAAACAACGCTCTCTACGATCCGACGATACAAGTCGACGAAGAGACTACGAAAACTCCATTTGTTAGACATTTTACCAGCAATGGTCTCGTGTATTCCTGTATTTACACTGATAAGGAACAAACTGCATTGGTTGTAATCTTCAATGAACCTGAATTTTTAAACACTTCCCGTGTAGTTCCAATAAGACTTCATTCGTCATGCGCTAACAGCGACATACTAGGAAGCTTTGATTGCGACTGTCGCAGCCAGCTCCTGCGTTCGATTGATATTTTGAGACAAGAAAATGGAGTACTGATTCATTTATTTCAAGAAGGGCGTGGAGCAGGTATCTTTTCAAAATACTTAGGAATGTACACCATGCAGTCACAGTCTCTGAGCACTTACGGCGCTTATGAAAAGCTTGCTTTTGAAACTGACGGTAGAATCTATTCGCTCGCTTTTAAAATCCTTAAGGACATGGATATTAAAAAAATCTCTCTCCTTAGCAACAACCCAAAGAAACTGACTGCTTTTGAGGAGGCAGGTTTTTCAGTTAACGCAGAGCAATTACTTGGCGAGATTACGCCGCAGAATTTTGGATATCTTTACAGTAAATTTTCTGAGGGCAAGCACACGATTCCAGCGGTCTTCCCAGAAGAAGGGGATTACTACTTTTGTAAAACAGCTTCGTTAGATGGGACTTTTCGAAGAACATGGATAATTGATGGTGACGACACTCTATGGGAGGACAACATTGCTTACATGAAAATAGTTGATGATTTTATTGAACACTGTCTTCCTTACCTACAGGAAATAACTGAGCAAGAAGTTCGTCAGATGATAGACGATATGGAGGAAAAAGTAATACTTGAGCACGGTTTTGGCGCGCCTGGTTTTAAGATTTCTCTAGAGACTATTTATGCGAATCTCCTTCTTTCTGGAAAGTTGATTCCCAGACCCACGGAGTTATTTGAATCAATCATCCCTACTCTAAGGAGTCAGCCAGAAACCTTGACTGCCGATGCAATTGCAGTGCTATCAAAGCTATGGAAACGTGGTGATGGACTTGTTCTCTATACACAAGGACCACTGTCAATTCAGTTTGAGAAAATTGCTCGCTCTGGATTAGCCGAATACTTTCATGCACTTTGCGTCGTAAAATCTAAAGATGTAAGCTCGCTTGGGCGATTGAGGTACGATTTTAATCTTGATTCTGGTGAATTTTTAGTGGTAGGAAATAGTTTACGTTCAGATATAGAGCCAGCACTTCAGGCTGGTCTTAGAGGAATTCATTTTAGGAATCCTAATTCATGGCGTGTACAAAACATCTCAGACTTGGATGAGTCAAGGTACTTAAGCATAAACAGTCTGACCGAACTTTTAGACCTTGATATTTAAAAAATATAAAGTCTTAATGATCAAGAATCTCAAAAGTTACTTTGTTTTCTTTTGCATTTATCCGACCAGTACCACCTATCGGAAAAGTGAATTGGGGGTATGTGTGCCCAAAACTCAGATTCGAAACCACTGGAATCTGAGAGAGTTCAGGGTGACTGCGAATAATCTTTATTAGAATCTCGTCAGTTATTTTGGTTGGTGTGGTGAATCGTCCAATCAAAATCGCCTTTACTTTGTCAAAGCCTTTTTGAAGTATTACGCACTGAAGCAAACGGTCAAATGATCTTGGATTAATTTCACTATTCTCCTCTAACATAAGGAGAGCGTTTGATAAGTCTGGACAAAAATCAGTTCCGAAAATTGTAGCTAGAGATGTGATATGACCGCCAAGTAACTTACCCTGAGCTTCACCTTCATTTATAACAAGGGGTCCGGTATTTAGAACAAAAGTTCTGTTTTCTTGATCGTCCCACCACCAATCATCACTCCAATCAGGAGCGGGATTAACAACAAACGGATCATCAGACAGCATGCAAGATCGGAATGATTCCAACATATACTCAGCTCCCTTCTTCATTCCAAAAGTGCCGTAGAAAGGACCGTAATAAGTTACAATTCCTGTTTTTGCGTAAATGGCATTTACAAGTACCGCCATATCAGAAAATCCACAAAATATCTTTGGGTTTTCTCTCAACAACTCCCAGTTTATTGACTGTAGAATTTGTGCAGCGTTCATGCCACCCAAACCAGACATTATCATTTTGACTTCAGGGTCTAGCAAAGCTTCGTGTAAATCTTCTATTCGGTCTGCAACGCTGGAGGTATCAAACTCATCGCTTGATTCAATATGCTTACCAAAAGAGACACGAAGACCGAGTGCGGTCAGATTCATATTGCAAATTTCTCGTTGAGAAAGAGATGCTCCTTTTAAGCTTAATCCAAAAGATATTACTCGAACAAGATCTCCTTGTTCGAGACGCGCAGGAGATTGTGATATTTTATTTGTTGACATGTTACGATTTTCTTAACTTCAAAAGCGAGACGGAAGGGACCTCCACCTCTGTTGCTCTGCACAATTTTGGAAGATGAACCCTGCGTTGTGTGTTATTAATAGTAGCATTTGTATTTACACTCTTTAAATAGACATTGGTGGTACTATTTTCCCGAAAATAAAAGCCTCTTCCTTTGGACTTGTGCGTGTACGTACAAAAACAACTACACCCGGTTCAAGTACGTGTATTGTGTCCTTGCCATCTGTTCCCATCACGTCACCTTTTGCAACTTCCTCAAAATCTTTAAAGACTCTCGAAGGAACGAAGTCAGATTTTGTATGATGTATTGAAATTACTTCAATTTCTTGCGGCGTGGCTGATGTAAAGTTTGATACATAGCTATTAATAGCTCCATGCAGGTAGAGAAATGCACGTATGGCTTCTTGAGCAAGCACAACAGCCTCTGGGTCTTTATGAAAACCGCACTCAACGGTAATGCCACTTACACCCTTTCTTAAAGCGTAATCATCAGTACCGCCAGGTTCAAGAGCGTCCCACCCATACGATATAAGAGGAAATGGAAGTCTTTTGGCTTCATCAATATTTTGACGCCCGCATATAACAAACGGGGGAGATCCGATTGTTGCACTAGAGTGGATATCAAGTACTGCATCAGACTGTTCTATAAGTGGCATGAGTTCTTGCGTGCGAACGTACTCATAAGAGCTTTTCTGAGTTTCCGAGAGTTCCGAAGACGGTCTAAACAGCCGGTTGAGATTTTGTTCCACAAAACGAACGTTATTTTCTATGGCCTGCATATTTCCATGTATAAATGTTACGCGTCCTGCAGAGACAGAGAGCGTAGGAAGCAATGCTTGCATAGCTTCAATACCGCATGTCTCATTTCCATGTATGCCAGCGATGACCAAGAGCTCCTTACCTGCAGCGCTACCTTCCAACACTTTCTGTACTCCTGGATAGGTTGCTAGAGATTCGGTGGTCATAGTTAAAACAGTATGCCACTATTATTATAGTTTCGAACTAGAGATATACTTGCAAAATAACAAGTATATGCTATAATCACGTCAGTTGTGATGTAAAGCTCTGTAAAAGAGCTTCATTGCTTGATATTTGAACACTAGCCATAGGAGGCCCTGATGGGTACCGAACATTTTTCGGTTGCCCTGGGCTTGTTGGCCGGGGCGACGCAATTACTGGGGTATTACCTCTACGTCAAACTAACCAAACAAGCAGGCGCCGGCTCTTGGGTCATGTGGGCTTTCGGTGCGTTCGTGGACGCCTTGTCGTACGCGTTCGTTGCCGAGGACTGGGTTAAGGAAGTTCTTCCTTTCACCTGTTCCATGGCCTGCATGATTATGGTTGGGTACTTGTTTGCAAAAGGGCGGCTCGATAAGCCAGAGAAAGAAGATTGGCTGATCTTCGGATTGGATACCTTCATCACCTTCCTCTGGCTCTTCACCACCGCACTTGTTGCAAACCTGCTCTACCAAGCAAGCACCGTCCTGTCTTTCAGGCCTATGGCCAGAGACATCTTGGCAGACAAGCATAAAGAACACTGGCTGCCATGGGCTGTTTGGTCCGTCGCATACGCTCTGCACCTCGTTGTTGTGCTGATGCGTCTGAACCACTTAGGGGAGCTAGCCTTTCCTGTAGTGCATCTCGGAACTCACAGCCTCATCCTGGTGTTGGTTCTCTACAAAAAGTTCCAAAAAACTTGAGGTCTGCTCGCTCCAGCGATGCAGACCTCTTTTTACACTTATTACCAAAGATTGCATTTTTTACCATTATTAGTCTAGTATAATCAAAGCAAAGGCTTATGAAGCATATATATATTTGCACTAGCAAGATTGATGGCCAGGGGGTTACGGCTGGAGAGGATATCAAGAAAGGAGAAACTATACAGCACATAAAGGGTGAGGCTAAATTCCTTGCCATTACCTCTAAAGAGGAGTCTCTTTCGTACCCTAACTGGATTGGCATTGGAAAAAACAAATGGATAGACCCGAATGCACCTAACCAGTATCTAAACCACTCTTGTAACCCAAATTCTGGAATAAAGGGCACAGTTACCATGGTTGCTCTCAAAGATATTAGAGAGGGCGAGGAGATCACGGTTGACTACTCAATTATCGAAGGAGATGATCTTTGGGAAATGCCTTGTTCGTGTGGGGAAGCCAATTGTCGCAAAGTGATCCGCTCAATACGATATATTCCCAATGAGCAGTTCAAGAAATACTTACCGTATGTGCCTACCTATTTCAAAAAGCTATACTTAAAGCATCAGCAGGGTACTGACTTGGTTCAAGCTTAAATACTCATGACCCGGAACATTTATGTAAAAGAAAGTTCCATCGAGGGTAGGGGTATATTCGCAAGTCGTAATTTTAAACGTGGAGAAATTATATTTATTCTTAAAGGTAAACTTAAAAAATGGCACGTGAAAGACAAAAGCACAGCTCAGGAAGGCCCCAACTGGGTAGGAGTGGGTAAAGATACGTGGATTGATCCTGCGTATCCTTTTTTGTATATGAATCACTCCTGTAACCCAAATATGGGAATAAAAGGAAGGGTTACTTTTGTTGCATTAAGAAATATAAAGAAAGGGGAGGAGGTGACAATCGACTACTCAATCACTGAAGAGACGCTCTTGTGGGAAATGGAAAATGGCGAGAAGAAAAGTGTTCCAGGCTTCCGACCTGTTGTACGCTCAATTCAGCACATACCTTTAGCCACGTATAAGAAATACCTGCCCTACGTGCCAACCTATTTCCAGAGGGTGTATAATTCTTACCATCAGCTCAAGAAGCATGGATAAGAAGTCAAAGATATTTCTCTGGTTGTTTGCGTTTGTAATTCTGGCTTCTGTCGGCGTTACTTACTATAGGTATGTGGTCATTCAAAATTTTGACATTTTTCTACCAGAGCCTGAACAGACAATAGATACTGAGGAAGCCTCAAGCACACCTGAAGTACAAATATGATTTCTGACGTAATACAAGCATGTGAGTGGGCGCGGCCTAGTTTCTTGATTTTCTCAAGCAATGTTTTTGATCCTTTGATCTATTATTCTCACATAACGGCCTTGGTAGTATCGCTTGGTTTCGGACTTTTTGTTTTAATGAAGAATCGCAAGTCGCTTGCGGCTAGAATTCTGTTTCTTATAACTCTTTGTTTGGGCACATGGCTCTTCTCTGACTTGGTCGTATGGGCCACGGATAGACCGGAATTTACCATGTTCTTCTGGTCGCTCACTATTCTCACAGAGCCTCTTGTGTATCTTTTTAGTCTCTATTTCGTATACGTATTTATAGATAAGAAAGACATTTCTTTTAAAAAGAAGCTTTTAATTTTTATCCCATTTCTTCCTATCATTGTTCTCACGCCAACAATGCTCGCGCTTTCAGGTTTCGATCTAAGCAGTTGTGACAGGGATGCTGTTGAAGGTCCGCTGATCTACTACGGTTTCTTCTTAGAATTCGTATCTGCGATTTGGATAATATTGCTTGCGTTTGGTAGGCACATGAAAACTCCTCCTGGAGACCAGAGAAAACAGATTGTATTAGCTTCAACAGGAATTGTCCTCTTTCTTCTATCCTTCGCCTTTGGAAACATAATAGGTAGCCTTTTTAGCGACCTTAGTTTTCTCGGAGACTATAGTTGGACCATTGGGCAGTATGGACTATTTGGCGTGCCTGTATTCATAGGCATGCTTGCGTACATCATGGTTCGATTCCGACTCTTTAATATTAAAGTGTTTGGTGCACAGATACTGGTTGTGGCTCTAGTTCTTCTGGTTGGATCTCTTCTTCTGATCAACGATGTGGGTACAGCTCACAACATTACATACGTTACCCTTGTGTTCGTTATTACAGCGGGATACTTGTTACTTCGAAGCGTTAAAAGGGAGATTGAGCAGCGTGAACGTATCGAAAAACTTGCTAAAGAACTTGAGCAGGCAAACAAGCAGCAAGTTACTCTTATCCACTTCATCACGCACCAAATCAAAGGCTTCGTTGCTAAGTCTCGAAACATCTTCTCCATGGTGCTTGATGGAGACTTTGGACCTGTACCCGATACCATGCGCCCCATGCTTCAAGAAGGTTTGAACTCAGACACTAAGGGAACTCAGACCATTCAAGAGATTCTTAATGCTGCGAATATTAAGAGCGGAAAGGTTTCATACAAGATGGAGTCCTTTGACCTTAAGGCACTTGTAGATGAGATTGCTACGGAGCAGAAACGCGTAGCCGATGAGAAAGGGCTTGCGCTTAATGTTCATACCGGTGATGCACCTCTTATGTTTACCGGGGACCGCGGCCAGCTTGTAAACGTATTCAAGAACCTTATAGACAACTCAGTTAAATACACACCGTCTGGAAGCGTGGACGTAACGCTTGCACAGAAGGATGGAAAAATACACTTCGATATTAAAGACACCGGCGTGGGCATAACTGCTGAGGACATGCACCATCTCTTTACAGAGGGAGGACACGGCAAAGAATCAACTAAAGTTAATGTTGAATCAACTGGATTCGGTCTCTACATCGTTAAGAACATAATTGAGGCACACAAAGGAAAGGTGTGGGCAGAGTCTGAGGGCGCAGGCAAAGGTTCTACATTCGTTGTTGAGCTGCCCGTATAAGCATGAAGACCGTATACCTTATCCGGCATGGGGAGAGTGAGGCTAATGTAGGCATGATATCTGAGATGGAAGCACCAGCCTTAACGGAGAAAGGGCAGCAGCAAGCTGCGTTTCTTGCAGAAAGAGCCTCACGGCTTCCTGTTCAAGCAATCGTAGCTAGTACCTTGCTACGAGCTGAGCAGACAGCGGAAGCGGTTGCTAAACGCACAGGTTTGGCACTTGAGACCTCACCATTGTTTGTTGAACGAAGCAGAGCCAGCATTCAAACCGATAAGCCTAAAGATCACGAGGATTTTGTTATCGCTGAGCAAAATATTCTAGCCAACTTTACTGTTCCAGGATATCGATTCGCGGACGAGGAGAACTTTGATGATTTAAAGGAACGTGCACAAAAAGCATTGCAGTATTTGGAGGAGCGTCCTGAGGAACATATTCTTGTTGTTACTCACGGGTTCTTTCTAAGAGCACTTATTGCGCAAGTTACCTTTGGCGAAGCATTAACAGCTCACGAGTGTGACCGAATGATGTGGTCTTTTAGAACGCAGAATACGGGTCTTACCATAATTAAGTACGACGAGACCAAGGACAGGCCATGGTGGGTATATACCTGGAATGACCACGCTCATCTTGGCTAAGATTAAGCATATTCTGCTATACTTGCCTCATGAACCTCGCTGAAGATCTCAAAGCCCGTGGACTCGTAGAACATAGCTCTGCGCCTATAGAAACCATCCTTGAAAAGAAGAGGACGGTGTATTTAGGTGTAGACCCTACAGCAGACTCTATGCACGTAGGGCACCTTGTTCCACTTACAACCATGAAGCGTCTTGCTGCAGACGGACATAAGATTGTCCTTCTTGTTGGAGGAGGTACTGGCATGATCGGGGACCCGAAAGAAAAAGGAGAGCGAGTACTTTTAGACAGTAAGGCTATAGCAAAGAACAAGAAGGCGCTCAAAGAGCAGATGCAGCGAATAGTTGGCGCAAAGATAACAGTTGTTGATAACGCAGACTGGCTCCTTAAAGTGCATCTTGTCGACTTCCTTCGAGATATTGGCAAGCATTTCACCGTTAACGAGCTTATCAAGCGAGATATCATACGCCGCCGTCTTGAAACTCCAGACGAAAGCATCTCATACACTGAGTTCGCGTACTCGCTTCTTCAAGGTTATGACTTCCTTGAGCTGTACCAGAAGAAAGGGGTAGACCTCCAGATTGGAAGCTCTGACCAATGGACTAACATTCTCTCGGGAGTTGAGCTTATTCGCCGCAAGTTAGGAAAAGAAGCATTTGCACTTTGCGGTCCTATTGTTACGGATGCGTCAGGAAAGAAGTTTGGCAAGTCTGAAGGCAATGCCGTATGGCTTGATGCAAAGAAGACTTCTCCATTTAAGTTCTACCAATTCTGGCTAACACTCCCAGACGAAGGACTTGAGAACTACTTCCGTTACTACACATTCCTTTCTATTGCCGAGATAGACACTCTTATAGCAGCACACAAAGAAAACCCTGGAGCTCGTGAAGCGCAGGAGACTCTTGCACGTCTTATAACCGAGACTGTGCATGGCCCTGCTGCAGCAGCAACCGCTGCAGCCGCTTCAAGCGCACTCTTTGGAGGAAGTCTCAAGGAATTGCCTCAACTGGCACACGCCACCATTCTTGCTGAGGCACCAAATATTCCAGTACTTAAGGCAGATGTTACAAAAGGTCTAAGCGTTCTTGACGTGCTCGCAACCAGTCCCTTGGTTTCTTCAAAGTCTGATGCAAAGCGCCTTATTGAAGGAAATGGGATAAGTCTAAATGGTAAGACCGTTACAAACGAACAGATGCTTTCAATAGAAGACTTTGTAAGCGGTCTGGCACTCGTAAAGAGAGGGAAGCGAGAGGTTTTGATATTGGTATTGAAGTAATAATAAGTTCAGCAGTTTCTTATTAGAAATCGACAGCTGCATCACCTTACTTTTGGCAGTATGGATAGATGCCAAATCGATGGACCACAAAAGAAGAGGAGAACTACAGAAAAGAAATTGTAGAACTCTATGAAATCCAGAACTTATCCCTTGGAGAGGTGGCTATTGCCTTAAATTTAAAGGAAAGCACGTTGTATGCACGAATGGGACGCTTAGGAATTAGGTGTACGCCAGATAAGAAGCCGAGACACAATAATAAGAAGCAAAATATTGTGCTCCCAAAGTATTCTGTTCTCTTAGCCGAGTTCATGGGTATTATGTTGGGCGACGGACATTTGTCTCCTTTTCAAGCAACAGTGACGCTTGGTACAAAGGAACTTCCGTACGTTGAGTACGTAGCTTCGTTAATGGAACATCTCTTCAATACGCCTGCAACTATTAATGTACGAAAGGATGGTTATCGTAACGTCTATATTGGATCAGTAGAATTAACTAGATGGCTACAGAAGGAAGGTTTGGTTTATAACAAAGTTGCGTCACAAGTTGATGTCCCTTCGTGGATTTTTGAAAGAAAGGAATGGAAAGTGGCCTTTCTTAAAGGTTTCTTTGATACAGACGGGTCAGTATATAAGCTAAAGTTCGGTATACAAATCTCCCTTACTAACATGTCCTTGCCCATGCTAGTTTCTTTACGACGTATTCTAATTGAGCTAGAATACAAACCGTCTGAGATCAGTGCAGGAGTGGTAGTGTATTTGACTCGACGCAAGGACGTTGAGCGCTTCTTTCGCGAAATAAAACCTGCGAACACGAAGCACCAGCAGCGCTTTGAAAACTTTTCATGCGTCGGTAGGTAAGTGGTCAAAACAAGCACGCTGTAAACGTGCCGCCTCTGGCTTCGGAGGTTCGAATCCTCCCCGGCGCACCTTAAATAAGTCTTGGAATTAAACGCCCACATTGGGCGTTTTTCCATATACCGATATTATATTATTAGTGATTGACAATAAGATTGTTACGTGATATGATGTTTTCAGTTGCCATTCCCGGCACTGCACACTTAACCAGGAGGCGTCTATGCCCGGTGGTCGAATTTCCGTCACTGCGTTCGATTCCAGCAGCAAGTTGGCTTGGCTCAACGCAGACTTCAACGGCTTCATGCACACGGCGATGGCCATCTTCGGGGCCTTGCTGCTGCTCGTCATCGTCGTCCACGACCTGATGACCAACGTCTCGCTTCAAGTGCTGATTCTGGCGACGCCAGTCATCAGCGCGGTCGTCGCCTTTGTGCTCGTGTTCTGCCTTCGGTGGAACAAGACCGTCATCGGCAAGCAGCGTGATTTTCGCTACTGCTGCCGCTGGCTGTGAGCTCCCGCGGCGAAATCCGCAACAGGCGCGCTTCTTTTGGAGCGCGCCTTTCCACATACATTAATTAGGCTGGAGTTGTCGCCCGGGCACATGGACAAATACACTTTTTAGTGTATTTTGTTTTTATATCAGGCGTAACAGCTTTGTGATAATCTTTGTATACGTATTATAAAGACCAATGAATACTCCTTTTAAGCAATTGGTTGCGCTTATAACCTTGGTGGCTTTCGTAGCAGGGCCCTTTTCTGCGTTTGCTGACGAAGAGGCCGTTCTTGCGCCAGAGCCTGTAATAGAGACAGCTACTGAAGTCTCCACAACCACTCCTGAAGTAGCAACAACTGAGCCTGAAGTTCAGGCTCCTGAGGAAGAAATAATTGAACAGCCTGTTATAGATCCAGATACGTATGTTGCTGGAGAAGTGCTGGTTAAGTTTAAAGATAAGTCTGTAGATCTATCCGAGGAAGCGGGGGAAGAGACGTCAACTGATCTAGCTGCGAGTCTTGATCTTGAACAGAAAGACTTACTTACAGACCAGAACATAGCCGTCTACTCCTCTCAAGAAGACTCTGTAGACATGCTCCTATCCAAACTTGAGGCAGATCCAAACGTTGAATACGCTGAACCGAACTTCGTGCGTTCAATAGAGGCGCTTTCTACAACAACAGACCCGTTTGCAGATAGGCTCTGGGGTCTAGAAAACACAGGACAGGTTGTTAACGGTATAACAGGCACTGACGACGCGGACACAGACGCTGAAGAAGCGTGGGCACTCTCAACGGGACAAGACGTTGTAGTGGCTGTTATCGATACCGGTGTTAACTTCGCACAAGCAGACTTAGCTGGAAGCATGTGGGACGGATCTAACTGTGTGGACGAGAATGGTGTAACCATCGTCGGAGGTTGTTTGCATGGATATGACTTCAAGAATAACGATAACAATCCAACGCCTTCGGGATCTGGAACTGATTTGATACACGGCACGCATGTTGCAGGAACTATTGCAGCAACCAAAGGCAACGGTCTTGGCATTATTGGCATAGCGCCAAACGCAAAGATTATGGCTTTGCGTTTCGATCTTGATACGGCCTCTGAAGTGCGTGCGATAGACTTTGCTATCCAGAACGGAGCAAAGATAATCAACGCAAGCTTTAGCGGTTCTGCTCCATCAGCTGCTGAGGAGGAGGCTATCCAGCGCTTTGAAGCAGCGGGCGGCATCTTTGTTGCAGCAGCAGCGAATGGCGCCGCAGACCAAGTGGGAGACAATTTGGATAACTTTCCGTTTATCGAAAGCGCATCAAACACCCCTGCATATCCAGCGCAGTACACTACCTCCAATATCATTAGCGTTGCGGCAACTGGCCAGAACGACAATCTTGCTACTTTCTCTAACTATGGAGAAGACTCGGTTGATATCGGGGCGCCTGGCGTAAACATCTTGAGTACGGTTATTGGAGGGTACAGCTACCTCAGCGGCACCTCTATGGCAGCTCCGCACGTAGCAGGAGCCGTGGCTCTTGTAGAGGCACTCCATCCAGAGTTCTCAACAGATGAAGTTATTGATCTTATTTTGAGTTCAGGAGACCCGCTTCCTGCACTCTCTGGAAAGACCGTATCCGGCAAACGTCTGAACGTCTACAATGCGCTTTACACTTCCTCGCTAGATACCATCGCTCCAATTATTACGATTCTAGGTGACAACCCACTTTCCTTAACAGTTGGAATAGCGTTTACAGATCCGGGAGCAACTTCTACAGACAATATTGATGGGGACCTAACGAGCAGCATTGTTGTTTCTGGTGCTGTTGATACTTCAACCGTTGGAAGCTATACCCTTAGCTACGTTGTTAGCGATGTGGCAGGCAACACAGCAACCAGCACTCGTCTCGTTAACGTAACAGCAGTTGTTAGCTCTGGCGGAGGTGGCGGGGGAGGTGGTGGCGGAAGTTCCAAGAAGAAAAAGAAGGGTGGCGGGGGAGGAGGCACAACAACCACTAAGGTTACGTCTCCTTCAGTGCCGCGTCTTCCTCAAACCTCTGTAGTCACGGCTCCTACTCCAACGGTACTTGGCGCTACGACTTCTGCACCATTTATATTCACACTAGACCTCGCAATTGGCTCTCAGAATTCTGAGGTACTAGAGCTGCAGAAAACACTTACAACCTTAGGCCTCTTTACGGTTGCACCTACCGGATACTTCGGTCCTGTTACTCAAGCTGCTGTTATGGCATACCAGGGCTCCCACGGTATAAGCCCTATAGGACGAGTTGGTCCGCTCACTCGTGCCTCGCTTAATCTGCGTCCTTAATCGTTGCCAAAAGGCATTGTCAGAGATAGTATCGAACTGCGGCCATTTCGGGCCGCGGTTCTTTTTCTGCCATAAGGGGAATGTATGCGTAAGTGGACTCAACCCGGTATTACAGCAATGTGGGACCGGCACAGCGAACTACAGCAAAAGATGAACGGTGACAGAATCGCTCTTATGGGCGATTGTCGGGCGAACTCAACGAATGAGGCAGAGCGCGACGTCTTGAATGAAACGCTTCGGCAAAATAGCCTAACTGCCCTTGACGTGTCTAGAGCAGCAATGCTTCTCGCTGACACGCAGCCACTGCCTGAACCCCGGCAATTCAGACGGGTCCAGGCAGGACACCTGGTGCGCTACGTGTGCGTGGACACCCGCGACGCTAAACCTGAACAGGCTTTCGTGCTCGGCGGCGAAGACGAACCCGACGCATATCCGACCTTGGCTACCTACAGCTATACGGCGCCATTCGGAAAAGCCTTTATCGGCAAGGAAGTTGGCGACGAGCTGGATGTTGTTCTCTTCGGGGTGCAGTGTCGAATCGAGATCACCGGCATCGAAAATCCTGCCACTACCTTGGCGACTGAGAAGTCTCCCAAGGCGAAGGCGGCGTAGACGAGCCATCAAAAGTTGCAGAAGCAACTACAAATTAGAAACCGCCGGTCCTTCTGGACCGGCGGAACTTGTTTATGTGTATGTACGTAACAGGACTTGACAAATACAGATATATTACTTAGTATATATTTAGAGAATAACTGCGTAAAGGACGCAAAGGTAATGACAAACGGCCAATTCATTCTTCGTTCTGGCACAGCAGTGTCGGAAACGCTGATCACTGCGGTCATCGCAAAATGCGAAGACCTTTTCACTTTCGGTCTAGGCGCCGAGCGGGCCATTTTCGAGCTCGTTGAGCTGTGCAAACACAAGGACTACAAGCTGACTTCTACGAGCAAAGCAATTCTCCAGGATGTCGGCCTGTGCGACAGCCGCAGCTTCATCGCCGATGATGTTCGAGAAATCGTTCTTCAGTCGGCCATCGGCAGCGGGCTGGACATGAACTTCATCTCGCCGCTTGCTCCCCGCCTGCACAAACAAGCCTAACCGCCAGCCCCATTGAATGAGATCGCTCTGTCGACTCTTCGGTGGGGCTTTCTTTATATCTCAAGAATGCATATGTGGTATCTTTACTTTTATGAAGAACAAGCCCGTACTCCTTTCCGGCATTAAACCAACGGGAGACCTCCACATTGGCAACTACTTTGGTGCTATTCGCCAGCAAGTTGATTTACTTAACGGAGGCGAATACAAGTGCTTTATCATGGTTGCGGACTACCACGCGCTTAATTTCGTACAGAACAAAGAAGAGATGCGGAAGCTCAGCAGGGAATTAGCAACCGCGTACGTTGCCGCAGGCCTTGATCCTAAAAAGGTTTCAATCTTTAAACAGTCTGAGGTATCTGCACACACCGAGCTTGCATGGATTTTCGACACCATTACAACCATGCCGTACCTCGAGCGAGCACACGCGTACAAAGACGCTGAAGCAAAGAACAAGGAGATATCGGTAGGCACCTTTAACTACCCCATGCTTATGGCGGCAGACATTCTCCTCTACGATACTGCGGTAGTGCCTGTTGGACAGGACCAGAAACAGCACATTGAATACGCACGCGATACTGCCGAGAAGTTCAACAGAATCTTTGGCGATACTTTCACACTCCCTAAGGACCACATCATGGAATCTGTTGCTGTGGTGCCCGGTATAGACGGCCAAAAAATGTCCAAGAGCTATGGGAATGTTATCCCGCTCTTTGCGAGCCGCGAGGAAATAACGAAGCAAGTTATGACCATAACAACAGACTCGTCGGGAGAACGCCCGGAGAACGTCTACGCTATTCACAGACTCCTCAAATCCGAAGAGGAACTTGCACCTCTATACGAAGCTAACAAAGGCAGCTACAAGGCACTTAAGGATGCACTTGTCGAAGACCTTGATGCCTTTATTGCTCCCATGCGCGAACGGTACGAGGCGTTGAGCAAGAACCCAGCAAACATAGACAGGATCTTGAAGAGAGGAGGGCAAGAAGCACGCAAGGTTGCTGAGGCAAAGATGGTACAGGTGCGCAAGGCAATTGGCGTTGTCTAGCTTGTTTTTCTTAACTTTTAAGCTACGATTCTGACAGGAAACAGGAGAGTAGCTGTGACATCAAAACTCTTTACCGGGGAGAACCGGTGGAAAGATGTTTACGACTGGCAGGAAAGGCAACGGGAAGATCTACCCGGCTTCGCTATTACCGGGTACGAAACAAGCACTGCCGGGGAGCTAACCGTCCGCTTTGAACAGGACGATCTGCCTCCAAAGCCATGTCTGCCATAAAGACCAAGCGACCCCCGTCTGATGCGAGAAGCGTATTAGGCGGGGGCGTGTTATTTTATGAATATTATGGAACGAACGATGATAGGGGAGCTGGCCTCAAAAGCCGGAGAGCAGGTAACCATTAAAGGCTGGGTAGACGTGCGTCGCGACCAGGGAAAGATGGTCTTTTTTGATTTCAGGGATATGAGCGGAATAGTCCAGGGAGTGGTACTTCCGGGAGATGAGGCGCTTATGGCAATTGCCAAAGAAGTGCGTCAGGAGTTTGTGGTATCTGTAGACGGAATGGTAAACAAACGGCCTGAACGAAATGTGCAGGCAGATAAGGTGAACGGCGATATCGAACTAGAAATTAAAGGTATCGAAATACTGAACGCCGCAGACACACTGCCTTTTGATATTGGTTCAGACACGAGCGGCATAGATGAGAGCGTGCGACTTGAGCATCGCTACATTGATCTCCGTTCTGCGCGCCTACAACACAATCTTCGCACCCGAAGCGAATTCATTCGTATCTGTCGCGAATACCTTTTTGCCCGCAAGTTTACCGAGATAGAGACACCGCTCCTTACAGAGTCTACTCCTGAGGGTTCTCGCGACTTCGTAGTGCCTTCTCGACTTAACCCGGGAAAATTCTACGCGCTTCCTCAATCTCCACAGCAGTACAAGCAACTCCTCATGACTGCCGGCTTTGAGAAGTACTTTCAAATAGCCCGAGCCGTACGTGACGAGGATCTTCGCGCAGACCGTGGGTTTGAGCACACACAGCTGGACCTGGAGATGTCTTTCGTTTCCATGGAAGAAGTTATGGATCTCATTGAGGACATGATAACGAAAACAGTAGAGTCTATGGGTCATACCATTAAGCAAAAGCCTTTCCCTCGCATTCCATACGCAGAAGCTATGGAGAAGTATGGAGCTGATAAGTTCGACCTACGCACTGAAGAAGATAAGGAAAAAGGAATTCTTGCGTATGCATGGGTTGTTAACTTCCCATTCTTCGAGAAGACCACTGAAGGAACGTGGACGTTCACCCACAATCCGTTTTCAATGCCTATCCCTGAGCATATCGAATGGCTTATGAGAGGCGAGCGTATCGAGGACATTCTCACCACGCAGTACGACTTGGTCTGTAACGGCTTTGAGGCAGGAGGAGGTTCTATTCGTGCACACAAGCCCGAGATTCTTCGTGCCACCTACAAAGTTATGGGATACACCGAGGAAGAGACTGAGGAGCGTGTAGGACACATGCTCAAGGCCTTTGGGTATGGCACTCCTCCACACGGGGGCATAGCGCTTGGTGTTGAACGAAACATCATGAACCTTACGGGTGAAAATTATCTCCGTGAAGTTCAGGCATTCCCCATGACACGTGGTGGCCAGACAGCCGCAATGAAAGCACCTAAGCCTCTTACCGATAAGCAACTAGCGGAGCTTGGTCTTGCTGTTGTTAAAAAAGAAAAGAAGGAAAAAGAGTAGGTATGAAGCTGACCTTCACAACAAACGCTATTGAGAAGGCGCCGAAAGGGTATGTGCGCGTTCGCCTAACCGAGGAACCGAAAGGTACTAAGCGTAGTGTACGCGCGGAAGGAAATGAGTGGATAGAGATTGGTGTTGGTAAGTTTGCTGAGATGACAGAGCGACGCTTTGTAATCGTATGTCGCAGTATTGTGCAAGCTGCAAAACAGAACAAAGCAAAAAAGATTGCTGTTCAGTTTGATGCAACACCAACACTCTTCTCTAACCTTTCTCTTTCTGCTGAAGAAGCTTCTTCGATAGCATCTCAGAACTTTGAGATGGCAGCATTTGAGTTCCGTACATTCAAGACAAAGCCGAAAGAAGGATGGACAGATGTAGAAGAAATCTTAATCTGCGGAGCTACGTCCAAATCTATCGAAGCTGCGGCAAAACGAGGACAAGAGATTGGTAGAGCTGTTAACGCATGCCGCGAACTTTCTAATACTCCCGGAGGAGATATGACTCCCAAGGGCCTTGCTAAGGCAGCGAAGGATGCAGCTAAAGGCCTTCCCATAACCATAACAATCCTTTCTCGTAGCCAGATGGAGAAGCTTGGTATGGGAGCACTTCTAGGTGTTGCCAAGGGCTCTACTGAAGAGCCAACCTTTACGGTTATGGAATACAAAGGGGCAGCTGGAAAACCAATTGTTCTTGCTGGCAAAGGCATAACCTTCGACTCAGGTGGTCTTAACCTCAAGCCTTCTGCGCATATCTATGAGATGCATATGGATATGTCTGGAGCTGCTTCTGTTATTCATGCCGTGGCTCTTGCAGCTAGACTTAAAGTTAAGAAGCATGTCATCGGTCTTATTCCTGCAGCTGAGAACATGCCAGGAAACCAGGCTATGCGCCCAGGAGATGTGCTTAAATCTCTCTCTGGAAAGACGATAGAAGTAATGAACACTGATGCTGAGGGACGTCTTATCCTGGCTGATGCAATTACGTACGCAAAACGATTCAAGCCGTCAGTAGTACTTGATGTTGCAACACTCACAGGAGCTGCTGTTGCTGCACTTGGACTTCATGCGAGCGCTGTACTCACGAGAGACGATTCACTTGCTCTGCAGCTTTCAGAACTTGGCGAACGGAGTGGAGACTATGTGTGGAGACTTCCTATGTGGGAGGAATACGATGATATGGTTAAGGGAACTTTTGCAGACCTCGCAAACGTAGGTGTTAGTCGTTACGGAGGAGCAACCGAGGGAGGAATCTTTCTTTGGCAGTTCGCCAAGGAGCTCGATTGTCCTTGGGCACATATCGATATCGCTCCTCGCATGACCTCAGCTCCCGGAGAAGAGCTGGCTAAGGGTGCTGCAGGAGCTCCTGTGCGTCTCCTTCTGGCTTTTATAGAATCATGGACGACCAAATAACAAACTATTCAGGCTATACGCTCAAGGCGGGGGAGTTTGAAGGGCCTTTCGAACTTATCCTTGACCTTATTGAGAAACGGAAGCTGTCCGTGAGCGATCTCTCTATAACGCAGATAACGGACGATTACATAACCTACGTACGCGGACAGGGAACATTCCCTATGGAAGAAGCGGCCCAGTTCATTGGTGTTGCTGCAACACTTCTTCTCATTAAATCGAAGTCTCTTATACCAGAACTCGAACTCTCTCCAGAGGAAGAAGAGGATATCGATGATCTTAAGAAGCGTCTGGAATTGTATGAAAAGGTTCGAGAAGCGAGACAGGAACTACAAAAGATATTTGGTACAGGAGTTATGGTTTCCGCAGGCGAGAGAGCACCTGAAGTTACCTTTGCTCCATCTAGAGATTTAACAAAAGAGAATCTTGCAGAAGCACTTGCACGCGCACTAGCATCTCTTGAGAAAGAAGCTGAGAAGCTTCCCGAAGCACGAGTACGTCCTCTCATTACTATCGAAGAGATGATGGATACTCTTTTGAAACGTGTGCAGACCGCCATGACACTTTCGTTTAAAGACTTCTCTAAAGATAGTGCTGAGAAGGTTGAGGTTATCGTTTCCTTCTTAGCTCTTCTTGAATTAGTTAAGCAAGGAGCAGTTGAGGTGCTGCAGCACGAGTCTTTCTCGGATATTCGTATTACTAATACCTCTACAGGGGTGCCTCATTATGGATAAGATTATATGATCGCTTATTTACAATTAATTCTTATCGTTCTTTCCGGGCTCATTATTGCAGTTGCGGATACCATAATTAAGAAATCTAGTGCAGGCATCTCACTTGTTCAAGCACTTACGAATCCCTGGATGCTTCTTGCGTACCTTTTCTATGCAGTGCAAATAGTCTTTACGGTTATTGTCTTTATGCATCACAAGGAGCTGGGCATCTATGCAAACTCCTTCATTGTTGTGTACTCCCTCGCAACCATTGTTCTAGGTATATTTATATTTAAAGAGTATCTCTCCCTTCTTCAGGTTGCAGGTATTGTCTTGGCACTTATTGGCGTTGTGCTTATGAATTCCCGTTAGAACGTTTAGGCCAGTACAAAGAAAAAGAATAAGAGTGCGATTAGGATTCTGTATACGCCGAACGGAATGAATGTGTGTGTTCGCACGTATTTAAGTAGGAATCGTATAGATATAAGCGCAACCACAAACGAGACTACGAATCCGACTCCTAAGTTCCCGAGGTCGTTAACTGAGAATAGACTGTAGCTCTTAAGAAGATCTAGTCCTGTAGCCGCCAGCATAACGGGTACTGCAAGCAAGAAAGAGAACTCAACAATTGCTACGCGACGAATGCCCGCTATAAGTCCACCAACAATGGTTGCTGCAGAACGAGAGACACCGGGTATAACAGCAATGGATTGAAAGAGGCCTATAAGAAGTGCTTGTTTGTACGTTATGTCTTGTACTTCCGCCTTCGCTGTTTCTTTCTCTTTGTGGAATAGCTCAAAGACTATTAGTGCCACACCTCCTATAAAGAGCGCCCAGAGTACAACCTGCACATTTCCTAGAAGATTCTCCTTAACAAAATCATGAAGTGCAAGGCCAATAATGGCAGTAGGGGTGAAAGCAACAATAACGCGCTTGAGTATTCCGAGATTAAGAAAAGAACGCCAGTACAAGAGAGCAACTGCGGCAATGGCGCCAAGCTGTATAGCAATCTCAAACGTCTTTAAGAACTCGGTAGAAGGAAGTCCGAGAAGGGAAGACGCAAGAATAAGATGTCCTGTTGAAGAAACCGGGAGGAACTCTGTTATTCCTTCAACGATACCGAGAATGATGCTGTCGAGAAATGTCATAACCCTATTATATAACCTATATTAGGAGCATTTGACATATCCGTATTTAAATGTTATATGTATCTTCGGCACGACCTTTACATCAACATAGTCAAAAGGAGATATTCGTGAAAACGAGTAGAGGTAAACTGAAATACCATTCTGCACGAAGGGCCTTTATGGCCGAGTTTGAGTTTGCGAGAAAAGCAGACTTCTTCCTTAATGTCTTTGATCGTCTGTGCAATCCTCATCTAGACGAGGCCACAGACCTGATCATCCAAGACGCCAGGAGTCGTCCTGGACGGTACTTGAATCCTGGATTCAAGAAGTTATTAGGGTTGGCAATGATTCGTCTACAGCGACGCGAGCGAGCATACAGAAGGAAACACTTTTCTTCATCGCTTGTATCAATTACGACTGGACTCCCTTGTCCGTCACGCGACAGAATCTTTGTAGCTGCAATCCACAATAGCGGAAAGCATTTGCAACTTAGCAGACACCTCAGCCATCAAGGCGCTTTTCATTTTACTCTTTTGCCATATCGCCTATTCTGCGGAAATGGCGCATGGATTTCGAGTGTCGCTCTTCAAGTCCAGCATTTAGGACATCTTCACGGTATCGAAGGCGGCGAAGCAACAACAGTACTCACCACGCGTATGGGAGAACGCTTCAACTTGAAGCTGGAACCCAGAGACACGTACTATCTCTTTGATCTTGGTTTTAAACATGATGTCTATCGATATCAGCGCGTTTAGAAACTAACATCCAGACTATCTAGAGAAGAAGGAAGATTGTTTGCATACAACTTCGTTCAAATCTCATTCTTGCAAGAAAAGAAGCAAGAAATCAAAAAGCTACACAGAACAATGTTCAGATGTAGCTTTTTTGCTTTCCTCTAGTCTCCAATGGACGAGGGTTGCTCTTCGTGCTGTAAACGAGGTATCCTGAGAGGATTATGGCGCTCCCACTTTCTTCTACGCTTGAGGCTATTCTTTTTGCCGCAGGAGAGCCTATTTCAAAGAAACGGCTCATGAGCCTTTTGGATGCTAAAGCGGATGTTTTAACTGATGCTATTAACGTTATTCGTATCAGCCTTGAGGGTCGGGGTCTTGCTCTTATAGAGACCGACGAGGAAGTTGAGCTACGCACCGCTCCAGGAGCTGCTGAAGCAATCAAGAAGCTTCGAGAAAGCGAACTGTCTCGAGATCTAGGAAAAGCGAGTCTTGAAACACTTGCGTTCATTCTTTATAAAGGAGCAGCCACTCGTGGAGAGATAGATTGGGTGCGTGGTGTTAATTCTGCTGCTGCAGTACGGGCTCTGACGCTTCGTGGTCTTATTGAACGCAGCGAAGATCCGACAGACAAACGTCGTGCTCGTTTCAAGCCAACCATAGACGCGCTCGCACATCTTGGTGTTACAAAAGCAGACGAACTTCCACGCTACACCGAGTTTGCTGCAGCCCTTTCGGCCGAAGAAGCAAAAGCTGCCATCGCTACAGAAGACCTCTCATAAATTCATGGCACAGGAACCCGATTTGAAGACACTTATAAAGCGGCTTGAGCGCCGCAATGCAAAGAAGCAAGCAGCAACGGCACTTGTGGCAGCTTCGCTCGTGCTCGGGCTTGCGGTTATAACAACCCCGTACTTTTCTAAAGAAAAATCTCAACCAATCACAGAGGCGCCAGCCATTCAAAAATCTGCCCAGACAGTTAATGCGTACGCTGACATATCCCTTACAGGCAAAGCTGCCATTGTTTACGATCTTAAGACGGGAGAGACTTTGTTTGCAGTTAACGAGAACAAGCAGCTACCTCTTGCATCCCTTACGAAGCTACTAACTATGTATGCTGCAGCTGATTCACTTTCTTCGACTTCAGTTGTTACCATAACCGAATCAGCACTTCTCGCAGATGGCGAGAGCGGTTTTGTGGCTGGAGAGCGTTTCGCATTTAAGGATATTGCACGCCTTGCACTCGTTGCTTCCTCTAACGACGCTACAGAAGCTATTGCTGAAACAGCAGAGGAGCGAAGAAACTTGTCAGGACAGAACTTGCTTGCAGGAGCTGCAGCTGCGGCAGGACTTTCCCAGACCTACGCATATAACGGCACGGGACTTGATGAGAGCACGTCGGTATCTGGGGGATATGGCTCAGCGCAAGATGTAGCGAAACTTGCAGGGGCACTTCTTGCAAAAGCCCCTGAGATTGCGCACGCAACCATAGAATCCTCGTTTACCATTCAATCTTTGGACGGTGTTGTGCACACGCTTCCAAACACGAACCCCGACGTGGTGCGTATTCCGGGCGTAATGCTTTCAAAGACAGGCTTCACAGACCTTGCCGGAGGAAACCTCGCTGTGGTGTACGATGCTGGGATAGACCACCCAATAGCTATTGTGGTACTAGGTTCAACCATAGACGGTCGCTTTACCGATGTGCAGCGATTGCTAACACGGACCGAGGCACACTTTGCCAATACACAACCATGATATTTGATGCTGCACGAGTCCTCATTCCTTTTGTCGCCGCTTTCATAATCGGTATCTGCCTCGCGCCAATTGTTTCCCATTTCTTGTACAAGCATAAGGCGTGGAAGAAGAAAGCGGGGAAGGAGAGGGGTATGGGAGATGGGAACGGCACACCGCTCTTTAATGAGCTTCATAAAGAGCGTGAGGTCTCAACGCCACGTATGGGTGGCATTGTGGTGTGGGGTGCGACACTTATAACCGCGATAGGTATCTTGGTACTTGGGTTCTTCTTCGGAGAACCGTTTGCTTCTTTTGGTTTCATAAATCGAGGCCAGACCTGGCTTCCTATCTTTGCGCTCATGGTTGGCGCACTCGTAGGACTCGCGGACGACGTGCTCGAAGTAACACGTGGGCTTGGGGGTCTTAGTCTGCGATGGAGACTTCTTCTGGTTGCTACACTGAGTGCGTTTATTGGATGGTGGTTCTACGCGAAGCTCGGGGTTGATGCTATTGGTATTCCATTTGCAGGACTTCTACATCTTGGTCCATTCTTCATTCTCTTTTTCGTACTGGTTACGCTCGCGCTTTATGCAGGAGGCATTATCGACGGCATAGATGGGCTTGCAGGCGGAGTCTTCGCGATTATATTCATGACCTATGCGGGCATTGGTTTTGCACAGAGCCAGCTCTCTCTTGCTGCCTTTGCTGCGGCTGTGTCTGGAGCCTTGTTTGCATTCTTGTGGTTCAACATTCCACCCGCACGCTTCTACCTATCTGAGACGGGCACCATGGCTCTCACGGTTGCTCTAGCTGTTACCGCGTTCTCAGCTGACACGCTCGGGGACGGCGTAGGAG
>JAQBRG010000006.1:0-14705 GCA_028286615.1 Parcubacteria group bacterium | reverse complement strand
GCCTTCGCCTTTGGTGTTCCCCACGATATCAACGGATTTCACCCCTACACCGTGAGTTCCACACACCTCTCCCAACCTCAAGTTATGCCGTTTCTCTCGCGGGCCAGAAGTTGAGCTCCTGGATTTTACGAAAGACTAACATAACCGCCTCGACACCCTTTACGCCCAATGATTCCGGATAATGCTTGGGGCCTCTGTATTACCGCTCCTGCTGGCACAGAGTTAGGAGCCCCTTATTCATGTGGTACCGTCAATAATTTCGTCCCACATAAAAGATGTTTACGTACCGAAGCACTTCGTCCATCACGCGACATCGCTCCATCAGACTTTCGTCCATTGTGGAAGATTCTCGACTGCGGCCTCCCGTAGGAGTATGGGCCGTGTCTCAGTCCCATCGGTGGGGGTCAGCCTCTCAGCTCCCCTAAGCGTCGTAGCCTTGGTAGGCCTTTACCCTACCAACTAGCTGATACTACGCAGGCCGCTCCCAAAGCGATAAATCTTTACCCTTGCGGGACCATCCGGGATTACCCCGTCTTTCGACGAGCTATACCAGACTTTGGGGTGCGTACCTACGTGTTACTACCTCGTCTGCCGGTTGACCTTGCGGCCCCCCTTGACTTGCATGCCTTATCCATGTCGCCAGCATTCATCCTGAGCTAGGATCAAACTCTCATTAAGAATAGGCGGAACACAAGAAAACTTATGTTCTTACCATTTTTACATTTACGTATGCACTATTCAGTTGTCGAAGAGCGAAAATAAACCCCGCCCCTTCGTGGGGGCAGTAGGTGTATCTTATAGGAGCTCTGAGACCACGTCAAGCCGTATAAAATGGCTTAAAACAAAGCCGCTGCAGTGGGTGCAACGGCTTGGTTTCTAACGGTAAATTAGAAAATGTTTATAGGGAAATTGCGGTCACCTTTTCCTCAACGTCAATGCGGTCCAGCGAGACCTCGGTCCAGGACGCACTGGGCCCCGGGAGATCGCGGGCGATTTCTTGAGCGGCCTGGTCGTTTGCAGCTCCAAATCTCCTCACGCAGTCTTTAGGGTGGCCATTTGGGTCTGTGGTGGCGTATGAGATTTTCCCTGTAACTCTGTATTCGGCCATGTGATGCCTCCTCTGCTTAAATGTGCGGTGTCAATCTCAATATGGCTTCCAGAAAGTAGGTTGTCAAATATCTCTGAAACAGAATTTCTTTTCCACAAGTTGTGACTCAAGCACATGGGCGTATAATAGAAATAGCCGTCAAGCCTTGCATGCCATTACACCGTGCTAAACGTGAGTACATAGTTGTTTCCGTTGGAGGGTCTTTAATTGTCCCTGATGGTATAGACGTTTCCTTCCTCAGCAAATTCAGAGAGTTCGTATTAACTAAAACCCGCGAGGGCTTTTCTTTTTTTATAATCGCAGGAGGGGGCAAGCTTGCACGTAACTATCAGGAAGCCGCGGAGGAAATATGTGGAGATCTTGAGGCTGAAGATTCAGACTGGCTTGGTATCCATGCAACACGCATGAACGGACACCTTCTTCGTACTCTCTTCAAAGAACAAGCGCACCATCGCTTTTTTAAGAACCCAAACTTTAAGAGAATTCCAAACGATCCTGTTGTTATAGGTGCTGGGTGGCGTCCTGGAAACTCCAGTGACTATTGTGCTGTACTTGCGGCGAAGTCTTTAGGAGCCAAGAAACTCGTGAACCTTTCTAATATTGATTACGTATACACCGCAGACCCAAAGAAAGATCCTTCGGCTACAAAGATAGAGCAGATTGGCTGGCCAGAGTTTAGAACACTTATACCTTCTGAATGGGATCCTGGTCTCTCCTCCCCTTTTGATCCTGTTGCTGCAAAAGAAGCTGAGGAACTAGGTCTTGAGGTTGCTGTTATTAACGGCGCGAAACTTGAAGAGTTTGGAAACTATCTAACAGGAGATCCTTTTGTGGGAACAATTATTTCTTAAGCCTGCTTAGTACAAAATCTACACGTTCTTCTATTGTGCCTACTGGTACAGAGATTATATTGAATCCAAGTTCTTTATATACATTCAGGGTACTTTCGTGCAGAATCTTCTTTTCTTCTTCGCTTTCCGTACGAATTTCGTCCTGAAGCATAGGTAGCGAGTCTAGAACAAATACATTCTCATACCTTGCCGTCTCAATCGCCTTTGCCATTAGCTCGCTTTCGGAAACAGCATGCACTCTACAATAAGCGCGCGTATCAGGAAGGCCGCGATCTAGAAAGACCACCCCTTCTCTTGGCGCAGCATCTTCCTTTATGAGTTTTAGATCAAAGATGCCTGACTGCAAAAGAGCCTGGTCGGCACGAAGAACCTCCATAGGTACACCTTTGGCAAGTTCACTCGCAATGTATTCTCGGGCAGATTCTGTGACAGTTTGGTATCCGCGGCTAGCTAATTCATTTACCAACGTTGTCTTTCCTGAGCACGGTCCACCAGTGATAACTTGCCAGTGGTTTTCCATGAGTTTTATTTCTGAAGTTTAGCTAAAATACTATCTACTTGAGTATGTAGTTCCTCAAGAGTACCGCTATTTTGAATGCGATAATCAGCCATATTTATTACTTCTTGAATATTGTGCTTACTTGGATCTTTTGATTCAATCTCACGATTATTATCTTCAACAAACTTCTCAAAAGTAACCTGATCCGTTTCTGTCCCTCTTCCGGTAATGCGTTTATATCTAATATGAATATCGGCATCCACACCGACTATAATAGCTCCGTGACTTTTTAAGTATTCAGCTTCGCCTACTGTGTGGAGAGATTCTATGATTGCGTCTCCACCCCCTTTCTCTGCTTGGGCAACCATTTCTTTAGTTATGTAACCCGCTCCAAACTTAGCGCGTAGATCATTTGCGACAATACTAAGGTTGTCTCGTACACGTTCTAATCCCCTACGATCCACTTCCTGCCATAAAAACTCGCGGACTGAAAAATGATTAAACCCTCTCTTTTCTACGAGATACTCCACGACAGTCCCCTTTCCAGCACCAAGTGTTCCTGCAATTCCAAGAATCATGCAGGCTGCTTAAGTGTTAATAGCGCGGCATCAACTTGTGCATGCAGATCTTCAAGCGAACCGTTGTTCTCAATGCGCGCATCAGCAAGCTGCATAACCCCAAACACGTTCATGTCCCACGGCTCTGAAGACGACATCTCCCTGTCTTCTAACTTACAAAAATCTTCGAAGGTTATCTGGTCTGCCTCAGACTTGTTTGCAACGCGCTCGTAGCGAAGCTTTCTGTCTGCATCAACAGCAATTATAAAAGCTTTATTGGTCTTAAGGAATTCAGCTTCTCCGATAGTGCGGACCGACTCCATAACTGCATTCGTATCGTCCTTTGCCATCTCAAACATCTTCTCAATAACATAAGCAGGGCCGTGCTCTTTGCGTAGCGCGTTCGCTACCTCGCGCATCCCTTCACGATCAACTTCTGCATGCCGTGCTCTCGCTTCCTCAAGAATAACGACGCGAGCGGTGTAGCGAGAAAATCCCTTGGCGCTTACAAGGTATTCAACAACCGCGCCCTTCCCTGATCCGTTTGTACCAGTTATGCCGATAATCATAAGTGAGTTATTTCTTCTTTGGAGAAGTCTTAGTGGCGAACCTTTCTGAAAGAGGGACCAGGAGCGGTGCCGCAAGGAGAATAGATGAGTATGTACCTGCAACAACGCCGGCAAGCAGCACGAGTGCGAACTCAATGGTCTCCTTGCTGCCAAAGACCGCAAGTGCGATAAGGGCAAGAATAACGGTAACTGAGGTGTTTATTGAACGTCCGAGAGTTTCCGTAATAGACTTGCCTACAGTAACCTCAAACGTCTCGCGAACATTACGCTCCTCGTTCGTGCGAAGGTGTTCACGTACACGGTCGAAGATAACAATAGTATCGTTCACGGAATATCCGAGAATTGCGAGCAACGCCACTACGAACAACGTATCTATCTGCGCACCCGTAAAGAACGAGTAGATGGCAAAGAAGCCGGCAGGAATAAGAAGGTCATGCACGAGAATTGCCACCACAATAAGTCCGTATACCCATGAGGATACCGGACGAGATACATGTCGAAATGCCCACGCGATGTAGAGCACGATGGCGAGGATAACTGCAGCAATGGCGTATAGGGCCTTGATAGCAAGTTCGTTTCCAATAGATGGGCCGATGGAGTTGAAACGAAGCTCAGTAAGAGGACGAGTATTTGCGTCTGAGAGTGCAGCAAGGAGTGCCACATGCTCTTCAGGAGTAAGAGTACGAGTACGGACCGTCACGCCATTTGCTCCACTCTCACGAACTGATGGGTTGCCGTAGTTAAGCGTACCAACCTTTGCTACGAGTTCTTCATGGCTTGGACGGACATCCTGGTACGCAACCTCAACGAGCGAACCTCCAGTGAACTCAATTGAGAGCGACGGGCGAATGATGACGAGCGCAGCGATAGACCCAAGCGCTATAAGCGCGATGGCGATGAAGAAGTTACGACGGTAAGTTACAGCAAACATATATTAAGAATTAGACTTCTTTTTACGGCCAAACCCTGCCTCAAGGAGGAAGTGCCATGGACCTGTGGTTTCTTCAGGCACGATAGCAAGAAGGAATACGCGTGAGATAGCAACGGCTGAGATAAGCGAAGCAATAACACCGAATCCGAACACTAGAGCAAAGCCCTGTACCAAGCTCGTACCAATCCAGAAGAGAATGGCTGCTGAGATAAGCATGGTGAGGTGGCCGTCACGGATAGCAGGCCATGCGCGAGCGAATCCAATACGTACCGCTTCCCTTCCTCCCTTGCCCTGGCGGATTTCTTCTTTCATGCGTTCGAAGATAAGAACGTTCGCATCCACGGCCATACCGATAGACAGGATGAACCCTGCGATACCAGAGGCAGTAAGGGTTATCGGAACGAACTTAATAACCGCAATCGTAATAAGTACGTAAATGATGAGCGCTACCGTAGCAACAATTCCTGGAAGACGGTACCAAACGATCATAAAGAGTGCGACGAGCGCAAAACCAATGACACTAGCAAGAAGACCGGCATGGAACGCGTCAGCACCAAGCGTTGCTCCAACCGTATTGCTTGATACCAGTTCGATAGGCACAGGAAGCGCGCCGAAGTTAAGGTTACGTACGAGCTCACGTCCTTCGTTAGGAGTGAAGCTACCAGTGATAGTTGCTGCGCCTCCTGAGATTTCCTCCTGGATAACTGGGGATGAGATTACATCCTCATCTAGGAAAATAGCGAGTTCCTTTCCTACATTTTCACGAGTTATTTTCTCAAAGAGCGCAGCTCCTTCCTCGGTAAAGTTAAGAACGATAACCGGTTGATTCGCGACACCTGATGTTCCGCCTTGGCTAAACTGAAGCTCTGCGTTCTTGAGGTAGCGTCCGGTAAGACCTGTCTCGGTGTAGTCCTTCTGGATATTAAGAGAAGTAGTGGTTCCAACGGTTGTTGGCTTAGCCACATTCCTTACGAGCTTGAAGTTAAGTACAGGCGTCTTGCCGATAGCATCAACCGCAGCTTTCACATCCGTAACGCCTGGAAGTTCAACGAGGAGGCGGTCTTCAACGGTTCCTGCAACAGCACTTGATCGCTCGAGCTCGACGAGAGGTTCCGCAACACCGAAGAGGTTCACGCGACGGTCGATAATATCACGAAGAGAGTTAAGGGCTCCCTGCTTGTCGGCCGTAATAGTGCTGGTATCAGCTCTATAAATAAGCTCCGTACCGCCAGCCAAATCAAGACCGAGCTTTACGGGAAACTTAGATTCCGCACCTTGAGTAGTAATGGCAAACCATCCGAGAAGACCGGCGACCACGAGAACGCCGAGAGCAGGTAGAAAACGCATAATGTGCTTACTATACGGCTTTTTACAGACTCCGCAATCCACGACGCTGCACTAAAATAGAGACGTTGCGGAAGAGACAGGCAACCGCAAGTGGGCCCACGCCCCCAGGAACTGGGGTAAATACTGACGCGATATCTGCGCAACTCGGGTCCGCATCTCCCGCAATAGAGCCTCCCGACTCAGAGGTGCCGGCATCTATAAGTACAACTCCTTCGGATAGGTGTTCAGGCTTGATAAGACCAGCGACACCTGCACCAGAAATGATTATCTCTGCGTTCTTAAGCGCACTCACAAACTCAGCGGTCTCAGTCTCACGCGTCACCACCGTAACTTCGCTTCCCTGATTGCGTAACCACGCTGCACAGGGTTCTCCCACGAGCCATCCCTTTCCAACAACGGTTACTCTCTTCCCTTTCGGCTCGATGTTGCTTCTCATTAAAATTTCTTTAACTGCATCTACAACTGGAGGGAGGAGTGCTTGTTCGTTCCCTGATTCAAATAGCGCGTGCGCAAGTGTCGAGAGCACGTCCGCATCTTGTTCAAGCGCAATGGCATCGAGTATCGATTGCGTATCAATATGTGATGGCAACGGAAGCTGAACGAGCATGGCGTCAGCTCCGCGTTCATTCATTGCGGCCAGCACGTCGGTTGTTACATGGTCTTCAGGAATAGCGATTACCTCAAGTTCCATACCGGCATCCCTAGCTCGCGAGGATTTAACTTTTAGGTAGGACTCAGTTGCTGCTGAAGGTTGCATAACGATAGCTCGTACAACTGGTGGCTTAGGAAGCAACGCCAGATCCGCTCTGACTTTCCCAAGAATATCTGCTGCGATAGCGCGTCCGTCTATATTCATGCCTTGTGGCGACGCAACTCCTCAGGAACAAAAGATTCGTATGTGCCAACAGTGTAGTAAAAGGCATCGAAGCTCTCGTGTTTGTACTGGTATCCCCAGAGGCGAGTGAGTTTTGTGCCGTCAACAACGAGCGGGTAGGAGTAGAAACGCCACGAGCCCGGAGCTGTAGGAATTTTTCCCTGAGTGCCGTGCCAGAAAAAGAAGTACGCCAGACGTGCCATCCACGGCATGATAGGTAGCGTCTTCTTTCCAACAGCACGCGCCATGTCTGCTGCATACACCGGCTCTCCCGGAGGAGTGATATTAAAAGCTTCAAGGCGTCCTCCCTTCCATTCGTCAAAAGCGAGCATGGTTACAAGGTTGGTAACATCATCCTCATGAATGAATTGGCGTACCCATCCCTTGGTTGCGGGCACGAGGGAGACAAGCGCAGACACAAGTCCGTAGATTCCTCCTTTTAGTTGTCCAGAAAGTGCCGCTTGCAGACCAAAACGAATGCGCATGTAACGACCCCGGGGACCAGTTATGGCGGCAGGACGTACCACAGCAACCTTCGGACCTTGTTCTGATGCGGCTGCAACAATCTTATTGAGCTCATCTTCAGCCGCTGCCTTCTCAACTCCATAAAGATATTCTGTCTCTCGCATGGGCTCATCTTCTTTGAAGCGATGCTCAAAGGTGTTGGTAGCGAACGCGCCGTACGAAGAGACGGTAGAGAAATGCACCAATCGTTCAACGGATGGGGTTGCGAACGCGTATGCAAAGACTGCTTTTGAACCCTCAACATTCCACTTCCAGGTAACATCGTTTTTGCCGTAAAGCATTCGTATCTGCCAAGCGGTATGGATTATGATGTCCGGCTTCTCGTCAGCTATTAATTGCTGCCAGGTTCCGTCTGCGAGATTTGCATGGACGTAACGAAGCTTCTCCTGCTTATTTAACATCTCGGGCATTGGCTCTTTATCAATACCGATGATTCGTTCAACGTCATCGCGCTTGGCCATGTGTTCAACGAGCATAGTACCGACGTACCCTGCCGCACCGGTTATAAGGACTGTGTGCTTCATATAGATAACTTACACTACCAGGAACTCACACGGAAAAACATACGCTTGATTGTCTTGAGTGCGATAACGATATCCAAACCAAGCGAACGGTGCTTTATGTAATAGAAGTCGTACGCCAAACGCACCTTCGTTTCCTCCACAGATTGCGGGCTTATATTCCCCTGCTCATACTGCTGATTAATCTGTGCCCAGCCTGTGATGCCTGGCTTAACGAGGTAGCGCATCGTGTAGTACGGGAGGGCTTCAGCAAGACGGTTGCCAAGTACCGTCATGTCATTTCTTGGTCCGATGAGCGAGAGTTCGCCTTTGAGCACATTAAGACACTGAGGGAATTCGTCGAGGCTTGTAAGCCTTAGGAACTCTCCTACTTTAGTAACCCTATTCTCAGTCTCTCCGTGCCAGGCCCCTGCATCGTTTGCGGTCATGCTTCTAAACTTCAGCGTGCGCACGTGACTTCCTCGCGCTCCTATACGGTCTTGAACAATAAAAAGAGGACCCTTCCCTTCAAGCGCATTTGCAAACCATATAAAAGGAATGGCAATAAGAGTGGCAAGCGCCATTGCCAGCCCGCCTACGATATCAATGATGCGTTTTGCAACAGCGTAAAGAATAGGTGTTCTCGCTGAAACATTCTGCATAAACCACCCCTGGTGCAACAGAGATAGCGGGATGCGGTCAAAGACTTCTTCGTACATGTCAGCAAAATCTATAAATTGAGATTCCTTCTCAAGTGCAGGGAGTGCGTACAAACGAGGGAGCAACATTTGCACATCTGCCTTTCCGCCGTCTGCCACAACCATGTCCACACACTCCGTTGAGAAACGGTTGTTAAGTTCTTCGTCAGAAAGAAGGTCTAATTCAGCCGGAGTCGCAACGGAACAAAACCTAAGATGGTAGCGTCGGTTGCCATTAACTTCAGCAAGAAGATCTTCTGCTTCACCTCCTTCGGCGATGAGCATTCCTTGGTAGCGAGTACGCGGGATAGTTATCTTCGGATAAATACCAAGACGCCAAGTGAAAATGAGAACGAGCGAGACAACCAGATAGATAACCAAGTTGGTTTTTGGAGCAATGCCTACGCCAGGCACTAAGAAGAAAAAGAGTGCTGCTAAGACTATGTTGAAGAACTGCGTCTTAACAATGGCGTTAGGAAGCGAGCTTTTGAAGAGAATGATGCGCTTGCCGTAGAGGCCAGACATATAAAAGATAAGAGCCCAGAGAGCAAACAGGATGGTAAACGGAACAATGTGATCAAAGAATCGCTCCTCAGTTGGCAGCTCTCGGTACCGAATAAGCAGCGTAATCCAAAGAGATAGTGCAAATGTGGCGATATCGCCTAGGAAAAGAAGCGCTGAAGCGCGCGGGCCACCGTGAATCATGGGAGGTATACTACAAGAAACAGTATCTCATATGTCGTCCCGAGCGCACCCCTCCTCCCCCCAAGACCCCAAAAAGGTGCTTTACGTCATAACCAAGTCTAACTGGGGCGGAGCTCAACGCTACGTATATGATCTAGCGACAAGTGCAAAAGATGCAGGGTATCTTCCCACCGTAATTTCAGGTACTCCAGGAGAACTAACTCGAAGATTAGAAGCATCAGGTGTTCCTGTTGAATCAATACAAACAATGAAAAGGGATATTGGATTTAAGTCCGAGTTCCTTTCCTACAAAGCGCTCCTTAAGCGAGTACGGGAGATGCGTCCTGATGTTATACACGCAAACAGTTCAAAGGCAGGTTTCTTTGCAGTCCTTGCCGGCCGTGTCTGCGGAATTCCGCATATCATATTTACCGCACATGGCTGGGCATTTAACGAAGCTCGTCCAGGTTGGCAGAAGGTTATCTTTTGGTTCGTGCACTACGTAACCATTCTTCTCTCTCATAAGACTGTCTGTGTATCAGACGCTGCGAAACGCGATACTCGGTCTATGCCGTTCATCTCAAACCGTATTGTCGTTATACATAACGGCGTTTCTGGAAATGCACTCTTGGGACGAGAGGAGGCACGTTTGAAACTGTGGCCTGAGAGTAAAAAAACTATGTGGGTTGGCACCATCGCAGAACTACACCCAACAAAGCAGCTTGATGTAGCGATAGAGGCGTTCGCGAAGCTGGCCAAATCGTTTCCAGAGGTTGGGTATGTTGTTATGGGCGAAGGAGAAAAACGCCTCGCTCTTGAGAGAAAGATCGAAGCGCTAGGGCTTACAGACAGCGTTCGTCTTTGTGGGCACGTAGAAAACGCATCAAGCTATTTAAGCGCTCTAGATATTTTCTTACTCCCCTCTCGCTCTGAAGGTCTTGCGTACGTGCTGCTTGAAGCAGGTCTCGCAAAGCTTGCTGTAGTTGCGAGTAATGTCGGGGGTATCCCTGAAGTTATAACCAACAACCAAACAGGCATACTGGTTCCTTCAGGAGATATTGAGGCTGTTGCAAACTCACTCAGTATTCTTGTTAGAGACTCAACTGTTCGAGAGAAGCTTGGCGCGTCGCTGTACGAGCGCGTATATACTGAGTTTTCTCTGGAGGGTATGGCAAACGCGACTTTCGCGTTATACGGAAACTAACCCTCGTATTCCTGTCCTGCAGCTCCTCGCGGTACGCTACGCGCTTCGCGAGCCAGAGACGCGACAATACCAAGTGCACCGAATTCCATAATTAAGTGCGAGCCTCCATAACTCATGAACGGAATAGTGGTACCGGTAACAGGAAGGATGCCTAGGTTAATACCAGTGTGAATTCCTATGTGCGCAGTAAAGAGTATTGCAACACCAAGCGTAAAGAATGCATCGAAGTTTGTCGCTGACCGCTGGGCTATAGCAATAAGACGAGCAAGCAAAAGACCGTAGAGCACGAGCACGAGCAGCACTCCACCGAATCCCCACTCCTCAGCAAAAGCAGCGAATATAAAGTCTGTCTCATATTCGGGAAGGAACCGTAGTTTGCTTTGCGTACCGTATCCAATGCCCTTCCCCCAAAGCTCTCCTGAACCAACAGCAACCGTTGCTTGATACGCGTTATATCCTGATCCGTGAATATCTGCAGCCGGATTAAGGAAGGAGACAATACGGGTGCGTTGGTAATCATGGAGCGCGAAGCTCCAGAGCCCTGCTGCTGCTATAAGACCGATACCAAGAATTATGGCCAGGTGTTTCTTTGATATGCCTGATATCAAGATCATGCCGAACCACACGAACGAAAGAATCGCAGCAGTACCAAGATCTGGTTCTACAAGAATGAGCAGAATAGGAACTGCCACGTATACGCCTGAGAGAATAATGGTACGGAAGTCTCCGATAGCCATGTGCCGTCTCGAGAAGTAGCGTGCAAGAAGCGCTATGAAAATAATCTTTGCAGGGTCAGCTGGCTGGAAAGAGAAGGCACCAAAGTCGAACCATGACTTGGCTCCTTGCACCGCATGCGTTGCAACGAGAAGAAGCAAAAGGAGGAACGCCACGATGCCGTAGCCCGTAATGATTACAGGTGTGCGTCGAATAAAACGTATATCAACTGAAGCGAGCACAAGATACAAAACAGTAGAGGCTGCAACCCATACAATCTGTCGAGGAGCGAGGGATTCAGTACCTCCGAAAGGATGCATGGTGAGGATGCCAAGAAATGCGATAGCCAGCGCAACGAATAGAAGGGGCCACTCCGCAAGAAGTGCCTTGATAGGATTGCTTCGTACAGCTGGACTCATACGGCTGTAAGCGGAAGGGTTGGTCGTACTTCTGCTTTTACTGCTTGCTGTGGAAAGGCATCGGGCCAAGTAAACACTGCATCAGCTTTTCCTCGTGCACTAATTTCTGAGAGCACGGTCTGTGAGGCTCCTATAACATTCCCTTTCGCATCAAATACCGTTACGACCGCCTGCACGTTCCGCATCGGATACGCCGAGGGGTTCTGAAGTACGGCTGTTATGCGAGGAGTGTCAGTATCCAAAATGGTTATCGTTCCCACAACTGGAAGCACTCTCTCTTCTTCGTATCGATACCAGTTAACATTCGTATCATCAAGCAGAAAGAATGCGGTAACCGCAGTTTGATACCCCGAGAAAAGTCCTGGAATAAACACAGGGACAGTTGTGCCTGGAGGTAGATCTATACTTCCTTCTTTCTTTGCGATGAGGGACGCATCGTCTCCACGAAGTTCAATTGTGTAGTGCGCGTCTTTCGCAGCAGCTGTGCGGTTTGGGTTCTCCACTAACGCGATAACGTCCGTGCGTCCTGACACTGGAGAAAGGGGTCGTGCGTAAATTGTGCGTGCATTAGTCACGCTTGCTTTGCACAAATACTGACAACTTCCTCCGCAATCTATTCCCTCTTCGTTTTGGTTCTGCTTGTTGTCTACACAAGTTGGTTTGTCGTATGCAATAGCAATAACCAATATCGCAATAAACGCGACCAGTACAGCAGCTGCTCCACCAATTATTAAGACGCGTCTCCTTTGTCCCCAACTTAAAGCCATATAGGTACTAGTATATAGGAAAACAAAAACCGCTGCGTGAGGGCGCAGCGGTTCGTTTTGTAGGAACAATCTCCCCAAAGAAGACTTAACCCTGTCTCCTCCCTTTCCGAGAGGCGTTCATATTTCTGCCAAGCTTTCGAGGTATGGGTATTTTCTGGTTGAAGGCGCGTTCGTAGTTTGGCTCTCTCCGTCTGAATCCATCGAAGTTCAGGGATGTGTGGTCAAGGATAAATTCGTCTAGAGTCGGAGTTCGTTCGTGAGCTCTTTCTCTTAGAAGGGACTCGATAGGATTTAGGGCTGCTCGCTCAAGCATCGGCCCTGGTCTGTACCGAAACATCTCGTAGTCTAGGCCGTCCCAGAGCATAAGCTCCTCGCCCTTCTCACTTCTCTCGTCGTCATCAATAATGATGATCATATTTCTTTGAGTTGTGGCCATCGCAAGCGCCAGCACCACTGCGGACCTCATCCTCGTTCGGTGATCCATTTCTTTCCCCTTTGCTTCTGTATGCGATTAGAACACACATTCCTATATAACAAAAGCCGCTGCGAAAAGCAGCGGCCAATGTATAGACTTTGATACGAAAACACGCCCACGATGCTGGCGACAACCTACTCTCCCCCAAAGGAGTACCATCGGCTCAAGAAGGCTTGACTGCCGTGTTCGGAATGAGAACGGGTATGGCCCTTCCGATAAATCACCAGCATCGTAGGCGCGTTTAGCGTCCACGACGTATGTAAATAGGTATTGAATTCAGAGAACTAGAACAAAAACATTGTGACGCACAGAGTTCCGCACAGAAAACTGGACATATTAGTACTTCTCGACTCAACGCATCACTGCGCTTCCATCTAAAGCCTATCAACCTAGTAATCTTCTAGGAGTCTCATAACGATTCCTTATCTTAGAGCGCGCTTCCCGCTTATATGCTTTCAGCAGTTATCGCTTCCCGACATAGCTACCCTGCAGTGCCACTGACGTGACAGCAGGTAGACCAGAGGTCAGTTCACCCCGGTCCTCTCGTACTAGGGGCAAGCCTCTTCAAGAATCAACGCCCGTAGTAGATAGGAGACCAACCTGTCTCACGCATTTTGTTTTCTTCCGTTACTGGAAGGATCGGACTATATCTTCATCCGTTCTGGATGACTGACGTGTAGTCTCTACGGGCACCTTACGGCTTCCCTCGGTATTACCCCTCTTTCGAGTAGGGTTCCACCGATATGAGTCAGTTTGTTCTACTATATTCCTGTAGTAGACCGCCGTGTCATGGTTGGTTCTATCTTAATTTCAAGACGAAAAGACATTCACATCGCACTTTATTGGTTCTGACAACAGAAACTCAATGGGATTCAAACGGTGAGAAGTTCCAATCCGTAGATTGAAGACTCCTCACGGTTTGAACCCAGCTCGCGTACCTTTTTAATTGGCGAACAGCCAAACGCTTGGGACCTTCTCCAGCCCCGCGCTAAGGTGAGCCGACATCGCTGTCAGGCAAGTTTTTCTTCTATTACTAGAAGGATCGGACTATATCTTCATCCTTTCGATCACATGAGAGGAGATGGCGTGTTAGCCGCTCACGAGAGCGACTCCGCTTCGCTAAGGAAGCAAGTCTCTACGGGGTCATAACCCAATTTGTATGTCATGGATGAGATTACATAAGGAGAAATAAGTTCAAACAAAAGAGGTATCGAGGATTTCTTAATGCGTATCCTTGAGTATTCCTTATCTTTGTTGAGTGAACTTTCTATTCCAAGAGTTAAAAGCATTGCCCTTAATTGTTCTTGATCGATTAGAGAGAATTGTTGTGTATTTAAGTACACATCACTCGCTCGACATCTACTCCCGTCATCCATAAACCATACAGCCAGCATTATTGGATCCAGGACGAGGTTGTCTGGAATGCTCTTCTTTCCTTCTCCATAGAAGGACTGATGAAGAGCTGTTATTTCAGGATGCTGTCTCGTGGTAAATCGATACGCAACGCGCGTACCGTTTGTCGCACGAATCTTTGGGCCGCTCTTACACAATGGTTTAAGCATTGTGTACTTCCAGTCAACATACTCTTTCTGAGAAAGCGCATGATTAACTTCGAGCAAAGCTCCCTTTCTTCCTGAAACAATTCGCAGATACCCATCGCCAAGGATGGTTCCAATAATTATTGATCGCTGTAATTGAGTTAGACTTCCCACGGTATTGCCCATAGTACATTTTCCACATGATGGAAATATAAAATGGGTTTCACCGTTATAAGCCATATTTTTGAATCAGTAACAACTTGAGCCAAGTTTGTTACTAACCAGACTCATGCGATTACTCGCATGGCACCCCGATTCGTTAAGGTGCCGAACTCCGCCGTCGCTATGGACGCTTGGGCGGAACTAGCCTGTTATCCCCAGGGTAACTTATATCCGTTAATCTCTGGCCGCATCTAAGGCGGACCATCGGTTCACTATGCTCTGC
>JAQBRG010000004.1:0-186408 GCA_028286615.1 Parcubacteria group bacterium | reverse complement strand
AAGAAACTCGGGGTCATCATTACCGATAGCGGTCTTACCCCTCTTCGAGCTGGAATCACCGGCATCGCGCTCGGCTACGCAGGCATGAAAGGTCTTAAGGATTACCGAAAGGAGAAGGACCTTTTCGGACGACCCTTCCGATTCGAGACCGTGTCGGTCGTCGACTCCCTCGCTGCAGCTGCGGTCCTGACAATGGGCGAAGGGAATGAGTCCATTCCGCTTGCCGTCGTCAGCGATGCTCCTGTTGAGTTTACCGACCGAATGAATCGCAAAGAGCGTCTTATACCTATAAAAGAAGACATATATCTCCCGTTCCTCGGAAAGTTACCAAAGAAAAAGCGACTTGCTCCGGGAGGAGACAAGCCGCGTTGAAGGGGCGGTCCCGAAGGACCGGATCAGGGACGGGGCGGCATGAGGCCCCACAGCTCGGCCCGTGCGATCAGGATGGCTTTCAGAATGCGCATGAACCTGTTTTCTTTCGGTTCTTCGTCGTCTTCATCAACGCCATCGTATTCCGTGGCCGGAATCACCGGGGTCAGTTTCATGTTCTACTACCTCCTGTGGCCAGAGAATAGCCCGAAATCCGTTGATTAGCCAGTATTTACGTGGTATATTCCCTCCAACACGCTTTGAGTACCGAACGAACCCGAATCAATCGAGAAATCACCTCACGCGAGCTCCGCGTCATAGGCGCCCAGGGTGAAAACCTAGGCGTTATCTCCTTATCTGAGGCCCTGAAAGCCGCTGAGACGGCCGGTTTGGACCTTATCGAGATATCGCCGAATGCCGTCCCTCCCGTTGCGAAAGTGATGGATTATGGTAAATTTCAGTACGAGCTGAAGAAACGAGAAAGTGCCGCCCGCTCTAAGGCCAAGGTCTCCGAGACCAAGGAAGTACAGATAAAGGTGGGCACTGGAGAGAACGATATGCGTTTGAAGGCCAAGAAGGCAGCCGAATGGCTTGCTGAGGGGCATCGAGTGCGTATGGAGCTCTTCCTCAAAGGCCGCTACAAGGGAATGGACGAGTCCTTCCTCAAAGTACGGCTCGAGAAGTTCATGCTCCTCATTCCGTACCCGTACAAGATCGCTGAGCCGGTTACGCGAGCCCCTAAGGGATTCGCTGCCATCATCGAACGAGACGCCAAAGCGGTAGCAGATGCAGCAAAGAAGCCACAAAAAGCAGAGACCGAAACACCCGACAAACCAACCGACCATGAAAACAAATAAGTCATACACAAAGCGCATCAAGGTGACCCGCACCGGCAAGCTTGTAGCACGCAAGCCCGGTCAGGACCATTTCAATGCAAAGGAGCGCGGACGCACTAAGGGTGTGAAGGCTCGTCCTATGGGCCTCAAGCTCCCTATCGCCATCCGTCGTCGTTTCCTTGGAGGTAACGGTGGAAACGTGGCATTGCCTGAGAAGACAGCGTAACTATTTAAATAATTAATTCAGTATGTCACGAGTAAAAGGAGGTATCATTTCAGCGAAGCGCCGCCGCAACGTTCTCAAGCGCGCAAAGGGGTACCGCCATGGCCGCGGAACCAAGGAGCGTCTTGCTCATGAGTCCCTCGTACACGCTGGAAAGAATGCCTTTAACCACCGTCGCGACAAGAAGACTGACTTCCGTCAGCTTTGGATCGTTCGTTTGAACGCAGCGCTACGCGACCAGGGTTACAAGTCATACAGCACCTTTATTGCTGCTCTTAAGAAGGCAAACATTGAACTAGACCGAAAGGTTCTTGCAACGCTTGCTGCTAACGAGCCTGAAACATTCGCAAGAATTGTTCAGAAGGTTAGCTAAAGAGAAGACATAGAAAAACCGCCCTCATGGGCGGTTTTTCTATGATCTAAGCTCCAAACGGGATAGACCCTGCTGCCAAACCGACTATAGCTGCAACAACCCCTGCGACAATACAAGTTACAACCGCTGCTCCAAGAGACTTGAGCAGTGTTTGTCGATACAACTTTGCTATTACAGCCGTAGAAACAAAGATGGAGATGCCTCCAATTACAATTCCTTGAGTTTCTTCTGGCAAAAAAGGTCCGACAGTGAACGCGGCAACAACTGTAAGTAGCAACGCCGCTACCATGCTCAGCAAGGTAGTTAGCGAAGCAGTTTTAAAAGATTGGTATTTGAAACCAAACAATCGTGTACTGATGTTAAGTGCTAGTGCAGAGAAAAGAAATTCTGCGGCAAGCGAGAGGAGGATAACTCCTATTATGATCACAGCAGCCGTTCCATCCATAAGTACATTTATTATACTTTCTTCGCACCGGATTTAGTAATCTCCCACACTTCCCCTTGTTTAGGCACAATCGCCTTCCCTCCAAGGAAGTCGTGTATGCGCTGTGCAAGGAAACGCTGGCTTGAAGGCTCCCCGAGCGCAACGAAGATTGCTTTCGAATGTGGAAGAGCAGCTTCAGCAAACTTTAAAAGTCCGTCTCTATCTGCGTGCGCCGACCAGGCAGACAAAGTCTCTACATGCGCGCGTAGCTTAACTTCTCTTCCGTCTATACGGACCTTAGGTGCTCCGTCCTGCATCATACGGCCTGGGCTTCCCGGAGCCTGGTATCCAACAATAAGGAGCGTTGTAGAAGGATCTGGAAGGTATTGTTGTTCCCAACGTCCAATGCGACCTCCATGGCTCATACCAGCACCTGCGATTATAAGTTTAGGAGTTGGCGCTTGAGCAATAAGAGCCGAATCGTCACGAGACTCCGTCATAGTGAGGAACGGGAAACGGAAGATACTCTTCTCCCGCTTAGCTTCGTCTTGAGCTGCGGGATTAAAGTCCTGTATATGGCGCTCGTATACCTCCGTAACTTTAATGGCGAGTGGAGAGTCGAGGAACACGGGAATCTGAGGAAGTTCGCCTGCAGCCATAAGGTTTGAGAGCTCGTACAAGAGAAGCTGTGTGCGCTCCATGGAGAAACTCGGCATGAGAATAACGCCGTTGCGCTCAATGGCTTTCTTCATAACATCACGTAAATGCTCTACACGGTTCTCAAGATGTGGGTGCAGCCTATCTCCGTACACGCTTTCCATAACAAGTGCGTCTGCGTCATCAACCGCCTCCCAATCTTTAAGGTATGGGTTTGGCTTGTTGCCAATGTCTCCTGTTAGAGCGAGTGTAGTGCCGTCGCTCATGTCTTTGATACGAACGCTCGCAGAACCCAAGATGTGTCCTGTGTTGCGCAAGAAGACTGAAAGCCCTGGAGCAACCTCGTGTTCTTCGTGATACTTAAGTACTTCAACACGGCGCATGAGGTTCGTTACGTCTTCTTCGTTATACAAAGGCTCTCGTCCTCGTCCGCGCGCTTCCTGGGCGAGAATATGCGCACTGTCAGCGAGCATAACCTGCATGAGATCTCTCGTAGCTTCTGTGGTGTAGACCTTTCCCTTGAACCCTTCGCGCATAAGCTTTGGAGCTCGTCCTATATGGTCTAGATGTGCGTGCGTAATAACAAGAGCATCGAGAGACGGTACGTCGTATGGGAATGGCGCATAGGTACATTCCTCACAGAAATCTCTTCCCTGTTCAATGCCGCAGTCTACGAGCATTCTTCCCTTCTCTCCCTCAACGAGAAAGTTAGATCCGGTTACGGTTCCAGCGCCTCCAGCGAATGTTAAGCGGAGCGCCATAGAGTGTATCGAGCTAGCGTGTATATAAGAGCTGCCCCAATTACATCGTTGAGGATGTCGTGCAATGTATCAAATACATAGTTTGGCTGTTCTCTTGAAAGACCGAACTGCCATTCAAATATTTCCCATCCAATAGCAACTGCAGCTATGGCCGCAAGGAATAGAAACGGACGAAATCTTCCCGCAAGCGCAACTATAAAAGCAGCTGAAGTTGCTCCCCCGAGCATATGCATTGGCGTATCAAACCAGCGATAGGTCCAATACCAATGCCCTGCTAATGCAAAGATATTTAGAGCAGATAATGCAGTTGAGAGCATTAACGTAACGAGTAACCAAGGAAGACGAGAAACGAGCATAGCGATACTGTAGCACGCTTAAATACCTTCTATAAAAAAGAATACTCCAGAGCTTGGCGCTCTGGAGTATTCTTGGAAACCGTCCCTAGTGGCAACTGTATGGTGCCACGTGGGTGCCCGCATCGCACGAGATTGAGCATAAAATGCTGCACGTCGTACGAGATATGAGGCTCCCGATAAGAAAGCAAGTTGCGTTATGGGACGGCTTCGAGGAACAGTATATCCATAGCAATAATTCGTACAAGCTTGCACGGGTATTTAATTTTGTTATTCTAAAGATATTAGGGCTTCGGCCTCCGAGATTCCGCTCCAATTGGGGCGGTTTCGATTTTATAGAAGCGAGATAATAAATCGGGCTTTTACTTGTAGGAAATCGCTAGTCGATACTGTGTCTATTTTCCGTAAAAGTCTCTTGCTACTGATTACTTTCCCTTGGGTTATCTTTACCCGCACCTTTCCGACCTTACTTGATATTGATACATGAAACTCATCTTCTTTTTCTTTTGAAGTTATTGGGAGTACGAATAAAGAGTCTTTGTTATACACCTTAAGAATAAGTACCGGTCTCTCAAAGTTCTCGTGCTTACCATCTATCTCAACACCAACATTAATCCCAAGCGCACACCACCACACCTCTCTTACATAAGCATGTGCTTCCCTACCATCCTTTAATTCAAGCTTCTTCTTAAAAAGGTTCCATCCGTTAAAATCTTTCATGCGAAGAGAATACTCCTTCGACATGATAGAAAAGTAAAATACCCAAGCTCTTCAGCTCGGGTATTTTACTAGAACCCTTTTACTCCATTATCCCGTCTAGGTTTACGTCGTAGAGAATCTCGTCACCAACAAGTCGGTACTTAAGAATCTCGCCCTCAGCAAACCAGAGTGCGATTTCGTCTTCAGCATTCTCAGGAGTATCCGAACAATGGATGAGGTTGCGGACTGCACGGTCATCGATAGCGGAAATACCGTAGGAATCGATTGTGTAGTCGCCACGAATCGTACCGACGTCAGAAGTTGCAGGCTCGGTGCTGCCTGTGATCTTGGTAATAACACCAACTGCCTGGTTGCCTTCCCACGCCATCATCACAACCGGTCCACAGGTCATGTACTTCTCAAGTGCGCGGATGATGTCCTTGCCGTATTCAATAGGCTCCTTCTCAGCGGAAAGGCCAGCGGCAGCGCGCTCTGCGGCAATGTTCGTTCCCTTCTTGATGAACCAAGCATCGTCCTTGTTGTAGTGCTTCCAGATACGCTCTGAATCTGCCATGGCGAGCTTGAGACCGATGAGCTTAAGACCAGTGCGCTCAAAACGCTTGATGATCTCGCCAACGAGTGAACGCTGGATACCATCGGGCTTGATGATTACGAAAGAACGTTCGAGCTTGGGGTGCGGAATAGGCATAGTTTTATATTAAAAGTCGCCCAAAGGCGTTTATATAAGTTGACTATAGCGTATTTTCTACCTTTTACCAGGTAGCTTGGTTCTCTTTTGGGCGACGCGTAACAACCAAAGTGCCTCCCTCTTCTACCAAAATAGTGTGCTCAAAGTGTGCTGAACGTGAGCCGTCTTTTGCTCTGTAGGTAAATCCGTCGTTTGAGATCATAACGCCTGCTTTGCCAGCGTTAGCTATAGGTTCGAGAGCCAATACCATACCAGCCTTAATCTCAGGACCGGTGCCTGGATGCCCTGCATTGGCTATAAATGGCTCCTCATGGACCTTATCTCCTACTCCATGGCCTCCTAGGTCTCGTACTACGGAGAAGCCGCTTCCTTTGAAGGCTTCTCCCGTTGCGTATGAGATGTCTCCAACGCGTGCACCGGGCACAGCGGCAGCGATAGCGTCTTCAAGAGCCTGCTTAGTTACGGCAAGGAGTTCGCTATCTACTTTTGAAATCTTTCCAACCGGCACGGTTATGGCCGAGTCTACGATTATGCCTTCGTGTATAAGACCGAGATCAAGAGAAACAATGTCTCCTTCTTTAAGAGCTCGTTCTCCGGGAAGGCCATGCACAACTTCTTCGTTAACTGAGATGCAGCAGGTTGCGGGATACGGCTTGCGCGCTCCTTCTGGGGTATAGCCTTTAAATGCAGGCAAATCTCCCTTAGCGCGAATAAGACGCTCAGACTCGGCGTCTAAGAATCCTGTTGTTACGCCCGGAGCAACCATGCCCTCAAGAGCCTCGAGCACCTCTCCGAGTCTCTTTCCTGCTTCTATAAGATTGGCTCTTTGTGTGTCAGTTTTAATGATCATACGATGCCTAGCGCGGTATCAATCTCTTTAGAGATTTCTTCAGGAGTTGGAGAGCCGTCTATCTCGATAAGAGAGCCCGCTTTACGGAAGACTTCAACTGAAGGCTCGGTATGAATACGGTATTCGTCCAGTCTTTGTTCGATTGCATGGTCATCTGCACGGCCAGAGACTTCTCTTCGAAGAGTAAGGCGCTTTATAACATCTTCGTCTGAGACCTTTATGTGAATCGCATCAAAAGGGCGTCCGAGCCATTCAAGTATCTCGAGTACTTGCTGCGCCTCTACAACCTTGCGTCCAAAGCCGTCGAAGATAACTCCTTCCGTGTCTGGAAGTGCGAATATAGCTTTCTGGAATAGATAGCTCGCAAACCATGGCGGCATGAGAAGCCCTTTATCAACAACCTCCTTTGCCTTCCTTCCAACAACACTGTCTTCCTGCATAATTGCGCGGAACACATCGCCTGAGGAAATAACCTTCCATCCGGTCTTTTCAGACAAGAGTTTGGCTTGCGTACCCTTTCCCGAACCTGGTTTGCCTATGAGCAATATGATCTTCGAATTCATGATGTGGCTACTGTAGCATGGCTTGTGCCTGCATAGTATGTGCGAAAGTAGTGAGAGAACCACAGGTTATTTCGTAGCATGTCTAGCTTGATAACGAGCCCTGTAGTGCGCACGAGAGCAAACGGGATAGAGACAGCAAGTATGAGTAGGAGGCTTGAAATAACAGGAGGCAGCTCGACTAAATTAATGAGCAAGAGCACCGCACCCACCGCAATCGCCTCAGCACCAATGCGAATTATATAGAACGTACTAATACGGCGAAGGTTTTTAGGTGTAAAGAATAGGACACGAGTTATCTCGAGACGTTCGCGAAAAGAAACAGGTGCAGCGACTATAAGTGCGAGCACTGACGTAAGCATGTAAAAGATGGGGTATGCAACTGCAGTACATAACACGATGATAACGGAACCTAGAATGTCATGCTGTCCTCCCACTGGTACCGTAAGCCACATGCCAAGTAAAAAGAGGATTCCAAATGTGAGTTGAGTAAGACCAGAAAGGAAAAAGAGTATTAGAGTTCGATCTGAAAAGAGAGCTTTCATACCTAACTTCCAGGACTGTTTCTCTCCCGCCATAACCGCGAAGGTGGTGGCTGTGTTGAACATTGTAATAGCGGCAGCAGCAAAAAGTGTGAGCGTGATGATACCGAATCCAGTCGGACTAAGTATGAAATGAAGCACGGTGAGAGTGAAAGCCCAGATAGTATCAGGATGCAGTGGCTGTATTCCCTTCGTATCGAGACCGACGTCTGCGAAGAATTGATTAAATATCGCAATGATAATAACAAGCACAATCAAAATTGGATTTTTAATAACCCAAAAGAAAGCGATTTTGAAAAAGTCAGTGAGCCACGTCATATACCAAAAGTAGCACGCGAAATGCCGGCAGGGCCGGCATTTCTTCTAGTACTCGCGAAGCGATGCCTGCGCATCAATCTTACGTATGAGGTCGAGCACCACGTTAACACCAATGAGGAGTGCGGTACCGCCGATAAGCACTGCGGTGATGCCGGTGATTCCCTGGATGATGAACGGAATAACCGCAACGATACCGAGGAAGAATGCGCCAGGAAGCGTAATACGAGTAACAATGGTGCTAATGAATCGCTCGGTCTCAGCTCCAGGACGTACACCTGGGACGAAAGCTCCAGACTTCTGAAGGTTGTCTGCAACGCGCTTTGGCTCGAACGTAATAGAGGTGTAGAAGAACGTAAACATAACCACGAGTACGAAGTACACAGCACCGTGTGCAAATGGATTGGCAGAGAATGCTGCGTATCCTGCAGAAATCGCATCAAGACCTCCTATACCAAAGGCGGTAAGAGCCGTTAGGATCATCTGAGGAATAAGAAGGAGTGAAAGCGCGAAGATAATCGGAATAACGCCGGCCTGAAGAAGGCGGATAGGAAGATAGGTAGGAGCTCCACCCATGGAACCCTGGGCACGTGCGTAGTGTATTGGAATTGAACGCTCTGCTTCAGATACCATAACCACGAAGAAGATAACAACGAGTGCTATAACAACGAAGCCGAGGTATGCAGGAATGTTAGCTGCGCTCGCTGTAAAGAGTGCCTGGCTAATGCCTGAAGGGATGCCAGAAACGATACCCGCGAAGATGATGAGGGACACGCCGTTTCCAATACCGAACTCGGTGATAAGCTCGCCGATCCACATAAGAAGCATTGAGCCTGCTGCAATAAGAAGTACGTTAGCAGCGAAGAGGAACGGAGTAAGCTGCGCAACGATACCCTGGCTCTCAAGAAGAGATAGGAGTGCGATACCCTGAAGCACAGCAAAAGGAATCGTTATGGTGCGAGCGATGGCAGTGAACTTGGTGCGTCCTGCCTCTCCCTCTTCGTTATACATCGCCTTAACCTGAGGGAAGATAACGGTTGCGAGCTGCATAATAATGCTGGCCGTGATGTACGGACCAACGCCGAGCATAACTATAGAAAGACTTGAGAAGCCGCCTCCAGAGAAGATGTTGAGGAGACCGAAGAACTGGTTGTTGTTGAAGAACTGGTCGAGTGCTATGCGGTCTACGCCAGGAATTGGAATAGCCGCAAGGAGACGGAACACAGCAAATGCCGCTACAACGAAAAGAATTCGGTTCCGGATAACCCGGTCCCCGAAGATAAGTTTCAGCTTTCGGGATGCGATGTCAAACATAGGTTAGGCGAGGATTGAACCTCCTGCTGATTCTATCGCAGTCTTGGCAGTTGTTGAGAAAGCACAGTCTGAGATCTTAAGTGCCTTGGTTAGAGAACCGGTACCAAGAATCTTGATGTACGAGATGCGGCCTCCACGAGCCTTAACGAGTCCCTTCTTGTAGAGAGTCTCTGGGTTAACAAGGTCTCCTGCTGCGAAGTGTGCCTCAAGTGCTGAAAGATTAACGGCCTTAAGTGGATCCTTAACGCGTACGGTGCGAGAACGGTTCTTTCCGTGTCCGCGAAGCTTAGGAAGCTTCTTGATAAGGTCACGCATCTCGGGACGCTTCTTGTGTCCTGCACGAGCATTCTGACCTTTGGTACCACGACCAGAAGTCTTTCCGCGCTTACCACCGCGACCTACGCGAGGCGATGTTATACGTTCGGTCTTAGGAGCGAGAGTGTTTGACTGCATAAAAATATATTAACGAGTGCGGGCGCTCTTAAGAGCGGCTACCGTTGCGCGGGCGATGGTGAGCTTGTTCTTGGTGCGGCTAACGATCTTAGCTACAACGTTTGTTACGCCAGCGTATTCAAGTACGACGCGCATAGCGGAACCAGCAACAAGACCGCGGCCAGGAGAAGGAACGATGGTTACTACTGAAGAAGAGTACTTAGTAGATACGTCGTGTGCGATTGAGTTGTCCTTGGTTAGAGCAACAGTGATCATGTGCTTCTTAGCATCACGAACTGCCTTATCGATAGCGAGCGCGGTGTCTGCACCCTTTCCGAGTCCAACACCAACACGTCCCTTCTTGTCTCCGATAACAACCGTAACGCTGAATGAGAAACGACGTCCTCCAGCCATAACACGAGCAACACGGCGAACTTCAAGAGTTGCCTGCTCGAATTCAGCACGCTCACGAGGAGCACGAGGGCCACGGCGATCTCCACCACGTCCGCCAGCTCCTCCGCCAGGACCACGACGTCCACGAACTGCACCGCGATCGTCGCGACGAGCGGCATCAGCTGCAGGAGCTTCTGCAACGGGTGCAGCAGCCTCAACAGGAGCGGTTGTCTCCTCTACAGGTGTCTCAGGTGCGATTGTCGTAGTGTCAGTCATAAAGTATTAGAAAGTAAGCCCATTCTCACGTGCGGCGTCGGCAAGCGCCTTGATCTGGCCTCCGTACTCGTAGCCTCCGCGATCAAAGAGGACGGTAGTTACGCCAGCCTTCTTAGCAGCCTCAGCTATAGCCTTCCCTACCGCTACAGACTGTACGGAAATTGAACCTGGGAATGAGCGGCCGTGTGAAGCAGCGATGGTAGTACCAGCATCGTCGTTGATGATCTGTGCAGAAACAAACTTGTTGCTCTTGAATACAGCAAGGCGAGGACGCTCTGCAGTTCCAGAGATACGTGCACGAACGCGCTTGTGGCGGCGATCGCGAAGTCCTTTCTTTGTAAGTTGAGTAGTAGCCATAAAATGTTATGCAGCCTTCTTTCCCTGCTTGCGACGGATAACCTCGTTGTCGTATGCAATTCCCTTTCCGAGGTATGGCTCAGGTGGCTTCACAGAACGAATCTCTGCTGCGAACTGTCCAACCTTCTGCTTGTCTGCGCCTTCAACGATGATGTTGAGCTTCTCAACACGTGCCTCAAGTCCCTCAGGAACGGTAAGGGTTACGGGGTGAGAGAAACCTACGTTGAACACGAGGTCGCGTCCACGAAGTTCAACCTTGAATCCAACACCCTTCATGATGAGCGTCTTCTTAAAAGGAGTTTCTACTCCCATCATCATTGCCTGTGCGTGTGCGGCGAAAGTTCCGGTAAGAGCCTTAGAAAGCTTGCTCGTGTTGCGAGGAGTAACCAATACGCCCTCAGGAGTAACTTCAATCAAGATACCAGGGTGAATGGAGCGTTCGAGTGTTGCCTTTGAACCCTTAACCATAAGCATGCCTCCGTCAGCAGTGACGGTTACTTTGGAAGGGATAGCGATAGGCTTTTTAGCGAGACGGGACATAGTACAGAAATGAAACTACCAGATCTCAAAGAGATTCTCGCCGCCAGCACGGACCTTGCGAGCTTCTGAGTCAGTAAGAACTCCACGAGGAGTTGAGATAAGACGAGCACCAAGACCATTCTTCACTGTGTGTGCATCAGTTGAAGGAATGTAGAGACGACGACCTGGCTTTGAAACACGCTTCACGCCGCGGATCTTGTGCTGTCCACGTTCGTCGTACGCGAGAGCAACTTCAAACATGTAAGGCTCTTTGCTCTTTCCAACGTTAGCTACGTAGCCAAGAGACTTAAGCTTGTTTGCGATCTCTTCAACATGCTTTGAGTACGGAACAGACACCGAAGCTTTGTTAATAGCTCCTGCATTCTTAAGACGGATGATGAAATCTCCAACGCGGTCAGTAACCATAGTACGTAAATTACCAAGAAGCCTTCTTAACACCTGGGATCTTTCCCTCACGTGCGAGTTCGCGGAACGTGATGCGAGAAAGTCCGAAAGGACGCATGTATCCGCGCTGGCGGCCGGTTACGGCACAGCGGTTGTTTACACGTACTGGTGAAGAGTTCTTGGGAAGCTTCTGAAGACCCACTGAATCCCCCGCAGCCTTAAGAGCAGCACGCTTAACAGCGTACTTTGCAACAAGCTTGATGCGCTTGTTGTTGCGGGCGATTTGGGATGCTTTTGCCATAAGAAAAATAGCTCCGGGGAGCCGTTCAAGTAATCTATCAGCTAGGAAGTAGGCTGTCAAACCTAGGCTGGTCAGTCGCATTACTTTCTGTGAAATTAAGACAAGACCCCGCTTGGCGGGGCCTTGGATACTTGGACTAAAGGTCTGGGACGTTGAACAGGCCAAGTGTGCCGGGCTCCCAGAGGGTCTCTGGATCGGGACACGGGACACGTTTGAAGCCATTTTCGATGCGTACTGCGGCCACAGGCTCGCTCCCTACCGGATACGCGGCGATGCGCTCGAACGGGAAAGGCGTGCAGTGCTCCGACTGAATGAACTCGAGACACCTAAGAAATTCGACTGCCGATGTCGAATGCCCGTAATCAAAATCGATTTTAACCCGCTCCTTCACCTCCTCGTGCGTAAGGCCCGAGATGTCGACGAGCCCCATTTTATAGCCGAAATATGAGACCTGAGACGCCATGGAGAAGTCATCAAACCCCTCCTGGGCCGCAGGGAAGATTCGTGGATCGACCGGAACATGCTGTTCGATCTTGATCGTCACCGGCTTCAGATGGCACCAAGACACGAGTTTGAGGCTCGGCCGCGCGAGAGTCGCTTGCATAGGTAGTTCCCTTCTTTGCTGTATCTATGCGCATCAAACACTTTTAGGATGCATCTGTCAAACAAACGCCGGCCATAGGGACGAAAATAACCATGCCCTGCGGTTTTCCCGCAGGGCATTGAATAAGATGCTTCTTACTTTTCTATTTCGTCAAACAAGACGGCTGCTTCCTCAAAAGGAAAATCATTGTCGAAGGTACCGAACACCTCGCCGTGCCCGGCCAAGGTTATTGTAGCGAACAAGAATCTGCCTTCCACGCGATCTTTCCATCCCTCAACTGTTACGTAGCTCTCGTTGAAACGATGGGCAATAATTCCAGCCACCTCATTGGTGACTCTCTCGTTCAGGCTTCCGAGTGAACTCCGCATGTCCGAGACTGTCATGTTATCGCTCGGAAGGAACTCGAGAAGGTCGTCAAGCGGAATACGATGCTGTTCCTCAGCGTATTTAAGAATCTTTGCCAACTCGAATATCTCGTTTGTCATGCTATAAACAGAGCTCATCCCTACTTCGTTCGCACGCTCAAAAGAGAACCTGAGCGTTAAGTTTTTCCCTTCCACTTCAACGCAGAGGACGCTTTGAACATCCTCGACCAAACTGCGCATACGTTCTGATAGACGGATCGCGTCAGGAGAGATGAATACATATTCAGCATCACACGAAACTGTCATGGGTATCCCCTTTCAAGGGCTGGTTATTGGGTCTGAAATCACAATACTGAATATTAGCTAGCTTGTCAAATAGCTATGGCTATAAAACCGCTAAAGCAAAACGGCCCTTTCGGGCCGTTTGTCTTATGCCTCAGTTTCGTTCTTAAACGGAATGCCTAGGTGGCGGAAGAATGCTTCAGCTTCAACCTTGTTCTTGGCGGTTGTAACGAGGGTGATGGCGATACCAAACACGTCCTTAAGATCTTCGTCTGTAGTCTCGGGGAAGATTGTATGGTCCTTGATACCGATCGTGAGGTTACCCATCTCGTCGATTGCTGTCGCCGTAAGACCACGGAAGTCACGAGTACGAGGAAGTGCGATGTGGATGAGCTTGTCTACGAAGTCATTCATACGGTTGCCGCGGAGCGTAACCTGGAAGCCAACGATATCGCCTTCACGCATCTTGAACTGTGCGATGGACTGCTTAGCAGGACGAGCTGATGCCTTCTGGCCCGTGATACGAGCGAGACGGCTCTCAACAAGTGCCTTGCGAGCCTTGTCTGCCTTACCTACGCCTGAAGACACCGTAACCTTTACGAGCTTGGGAGACGCGAAGACGTTCGCGTAACCGAACTGTCCTTTGAGTGCATCAAATGCGCTTGCCTGTTTTTCTTTTGAAATCAACATAAATATAGGATTACGAGAGGGTGGTGCCGCTCTTTACGGTTACGCGTGAACGCTTGCCGTCTGCGAGAACGCGCTTAACGCGAGTACCCTTCTTCTCTTTTGCGTCATAGACCATAACGTTTGAGATAGCGATTGCACGAGGCTTCTCAATGATGCGCCCAGACTGGCCGCGACCGGTCTTGCGAAGGTGACGCTTAACGAGAGCAACGCCGTCGATAACAACCTTGGCTTCCTGAGGAAGAACGCGAGCAACCTTTCCGGTTGTGCCCTTGTCCTTGCCTGAGATAACGATAACTTCGTCACCTTTCTTTACTTTAAACTTTGCGGTCTGGAGACCTTTAGATGCTTTAGACATATATCAAATGTTATACAACCTCAGGTGCGAGGGATGCGATGTTCTGCCATCCGCGGTCGACGAGGTCGCGTGGTACAGGACCAAAGACACGGTTTCCCTTAGGACCCATCTCCTTTCCCTGCTTCTCGATGATAACAACGGCGTTGTCATCAAAGCGCACGTAGATGCCGTTAGCACGGCGGTATGCCTTGCGCTGACGAACAACCACGCACTTAACGATGTCCTTCTTCTTAACTGACTTGCGAGGTTCTGCAGTCTGGATAGAAGCCACAACCACATCCCCGATCTGTGCGTAGCGACGCTTTGAGCCACCGAGCACCTTGAAGACACGAGCGATTTTACCGCCTGAGTTGTCTGCAATGGTTACGATTGATTGGGTCTGGATCATGGTAAAGGTAGTTAATCGGCCTTGGCGATCTTGAATGACTTGCGCTTAGAGATAGGTGCGCAGGCTACGATAGTAACCTCGTCCCCTTCCTTAGCAGTGTTACCCTTGTCGTCAACGAGGAACTTCTTCGTGAGGATCTGGAACTTCTGGTACTTAGGGTGCTTCACGTAGCGAGATACGGAAACGGTAGCCGTGTCCTTCATGGCCGTTTTAACAACGGTTCCGCGGAAGGTCTGAGGCTTTGGGTTAGTGTTTTCCATAGTAGTGTTTATGCGATCTTCTTTGCGGTCATCTCCGTAAGGATACGAGCGACGTCTTTGCGAGTCTTTCCTGCAGCATTGCTGTCTTTGCCACGAGAACCTGCGAATGAGAAACGAAGGGTACGAAGCTCTTCACGCTTCTCCATAAGAAGCTTTGCTAGCTCGTCTGCACTCTTCTCTTTGAATGAAATTTTCTTTGCCATACGTAAATATCTAGCGGGTGACTATCGTAGTCTTAAGCGGAAGCTTTCCACCAGCGCGGCGAAGTGCGTCCCGTGCCTTAGCATCGTCCACACCATCAAGCTCGAAGAGCACACGTCCTGGACGTACCTCGAACACGAAGTGCTTAGGATCTCCCTTACCCTTACCCATGCCTACCTCAGCAGGCTTGTTGGTGATTGGACGGTCTGGGAAGATGCGAATCCAGAGCTTACCACCTTTTCCGGTTACGCGTGTAAGAACCTTACGAGCGGCCTCAATCTGGTTAGAAGTAACGCGTGAAGGACTTGTGGCCTTAAGACCGTACGAACCGAAGGCTACCGTGATACCACGAGTCTCAGGACGTGCGAGTTTCTCAGGGGACTTACGTCCTGTCTGCCACTTGCGGTGTTTAACTTTTTTAGGAAACAACATAATTATTTTGTGGTAGCTGGCGTGCTGGACTCGAAGGTCTCACCTAGGTAGATCCAAACCTTGATACCGATGATTCCGTACGGAAGAAGCGCTTCGACTTGCGCGTAATCGATATTTGCACGGAAAGTCTGAAGAGGAATACGTCCGCGCTTGATCTGCTCGGTGCGGCTCATGTCAGCGCCACCAAGACGACCGGAAACCACGATGCGGATTCCGATAACCTCGCGAACACCCATGACCTTCTCAACTGTTCCCTTAAGAACGCGGCGGAACGGCATACGCTTCTCAAGTCCTTCGGCAACCATCTGGCCAACAACCGCAGCTGAAGTCTCAGGCTGGCGGATTTCCATGATGTCGAGCTTCACTGAACGTCCGTGTGCTGGAGCGATCTTGCGAACAACCTTGTTGAGCTCGGTGCGGAGCTTGGTTGCGTTCTCACCTGAGCGACCGATTACGAGACCTGGGCGAGCAGTGTGGAGAATAACGCGTACTTCGTTAGCAGAACGCTCGATTTCAGTATCTGAAACGTGCATACCCTTAAGACGCTTCTTGAGGAAGCCACGGATAGCAGCGTCAACCGCAAGATTCTCGCGGTATGACTTCTTGTCTATAGCAAACCAACGGCTCTTCCAATCACGGATGATGCCAAGGCGGTGTGCGTAAGGATGTACGGTGTGTGTCATATAAAATTATGCCTTTGCAGCTTTAGCTACGGCTTTAGGATCGATACCGAGGGTGATAACCACCTGGCTGCGACGCTTGCGGATAGGAGCTGCACGACCCATAGCGCGAGGCATGAATCGAACGAGCATACCTGCTGAGTCTACACGAATATCCTCAACGCGGAGCATGTCTACGTCTTCTCCCTTCTGCTTTGCGTTAGCTGCAGCTGACTCGATGAGCTTCTTGATTGGAAGAGATGCGCGCTTAGGAAGGAATGAGAGAGCAGCGATAGCGTCAGCAACGCGCTTGCCCTTGATCATGTCGGTCACAAGACGAACCTTGCGAGGGGCCTGGTTGTAGGTGTCGATAGAAGCACGAATCTGCTTCTTCGCTTCTTCTTTGCGAGCCTTAGCTGGCGGTCGGTGTGTTCCAGTAGAAGCCATATTATTTCTTCTTAGGCGCTGCTGGAGCTGCCTTTGCAGCCTTAGCTGCGGTTATTTCTGCCTGCTGCTTCTTCTGCTCAAGCTGCTTCTGCATCTTTCCTCCGTGACGAACGAACTTCTTAGTTGGAGAGAATTCTCCCAGGCGGTGCCCTACCATCTCCTCAGCCACAAGAACTTCCAGGTGCTGCTTGCCGTTGTGTACACCGAATGTGAATCCAACGAACTCAGGAGCGATCTGGCTGTTACGTGCCCACGTCTTAATAACCCCTGCAGATGCAGGCTTTTTGTCCTGAACTTTCTTCAGGAGCTTGAAGTCGACGTATGGGCCTTTCTTGAGGGAACGGGACATGAGTAGTTAAAAGCCCGCTGGGCGGGATAGGTAAAATCTATACGAAATGGCGGTAAGTGTCAAACTTTAGGCCGTTATGTTAGGGTTTTGCCAGTCCATTCATGAGAAAGGGAGACCGGTTATGGGGCATATACTCCCAAACATCATCCAAATTGAGTTCTTTCCACCTGCAGGTAACGTAATTCAGGCCTCCAGAGAAGCTCTTGAGACTGGAGATTTTAGCCATCGGTCCAAGACGGTGGTGCGGATTACGGATCGAAATAACAAGCTAACTAAACACGTTTCTAAGGTTTCGAGCCTGGAAAAGCGACAGGACGAGGCCGTCAAGCGACTGAACACAGTATGGGACAGACGTCAGCAACGACATTACTCGCGCCTGGCAAGGTGGCTGGGGTGGCGCTTATCGCGAGTCTCTAAGCAAAGCATCCCGCTGGCTGTCCGTGCGTTACGGGAAGCGATCGATAGCGATGAATTAGTGGGAATTGAACCGCATCCAAGAAAATCCTTCCGCGCTCTTGAAAGAAACGAAGTCCACGAGATGTTTGAGCGACTTCAAGTAACCTGGGAAATTTGGTTCTTTGTTTTCCCGGGCGGCAGCCTGCTTTCGGACGAACTCGATAAGATGATCTGCTGGCATATGTAAGAGTACGGACCCTGCGCACGCGCAGGGTCCTTTGTTTAGATATATACTTATCTCTATATGAAAAACAAGGAATTCGTTGGGGTTGGCATCGCCGCATTCATTATTCTTGGTCTTGCCCTTTGGTTTATGGCCACTCACCCGGCTCCCGCGTTGCAGACTTCTACAGGTACTGAGCAAGAAGCCCAGAACAACGAGCAAATCATTGATCTTCAGCAGTACTACGAGGTTCGAGCACTATTCCCTAAGGCTGCAGCTCTTTCAGCTAGTAGCGAGGCCGGAGCGGGCATTCAGGCAGCTGCTCTTATGAAGGCGTGGGTAACGGATACTATCGATACCTTTAAGAAGGAGTCTGGTCTAAATGATCTTACTCAAGAAGATATTGATATGCAGGGTATCGGGAAGGATGATCGCAAGTACGCACTTACCATCGCGTACACCACGCACATGTCTCCTAGCACCATTACCTATCTCTACGAGATATACGCGAACACTCTCGGAGCGCACCCCAACACCTACTATCACTCCTTTACCTTCGACACCTCAACCGGTATCAACCTCGCTATTGGAAATCTCTTTGTTCCAGGCGCAAACTATCTAACCAAGCTCTCCCAGATCTCTCGTGCACAGCTTCCTGGCATCATCGCTGAACGCGAGCAGGTAGCAGTGTCTGAAGTGCCTATGGATATGATCGAAGACGGTACGAAGCCAGTAGTTGAGAGCTTCCAGACCTTCTATGTAGAGGGTGACAATCTCGTTATTGTCTTCTCTCCATACGCCGTTGGCCCGTATGTACTTGGAACTGTTGAGTTTCCTGTTCCGCTCTCACAGCTTTCAGACATCCTGAAGCCTGGGTATAAAGTTCAATAAATATGGAGTGTGCTTTCTGTGGCAATGCGGAATTAGAAGATCGTACGATCGTTAAGAACGATTTAGCTTTCGCGTTCCTTACAAACATTCCTATCGTTCCTGGGCACACGCTCATATCGCCCATTCGACATGTGCAGTACTACGAGGAACTAACTGAAGCTGAGCGCGAAGCTATTGAGCAACTTCGTGCAGGAATTAAGGTCTCTATGCAAAAAGTGTTTGGCACAGAAGGATTTAACTATGCATGGAACGAAGAGAAGATTGGTGGACAATCTGTACCGCATTTCCATCTGCATGTCCTGCCTCGAAAAGAAGGAGATGCCGGTGTGTACGAATACGAACCAAGAGAATTCCTATACCGGCCAACTGGCGACAGGCCAATCAGCCCGCAAGAAGAGCTTAAAGAGATTGCACAAAACATACGAGAGTTCGCTTAAAATATTGATCCTTATTAAATGAAAAAGCCTCGCGGAAGCAAAGCTTCTCCACGAGACTTCTGGCGCTCTCGTCTAATGGACAAGGCCGAATAAAGCAGCGAACGGTAAGAGCAAAAAGCCACCAACCAAACCAATCAGCCAGAGAACAAGGCCAATTAACGGCCAGATGGCTAGCGCAATAAGACCCCGAAGGAATGGGTCCTTGATTTCCCGACCGTCGATTGTGACCGATCCAGACTTTAAGGCGACAAAGAGCACGAAGACGATATACAAAATCAAAGAGATTGCGATGAGAACGGGCATGAAAGCCTCCTTTGTTGACTGCCCTTTATATAGAATTAAATTCTATATATGTCAAGTTATCTATATAAAAGAAAACCCCGCTTCTGCGGGGTTTTTCTTTAGCCCTTCTTTCCAACCTTTCGGCGAGAAACAATGTGCTTGTTTGAGTATTTCTTTGGAGTGCGAGTCTTCTGGCCCTTGCCTGTTGGCTTGCCCCACATGCTCTTGGCACGGCGGAGACCACGTCCCTGCTTTCCTTCACCACCTCCGTGTGGGTGGTCTACCGGGTTCATGGCAGTACCACGAACGGTTGGGCGAATACCCTTCCAACGGCTCTTACCTGCCTTTCCGTAGTTAGCGAGACGCTGCTCTTCGTTTCCAACAACACCGATAGATGCCCATGCCTGTTCAGAAATCTTGCGAACTTCAGTTGAAGGCATCTTAACCTGCACGTATCCTGCGTCGTGCGCGATGATCTCAGCGTAGATACCAGCTGAACGAGCGATGCGTGCTCCTGCTCCTGCACGAAGCTCTACGTTGTAGATGAATGTTCCTGAAGGAATCTTCGCGAGAGGAAGACGGTTGCCAGTCTTAATAGGTGCATTCTCTCCAACCATGAATGTGTCTCCAACCTTCATGTCCTTAGGAACTGTTACGTAACGGCGCTCTCCATCGGCGAATACTGAAAGAGCAATGAATGCGGTTCGGTATGGATCGTACTCAATAGTCTCAACGCGAGCTGGGATGTTCTTCTTGTCGTACTTAAAGTCGATATCGCGAAGACGGCGCTTGTGGCCTCCACCCTGGTGACGAACGGTAATACGTCCAGAGTTGTTACGTCCTGCCTGGTTCTTCTTCGTTGAAAGAAGTGCCTTGTGTGGCTTGTCGCCAGAAAGCACGCCGCGGTACGTTACGACGGTCATTGAGCGGCGGCTTTTTGAGGTTGGCTTGAAGCTTTTCATACGTAAATAATTAGAAACTATGCAAACTGAATGCTGTCACCCTCGTTAAGGTACACGTATGCCTTGTGACGGGCTGCACGGGTTCCTGTGCCACGACGTGAGCGAAGTGAGACAGTTTTAGCAGGAAGGTTAACCATACGAACCTTGCGGGGCATAACGCCGTACGTCTTCTGTATTGCGTTCTTAACATCGATCTTCGTTACGGAAGGAGGAACTTCGAATACGTAGATTCCCTTTTCAGTACCAATAAGTGCCTTCTCAGAGAACCAAGGGCGCTTAAGCACGTTAGCGATGCGTGAGTCATCAAGTGCGAGCATGCCGCGCTGAACTACCACATCTCCAGATGCCTTCTTTGATACTGTCTTCTTTTTGTCGCTTGAGAAAAGTGCCATATAGATATCGTTATGCCTTCTTGCCGAAGCGGGCTGTTAGAACTGGGAGTGCCTCTGCTGGGTTCTCGATAACAAGGTACTTCTTTGTTACGAGGTCTGCAGCGTTGAGGTTACGAACTTCGTCGAGCGTAAGGCTGTTGATGTTGCGGAAAGACTTCTCGCTCATTGCATCCTTCTTTGCGAATGCCACAACGGCTGCGTTCTTGCGCTTGGTTGCGAGCATTGCCTGTCCTGATGCCTTAGCAATTGCGATAAGCGCGGTGCGAGCCTGTGCAGTCTTAGGTGCAGCAATTGAAAGAGAGTCTACGAAGATGATCTCGCCGTGCTTGAACTTGCGTGAGAGAACAGCAGCAAGAGCAGCAGCGCGCATCTTGCGGTTGATCTTAACGGTGTAGTCCTTTTCAGCGCGTGGACCGTGCGTTACACCTCCACCCTTCCAGATTGGAGAGCGAGTAGAACCGTGACGAGCACGTCCTGTACCCTTCTGCTTCCAAGGCTTCTTTCCTCCTCCTGCTACTTCTCCACGGAACTTCGTGTGTGCAGTTGTTGGGCGAGCGTTAGCTTGCATACCAATTACCACCTGGTGTACGAGGTCTGCGTTCCAACGAACACCGAAGAGTTCTTCAGGAAGTGTGATTGTTCCTGTTGAAGTACCTGCCATGTTCCAAACAGATGCCTCCATGTTGCCAAGAGTCTTTGCGGCTACAGGAGTAGCTGCCACCTTCTTAGGTGCTGCTTTCTTTGCGACTGTTTTCTTTGCGGTTGCCATAAGTACGAAAATTACTGTGCACGAACCTCAACGAGTGTTCCAGGAGCTCCTGGCACTGCGCCTGAGATGATGATTTCGCCACGTGCGGTATCGACACGAAGAACCCGAAGATTCGTCACCGTTACGCGGTCCGTGCCCATGCGGCCGGCCATGCGAATGCCCTTAGAAACACGTCCTCCAGCGCGGCCTGGGCCTCCACCGATAGAACCTGCTTCACGCTCCGAGTGCTTCTGACCGTGCGAGCGGCGTCCTCCATGGAAACCATGGCGCTTAACCACGCCCGCAAAGCCCTTTCCCTTAGAAACGCCTGATACTGTAACCGCGTCTCCTGCAGCAAATACGTCAGGAGTGATCTCAGCACCAAGAGCAAGATCTCCTACTTCGCCGCGGAACTCCTTCAAGACCTGGAAAGCTTTGCCCTTGGTGTGTCCAAGAACGGCCTTGCTACGACGAGCTGCTTTCTGCTCGCCGAAACCAACCTGAACAGCCTCATAGCCGTCAGTTTCCATAGTCTTTACCTGAGTTACCTCAACTGGACCAGTCTTTAGAACGGTACCAGCAAACACACGACCATCTTCTTCGAAGACTTGGGTCATGCGAACTTTGCGAGCGAGGATGAATTTCATGTAAAAATAAAGCGCGCTAATCCAATAGCGCGTTGGGCTCCCAAACGGAGCCTTCCGGCCATTGGTCCGTCCCGAAGGACGTACTTAGCGACTTGGGAACTATACAGGGGGCGGGTTTTAAATGCAAATAGGGGTGCTATAGTGCGAAAGTCTCAACGTCGAGACAGGAAGAGAGGTCTTTCATGAACCGGGACATCAGGCGTGATCCGTCCAGCTGGATTTTGCCCGAAGGCGAAGCCATCGGCGACGGTGGTTCCAGCGGCATCAGGCGCGAAACCGACAACGGCTTCGTCGATTCCGCCACTCGCCTCTAGGTCCTTTCGGACCGTAAAATAAGCGGCCCCGCAGACTATCGCGGGGCCGTTCTTCATTTTGCATAACCAAGTTTGATTATGGTCTGACATTGTTTCGTCTGTTCGGAATTGGCAGATCTGCACCTGTCTTCATGCCGAACATCTGAGCCAGTTGCTGAGGTGTGGGTGGTTTGGAAAACCGCATTGTCCGAGGGTCGCGCCACACTTCAAGAGTGTCATAGCCCCGAGGACGAACACCGTTCTCGTCCTTCCATTTTTTCCAGCGTTCGGTATTTTTCTGCGGAATGCCCTTCTGTCTTTCCAGCTCTACCGCTACCGCTACATTGTGGTCATCAATTCCTTTCCAGACCATCCCGACCCGATGCGCTCGCTTCAAGTAAAGCCTGTGAGGATCTACAGGCGGTATTCCACCTACGGTAGGCATGAAGCCACCTCCTTAAAACTAAAGAACAGATGCAAAAGATAACATATTTAGTAGGCAATAAAGAAAACCGCCCTCTCGGGCGGTTTTGCTTTTGTCTTCTCTTTCGAGTTAGACCATCTTCACATCAATCGTTACGCCTGAAGGAAGGTTGAGATTCGTGAGAGCCTCAATAACCTTTGGGTTTGGCGAAAGGATGTCGATAAGACGCTTGTGGATGCGCATTTCGAACTGCTCACGTGCGTCCTTGTGAACGAACGTAGAACGGTTCACGGTCCATCGCTTTATCTCAGTTGGAAGCGGTACTGGGCCTACGATCTTCGCTTCAAAGCGATTCGCGGTGTCCATGATCTGCTTCACTGAAAGGTCGAGGATCTTATGCTCGTAGGCGCGCACGCGGATGCGAAGCTTGGGCTCCGCCGCGGCTTCGCCTGCGGCCGCTTTCTTCGTAGTCTTTTTCGCGGTGGTTGCCATACGAGTAAGTGCTTACGCAGTGATCTTAGTGACCACACCTGCTCCCACAGTCTTGCCTCCTTCACGAACTGAGAAGCGGGTGTTGTCCTCAAGTGCGATAGGCGCGGTGAGCTTTACCTTGAAGGTAACAGTGTCACCTGGCATAACCATTTCCTTTCCATCTGGAAGGGTTACTTCGCCAGTTACGTCGGTTGTACGAACGTAGAACTGAGGCTTGTATCCTGAGAAGAAAGGAGTGTGACGTCCACCTTCGTCCTTAGAGAGGATGTATACCTCTGCTTCGAAGTCAGTGTGAGGCGTTACAGAACCAGACTTTGCGAGAACCTGACCACGGTGAACGTCTTCCTTCTTCGTACCACGGAGAAGAATACCTGCGTTGTCGCCTGCCTCTCCTGTCTGGAGCTGCTTGTTGAACATCTCGATACCAGTAACGGTTGTCTTAGCTGTTGGCTGAAGGCCGACAATTTCAACTTCCTCACCAACCTTGATGATTCCGCGCTCGATGCGTCCCGTAATAACGGTACCGCGTCCTTCGATCGAGAAGATGTCCTCGATAGGCATAAGGAATGGCTTATCAAGATCGCGCTCTGGCTGTGGGAAGTAAGAGTCCATCGTATCGACGAGCTCCTTCACCTTAAGAGCATATTCGTTGGTTGGGTCTGTTGCTTCAAGAGCCTTAAGACCTGAACCGCGAATAACTGGAGTTGTTGCTCCATCAAATCCCTGCTTCGTTAGAAGCTCACGGATTTCCTCTTCAACGAGGTCGAGCATGTCTGCATCGTCCACCATATCTACCTTGTTGAGGAAGATGATGAGGCGAGGCACACCAACCTGCTTTGCGAGCAAGATGTGCTCACGAGTCTGAGGCATAGCACCATCAGTAGCAGCAACTACGAGTACTGCACCATCCATCTGGGCAGCTCCCGTAATCATGTTCTTGATGTAGTCCGCGTGTCCTGGCGCATCGATGTGAGCGTAGTGACGGTTAGGACTCTCGTACTCCGAGTGGTGGAGCGCGATAGTAATACCACGAGCCTTTTCTTCAGGCGCGTTGTCGATGTTATCGACGTTCTCGGCGCGGGCCTTGTAGCCTGCTGCCTTGTTGAGGTTAAGCACATTGAGGATCGCCGCGGTGAGCGTCGTCTTGCCGTGGTCAACGTGGCCGATGGTGCCCACGTTCATGTGCGGCTTGCTTCGATCGAATGCATCTGCCATACGTTTGTAAGTTAGTGGTAGCTAAAAGTGATAACTTCACCGCGCCTGCCTGCTTCTATCAGAGAATGGCAGGCGACCAAGGCGTTAGGTGTTTTCCCCCGCGCAGCGCCTTCCAGCCATCCCTACCCCGTATGGAGAGGAACATTGAAAAGAGCGCCGTACTCGCGTTAACAATTAAGATACCGGAGAGATACCGGCCGGTCAAGCTAAAAGATAGAGATTGCTTTACAGATACGGACATTGAAAGTACCGTTCGGGTAGGAGGCAATAACGCTTCAGAGGAGAAGGTTCCAATGGCTCTTATGCATAGCACGATGAGACCGCCAACCATCATCCTGGTTTTTGGGTGGCTCTTTGGCCACCCATTTGGGGTCGCGGTGTGGGGGATGACAGCGCTAGGCTCTGCTTGGGGAAATGTAAGCTACCCCTCTATCTGGTGGAGAGGGGCCATTCTGCTTTCGTTGATCTTCATGCTCATCACTATCATCGTGTGCCTGTTACGAATCAACATGCCCCCAAAGAGCAGCAATTGACGACGATCTTTCGTGCGAAAAGGCTTGAGTATTTAACCACTCAAGCCTTTTCTTATTTCATACAAAGCAAAAGGCCGCTTGAAAGCGGTCTTTTGCAAACTCCACTCAGAAATTACTTCCTGCTTGCGATGATATCTGCCGCCACGTTCTGAGGAACAACCTCGTAGTGATCGAATTCCATAGTCATAGAACCGCGTCCTTCCGTCATAGAGCGGAGAGAAGTGGTGTATCCGAACATTTCTGAAAGCGGTACCTTGGCCTTGATAGCCTTGTTCATACCGCGATCTTCCATTCCTTCGATAGAACCACGCTTACCTGAGATAGAACCCGTGATGTCTCCCATGAACTGCTCAGGGACAACAACCTCAACGTTCATAATAGGCTCAAGGATAACTGGCTTAGCCTTCTGAGCTGCTTCCTGGAATGCCTGAGATGCTGCGATCTTGAAGGCGATTTCAGAGGAGTCCACATCATGGAAGGACCCATCATAGAGGTCTACGGACACATCAACCATCTGGTATCCAGCAAGAACACCACGGTTCATTGCTTCGCGAATACCCTTTTCAATAGGGTTGAAGTATTCAGATGGAATAACACCTCCCTTAATGTTGTTGATGAACTCGAAGTGGTCTTCACGAGTAGTGTTCTTGGCAACCTTGGCCTCAGGATCAACTGGCTCCATGTGCTTAACTTTGATCTTCACGTGACCATACTGACCCTTACCTCCTGTCTGTTTGATGTACTTGTTATCAACGTCAGCAGTTCCCATGATAGTTTCGCGGTATGCCACCTGTGGCTTACCAACGTTAGCTCCCACGTTGAACTCGCGCTGCATGCGATCCACAAGAATCTCAAGGTGGAGCTCACCCATACCTGCGATGATGGTCTCGCCAGTCTCGTCGTCAGAAGAAACTTTGAAGGTTGGGTCTTCGTCCGAAAGCTTCTTAAGTGCCATGCCCATCTTCTCTTGGTCTGCCTTAGTCTTTGGTTCAATGCGAAGCGATACCACAGGCTCAGGGAATTTAATCTCCTCAAGGATGATTGGATTAGCTTCGTCACAAAGAGTGTGTGAGGTCTTCGTATCCTTAAGACCCACCATAGCGGCGATCTCTCCGGTGAAAACCTTCTCCACTTCCTCACGCTTGTCTGCCTGAAGACGCACGATACGTCCTACACGCTCCTTAGAACCGGTGTTGGCGTTGTATACGTATGAACCAGCAGTAACAGTACCTGCGTACACACGGAAGAAGGTAAGAGCTCCAACGAATGGGTCTGTCTGAAGTTTGAAAGCAAGCGCTGTAAATGGCTCGCTGTCGTCCGGCTTTCGTTCAATTTCTTCTCCGGTCTTTGGATTGATTCCCTTAACTGGCTTGAGGTCTACTGGAGACGGAAGGAAGTCCACAACCGCATCAAGTACGAGCTGCACACCCTTGTTCTTAAGAGCAGAACCGGTGTATACGGGGAAAATCTCGTTATCAATAACTGCCTTGCGAAGCGTTGCCTTGAGCTCGTCGAGTGTTGGCTCATTTCCTTCGAAGAACGCGTTCATCTGGGCCTCGTCATGTTCAACGATGCGCTCAACGAGTTCGGTGCGGTACTTCTTAGCATCTTCAAGATACTTCTCTGGTACCTCTCCCTCGATTACTTCTTCGCCCATGTTTCCAGAGAAGGTGTATGCCTTCATTGAAAGAAGATCCACAACTCCTTCGAAGTCTCCTTCAGCTCCCATAGGAATCTGTGCACGTACTGCTTTCTTTGAAAGACGGTCGAGGATGGACTGGTATGAGTCTTCGAACGATGCACCAGTACGGTCAAGCTTGTTGATGAAACAAACGCGAGGCACTTTGGCTTCGTCTGCGTAGCGCCAGTTAGTCTCAGACTGAGGCTCAACTCCAGCCACGCCGTCGAACACTACAATTGCGCCGTCGAGCACACGCATAGAACGCTTAACCTCGGCGGTGAAGTCGATGTGTCCTGGAGTGTCGATAACATTGAAGCGATACTTCTTCGCAACATCCTTCTTGTCCTTCTCCTGGGACTTAGTCCAGAAACAGGTAATGGCAGCAGCAGTAATAGTGATGCCGCGCTCGCGCTCCTGTTCCATCCAGTCTGTGGTGGTCTCTCCTTCGTGCACCTCTCCAATCTTGTGCTGGGAGCCTGTGTAGAAGAGCACACGTTCAGACGTGGTGGTCTTGCCGGCGTCCACGTGGGCGACGATACCGAAGTTGCGCACTTTCTCGAGAGGATAATCGCGGTTCATAAGTAGAGTAAATAAAATAAAAAGCCCGCCAATGCGTTACCTATAATGTACTGAAAGCGGCACCAAAGCGCAAGAAACGAAAAACCGGTCATAGCATTTTATTGCTACGACCGGTGCCTCCTTGGAGGCGGGGTTGTTTAGTTGGCTTCGATGGCCAGCAGTTGCTGACGCTCGTGGAACCAGGCGCGGACGGCGAACGGGGTGGCCGAAGCGAAGATTCCGAGGCCGACGGCGAAGATCATGACGAAGGACAGGTACTTGTTGAAGACGGCGTCGATGTAGAAATCGGTGGGCTGGTTGAGCAGGATGGGGGTCGAAACCGCCATCATGACCATTCCGATAACCGCGATCGAACCGAGGATTTTCGAAGAATTCATGTTCTAGGCCCTCCTGAGCCTTGCATGGCAGGAACATCCTGCGCTTATGAGCTGCGTCTAATATACAGCAACAGAGTCACTTTGTCAAGTCTCTCGAGACGAAAATACAGACAAAAAGCGGCCAAAGTGTTAGAGTCCTGCCAGACAGAGGAGATGTCCAGTGACCGACTCCCTAGGCCCTTTCGCAGCCAAGCTTTATCACCTTGGATTCGAGCCATTCAACCCCAAAGATGACAAGCGAGAGGTTTCTTTAATTAAAGCTCGCTACCTTCTTTCGGAGGAGGTAGCCCCGCCCAAAATCAGCCCTCTCGAGGCAAAGAAGGTTTTTCGTCCCCTAGCTGAAAACGAACCTTGTTTTATGTCTATGGAATTTGGTAACAAGCTCGGTGGTCTGACCATTGCCTATGATGAAACTGGCCAAGCGTGGCGAATCCTTAAATGTGTCGATCTTGAGCCCTATGGATTCACACACGTCGGGAAAGCTGTGCTACCGAATTGAATACATTGTAGAAACCGCGCCCCTGGGAGGAGGCGCGGCTTTATTTTGGGTCTTATTTAGTGACTACTGGATTTCAGGAGTCCGTCCCGACTGCGTTTGCTTGCCGCCTTTCCTGCCGGCGTCGGCGGCCAGAGTGCGGTCTTGGAAGAAGCTGCGCTTCTCGTCCGGGACGCTCTTGCCGCCTTTGCGAGCGATCTCGCGACGTTTATCGGCGTCCATTGCCGCGAATCCGCGAGGTGCGGAGCGACGCACTGGTTTCTCTGATCCGTCCATCTGACTTCCTTCCCTACTCTCAACTCCCCATGGAGTCCTGTTTTGAATATATGCCTCGTTCTTAATCTGCGCAATAAAAGAATTCTTGCTGACACGTAAAATAAGCGTAGGCTACGTGCTAGATGTTCCCAGATACGCGGAAACCAAACATCCGGATTGCAAGGCAGACACAAACTTCGCCTTCATCAATTGCCTCGAACAATAGGAGCCGTAGATGGCTACGAGCAGGCTAAGTAAACAGTTACGTAAGTTAGGCTTTAAGCCTATGCCAAACATAACTTTCTCAAGCGATCAAAAAGCGAGCAGAACGCCCAGCTTTACTTCTGTCGGCGGCATTACTTACGCCACCGACAATATGGGTCAGTCTTGGGGAGCAACAGGCACTCACGATCTTTCCTCCCTAGGCTTCAGAAATACCTCTAAGCAATCAAGGGAGCTTCTTGAGAAGATGGGAGATTTGAAGAAACCCCAATGAGATAAATAACAAAAACCGCGCCCAAGCTTGAGCGCGGTTTCTGCTTTCTTGTTATTGGAATTACCAAGCGAAGTGGGCAAATGCCTTGTTGGCGTCTGCCATGCGGTGCATGTCGTCCTTCTTCTTGATTGCTGAGCCTTCGTTCTTAACAGCGAGCATGATTTCTTCTGCAAGCTTGTCTGCCATAGGCTTTCCCTTCTTTGCGCGAGCTGCGTTGATGAGCCAACGGTATGCAAGAGATACGCGGCGCTGCTGAGGAACTTCGCGAGGAACCTGGTAGTTAGCACCTCCGACGCGGCGAGAACGAACCTCCATGAGCGGAGAAACGTTGCGGATAGCAGTCTCAAAAGTCTCAAGAGGATCGAGTTCCTGTGCCTTGATCTTATCAAGAGCAGCGTACACAACGGCACGAGCTGTGTCTTTCTTTCCGTCCCACATAACAGTGTTAATGAAACGGGAGATAGCCTCAGACTGATAGATAAGGTCTGGTCGGCGAGGATACTTGTTTTTTACAGGATGGCGCATGATTTCGTACTAAAACTGATAGAGCCTATGCTTTTGGCTTCTTAGCACCATAGCGAGAGCGAGAGCGGCGGCGCTTATCAAGACCGGCCGTGTCGAGACGTCCGCGAACGATGGTGTACTGCACACCAATGTCCTTCACGCGACCACCACGAAGCATAACCACTGAGTGTTCCTGGAGGTTGTGTCCCTCTCCTGGAATGTATGCGGTTACTTCCATGCCGTTGGTGAGACGTACGCGAGCGATCTTACGGATAGCTGAGTTAGGCTTGCGAGGGGTTTTCGTAGTTACCTTCGTGCAAACGCCACGCTTGAAAGGAGCTGGGTAGAAGGTAGGGCGGTTCTTAAGTGCATTGAAACCACGACCAAGGGCCACCACCTTTGATTTGCGGGTCTTGTTCTTGCGGGCGGACTTTGTGAGCTGGTTGATTGTGGCCATGTGGCAAATGAAAACCCGCTCTGCGGGATACCTGCAATATATAGGAGGCTGCTAGGAAATGCAAACCTTTGCTTGGTTTTAGCCGTCATTTTTCTCATATCTCCATCAGGTATCCTGCCCGGATGAAACACAAAACATGCCTTACACCCCTATTAATAGGTGCCTTTCTTCTATCAGGCCCTGGCTTGGCTAGAGCTGAAGACCTTGAAAGCCCGAGTTTGCTGGGTTCTGAGGCTCCGAAAGTCTCAAATGTTCTGTTTCTGCCTGGTATTAAAGGAAGCCGGCTGTATAAAGCGGCAGTTTGTGTAAATAGTGGCGAATCCTGTGGGGAGACCAAGGTATGGGAGCCTAAACGAGACAGGGACGAGAAAGATCTCTTCTTGAACGACGACGGCAAAGGCATTAGAGCTGATATTCATACCAACGAGGGTGATGTGCTCGACGAGTCTTTCGGATTGAGGTTCTACGCTTCATTTCTACAAGACTTAGCCAGTCTTAAGGACCAAGGCACCATTTCTGATTGGAAAGCTGTCGCATACGACTGGCGACTTTCTTTAGACGATCTTCTTACGAACGGCACGAGAGAAGACACTAAGATCTACTTCAACGTTGCGACCAGTACACCTTATATAGAACAGACACTGGCACAACTTGCTGCGAGTTCGCAGACAGGAAAAGTTAGCATCGTAGCGCACAGCAACGGAGGACTTCTAGCTAAGGCTTTGTTGCAGAAGCTTGTTGAGGAGCACGTAGAGAATCTGGTAGACAAAATTGTCCTAGTTGGCGTACCTCAGAGTGGCGCACCTCAAGCTATAGGAGGCCTTCTGTTTGGATATGGAGAAGCACTTCCATTCGATGCATGCTCTACAAATAGTATTCTGGGTTCTCTCTGTTCTCTGTTCACCTCTCGTGCAACGGCACGCACTCTCGCAGAACATGCGCCCATGGCATACAACTTGCTTCCATCCTTCTCATACTTGAACAATGTAATTAATCCTCCCGTCACAACATTCTCTGCAAGGAATTCATACACGCTTGAGAAAGACGCGTACGGAGAAAGTATTAATTCATGGCTCGAGCTTGAAGGCTTTCTTGAATCAAAAGAAGGAGGAAGGACAAAGCCTGAAGTAGAAGACATAGAAAGTGCGAACGTGCTTACGCATCCATTTCTATTTAATGGAGCGAGTACGCATGCGAACTTGGACTTGTGGATGCCTCCTTCAGAGATTGATGTATATGAGCTCGCAGGGTGGGGTGCGAATACGTTCTCAGGCATAGAGTTCTACGAACAAGAGACGATTGATGGCACATACAAATCTTTATACAGACCGCAGTTCTTTAAGGCTGGAGATGGCGTGGTGCCTGCAACAAGTGCGCATCTTATAGATACGGGCGGTTCAGTACATAAATACTGGATTAATCTTTCAACTCTGCGTACAGGAATACACAAGTACACGCACGGAGATCTGTTTGAAGTGCAGGAGGTACGATCTTTTATCAAAAAGATCTTGTATGAAGAACCAGAAACTTCTGAGCATGTCTTAAATGTTGAGCCAGTTCAAAATCCCCTCAGAGAACTTTTCTTTTTCTTGCACTCCCCTCTTACGCTTGAGCTGTATAACGAGGAGCACGAAGTTGTTGGCGAGTATGGGGAATTCGGTGACGTTAAGTATGCAATTGTTCCAGCCGAAGATGTGTACGAACTGGTTATGCGTGGACAGGCAGAAGGAACTTTCTCGCTTGATATACAAGAGAAGTCTGATGATCTGATTGTTGCGACATCGACTATTGCCGACGTACCAGCAACGGCGAACACGATAGCAACCATGCACATTCACGGCAGTATTTCAGAAGCATTTCCTCTTGCTGTAGACGAAGATGGGGACGGAACTATTGATATAGAAATTCCACTAACCATTGGAAGTACAACTGTGTATGGAAAAGAAACTCCAGAAGAATCTGAGATTCCTACAGAGACTTCTAATATAGAGCACGCCCAGGAAAGCCCGTCTCACACTTCGTCCGTGCATCTCACAGATACAATCTCTCTGCCAAGCAGTACGTCTGCAACAGTGTTCGCGGTGCCTCAAGCGCAGGAGCATCAACCGTCTCGCCTTGTAGAAACTCAAGAAGAAAGCACGCCTAGCGTTCAGCGAATTCCAGAAGATGGGCCGTCTGCAACTCTCTCAACCGTAGACCAGAGTGGTTTTAGGAAGATTGTAGACTTCTGCATGCAGATCTTAAGAAGAATTTTGTCTTTCCTTCCACACAGAAACATCATCTGGCATACGTATACTGAAAACATATGAAAATAACCAGCACTGCATTTGAAGAGGGTGGGGCTATTCCCTCTGAGTACACTTGCGACGGAGACCGCTTATTGTCGCCTGCCCTTCAGGTAGAAGATGTGCCAGAAGGAGCACGATTTTTAGCACTAATAGCTGACGATCCAGACGTGCCCAAGGCACTTATGCCAGAAGGAGTCTTTACGCATTGGGTTTTGTTTAACATCCCTGCCGACACCGAGGAGATACCTGAAGGAGAGACAGTTGGCACCCCCGGAGCAAACGGGCGCGGCGACAAGCATTACACCGGTCCTTGTCCTCCAACAGATCACGAACCATCTGAACACCGTTATTTCTTCAAGCTGTATGCTCTAGATTCCATGCTTGATATACCTGAAGGCTCTACGCGCGAGACAGTTGAGAATGCTATGGAAGGACACGTAATTGAGACGGCGGAATTAATTGGCCGGTATAAGCGAACGGTATAAAACAACTTAGGACGTCCTCAGATTAGGACGTCCTATAAATAGATTGTTAGAACAGGATTTTCGCTTCGATAGCGATTCCCCGGTTCTTGGATTTTGCTTCGACAGACGAGCTCATGTTCTGGTCGCCATATTTCGAGACACCTCCCTGCCAGAGACTGATGCTGCGCTTTATTTTCCGTTCTCCCTTAGCGGAGAGCGGCATAACAACCCGAAACGGGTCATCCTCGCGCACATCTTTTACAGGTGGTTGTGCTTTATTTGAATTCATAAAGCAGAAGTTTGGCGGTCTCGAATCTCGAGACTTGTTCCCGCAGTTATCTTCTGCCACAACCTCCCCCGCAGAGAGAAGGAATATGGCTGCTGTTGTTACAACAAAGAGCTTACGCATAGGCTTCTCTCCCTTATTGGTTGCGTCCTTTCCAAACTCTACACCTCTTTTACGGAATTAGTGAACAGTACCTAGGTATGGAATGTTGAGAGACTTCTTTAGAGAATCTCCTGCCTGGAGGAACTTGGGTGTGTGTATATTTTTCTTCCTCGCAGGTGCGTCTTTGCGTTCAGATAGTGCAGCGAGTGTAGAGCCGAGAAAGACTGTGTGGTGTCCATGTCTTCGGTTAAGCGCGTCTACTGATATAAGTGTTCCTTCTTTTTCCTGCGCTAATACAGAATCCCCAAAGAGGTCTGGCGTTTCAACTTCGTCTGGCACAAGTGTATGCAGTGTTACACCACTCGCACGGTACAGAATTTCTGTTGCGTACACTTTAGAGAAATGAGCCGCGATTGCTTTGAGTACTTCTGAAGGATCGTTCGTTGGTGTTGGGAATCCTAACGACACGCTGTGGTAGGTAAATTCTTGAGTCTTAAGATAGAAACTTCCTGCACGTGCTTTCGCATGACGCCACCGCAGTCCTTGGCATGCGGCTTCTACATTCTTTGAGAGCTGCGAAAATATATATGCCTGATCTAAAGAAGGCGGCGTAAACGTGCGCGTTTTCATAATGGATTTAATCCTATGGCTATGCGTAAGAGTGAGTTGCTTGATTGCATATCCTTGCAGCTCAAGCCATATCTCACGCATGGGTTTAGCAAGATTGTGTTCCCGCATCCACGCATCGCTCTTCTGTGCATACTCAAGCGCGGTGTGTACTCCTAAGTTTTTAAGTGTGGCACTCGAGCTTCCTCCCAGTCCCCAGATATCGTGCACGGGCATATCGCGAAGAATGTCTTCGATAGCGTCGTTCGGAATAGAAGTGAAGCCTGCAGGTTTGTGGTATTTCGACGCAACCTTCGCAAGCGTCTTTGACGGCGCAAGTCCTACACCAAACGTAACACCGAGACTTTGTTCGAGCTTTGCTTTTACAGCAAGCGCTATGGCTTCGTACGTAGTACCCCTGTCTTCAGCGAGACCGGTTATGTCCGCGAAACATTCGTCGATACTGTACTCCTCTACGAAAGGAGTGAACTCTCGTGCGATGCGATACATGCGCTGCGCGAAGACTGAGTATGCGGTGTAGTTCGAAGGTACGAGAATTGCTTCAGGACAGATACGTCGTATCTCTTTCATGTTCATACTGCGATGCACGCCACGCAGTTTGGCTTCGTGTGAAAGCGACGTTGCTGCCCCGCGTTCAGCACCGGTTACTACCGGCTTCCCTCGGAGGCGATAATCAAGCGCTTGCTCAACTGAAGCGAAGAACGAGTCGCCATCGAAATGGATAATTGCTTGAGTGTAGTCCGCCATACTATTTATATTTACGGAACGTTGCTGTTACCACTCCTACAATCTGTCCTTCTTTCGGATGTATGTCTGGATACCTGTCGTTCGCAGCTTCCAAATAAAAAGCACTTCCCTTCTTACGCAAATATTTGAGCGTGTATCCGTCCTCAATGAGAGCAACAACAATGTCTCCTGGCTTGAAGTTCTGTGTGCGCTCGAACACCACCATGTCTCCCCCATGAATACCCGCATCCTCCATTGAGTCCCCTTCTACCTGGAGCAGGTAGCTCGCATTCGGGTCTCGCAGCATGTACTCGCCTATTGAAATAGTATCTGCAAGTTCTTCTTCGGCAGGAGCGGCAAACCCTGCGCGTATATGTCCCACGAGAGGAAGCGAGAACATTCCTTCGGCCGGCACCAACTTCCCTGCCTTATCCTTCTTAACCATCCCGTCCTTAACAAGCTGCTCCGATACATAGAATGCGGAGCTTCGAGAGCGTAGCCCGCACAGCTTCATTATCTCCGTTATAGAAGGCATCCGGCGATTCTTCTTATAAAAGGAGTGGATTTTGGCTTTGTGTTCCATGTTTCTAGTATAGTCGAACAATTGTTCGATACGCAAGAACAGAGGTGTGTAACGGTTAGAAAGATTGACAAATACCTATATATGTATTAATGTATGGGCTGTTTCAACAGTACCGTCCAGGAGGACAACAAAGTGCCATCATCCAACAACGCCCGGAAGCCCATGGGCTCTGCAGCCCACGCGGCGAATGACGCCAGCCATCAGCCCAATCCGGTCGACCTGCACGTCGGCGCCCGCATCCGCATGCGCCGCAAAATCCTGGGCGTCAGCCAGGAACACCTGGCCGACGCTCTGGAGCTGACGTTCCAGCAGGTCCAGAAGTACGAACGTGGCGCCAACCGCGTCAGCGCCTCCAAGCTGTATCAGATCGCTCAGGCCCTCCAGGCCCCGATCTCCTACTTCTTCGAAGGTCTGGCCGATCCGCTGCTCGGCATCGTCGAGCTCGCGCCCGCCAGCGACGATCGCGCCGTCCACGATTTCCTGATGACCGCCGAAGGCCTGGAGATCGCCACGGTCTTCCCGAAGATCAGGCGCGGTCGAGTCCGTCACAAGATCCTCGACCTCATCCGCGCCCTAGCCGGCATGGACGCAAACCCCGAAGAGCAGTAAGTTCTTCGAACACTTCCTTATATAGGGAGAAGCGACTCGTCACAAACGGGTCGCTTTTTCTTTTATGTATCTTTAGGAAAAAGACTTCCTTCCTTTGAACGAAGGATTTCTAGCAACTCCGTAAAATACGGTTCTACTTCGGGAGACAGGGCGACCTTGGAGGTCTTGTTCTCTATAAGCATTTGGAGTGTAACCATGTCGCGCTTCCAAGAACGTCCGTTGTCTAAATAGATGTCTAGCACAGGGAGGACCTTGTCTAATGCGTATACGAATCTACTCTCTTTATCCTCGCGTCTCTCGTACGCCTGAATGCATTTGTGCAACTCCGGAAACTCTGGGAAATCTTCTTTGAGTTTTTGTGCAGCTGCTTCTTCTCGTTCAATCTTTGAAGCTAAATGTTCGGTGTCCTTAGAATAGATATAGGTATCTCCTGCATGCACCTCAACCAAATCGTGTGCGAGTGCGTAGCGCAGAATTAAATCCATATTCAATTTTGTATTCCCGGCTGAAGCTACATACCATGCCAACATGGCGAGCTTGTAGCTATGCTCTACATCGTTCTCGTTCCTCTCTTCTCCGTTCGCATGATACGCGCGCCGTATCTTCTGAAAATCTAGAAGCAGGCTCATGAACTTGAGAGTAGATTCCATACATTTAATTTTTCCCTTTTCTTCGATATTCCTCCTTTATCTTTAGATACGCGTCCTCAGTGCCAGGTTCCTTATCTCGTGTTTCTTTATTAAACAAATGTGTAGGATATTTCTCCGCGACCTTGGCTAACTTTTCGTTCAACATAGTTTCAACATCTATACCGAGAATAACGGCCATATCAAAACAATAGATCATTACATCAGCGAGCTCTTTGCGAATCTGGGCCATCTTCTCTGCATCTTCTTTAACGTCTGTATATTCAGGATTATTCCATTGAAAGAGTTCGAGCAGTTCAGCTCCTTCAATAATTATTGATTTGGCGAGATCTGAAGGACGCAGTTCATTCCACGCGCGTTCTTCGAGATGTTTACGGATCTTTTCTTCAAAGTCTTTCATGTAAGTAAGTTACACGCCTACAAGAAACACAAATATATTCTGAACCAAGATACTGAATGGTGCGGCGAGGAAGTGTGAGAACAAAAAGAGAATAACTATAAGCGTGAGAATACCTCCTGCCTGAAGCTTCTCTTCAAAGGCAGCCAGAGATTGCGAGGCACGGAACGGAAGAATGCCGCGAAGTACCGTAAACCCGTCGAGTGGCGGAATTGGTACGAGGTTGAAAAGTCCCAAGTACAGATTCGTGAGCGTAACGATGGCTGCAAGATTCGCAAACGCTTCATTTCCAGCCTCTGCTGCAAAGCGCGTTACGAACGCAAAGACAACAGCAATGATAAGGTTCGTTGCCACGCCCGCCACACCAACAATCGCCTCACCCCACCTCCTGTTCTTAAGGTTGTAGGGATTATAGGGCACAGGCTTAGCCCAACCAAAAAGAAACCCTGAGTGCGTAAGAACAAGTATCGCTGGAATGATAATAGAGCCAATCAGGTCTATATGAGGCAATGGATTCAACGTTAGGCGGCCCTGAAGCTTGGCTGTTGGGTCTCCAAGAGCATTAGCTGCATACCCATGAGCCACCTCATGCACGATGATGGAGAAGATGAGGACTACGATGCCGAAAATAGCGATTTCCATAATGATTTGCCTAAGTACGTGGCCCTATGCTAGCATGCGGGGACTATGGCACGAAGCTGCGACATAACCGGAAAGAGCACCCAAATCGGTGGGCGCTACTCTAACCGTACCCGTGCAACCCAGTTCAACCCAACTGGCAAGGTTCGTCGTAAGGCTAATCTCCACAAGCGCAACATCTTCGTTGCAGAACTCGGCAAGTCTTTCCTTCTCGACATTTCAGTAAACGGACTTCGTCACATTAAGAAGAACGGCGCATTCGCCACTCTCAAAAAGGCAGGTCTTATTTAAATATCTGACTAAGAAAAGTAAGCAAAAGAGCCTCGTTCGGAGGCTCTTTTGCTAGTGTTCCTGGGACGATACTGGAGTCTTTTTGCAACACATGCTAGGGTCTGTCTAGGCCAAAACCAAACAAGGTGAACAACAATGACTAATGAAGTTGCAGCTGTTACCGCCACCTTCGAAGAGCTTCGTGACCTGAGCCCGGATAATCTGGTGAGTCAGCTTCACAAGGTGTTTGGAAGTATTACGTCCATGTCGGCTGACCAGGCTGTCGCCGCCTATCAACTGCTGGTAACTATCGAGAAAGTGGCTCCCCAAAAAGAAGCTCGAGAAATCGCAAAAGCTCTGAAGGAAGCGGCGGCATCGCGCATGAATCATCTTGTTATCGAAAACGGATTTACCCATACCAGGGTACGCATGAAGATGCGGTTTCGCGAAATCGGAGTACGCATTAATGCTCCAGACAATCCCTTTTAACCTCGGAGGAGCCTCGTGCTCCGGCCGAGGTTTCTTTTTTGTGCATTATCTGTCTGGAATTACAGAAAAATCCCGGGCAGCCTAAGCTTCCCGGGATCGATCTCAGTCAATATTTGTCAAAGCACCTGCGCTATTTTACCGAACATTGAGCCCCAGTGCATGAGCTCGGCAACTTTACCTTGAATCAGAAGCGCTGGATCTTCAGACGTATCCGGAGCATTCCACAAACTGATCTTGTTCAAAAGCTGTTGAATTCGAGCATGGTCCATCCAGTCCGCTAACCCACGAACAACTGAGCAGGCTTGCTCCTTGGAGTGCGCGATGGCGACGTGATACTTCGTCTCCATGTCGACCCAAATCAATATGCCTGAGCCAGCAGGACGATCGGGCGAGGGTTGCCAGAAACCACTCAGTTCTGAATTGCTGGTCAGTGTATGGATCTCCACGCCGTTATTTACGAGAGCGACGATTGACGCGCCCGTTGAGGCAGCAACATCGCCGGTCAAATGAATTGCAGGTTCTTCAGAAGTCGGCGGCAGCTCGTTCAAGGCAGTCTGGAGTTCGACAATGCCTTCATGCAGACTGCCCGAAGCGAGCAGTTCCCGGAGTTGCTCTTGCGAGCAGCAAAAGAAGAGATCGCAGGATGTATTATGAGCGTCCCATTCGCAGTGGACCAGTAGGGGCAGGCCACTATTGCTAGAGCTGAGAGAAAAGAACACGTAAACCTCCTATTTGATTGGTTACTTAAATCGGACTATAAAATAATTTACTTGAAATGTCGAGGCGGCTGGACTTACTCCTCCCTCACAATCTTTCCATCACTCACGAATGTGATAGTTCCGCTATCTATAGTTGAGAGGATACTGGCACCTGAAGCACGTATCCTATCGAGCGTGTCAGGAGCTGGGTGTCCGTATGTATTGTCCCTCCCTGCTGAAATAACAACCGTGTCCGGGTCAACTACCGCGAGCCACGCAGCGTCCGTTGAAGTCTTAGACCCATGATGTCCGGCTTTGAGCACCTGGCTCTTTAGTACCCCGTCATTGTTGTCGTACGTAATTATCTTGTCTTCAAGCGTTGAAGGCAGGTCTCCCGTTAGCATGAAAGATGTTGCTCCATAGACAACGTGGAGCACGATTGAGCCGTCATTGGTCTCCGTTAAGGCAGATACGTCGTGGTCTGGATAGAGCACGTCTGCGTACGCGCCGTCTCCGAGATGAATGCGCATGCCTCTTTTGGCTATTATGTTCGTAAGTCCCGGCTCCTTTGCCACAGCATCTGTAAGACGAGCGAAGGTTGCCGTATCGTTTTTAACGTTCGGGCTCATGAATGTAGACACTTTGTAGCGTGCCAGGACGTCCGAAAGTCCCGCGATATGGTCTTTGTCCGGATGTGTCTCAACAACCATATCGATACTTCTATCAAATAGCCCCAGCTTCTTTCCAAGCTCTCGCAATACTGCACGATCCGGCCCTCCATCTATTAATAAATCCGTACCCGAAGGGCTTTGTATCAAAATAGAGTCTCCTTGCCCTACATTTAAGAATGAGACCTTCAAATTTGGGCTGTCTGGATGGATAACCAGAGCCGCAACAGCAATATTTACTCCAACCAAGAGCGTAACGGCAAGAATTCCTATCCAAGGACTACGAGAAATAGAGATGTTCACAAGAGGGAGTATATACGGATATTCCTCAAAATTTCGTGTACACTATATAAAATGTTTCTAAAACGACTCAGGAATCGTATGAAAGGTCCCTTGGAGCTCGCTTTTTGGCGTCTAACTGAGCCCCGTGCCGAAAGCGCCAAGCTTCTTATTCAGTACGAAAACCGATTCCTCCTTATAACCAAGACATACGGTATTAAATACTGGACGCTTCCTGGAGGCCGCAAGAAGCGTAACGAAACACCAGAAGAAACAGCCTGGCGTCGAGTTAGACGAGATCTAACCGTAGCCCCTGCAGAACTGGTCTCGATTGGTAACTATTTTCATACCCGCCAGTACAAGAAGGATGTGGTGTGTGCTTTCCACGCCCAAGTTAATTCTCCTGAATACAAGATAGACACTAAGAATGTGGACAAGGCCGGCTGGTTTACGCTTGAAGAGATCAAGAGCCTCAATCGTTCAGAATCTGTAGACGATGTGCTCGATTTATACTCAAAACACCAGAATATATAGGAAAAGGTATACTTTTGCCACTGATAACTAAGACATATATGTACACCGCACAGAAATTTAACCTTCCTGAACTTAAGGGAATCTCAGCCAAGCAGATAGAAGTCCATCTCGCTCTTTACGAAGGCTATGTAAAGCACGTAAACCTCATCCTTGAGAAGATTGCCAAGCTTCGTGAAGAAGACGCTGAAGGAAACGCTTTCACTATGAACGAGCTTCGCCGACGCCTCGGATTTGAGTTTGACGGCATGCGCATGCACGAATACTACTTCTCTCAGCTTGAGGACGGCGCAGTGGCTCCTGCGGCAGATGGAGCGCTTGTACGAGCTGCAATTAAGAAGTATGGCAGCTGGGACGCGTTTATCGCTCATCTTAAAGAAGTAGCCGGCACTCGCGGTATTGGTTGGGTTGTTACCTACTTCGATGCGGTTGCAGACACGCTTCACACTGCATTCGTGAACGATCACGAGATAGGACAGCTCGCTGGCCTTCCTATCATCCTTGCGATAGACCTTTGGGAACATGCCTACATGGTTGATTACGTTCCTGCAGAGAAGAAGACCTACGTTGAAGCATTCCTAGATAACTTGAATTGGACTGCGGTTGAGAAGCGGTTCGTATAGTCTTCCAACTATTAGATCGAATTAAAGAGGCTCCCGCTTAGCGCGGGAGTTTCTCTTTGCTACTCAATTCCTAAATTACTATGCAAAATTGACGCTTTCCTGGATTAGTTCTAATGTGACCCCGACTCCATATGGAGAAATTGAACCTTGAAGAGGAGGTGGGACATGACAGGGTTGTTTGATTCGGTCTTCGTGAAGATCCTCGCCGCCATTATTGTCGGGTTGATCGCGTACGCGTTGTATCATGCGCTCGATATCTACCTTGCCCTAACCCGGCAAGACTTCACGAATATCAAGATTGCGGGAATGTACTTTACCCGTAACGACCACAACCGAAAGCAAAGAGGGCTAATCTGGAAAGGGAAATCCGATGCTTGCCAGAGCCGTGTGTTCGGACCGACGCTCTCTATCCGGGACATCTACCTGAAAAACCGTTTTCTCTTTGTGTCGGTTGTCCTGAAGTCTATTTTGGCTAGACCAGACAAACCCGTCTTGAGTTTCGGCAAGCACACAGAAATATTTCTGGGGCCAATACGAGACAGGATCGCTTCGTCCTTTGCTACGCACGAAGCAAAAAGGGCCGCAGGACTTCCCTACACCGAAACCCGTTACCAAATCTGTTTGATCCGTGACCTTTCTGACGATAAGCGGACCAGGATTCTGAAAGTTTTGCTGGTCCGGCAAGAAGACATCGATAAGCTCGAAGCATACGTCCTCGATCCTCCGGCCGTTGGAAACTTCGAGCTGTTTAAGAAGATAGCGAGCATATACAGAACAAGACGAGGTGAAAGTTTTCTCAAGCTGCAAATAACACTAACCTAGTCCTTGTTCGAAGTCTGAACCAGTGGGTCATCCCACTGGTTCTTTTTTATTCTCTTTCCTATCCAAAACAAAACCACGTACGAAAGACCCACAACCCAAAACGGAAAGATTGGAATAACAACATCTGCAAACGGGAGTCGTGCAATATTCTCTGCGACAGCAATAACGAACCATAGAAGCGTGTACGCAGGAAAAGCGATCAAGGGTCCGAGTGCGGGAAACACTAAAGTGCACACTCCTGCTATCGCAGAGAAAAGCATCGCAAGCGGCACAACCGGAAGCACAAGAACATTTGCAGGAAGCGAGACCAGAGAAAGATTTCCTGTTTGGTACAGAAGAAGCGGGAGCACAAATACTTGAGCTGCAATTGTTGAAGCAAGAATCTCTCGTAAGAATCTTCCCTTGATCCAGGAGAGTCTCTCTAGTACGAGTGGCGAGCCGAGAACAAGACCGAGTGTTGCAGCGAATGAGAATTGAAACCCAGGATCATACACAAGGTAGAGTGGATTAATTATCAGCATCACCACAAGTACGATAATGAGCGCACGCAGCACATCGTATGTTCGGTCAGTAAATCGTGCGAGTAATCCGAGTCCAGCCATGAACCCTGCACGGACTGCTGAAGACCCGGCACCCGCAACAAGTACGAAAAGCGTAATGGTTATCGCAGCCACAACAATGGAAATCCGCTTTGGCAGAAAAGAAAATATTCGCAGCACTGCCTCAACCACAATCATCACGTTGTATCCAGACAAGACAACAACAGGCAGGAGTCCGGCAATCGTAAACGCTTCAAGCAATTCTTTTCCTAGTCCCTGCTTTCCTCCTGTGAGAATTCCAACAGCGAGGCTGGACTCGGGTTCCGGAAGCGCCGCTCCAAGGGCATCCGTAAAGATGTGTTTTCCAAGATAGAGGTAGGAAAGCAGTTGAGCAAACAGCCCTTCAGGAGGACCGAGAACTTTAACATTCGCTTTCTGCACGATGGCAAAGATGCCATCCTTCTCAAGAAACTTGTCGTACCTGAATGTTCGTCCCCCATCTGTCTCAAAGGGTTTAGGTAGTTCAGGAGTCCCAGAGACAAGAACTCTTTGTCCGAAAGAAAGCTGAGGGTACAGAGGGGTAACGGCAAGAATTCGTGTCTTCTTTCCTTCTATTTCAATCTCAACCGTTACGCGCTGCGAACTCTCTCGTATATCAGGGTCCGCTACGATCTTTCCTTCTTGTGAAACACCGAACCTCGGAACTATCATCACAGAGGCTACTTTCCTCTGTTCGCTTTCCATGAAACGGCAAACGCCTAGTACCACCATGAGCAAAAATATGCCTACGGCGATACAGGTGTTTCTTCGCACCGGCCACACACCACTGCCCAAAATCAGTAGCGAAAGCAAGCCAAAGAATAGTAATGTCGGCCAAGACAGCGCACTAAACGTTCCAAGACCTACACCGACTGTAAATCCGAGAGCTGCAGAGAGCCCGTATCCTGGCATCCGCAGAAGTTAACACACTGAGATAAAATAATTATGACTTTTTGATAAGATCAGCGGCCTAGATCCATTGCTCTGTTAGCAAGCGCGTCTGCATCCTTATTCTTCTCTCTATATACGTGGTTGAAAGTCACCGTGTGAAACAGGGCACACATCTCTTTAACTCTCGCTGCGAGTGGTTTTAGTCCTGGATGCTTGAGCTTCCATTCTCCTGTCATCTGCTTAACCACGAGCATGCTATCCATATTGATGGTTACGGATGCTTCGCCTGCTTTGTCCTTAAGAATGTCTGTTAGCTGCTCGAGCGCACGTACTATCGCCGTGTACTCTGCGACATTGTTGGTTGCGTGTCCTAAAAACTCCGAGACTTCGGATATGGTTTTGCCTTGTTCGTCTCGCACAACAGCTCCAGCTCCAGCGGGACCCGGATTGCCTCTGGCTCCTCCGTCCGCGTAAATAGTGAAATGCATATAGGTTCAGTATACCAACTTAAGAAATGGCGATGAGTCGCAACCGAATTGGCTGTCCTCGGGAGAACTGGTCCTTCTCAAGGAATGCCATCACATGTCTGCGCTCCCCTGGTTCAATTTTGGTAGAGATGTTTCCAAGCTCGCGTTTTGCATAAAAGCAGATTGCCTCGAGAGGTACGTCTGGAAACTGCTCGTCTCCGCGAAGTATTTTTATGCGGAGATGTTCGCCGGCTTTTCCAAACCAAGACACTTCCTGCAAAAGCACATTTGGAAAAGCGAACTTTGGTTTCTCGTTCTTCATGCCGTAGGGAGCGAACCTCTCAAGACTTGAAAGAAGTTTTGATGTTGCCTGCTCGGGTGTGAGCTCTCCATCTGCGCGTGGTATTTCAATTAATTCCCCTGCAGGCATGGATGCGAGTGCCGCTACGAGTCTGTCTTCAAGATCGAACACTGCATTGGGAGCAATAGAGAATCCTCCGGAAACTGCATGTCCTCCGAATTCGATAAACGTATCTTTCGCTGCAATCATAATTGCATTCACGCTAACTTTTCCTGGGCCGCTTCTACACGAACCTTTGAGCGTGTCGTTCCCTTCTCTTCCCCACAAAAATACTGGACGCTCGTATTCGTCTGCAATGCCGCTTGCAACAAGTCCGAGAAGTCCCGGGCGCCAATCAGGATCGCCAAGAGCGATAACGGTTCCTAATTCTTTTCCTTCAAGCAATCGCGCTTCTATCTTTTCATGTACTGCACGAGTGATGGCTCCTGCGGTTGCGCGACGTGTTCGATTCAAAGACTCAAGACCCTTGGCTAAAGTTTCTGCTTCACTCTCGTCTTCTGTTGTAAAAAGTCTGAATGCTTCGCGCGGGTCTCCCATACGAGATGCAGCATTCACGCGTGGCGCAATCATAAAACCAACATCACCTTCATCAATAAATCTTTGATTAACGCGAGCTGCCTTACAGAGTTTCTGTAGACCAATACGTGGAGACTTACGCATAACGTAGAGTCCGTACTTTGCTATAACTCGGTTCTCTCCCGAGAGCGGGACCATGTCTGCAATGGTTGCGAGGCCTGCCATATCGAGCAGCCACTTCTCCCATCCAACAGGAATCTTTTCTCTTCCATTAAATCCTTGTGCGAGTGTTGCGCATACGAGTTTCCATGCGAGAGCGGCGCCACATAGTTCGCGGAAGGGATAGGTCTCATCCACGCGCGCATTAGGATCAACTACCGCAAACGCAGGAGGAAGTTCTTTCCCAGGCAAGTGATGGTCAGTAACAATAACGTCCATGCCAAGTTCAGAAGCTCGTGCAACTGCTTCGTTATCGGTAATACCTGAGTCAACGGTAATAACGAGCTTCGTTCCCTCTTTCGCGAGCTTCTCTATGCCGTCAGTATTAACTCCGTATCCTTCAAGGTGGCGGTGCGGAATATAGTTTGTGAAATTGGCCCCTGCTTTCTTAAGGAAGTCATGCAATATAACGCCTCCTGGAATACCGTCACAGTCATAATCGCTCCACACCGTTATCCGCTCTCCTGAATTAATCGCTGCCGCTACACGTGCTGCGGCCTTAGGCATGTCAGTAATAAGCATAGGGTCATGGATATGCTCGTCATAGGAAGGAGAAAGAAAGGCTTCTGCTTCTTCTTTAGTTTTTATACCCCTTCTTGAAAGGAGTGCTGCAGTAAAGTCATCGTAGGCAGCGAAAGCCTTGCGTACTTCGTCATCAATAGGATCATGCAAAGAGAACATCGTGGGCGCATTGTATCAGAAACGCCGAACCAGTATGCTGAGGGTATGGAAGATACTATTTTTATGAAGATAATCAACCGGGAAATCCCGGCTGAAATCATACACGAAGACGAAGATACGCTAGCTTTTCTTGATTCGCACCCAATTAACCTTGGGCATGCGCTTGTTATTCCAAAAGTACCGTCTCGCAATCTCTTAGATATAAACCAGGAATCGTTTGCTGCTGTTATGAAAACCGTACACAAGCTCACTCCAGTTATTAAGGAGACTGTTGGCGCAGACGGCATCAATATTCAAATGAATAATGAAGAGCCTGCAGGGCAAGCTGTCTTTCACACGCATGTACATATCATTCCTCGTTTTGAGAATGACGGGTACGCGCATTGGCAAGCAAAGACGCCGTACAACCCGAGCGAGAGCAGCAAGCTGGCTGAGAAACTTCGCGCGGTGCTTTCCATAGAATAGAAGATCCCCCGGGGCCGCAAAGCTCCGGGGGTTGTTTCAATAGGTATTGAAACAATATTTAGCTGTAGGACAGATTTTTAGTTGGCTGCTGCTGCTCGTTGCTCAGCTTCGGCAGCGAGTTGAGCCTTGGAAACGAATGGTGCGGGCTCCGGTTTGGGTTTGGGAGGCTTATAGTCGTCCGAGGGACGGAAGTAGATGGTCCATCCTTTTGCAGGAATCTGGGTCTCTTTGTACGGACCGACTCGTACATGATAGGGCTTCTTGGATCCTTTCTTGGATCTCCCTTTTTCGTAGTCAATGTGCAGCGCTTGCTTTCCTCGCATCAGGATCAGGATGAACGAGTTTGTGCCACCCTTCTCGATCTCATCATGCAAGGAGTAGAATTTGCGAAGTGCGCCGCGCAGATCAGTCTGGAGACCGTCCTTAAATCGACCTTCAATCTCCGTCTTCCTTCTGCGCCGAGTCTTGGACGAAGGTGCCTCGGCATCTTCCAAAGGACGGACCTCACCCATCGTCTCTTCGCCGTCGGCGACCTCCATCGCGAAGGGCGCAGGGTCTTGTGATTCCGGGACCAAGGCGAGAAGACAAATATCCAGAAAACCCGACTTGATATGTATTTTTGGGCTGTCCAAAAGGTACTTCACGGGGGTCTCGGACTTGTTGTGCTTCCTTGATCTTTCGACCTTTTGTTCACGCATCGGAATTGCAGCAGCCATCTTGATCTCTCCAAGAAAATAACTGAGCCCGTCTCAGGGGCAGAATGGGGCGGTTCTGAAGGGTATTATACCCTATTTATATTTCTTATCAAGAGCCTTTAGCCCTGGGAGCGTTCCATATGCTAAGAAATCGAGCATGGCTCCTCCTCCTGTTGAAATGAATGAGATGTGGTCTGTAAGCCCGCGTTTCTCAATTGCAGCAACAGTATCCCCTCCTCCAACGATAGAATGCGTGGGACTTTTTGCTATAGCGTGTGCAAAAGCTTCGGTTCCATCAGTAAATCCATGCTCGTAGTTTCCAAGAGGTCCGTTCCAAAGAACTGTCTTAGCTTTTGCGACATATCCATTAAGCATTTCAGAAGTCTTAGGCCCATCATCCAGTATCGCTTCTTCTGGCTGCACATCGTCTGTAGCAGCAACTCTTCCTACGCTTCTATCTGCACCCATAGGAGCAAGTACGTAATCAAGAGGTAGAGCGAGCTTTCTGTTTCCAAGAAGAATCTTGACGGCAGCTTTGTCTGCACCTGATATAAGGGATTTTCCTACAGGTTTTCCAAGTGCCTGCATGAAATCGTTTGCGAGTGCACCTCCCACAAACACATGGTCGTACAGTTCGAGAAGTTTCTTGAGTACTGGTTCCTTTGTTGAGAATTTTGCACCTCCGATAACCGCAAGCGATGGGTGCTTTGGCTTAAGCGCTTTAGAAAGTTCTCGCACTTCTTCTTCAACCAAAAGGCCTGCGTACGCCGGCAGCAGCTCAGGCACCCCAACAACCGATGCGTGTGGTCTGTGACATACGTCAAAGGAATCCATGACAAACACGTCAGCGAGTTCGGCAAGCGCTGTAGCAAACTTCTTGTCGTTCCCAACTTCTCCTTTGTCTCTACGTAAGTTCTCAAGCATAAGCACGCCGCCTGGTGCTAGTTGCCGCACAGCAGCACGCGCAGCTTCACCGGTTGTAACCGGACAGAACTCAAGTCCTGGCACCATTTCCTTCATGGCTCGGTACACGGGCTCAAGTGTTTCTGTTCCCTTCTCTCCAATGTGTCCAATTAGGACAACGCGTGCATGTCGCTCGCGAAGATAATTAATAGTTGGAAGTGCGCGATGTAAACGAAAGGCACCCGCAACCTTTCCGTCCTTAACAGGTACGTTAAGTGCCGTACGTACTAGTACAGGGATATTCTCGAGAATTGGGATGTCGCGAACCGTCTGCATACTTTTAAGAGACTGCTTTAACTAACGCAGCAAACGTAGCAGCATCAGTACTTGCACGCCCTACAAGGAATCCATCAATACCGCTGCCGGCTGCGAGCTGTCGCGCATTAGCAGGCTCAACTGAACCTCCATACAAAACTCTGGACTTCAGGTTTCCGCGTCCAGGAAGAAATTCTCCGAGCACCTTTCTTATATAAAGCACCATCTCAGCAAGTTCTGCTGGGGTTATGGCTTCAAGTACAGATTTCCCAATAGCCCATATAGGTTCGTACGCGATAACAATCTGCATACGTTCTTTCTGTGAGAGTGCTACGAACACTGAAGTTATCTCTTCGCGGATACGCTTTAGGTACTGCGCGTCAGGATCTCGTTCCTTTTCGCCTATGCAAAGAATGGGGGTAATGCCGTGCGCGAGAGCATGACGAACCTTCTCCGCAACCATCGCATCTGTTTCTCCGCGAGCACGTCGTTCGGAATGTCCGACAATAGCGTACGTAACACCAAGTTCCGCGAGGAGCGCAACCGTTACTTCTCCTGTCTGCGCGCCTCCGGTAGTTATAGAAACATCTTGAGCAGCAAGTGCTACCTTATTCTTCCCTCCTGAAATAACGCCGAGGTATGGAGCTGGAGGAGCAACTACAATTTCCGTCTCTCCCTTGCTAGCCAAAGTCTTTGCAGAAGCAAACAACTTCTTGGCCTTTTCAACCGTTTCTACGTACGCTTTCCAATTTCCGACAATAAGCATACTCGTATGATAGCAGGCTGGGGGCTACATACAGAAAGAGACGGCTGTGTTGGCCGCCTCCTCTAAGGTTTCCTCAAGTATGGAGCTTCTCCACAAGGATCTGTTTGATTTTGTCGAACACTGAAGCTTGATGGGTGGCTGATTCTCTCCACGCGGTCTTGCCGCGAATGAGACAGTACAGCCAGCCATCGTATTTGCAGATAACTCGAACTAGCGGGGATGCAGATACATTTGAGCGTATCTCAACCGAAACCGCGTTTCTTTGAAAATCTTCTGCTGGCGTTTGCTTGGTTACCAACATCAGATTTCGCACCTGGACATGCGAAGTTACGTGCAATTGCGGAATGGATAAAAGCAGCTTTCGAAGTTCTCTTTCTATTTGACTTGCCTGAAGCTCAGCACGCGCAGCTTCAATCCCAGTCAGGGGCCTGTTTAAAGCTCCACTCATCGCACCCTCTTGAACAATATGTGATGACATTAACGTCTTCCCCCATTACGCACTAACCTTCTTTAATCTGCAAGTATCTATTCCTCTTTCCACTCAACGAAGCTGTAGTCGGTACTAGTGTAAGGCGTAAATGCTGGAGGATCTGTTGAAAGCTTACGGTCATAGGTATCGATACGTGTCTGGTAGCCCCCGTCACTTGATCCGCATCCATTTACCCATTTCGTACCAGTACGCTTGTTTGAAACGGTAGTACCAGTGATGGTGAGGGTTCCTTTTGGCTCAAAGCTTGATGGGCAGTCGTAGAGATTGCGTCCAAAGGCACCGTCCTGGGCAATAAAGATTCCCTTTACGCTCATCGTTGAAGGAGAGTCGGGCGTAACAAGGATGTTGTTCTCAGCGATAAGTGCGAGGCCGTCGGTTCCGTCAGTAGCTACATAGGAAATGTTGTCTGGAAGGTATGCGTTTGGCGCCACGCCCGTAGTAATAGTATTTGCTGCAACAACCGTAACCTTGCTGTTAAGCGTGCCTTCAACCCATACATTGTCCTCTATGTAGATAAGTCCGCAGTTCGCAGGAATGGTGTATGTGTTGTAGAGCGCTTCCGTCTTTATACGAGCGTAGTCTGATGTGTCATCCGAACCATCTACCGCTGCTCGAATGTCGGTTACGTATTCGTTTGAAACACGGTACACCGTAACCGTTCCGTTGCTATTGAAAATAAGATGGTAGCCCTTGTTAGCAGAGACGCCGCTTGTGCCTGAACTGTAACGAGGAAAATACAATCCTTGCGCGGTTGCGGTTGTTTTAAGCGTAGCAAAGTTGGCAGAGATAGCTGCGAAGTCTACTTGTGGCGTTGGGTAGCTCCAAAGTGTCTGGTTAGTACCTGCTCCCCACACTCCTGCTTTGGTCTGGTTAGAAGAACAGCCGAAGGACGAGGTGCAGAGCCATGTCGAAAGCGAGCTGCTTACCGAAGAATTCGCGGTGCCGTCCATGCGCACTCCTCCATTGCTGTGATACGGTCCGCTAATAACACGATCTGAACCTGCCCATACGCTGTCGTTCAATATATAGGAGTACTGCGCAACAGTTGGACGTGCGTAACGAGCTGCGATAGTACGTTTTGCGTTAACGTTTTCAGAAGGTGTACCCGTTGAACGAATATCTATTGAGGTGGTCAGTCCGCAAGAAGTGTTTGCGGTTACGGCTAGAGAAATACTGCCGGTCTCTCCTCCCTCTGGATCGTTGTAGGGAATAACATATGGTCCAGCTACGCCTGTCCCGTTCTGCACGTCGTTTGGGTTGTGCGCCAAGAACCATCGATAGTATTCGAGTCCGGCTTCAGCAATAGCGAGGCCTCGAGACTTTGCTGTTGCACTAGACTGCAGCTTGTTTTCAGAGAGCACAAAGCTCGAGAGCGCCCCGAGTACCAAAAGGAATATGGCACCGAACACGAGTGCGAGAAGCATGAGGTATCCGCGTGGTGCTTTTTTCATATCTCTATATTACTGCGTCCGCAGGTTGCGAAGTGTTGCTGAAGCCTTAAGCGTGAAGAGGTCCGGCGCACGAAGCGGGTTAAGGTCCACATCGAGACGCGTCTCAATTGAGGTTATCTGCGAAAGATTGATAGTGCCCGTTAGTTCGGTGCCCGCAGAGTTGTAGTACCTGAATATTGGTGTCGATGCTGAGTTCACCACGGTTGTGGCGATTGTACTGGTAGCCTCTGTCTGTCCTACGTATGAAGGCGGGCTGCCGGCCGAATTAGCTACCGTGCGGTATAAAGTACCGTTAAGAAGATACAGACGAATCTTCTCCACTACCCCGTCGTTATCAACATCGCTGAAGAAAATAATCGAGGAGGTTGCAACGCTCGCAATTGGATACGAACCGTCGTCTCCATACGAAGCTTCTCGCAGGTTGCGGAAAGAGATGTCGAGACCGCGGTGCGCACTATCAATAGAACTAACCTGCTGCAATACGAATGCATTCGCTTTATAGAAGTACGCTATAGATCCAGTGATAGCTATGCCAACTACAGAGGTAATAGCAACAACCACAACTGTCTCGGCTAGCGAGAACGCTCTACGGGAATGATGCTGCATAGAAAGTTTGTCCGGATACTGAGACATTGGTGTATGTAGAGGTAGTATAGCCGGACTTTGAAATGGTAACGGTGTAGTTGGTAGCACTTGTAACCCCTCCGAAGTACGCCGTGCCGCAGTTAGATGTGGTTACGGTCTGCGTAAAGCCAGTACGCGCGAGTGTAACTGAGGCTCCTGGCACTACGTTACCTGCATTGTCACGTACCGAGATAAGCGCACGGTTCGTTGTTGCCGTACCCAGATAGAGAGACTGGTCGTAAGAAACTCCAGGCGTAAGCGCGTATGGAGGAGGAGTGCAGGCATCAATAACATCGTTGCTCGTAAGCCCTAACTTGTATGAGTCCCACTCAAGACTCATAGTTCGGCTTCCTGTTGAATCTGTAGTGTTCGAAACGTTGGTCTTGTATATAGCAGCTCCCGCTCCTGTTGAACCAGTTGTTTTGGCGCCGGTAAGCGTGAACGCAACGTTTGGAACTGGCGTCGGTCCTGCCTTGTATACAAGCGCCCAGTCTTGTAGCTGGGGCGTAACTGTTGTGTCTGAAGTTGTAAGCGTGGCTGAGAGAGCTAGGCTAGGGTACGTAGTTGTTGAAACAGTTGAGAGGTTTATAGGGAATGTCGTAAAGCCTGCGCTGTTACCCGGGAGATCAGTCTCAGAGAGCGGTGTGCCCGAGCTATCAACTACACGCACCAGTATGTCCGTACTTGCTGGCTTTGACTCAGTTGCTGAAGCACTAGTCCAAGATGCGAGATAGGTTGGAGCTGTCGTGGTTGAAACTGCAGTGCCAGAAGTGCTGTATACACCAACAACTGAGCTTAGTGCGACGGCGCCTGTAGAAACTACCGTGTTGCTCATGCTGCTGAGGTTCGAGCTGTTTGGGAACGAATCAGTTGAGGTGCCGGTAGCTATAGGCAAGAACGTACGAAGCGTAAGAGAGGAGAGGAGATCTATGGCAAAAGTTCCTGTTGTTGTCTGGTTCTTTGCAACGGTGAAGTATCCAGGGTTTGGATTCTGATTAGTTGCATCACGCGCGTATGTTTGTGCACTTGAGTATCCCGCCTTGCTAACAGCAATCTGGTACTGCGTTGACGTAGGTGCGCCCGGAAGAGAGATGCTGCCCGTTATATCGGAGAAGGTGGTGAAGTCGATCGTTGGAGAAGTACTAGTGTTCTGCACACGAACCGAAGCTCCAGACACCGCGACACCCGACGCGTTCACAACCGCAACCTTGAGAGTTCCCCCGTTAACGGTTGTCTCTATGGAAGGAGGTGCGTAGTTCGATATCACATCAACCTCATACTGCTTCCCGCGCACGTAATACGTTATGGCTATCTTTATACGTCGGTAATCGGTTGTGATGCCGTTAGAGTCGCTGGCCCCAAGACCGTCTTTAGCGTCGTCATAATATTCAATGAGAGTACGAACACCGTACGGGATACTGTTGAGCGTTGTTGTTGCGTACTGAGGGATGGTTCCTGCTGGAATACCTCCTGCAACACCAACGGAGTCGTAATCAAGAGAGCGAATATATTCCATCTGGCTGTCTGCAACAGCGGTAGCGCCTGCTTTTGCTTTTGCGAGAGAAGAAACGAGAAGTGAAGCGCGAAGAAGTCCGAAGAGTGCGAGAAATATAACAACAGAAAGAGCGGTGCCTACAAGCACATCAATAAGGGACAGGCCGCGCATGGGCTTCATATATAGGTATGATACCGCATTGCTCGGACTCTATTCCCTTTCATGAAATCAACACGTTCCTAGTCGTAAGGTAGTCGAACACCTTAATTAAAAATACAAAGATATGGACAGTACTAACAAGAACGTATGGATTGTAGTGGGCGTGGTCATACTTTTGCTTCTAGCATTTCTTGCCTTTGGGCGAGGGGCCGCTGATAAGGCAGTAAATAATACTCAGCAAGCTGCAACAACAACTGCGCAGGCTATGGATCGCACCGCAGTCCGTGCTCAGGCAGTGGCAGACCTCACTGCGCTTCGCGCACGAGAACAAGCTGGGGAAACGTATGACTCTTTGAAGGACCAGTATGCTGCGGTTCGCGCACGCCTTGCTGCTTCATATGAAAATGCTGATGAAGCAGGCAAGCAGGAGTGGGCTGCTATCAGCGCTAACTTTGACGAGTTTGAGGCACAGGCACGTGCAGGAACAGGAAACTTCCTCGACACCCTCTCAAACCTCATCAAGAAGCTTTCAGTTAACGTGCAGGCTGGGGCATCTGCACAATAAATAAGTTCTGTTAGCTATGTAAAAAGCACGCCATCGATGGCGTGCTTTTTACATAGCTAAGGTTGAATTTAATTTATGTTCTTGTTTACTGACATAACCTCAATCCATGCTCCTGGGATACCGAAGTGCGGATGGTTCTTAAACATTTCTGCAGCTGCCTCGATTGATTCTGCCTCTACAAACGAGTACATCATTAAATCGTTACGTGCATCTTCTACTCCTGTTGAAGTTATGCGCTTAGGCTTTCCAACACCTGCAGTTTCAGTAACCACGTCTTTATGATCTGCCATCCAAGTATTCCAATCGGACTGCATCTGGACCTCTTGGGCTTTTCGTTCATCTTCTGGCATTTTCATCCACTCATCTAACCCTGTATGCGGCATTTGGTATGTGACAAAGTATTTCATATAGGAACATTATACCTCGGAGAGCTCAGGGCAATCTTGAAAGTTTTGTATGTAAAGCCGCCCTAGTCATCGAAGTCTAGGGCGGCGCCACTTGTTCTACTCAGGAATATTCACGACGTTATAGCCTGGCCAGTGTATTTCCCCGTCTTCATGCACGAACCAATGAGCAGACATTGCTCCACCGAGCGTTGATTCGTCTATGCCAAGCCGGTGGATTTCTCGAGTTGGATAGGCGCCGTCTTCACGGGTACCCCACTGTTTCCATCCGTCAGGATTCGTTCTTTGCAGCTCGCATGGCTCGCCATTTTCGAACCGGATCGGCTTACACCAATCGACCATTTTTATTCTCCTTACTGCCACCTGCCGGTTAGTGAACCACGAGGATACACCAATATCAAATACTATTGCTGTCTGGGACGATGTTGGGAACTTTTTCTTAATCCTAGAATCTGAAAGTCCCCTCCTAGGAGGGGACTTTGGGCACAAGTTTTGCCGGCACCCTATATCCAGACTTGGATATAGACATAACGGCTTGGTGGACCTGTGCCTTAGAAAGCCCGTTTTCGTTCCCTTTCTTGGCCAGGGCTTGGGACACACGCTTCTTGCGAGCCTCCTGTAGCTTCGCGATAGATTCACGAGTTGCAAGATGTCTCTTCATTTAACGCTCCTTCTTCTGAAGAAGGTATACCATATTTCGTGAGACTGGATTAAGCCTGCGACCAGCTTTGCTTGCAGACTAGGTATCGAACTAAATCTTGTCAGACAACGAGTAGATAGGAGAAATCATTGAGATAGCGAAGATTCCTACGAATCCTCCGATAACGAGCATGAGAACCGGTTCGATAATAGTTGAGAGGTCTTTTGTTCGCTCCTCCACATCGCTTTCATAATACTCGGCAACCTGCCCAAGCATGTCTGCAACCTTTCCTGTCTCCTCTCCAACCGTAATCATCTCAGATACGAAAATAGGATAGAGCTTGTTGTGCGCTTCAAACGCTGCAGATAGAGATTCTCCTTTACGTACACGTTCTTCTGCTTCTTTAATAACCTTTCCAAACGTATTCTCTCCAACAACCTCTCCTGCAATTGAGAGAGCTGAGAGCATTTCAACTCCTGAAGAAAGAAGCGAGGACATAGCGCGCGCTGCGCGTGCGCTCATAGTCTCGCGTACCAGCTCTCCAATAACAGGAATGCGAAGCGAAATAGCGAGCGTTATAGTCCCTCCTATCTTGGTCTTGAGGAAAAGAATGAATCCTCCAATACCTGCGGCTAGAAGTACGAGTACCAAAATGGCATTGTTCGCCATGAAGTCAGACATCGCAACAATTATCTGAGTTGCCTTAGGAAGGTCTACGTTAAGCGATTTGAACGTTGCTGAAAGTGTTGGCACCACGAAGATCATCATAAGCACTCCGATAACCAGAATGGCTACGAGAATAATAGATGGGTAGATCATGGCTCCCTTAACCTTCTTTTGAAGATTGTTAGAGCGTTCCATTTGCTTTGCTACAACCTTAAGCGCGTCAGCAAGTGTTCCTGATTCCTCGCCCGCTTTTGTCATCGCTATGAAAAGCTTTGAGAAAATGTGCGGATGCATTGCGAGCGCCTCATGGAATGCGCTTCCCTTCTTAACCTCGTTCTCAAGCGTATTTGTTACGCGCTTCAGGTTCTTGTTCGTTGCCTGTCGCTGAATAACTGAGAGTGCACGAGAAAGCGTAAGTCCGGCTCCAAGCATGGCCGAGAGGTTCTTTGTGAAAGTTATCTTCTCGTCAGTCTTAACGCCTCCTCCACCAATAGAAATGGTGGCCCATTTAGGAAGAAGACTTCCAGCCCCCTCTTCAACAGACACGACCGAGGAGCCTTCCTTCTCTATCTCGCTATATACCGCAAAACGATTAGGAGCATCCATGAGACGCTTCTCTTCTTTGCCTTCTGCACTCTTAACAACAACGCGGAACTTCATTGGGATAATCGTAGCATGCAAAAACCCGCAGCCGTTTGAAGAGCTGCGGGTTAAGGTGCGCACGTAATGGCAATTACCGACCACGAGAGAGTTTCCAGCCGGCCTTGACCAACCACGCACCTGCGCAGATGGGGCCCGCAATGCACATCAGCGTTATCACATGCGCAACCTGAAACTCGTTTGTTGCTGGCGAAGGAGTAGTCCAGGCAAGTACCCAAAATATTCCCGCGAAGAGCAAGCAGCCCACGCCAGTTACAACAGGGCTTCGATATCCCAAAAACGCGAACGCTGCGGCAAAAACAGGCACCATGACGACCGTAACCATCTCGTTGCCCTGGGTAGGAGCGAAAAAATCATCAGGCATAAACCGCAGCATATAGATGAATACCGCGACTCCAACAACAATGGCGAACAAGAATCTGCGTATCCACCTGTTCAGGGCGGGCATGAACTCTACGGGCATGAGTAACCCTCATTGGTACCGGGAAAAGCCGGCTCTGCCCATGACTACACCACAAGCTGTTATTTAAATCAATCTTATTCCGAAACTGCCCTCAACACCTCTTCAAGACTTGTAATGCCACGTGATGCTTTATAAATACCGTCTTCAAGCATTGTAAGCATATTCTCTTTGCGAGCCTGCGCTTCAATAGCATCCGGTGGAGCGTTGTGCAGAATAAGGTCGCGAATAGCAGGAGAAACGGTAAGAATCTCATGGATACCAATACGTCCTGCGTATCCGTCTTCACACTCAGCAGAAGGCATCGCTTTATGGAAAGGAAGATTGTCTAGCTTTGTTCCGGCCTTAACAAGCTTCTCTTCAGCAAGAGCTGCAAGAGCTGCTTCAAACTTATCTTCACTCGCTACCTTGGAACGCTCTGTCTTATCAAGCGTATATTCCTCATGTCCATCGCAAAGTCTGCGCACAAGGCGCTGTCCCATAACCATACGAAGGGTTGAGACGAGAAGGAACGGTTCAACACCCATATCCATAAGGCGAGGAATAGCACCGGCTGCTGAGTTGGTGTGAATAGTTGAGAGCACGAGGTGTCCCGTAAGAGCAGCGTTAATAGCGAGCGATGCGGTCTCGCTATCTCGAATCTCTCCAACCATGATGATGTTCGGGTCCTGGCGAAGGAGTGCACGGAGACCGTTAGCGAATGTAAAACCAATAGCAGGATTAACCTGTGTTTGGTTAACGCGCTTCATCTGGTACTCGATAGGATCTTCAACCGTTGAAATGTTAACGTCGGGCGTATTAAGAATATCGAGAATGGTGTAGAGCGTTGTGGTCTTTCCGGAACCAGTAGGTCCTGAGATGAGAAGAATACCCGTCGTCTGCTTCATGGACTGGTGTATGCGCTCAAGAGAACTTCCATGGAAGCCAAGGACATCAAGCGTAAAGCCCTCTCCTGTTTCGCGAAGGAGACGCATAACGATCTTCTCTCCGTAATAGGTTGGGAGAAGCGATACACGGAATGAGACCTTGTCGGCTTCAGTCTCCATCTTGAATCGTCCATCCTGCGGAAGACGCTTCTCGTCGAGCTTCAGGTTCGCGAGCACCTTTATACGTGCGGTTATACCGGCGGCTGCAGAGCGTGGCAGAGTCATGGCGTCATGTAGCACACCGTCTATGCGGTAGCGAACCAACACCTCGTTCTCCATATGCTCCACATGAATGTCGGAAGCCTTCTGGATAATGGCGTGGCGCAGCAACGTATCAACAATACGCACAATTGGCAGGTCTTCTGCCATCTTCTTAAGATCGTCTCCTGAAATCTCCTGCCCTTCTTCGTCTTTGATAACGTTAATCTTCCCTGCTTCTGTTGTTATGAGGTCTCCAAATTCTTCCTTGAGAGACTTCTGGTACTGAAGAAGAATGTGTTTGAGAGATTCGTCATCCGTCAGGCGAGCAAGGATCTTAAGTCCTGTAGTCTTTCGTACCGAGTCTATAGCCGGAAGATCTTCGGTATCAAGCATGGCAACCTCAAGATTGTCTCCTTCCTTCTTAAACGCAACGATACTGTGCGTGCGAGCAATTGGTTCAGGGATAAGGGAAAGAACATCTAGAGGAATCTTCTTGTCCTTCAGGTTAACGAAAGGAATACCGAGCACGTATGCCTTAATACGCCTGAGCGCGTCAGGAGAAAGAGTACCGCGAGATACAAGAATGTCTCCAATAGACTGTTTCTTTTTCTTTGCCTCGTCATCGGCATCTTCAACATCCTTTCGAGACACGAGTCCCGAATCGAGAATGAATTCTTTTAGTTCGCTTTCAGATACTTGCATGCCGTTGTTTATTCAAAGTATAACGCGCGCGTACCAAAGGCATGTGCGCGTATTTGTGTGTGCGGGGAAAAGAAAAACGCTCATCGAAATGAATCGACGAGCGTTGCCTCGAAAAAATCGAGGTCTTGAAGCTTAGTGATGGAAGCGGATCACCTGGCCGTTGACCGGAGTGTAGGTGCCGGCGATCAGGTCGACCTTGTCGCCTTGGAAGACGTTGCCGACGGTAACCTGCACCCAGTCCAGGCTGCTCTCGAGGGCCCGCGCTTGATCCGGAGTGATCCGGTTCTCCGGAGTCATACGCCCGGTGCGGAAGAGCGGCTTGCCCAGATCTTGAGCGAGCTGGATCGCCGCCGGGTAGTCGAGGTGACGCGTGAACCCCTCGCCTGCGCCCAGAGTGAAGCGCATTTGCGGAGTGTGCTCGCCGACGGCCTGCAGCTTGCGCAGGTCTTCGACGAGCGCGAAGGTGCCGTTGGTGCATTGGACCAGGACCTTGATGGGATCCTTTTGGCCCGGAACTGTCACCACGGCGACCAGTTGGTTCGCGAAGTAGCCACGTTGCCGGCCGCCGTCGCCATTCTCGGCGAGCACCTTGTCCATCGAGCCGAAGTAGAACTCGACCTTCGTGGGTTCGACACCCGGAGCGATCTTGCCGCGCCGCTGGAGGAAGAAAACCATGTCCTCCGAGAGATGCGGCCAGTTGCGCTCGAGATAGGCGCCACGTTCCGCCACCGGAAGCTTGGCCATGTCGTCGATGGTGCCGGCGATGCCGAGCATCTGCGTGGAGACGGGTTTGATCCCCTCGACCACGTCGACCCTGGCCGAAGCCTTCGGGCCGAACAGCATGATTCCTGCGACGAGAAGCGCGCCTGCGCCAACCACGCCGATAACGACGTGCCTGGTAGTCCATTGCGTACGGTTCATACGTTAGCCCTCCTCAGGGAGCAGTAGGTTGAAGTCAAAAATCTATTGGTACTGTCGCAACTATACTAAGAAAACTCATATCGTCAAGGCAATAACCCTCTCCTGCCTCCTGTTTATAGACACGGAAACATGCAGTACAATTTATATATATGAACTCACACGAAAATGTCTTTGCTAAAGGTCCTTCTTCGGAGGCTAAACCCACCCCCGAGTCTGTCCGACTTACTAGCGGCGATCCTCTTTATTACGTACTACTCAAAGATGCAGGCGCTTCCGGCGTAATCAGCGCGCATGATTCTAACGAGGCGCACGACAAACTTCGTACGCTATTCGCCGCAGATCCCGAAAAGGTACTTTCGTGTGAGGGAAAGTCTACAGAAGAAGCGCTTGAAATCCTCAACTCCATCGCTCCAGGGGAGGAAATTAGAGAGGCTGCATGAAATAGAGACTAGTGTATATAAAAAGACACCCGAATTGGCAGGACCAACTCGGGTGTTTTTAGTTTGTGGCATTTACGCCAAAGCTTTGTAGTTATTCGCCGTCTTGTTTGCGTAGGTGCGATAGCGACCCGAGCAGGAGTTCCTGAAGGGTTGCTTGGCTTTGTTGTCGAGCCAGCGTCCGCAAGCATTGTAAGCGGCGGCAGGGCCGTGGTGCGCGACGGCGATGAACTCCACGATGGAATCCACCTTCTGCCGACGATTGCGTTCGAAGGTGTGCACCTGCTTGTCGTCCAGTCTGGCGATAGCAACCGCCAGGTTGTGCACGGCGAACAGATAGGCCGCCTTGAAGTGATCGTTCTCCCGGAGAAGCATCACGCTCCCGGGAATCCGATACATCGGAGGCAACGCCTGGTTCACATTCGAAGCGCCGCGCCTTTCACCCGGAACGTCGTAGAGAGCGAACGAGGTGAATTGGTAGGTGCCGAACGACGTGCGGTCGTCGTAGAGCGCAGGAATGCGTTCAACGAATTCCCTTCCTCCTTGCCGAAGCAGGAAGTCGAGGAAGTCGCGGTTGAAGGCGCCGTCATTCTGACCGGGCATGAGCTCGGTCAGAGCGTAGGCGATCAACTCGTTCCCCCGAACCTGCCCTGCGACATTCTTGAGGAGGCGTTGCTTGCGCTTGTTGACCTTCCCCTGACGGGTGAAGTACATGCTGCCGACCTTGTCCCAGTCGAGCTTCTTATGCAGAAGATCGGCTTGGCCGTCCGCCACCTTGAGATAGGCGGCGAGCGACATGCGCTTGGGTTCCCCGTGCGCAAACTCAGGCAGCAACTTGTCTCGCGTCTGGCGCACCACTCGGTTGTTATGCGAGTTGGTGACCTTAGCGGTCCACATGTATTCCATGCGTTGCGGCCAGTTGATCTTAAGTCTGGACGGGATCTTGCCCTCGTAGCCGATGTAGATGGCGTAGAGGCTCCCGATGTTCCGACCAGCGAGTTTCCCCATCGGGTATTCAGAGCTGGCGCTCGGTTGTTCCAGAGTCGGGGCGTGGTTTCTCAACATGAGAGCCGCGCCGCCAACAACCACTGCAGTCGAACCGAGTGCAGTGGCAAGCAAAAAACGACGATTAACTCTCAAGGAACTCATATTCGTACCCCTTCGATTGAGTCTTGTGGATGTGAATGGTGCTGCGTAGATTATAGGGTAAATACTGTATTTGTCAAATATCTCACGGTATGTAAATAAGAAGACGCCCACCGAGTTAGGTTCGGTGGGCGCTTCGTCTCAAAACACGACCCGCGGGTGGCTACTTCGGAAGGCGCGAGGGTGGGCCATCGTGCCAGACGCCGTGCCGGTCGCGGGTGAATTCCTCGCCGGCGCGGACAGGAACATTGACTGAGATTGCGTCATGATAGGCCCAGAGATGCTGGAATAGTGCGTAGTCCTTGTTGCAGAAGTAACGGATGTCACCACCGAAACAGACCGGCCGCTTGGCGTCTTTGGCGATTTGAAACGCGCGATAGATGCCAGTTTGGTAAGGGCCTGCCGGCACATCGATCAGATTTCCATCGTGACTGATGGCCAAATGTTGGAGGGGTTGGTGGTGATATCTGTATTCGGCGTGGACCATCAACACCAGACAGACCCCGACCGCGCCGAGCATCCCCCAGCGAAGCAGCTGGTCGATGAGTGAGCGCCGAACGCGCTGCTCGCTACTCAGGTTGCGGCCGTTCGGAAGACCAAGCATGCGTTCGTTCATTTTCTTTCCCTTTTTGGGTTTGAGACGATTACAAAGATCGTAGATCGCCTCAGGTGGAGGTGATGTAAGCCACGTGGCTAGATACTGACGACAGAGTACAGTATTAAATTATATTGTCAATAAAGGCGCGCTACGAGTATCTCGTAGCGCGCCTATTTCTTACATTAATGCCAGATGTCTTACTTGCTCAATGTTCCGAGCACCAACTTTATCTGAGCGTGCACCTTATGGATTGCTAGGGTGTGCCCTGCCATACACAGAAACTGTTGAGATAAGAGAAGTGCGTGCAGAGTGTCTGCAACAAGATCCATGTCCAAGGCGAGCTTGGCATGGAATTTCCCCTTCTCCGCACCCTTCCAAAGAGCCTGATGGATAAACAAGCTGTCTTGTTTGCGCATCTCGGAAGTAGCGCGAGCCAAAACTTCGTCAGGATACCGCATCCACAAAGCGGCCATCAAAGAACTCGATAGAGTACGTTGCTCGTAATGGAAGGTATAGGCTGCGGAAAAAATGGCAAGCAGTGCTTCCTCCGCAGAATCTTCCGCCTCCTCCATTGAGATTTCGATAAGCTTTCTGCGCTCTTCGACAGCCTGCCCGAGAACGGCAGCAAACAGGTCGGCCTTGTTTTCGAAGTTTGCGAACATGGCCCCCGTGCTCATGCCGGCTTTTTCGGCGACACCTCGAGTGGTTACGCTTTCGTATTCCTGCGTACTGAAGAGCTCGCGGGCTGCCCGTAAGACCCCTTCCTTTGTTTTCATCTTGGAGATAGCCCGAGCGGTAGGCTGACGGACTGTTTCTTGAGCGACTTCCATGTCGTCCTCCTGTATTCAATTGACTGTGGGACAATACCCTATCTACCGGCAACCTTACTCTCCTCCTCGCATTGACGCAACATACCTATATATGGTATGTTTTATCTATCTGAAATGTCCGCACCCGCGGACCTTTCTTTTTAAGGAAGCTATTTCCTTACATATATAAAGGTGCGCACAATTAAATACAGAAAGGTATGTTGGATCTCAAAACAATAAATCTAGTGCTCGGAGAGTTCGAGGAGCGCGGCATCTCTAAGGAGGTGATGGTAGACGCAATAGAGCAGGCAATGGCAACTGCCTACAAGAAGGAATACGGAAAGCGTGGACAGGTTGTTCGCGGCAAGCTTGATATGAACTCAGGCACCGTAGCTTTCGAGCAGGTAAAGCTTGTTGTGGACGACACTATGGTCCGTTTCCCTGAAGAAGGAGAGGTGGAAGCAGAAGTACCGCACCCGCACTTCCCTCAGCACGAGCATGAGGAAGTAGTTGCTGAAGGCGAGCTCCCTCGCTTTGACGCTGAAAAGCACATGCTTATAGACGACGCTAAGCGCATCAAGCGTGGTATTGAGGTTGGAGAAGAGATGATCTTCCCTCTTGAGCCACAGGACGACTTCGGTCGCATTGCAGCACAGACTGCAAAGCAGGTTGTTATCCAGAAGATACGCGAAGCTGAAAAGCTTTCTATCCTCGACGAATTCGGCCACAAGAAGGGCGAGGTTGTTACGGGTATCGTCCAGCGCGTTGAACGCGGTTCTATATTCCTCGACCTCGGACGCGCAACCGGCATCATTCCTTACGAGGAACAGATTCCAGGAGAGCGATACCGTCCAGGAGAACGCGTTAGCGCATACCTCTATGCGGTTGATGAGGGATTCCGTGGCGTATACCTCCGTCTTTCCCGTTCACACCCCCGCTTCCTCGTTCGTCTCTTTGAGATGGAAGTGCCTGAACTTGCTGCAGGAAGCATCGAGGTTAAGGGTATTGCTCGCGAACCGGGTAGCCGCACCAAGATTGCTATTGCTTCAAACGATCCGCACGTAGATCCGGTTGGTTCACTCGTTGGCCAGCGCGGAGTTCGTGTTTCTACTGTTATGGCAGCACTTGGCGGAGAGCGTATCGATATTATCGAATGGTCTGAAGACCAGACCGCATTCGTTAAGGAGTCTCTCTCTCCCGCTACTATCGTTGAAGTTAAGCTCGACGAAGAGAATCATCGCGCAACCGTTACTGTTACCGAAGACCAGCAGTCTCTCGCTATTGGTCGCGGAGGGCAGAACGTTCGTCTTGCAGCCAAGCTCACGGGCTGGAACATTGACATCGAATCAGTTGGCGGCAAAAGCGTTGCCGAATCTAATGGCGAAGGCGTAACGGTTTCTGAAACTCCAGCTGGAGCCTCAGACGAATCAGTTGCAGAAGCCGACAGTACTGAAGACATGGACCCAGCAGTTGCTGCAGGAATCGATCCAACTGAGACCGAATCTGTTGTTACAGAAGAAGATCCGTCTGGCTCATCCCTTACTATGGAGGAAGAGACCAAGATGACCGACAACGGTTCAGTTAGCGATGCTGAAGAGGCACGCGACGAGTCTTCTGAAACTATTAGCGATAACGCGTAACCCGCATGAACCTTCTTCACGACATTCACCCAGGTTCGAAGGAAGAGATGAACGTAATCATCGAGATTCCTAAAGGTTCTAAGAATAAGTATGAGATTGATAAAGAGACTGGGCTCATTGCGCTTGATCGCGTGATGCACAGCGCGCAGGATTATCCTTTCGACTACGGTTTCGTACCGCAGACACTTTGGGATGATGGCGATGCGCTTGATGTAGTAGTACTCACTACCTACCCTCTTATCCCAGGCATCCTCGTACGTGCTCGTCCTGTTGCCATTCTCCCCATGGTTGATGGCGGCGAGGCAGACGAAAAGATAATTGCTGTTCCTGCTGACGATCCTCGTTTCGCAGACATCAAAGATCTGGCCGATCTCAACAAGCATCAGCTTAAAGAAATCGCGCACTTCTTCTCAACCTATAAACAGCTTCAGGGGAAGGAAGTATCTCTTGGAGACTTCAAGGGAAAAGCTGATGCAGAAGAAGCGTTTACACGCGCCTGCCAGCTCTACACCGACAAGAAGAGTTAATTTACGTCTTACACAAAAGACCCCGCATCTGCGGGGTCTTTTGTTTTCTTCATCATGTCCACAGCTGTAATACCGTACCTTCAAACTATACTTAGCGTACTAACGTAATTTACATGGACCAGAACCCCGAAGCCCCAGTTGTTCGCACTTCATACGGAAGCGTACTGAGTATCGTAGTACTCCTTATTGTTATAGTCGCGGGTGCAGCGTACATGTGGCATAAGCGAGCAACTGAAAATACTGAGGTTATCCCGGTGACGCAGACCGAAGATACTCAAACAGATACAGGGGAAGAAGACACTACGGTTAACGCGAGAGCAACTTCAACGTATCCAATCTAATCACGTGATTGACCCTCATTAGTTAAAAGCGTAAGGTTTTGCGAGAAAGAGGAGAGATTCCCATGGCTGGTAGCCGAAATAAAATTGCTCTGCCGAATTTGAATCTGGTTATATACCGATCTACTGAACCCGTCAGTGTTCCTTTGACGTGCATGCTGCACGACGACCTCACTCTCGAAGAGATTCATGAAGAAGCAGCTGAAGAATGCCGGGAAGTTTGCGCAGTGGTGTCTTTAATTGAAGCTATGCGTAAGGGATCCGGCTACACTGAAAAAAGATGCGTCCAAAGCGCGATTGGATTGTACTGGTCAACCAGTGAATCTAGCCAGGGTGTGCGTGAGCTGGCGGAAGGAATCGGGCATATATTCTTTGAGCTCGGGCAACAGTATGAACGCAAACGCGTTATGACCGAACGCTCCCGCGAGATCTCGGCCTAAGCTAGATATACTTTGATAAATCGCGATGGAGACATCGCGGTTTTTCCTTTGTTGCCATTTCTGCTACCATGCCTCTACTAACGCTTTGCTTATGAAAAACTCAAAAATCCCTTCCGCTTCCATGCTTGTGCCAATGGTTATAGAAAAGTCCCAGTTCGGAGAGCGAGGATACGACATATACTCTCGACTTCTTAAAGACCGTATCGTCTTTCTTGGCGGCGGTATTGATGACGATGTTGCCAACCTCATCATCTCCCAGCTTCTTTTCCTTGAGTCTGAGGACCCGAAGAAAGATATCTACCTTTACGTTAACTCCCCGGGTGGCCACGTACACTCAGGCCTCGCTATTGTTGACGCCATGAACCACGTGAAGCCAGACGTTGCTACGGTTGCAGTTGGTATGGCCGCATCTATGGGCTCTATCATTCTTGCTTCAGGAGCTAAAGGAAAGCGTTTCGCTCTTCCAAATGCAGACATCATGATCCACCAGCCACACGGCGGAGCTGAAGGACAGGCAACAGACATTGAAATTAGTGCCAAGCGTATCCTTTCTCTTCGCGATCGTTTGAACAAGATCCTCGCAAAGCAGTCTGGCCAGCCTCTTGAGAAGATAGAACGTGATGTAGATCGAGACTTCTTCCTAACAGCTGAGGAGGCAAAGAAATACGGCATCGTAGACCAGGTCTACAAAGTTAAATAGACGAACGGCGCGGATGTGAGTCCGCGCCGTTTTGCGTTAGCTTGTCTGGTGTTACATCCCAGGTTTGTACAAAAACTGACGACTGAACGCAACGGCGGTATCGTACCAGTCAGCTTCGCCAGGTCGCACGATCTTTTCGATATAGCCGTAGCTGGTGTCTTGATCGACCATATCCTTCATATAGCCATTGGAAGTCGCGTACTCATCGTGCAGGTCTGCTCCCACCCTCCGAGAAGGGCCCGTCACGATATGTGTGATCCTGGAGTTGCTCCAGACCACGAATGCCCCCAAACAAGTCTTGAGTTTCTCCTCCGTGCAGTTGTCTTTCCACTCCTGTAGAGCAGCGGAGTGCTTCGCGGACTGTTGCGGAGTAGGAGGTGGCTGATCACAAGCGGCAACCAAAACGAAGATGCTTACTATAAGGTACTTCCTCATCCCATTTCTCCTTTGGATTAGGTTGAGAGTATAAGAGCACGAGTAAATTACATAGTCAAATAGCCTCTCATTTACGCCTCATATCCTTTACGGTAAGGTGGGATTAACCCCATACGGGCTTTCAGTATGTCTATAAAACTCATTCTCGCTCTTCTGGCGCTTTCGGGCACCGCCGGCATCGCGCTTGGCTATGTGCTCAGGTGGCTTATTTCCTTGTCCCAACGAGGCTCTTTGGAGCTTGAAGTTAAGCAAAAGATGCTCGAGGCCAAGGAGCGCGCAAGCCGTTTGCTCGCAGAAGCGGAAGAACGTGCCATAAAGCTTGAGAAAGAGCGCATGGAACCTCTTCGTGCTCGTGAGGAGAAACTTTCAAAGGCTGCAGAACGTATCGCAAAGCGTGAGGAATTCCTTGATGAACGAGAGCAACACCTCTCAAGTGAAGCTGAGGAGATACGTAACCGTGAGAACGAAGCAGCCAATGTAAAGCGCGAAGCTGAGAAGACGCTTGCTGAACGCCGCCAAGAGCTCGTACGCATTGGCCGCCTTTCTGAACTTGAAGCCAGCAAGGAACTTATGAAAGAAGTTGAGGCTTCTCAGGAAGAGTCTTTTCTTTCTCGTCTTCAGAAGCTTGAGGCTCACGGACGCGAGCAGCTTGAAGCTCGAGCTAAATCTATTCTTCTCTCCGTTATACATCGCATGGGTAGCGCAGTTAATGCGGAAGTTATGACGCTTTCAGTACCTATTCCTTCTGAGGAGATGAAGGGAAAGATAATCGGAAAGGATGGCCGCAACATCAAAGCTTTTGAACGCGCTACGGGAGTAGATGTAATAATCGATGAGGCACCCGACAAAATAACGCTTTCTTCGTTTGATCCGCTTCGCCGCCATACAGCTAAGCTCGCACTTGAAAGCCTTCTAACTGATGGCCGTATTCAGCCCGCAAAGATTGAAGAGACCGTTGCAAAAGCAAAGGCTGAGATTAACGAGACAATTAAGCAGAAGGGCGAAGAAGCTGCATTTGAAGTTGGTATCGTTGGTCTTGATCCTCGCCTTATAGCGCTTCTTGGGCGCCTCTGGTTCCGTACGAGCTACGGACAGAACGTACTGCAGCACTCTATTGAAATGGCACATATCGCCGGCATGCTCGCAGAAGAACTTGGAGCTAATGCCCAAACTGCTCGCGCAGGTGCTCTTCTTCATGACATTGGAAAAGCCGTAGACCACGAAGTGCAGGGTACGCACGTTGAGATAGGTCGTCGTATTCTTGAGAAGTTCGGTGTTAAGAAAGAAATAATCCAAGCGATGCAATCGCATCACGAGGAATATCCGTATGAAACACCTGAATCTATAATTGTGCAGGTTGCAGATGCCATATCTGCGGGACGTCCTGGCGCACGTCGCGACACTGTTGAGCGATATCTTGAACGCCTTGGAGATCTTGAGCGAATTGCTTCAACCTTCCCTGGAGTTGAGAAGGTATATGCCATATCTGCAGGCCGCGAGATACGTGTGTTCGTTAATCCGGGCAAGGTTACGGACCTCGCGATGCACAAACTGGCACGCGAAATATCTGAGCGTATTCAAAAGGAACTCCGTTATCCTGGAGAGATTAAGGTTAACGTTATACGTGAGAACCGAGTTGTTGAGTTTGCTCGCTAATCTTTCTTTTCCTTACGCTTCTTAATTGCACGGTTAAGTTCTTCGTCAAAGGTAATAATTTGACTAGTTCCTGACAAAGAGAGCAACGCCGTGTCTACAAAAGAAAGTTTGTTTTGATTCTGAACAAAAGTTTCTGCTGAAGCAAGGAATCCTACCTCTGAGCTCAAGTGGAGTTCAAAGTCTGCATTTCCCAGCGTTATTCGCATAAACTCATCTGCCGAGGATTTTCCAACTCGATTCATAAGCACAGTAGCGGTTTCTAAGACTACGTATTCATGCACAAGCAGGGGTTTTTGGATCTCTCTTAAAATTAACTGAGCTCGCTCATGCAGCGAGTCTTTTTCATTGAAGAATGAAATGAGAACGCTTGTATCAATGAAGTTTCCCGCCATATACGATGTCGTCAATTCGCTGAGATAAATCCTTTTCTCCTTTAAAAGCCAAGGCCTTAAATGCGTCCTCTAATGTACCTGTTCGTTTAGTAGGAAGAATTGGCTCGATGCGAAAAACTGGCTTAGAACCACGCACTACAGTAAAAGAAACACCAAGCAGCGTTGCATCAGCTACGTACTTTAATTTGTTCTGTAATTCTTTAATGCCAATGATTTGAGGAGTCATGTTACAAGTATACTTTAAAGTATACTTGTAAGTCAACTATTTTAAGCTGCCTTTTCTCCCAGCTCATCAAAGAACTTATCCGCCTCGTCGCGCAGTCTTTCTGCTATGTCAGCTGGTATGTGCTTCTTTTCCTCTAGTTCTAGCAGCCTGTCATAAGCATATCCAGTTAAATACTTACTTATACCGCGCTTGCCGTTGTTTAGATTCTCTCTAATCGTTTTAAATTGTTGCTCGAGATCTGCCACAACCTTAGCTTCGTACTCTTCACGGGTTGGATGCCTCTTTTCTCTATTTAGATTCTCTCCATGATTTAAAGTTCCACCATGTTCCATGCTCATGTAAACAGTATAATCTGCTGAAATTCCTAATTTCACCTTATCCACCGATTTTTTCAAGCCCTCTTGCGTAATATGGCTCATTTCCTATACTTTTGAGCATAGCCCTCCCGAGGGGCTCGTAAGAACCCCGGAAGGGATTAACCCAAAAACAAGTACTATGAATAAAGCAGATATTGCAGCAAAGGTGCAGGACGTTCTCGGCAGCACAAAGGCTGATGCAGAGCGCGCAGTTGAAGCTGTTATCGAGAGCATCACAACAGGCCTTAAGTCTGGTGACGAAGTTTCAATCGCAGGTCTCGGCATCTTCAGCGCCAAGGCTCGTCCAGCTCGTACTGGCCGCAACCCACGTACCGGCGAGACTATCAAGATCGCTGCAACTCGTACTCCTAAGTTCCGCGCCGCAAAGGCCCTTAAGGATTCAGTTAAATAAGCAGTTTGCTTAAAGAAAAACCCCGCAGATGCGGGGTTTTTCTTTTTGCTAGATCTTCTCTGCAACAACGAAACTCGTGTAGTTAAATTTCAGATCCTGAATACTCTCTTCGAGAATCTCTAGGTTGTATAAGTCTGCTGCAGCGCGTGAAGCAATAACAGCAGTTGTTGGAGGAAGTGCTCCGGAAGCAAGATCCTGTGCTGCCTTGGCGGTGTCTGCGTATTCCTGAATATCTACGCCTGGCCACTTACGTTTTAAATACATACGACATTGCTTCAGTGCTTGGTCGTGCGAGGTTATAAGTGTTATCTGTTCTGGATTTACTCCCTTCATAGCGAGCAGGTTCTGGTGCACGTCAATCTCAAACATCTTCTTAACCTTGAAGCGGTGTGCTGCCATGGCGTGCACGGCTTCTATAACAATGCCGCCGTTGCTGTTTTCTATTGGGAATACTCCGAGGTCTATCTCTCCTGCCTCAAGAGCTGAGAGTACGCGTTCAGCTGATATGAGGTATTCAATGTCTACATTCTCTAACGACTCTTTCTCTACATACTTCCTTGCTGCTTCTTCCGAGAAGCTTCCCTGCGCGCCCATGATGCCGATTTTCATATTCGCTAGCCTACACCAAATCCCATAGATTCCTAAATACTTCTCGTTGATCGTGTGCCATAAGCTTGTCGTGTATCTCTACAAGATAGAAAGGTTTGGCTCGTGTATTAATCATCACTATGTAGTCTCCTATGATCCATGTAGTAGACATAAAGTTATTTGCTTCACCCCAGAACTTAATATGTCGCTGATCTGCGTACTTATCTCCAAAAGCAACCTCGGCTGGTGCCCTGTTTGATAGAAGTTTGAGATTCACATCTTTAGAAGACTGGTTCCAATACCAGCTAATCCATTTAGCAAAGTGCTCTACAAATGTATGGTCTTGGAAGCCCCACCATGTTGGCTCAGTCTCCTTAAGATTCTTATCCCATATTGGTGTCTGTTGCCTGAGAAACGAATCAATCTTCGCTTCCTCTATAAAACGTACCGTTGGAACAGGGTAGGTCGTTTTAGCTGAGAGCTTAGCAAGCTCTGCAGCAACCTTATTAAGAGATTCCTCTTTTAAGACAAGTTGTCGCCTTTCCGTTTCAATAAGGCCGGACACCTGCTCAGGAGTTGAGGGGGTAAATACTCGAGGTCTGCGAGTGGCATCTTCCGAAAGCAGTCCTTTATCTACCAAGGAACGAGCAACGCTGTAGGCGGTTGTGCGTTTAATTCCCGAAGCCTTAGCAAGGTCTGCCGGCGCGATGGCTCCACTTCGAAGCACGGCCTGGTATACGGCTATCTCGCTTTCATTAAGATTCAGCGGTTCTAGGAGTTTTTCATCCATTAGATACAGCCTAATTTGTTGTCGAAGACTTGTCAACACATGTCCGACATTACTTGACTATTTTGATACTTATGACATACTTCTCACCAGAGTCAAATTGAAACTTCCATTTAAACGGTGCCTTGCACCAATGCCCTAAGGAGGGGCACTCGAATGAACTTCATGGTTGGTCGTAAGACCCGTGTCGGCTACTACTCTCACCAGTCTGGTAAGACTATTCCCGCTGATGTGCGTGCAGCCTTTGAAGCTGTCGGCGCAAGAATGGTGAGCCCGCTGGAAGAGCGTCCCGAAATTCTTCTCTTCGGCGTCTGTTCCTGCTGCAAGAACTCTATTGCCACTCTCGGTAAGATGATTGGGGAAGGGAGCTCGAACGCTAGGGCTGACGGAGGGATGGGCGTGGTGCTCTTTAGTCAATACAAAGAGGAAGCAGGGCTCGATATCTTTGGTCTTCTGAATGGCCCGACTCCTGACGAACTGGTTGCTGCGGCATGGAGCTTGCATCCCCAACCTAGGGAGTAGGTGTCCGGACTGACAAGAACTTGGGAGAAGCATGCTTCTCCCTCTTATTCAGGCGCTGAAATCGTTCGGCGACTGATAGGAACAATGCACCTTGAAAGGGCGAATCATGACCTCGATTACTTATAGCCAAGACGACAAGTGGTTTATCGAACCCGACACAATCGATCAGAGTCGGGCTATGCCAACCGCATTTCTGTTCGTAGAGGTTTTCATGAACGAGCTCCTGCTCGCAAATGAAGAACTTCCCTACGAAGCGTGGGACTTCCGGCACTGCCCGGGTGGCGAAGATGGTGGGAACTTCGTTGTTCACCTTCTCCCAAAAGCCGGCGTCTGGACTAACTACTTTCACGTTTGCAACATCGAGCTGGCCGAAACAGAGGAGCAGCTCGCTCTTCATGCTCAAGCTGCTGCCTACTACTTCATCAAGCAACAGCAGCGATTTACATCTGGGTGCATCAGACACGCAAAGGGGAGCCTGGTTAAGATGCAGTCTCGAAATGGAGAACGCCAGAAGCTTCTATCTACGGATAAAGCCAAAAGATTATCTATTAATCCTTTCTGGTTCCCTCATCCATTAGAAGAATAGTGTTTTAGTTCCTGGATGTTCATTCATCAAATCGCGCTGATTTCTATCAGTGCGATTTCTTTTTACTCCTCCAAGTATTTCCTGTCCTTCAACTTCTCCGGTAAATAACTCTCGGTATCGTATCGTTCATACCCTTTGCCATAATCTAGGTCTTTCATGAGCTTGGTTGGCGCATTTCGTATCTTCTTAGGTATTGGAAGATTCCCGTACTTAGCAATGTCCGCCTGTGCCGCCCTTAGTGCTTCATACGCAGACTTAGTCTTCTTGCAGCGAGCAAGGTATGCAACGCCATGCGCGAGGTTAATAGCGCATTCTGGGTATCCAATAACCTCGCAAGCGCGGAACACTGCGTTCGCAACAACAAGAGCGGTTGGTTGAGCAAGTCCTATATCTTCAGAAGCGAATATAACCATGCGACGCGCAATGAAAAGTGGATCTTCGCCGGCTTCAACCATGCGAGCTAGATAGTATATAGAAGCATCAGGTTGTGAGGCTCGCATGCTTTTAATGAACGCTGAGATGGTGTCGTAGTGTTCTTCTCCCTTCTTGTCGTAGCGAAGGTGCGGAGACTCAAGTGCTTTGTTTAGGTTCGCAACCGTAATCTTTTTTCCATAGAGAGCTATTACGCCTTCAAGGAGTCCGAGAGCCTTGCGAGCATCGCCATTGGCATAGCCCATAAGCCACTCAAACGCGTCGCTACCAAGCTTTACACCCGCACGAGACACAATGGAGCGTAGTGCCTCTTCTGAGAGCGGTTCAAGCACAAATACGCGTGCACGAGAGAGAAGTGCGGGAATAACTTCGAATGACGGATTCTCCGTTGTTGCTCCTATAAGAGTTAGCTGTCCGCTTTCAACATATGGAAGCAAGAAATCTTGTTGGGCTTTGTTAAAACGATGTATCTCATCTAGAAACAAGAGTTTTGGTTTCGAAGGCGCGAACACATCTGAGCTAAAAGGTTCTTGGAAGTCTCCTCTTTTCTTCTTGGGCGTATTCCCCTCAACAATCTGCCGAATGTCTTCCTTCCCTGCTGAGACTGCAGAGAGTTCGTATAGGTCTGCATCGAGCGCGTTCGCATATATACGAGCAATGGTTGTCTTTCCTGTTCCCGGAGGTCCCCATAGCAAAAAGGAGAAGAGATGTTTCTTCTCTATAGCAACTCGAAGAGGCTTCCCTTCCCCTACCAAATGCTCCTGTCCCACCACTTCGTCTATGGTTTTGGGCCGGAGGCGTGCCGCGAGCGGTTCCATAGAAACATACTACGCCTATAGGGTTGGGTTTGCATGAAGCTACTCCTCCCAGACACTAGGTGTCCTCATGGCGTCCTTTAGCGAACTATATGCGAGAATCTTAGCCACATCTTCGTCTTTCACGTGATGTTTCTGTCCAAGCTGGCGTTTATATTCAATCCAACGCTTTAGGAGATGTTGCTGCGAGACCTTGTCTAGATCATAGAGTCCAGGCTTCTGTATATGTTCTGAAAGAAGATGTGCGGCCTGCATAGCTCCTATGTAGAGGAGGCAGCGTGTTAGAACGATATCTTCGTCGGGAGTTGAGTCCTTTATGCGGTCAAAGTTGATTGGGTAACCTCCGTTTAGGATCTGTATACGAAAGTCTTTATGTACCTGCACTGTCCTTGTACCAAAGATATCCAACGAGGGTTCTGCAAGCTTGAGTAGCGATCCGAACTCTATGTCTGCTGACGATGCGCTTGCAAAAACCTTATCTCCTGAAACACGCTCTAACGCTGTGCCGATTACGGAATCATCGCCGACAGTTCCGATAATGAGATCGCTCTTATTCAAAAGAACGTCTATTGAACTGATGGCATTACCTGGCTTCAAAGTAGACGAGTGATACGCAGGGTCATAACAAATAACCGTGCGTCCTTCAGCGACAAGCGCTCGTTCTACAGCAGCGCCTATGCTACCCACGCCAAGTATTCCTATTTGCTTTGCAGCATCAAGGGCCCCGACTTCCTTCAGTTTTTTAACAACCGAGATGCCTATGAATTCAGATTCAACTAACTTCTTTATCCCTGAAGACGCAACACTCACTATGGGTGGAGTCCTTACACCTCCGCCTTCTATACGAGCTATGCCCCGTTGAGTTTGTTCAACGCCCACTATCTCCACTCCATTAAGCTCTTGCCATGGAATAGACAGCCACAGATCTCCTCCATCATCTACTACAAGTATTTTCTTGAAGCCTTGTTTCTTCTGAAGTTGAACAACCTTTCGCCATAAGATCTCTGTACTCTTCTGTGTAGCAAACTCGTAGGGCATATCTTGCTCCATACGAACCTGCGTCACGTCATATCCAGACCTCACCAGATCATTGAAGACTGAACGAATAGTTGAGTACGGTTTCTCTAAGATAAAGATACGACCGGGACCAACCAAGTGAGCGAGGTGACGAAAGAAAGGGAAACTATTTGGTAATAGGTGTGTATGAACTACTACAGCGCAATCATCCAGGCGTTTGCGCGTAGTGTGTGCAGCGATCCAATCTAGAAGCGGCAACGTGCTAATAGGCTGCGGGACGTGATCTGCCCGAGCTAGCTCTATTAGATAGTCCCTAAAACCTTCTGCCTCTGGGTTACTTTCAGAAAGAAGGCTCTTGTCGAAGAACGCTACTTTCGTATCGGTATCTGCTACGAGCGTCCAATCCCCTATGTGACGCGTATGTTTTGTAAGCAACCAATCACTTGTTTCAAAGAGGCCTAGAAAGTCCCCCTCTGAAAGAGTCTTTGTTCCTCTTCCGTTCTTAAGAACAACGAGACTTCCTTTTAGGACGATGCCGAGCGGCACCTGCGCATAGGAGAACTCTGTGTTGTTCTTCAAAGACTTAAAAGTAACGACTCCTTTTTGCACTACATCTTCCCCTTTCGCATACTCTACTCTGGTTATGTTTCCCTTCTTCTTGAGGAGAAAAGCTTCTAGAGCTTTTACATTACCTGTAGGAATAGAGTGGTATCCAGAATTATCTGCAGAAACATTTTTAAGAATGTCCTTTACAGACTCGAAATCAACCAACTCAATGCGAGAGGGGTTCTTCACGGGATTTATGCAGCTGTCTTGAAGGAACACGTATATACCTGACAGTTGTAGTGGAAATCAGAACCTGTGTACCCTGGCTGGTCCCACGAATTCTTTTCTTCCATATCTTCAATCTGAATGTGATTTTCCTCCAGCGTCTCCATGAACTTCTGAATATTTCCCGATTGAGAGAATCCTATATACATCTTTCCATCCTCAGCGAGAAAAGGTTTTGCCTGCGCAAAGAATTGGATCATTGCTGTATAGCCAGCATCAATAACACCTTTCTCCAGATCATTTGCAGGCACCCCGTCATGGTACGGAAGATTAAAGATTATTGAGTCGTACTTCTTCTTGGGTACATTAGAAAATACATCCGACACAACAGCCACCGCATTCGAAAGGTTGAATTTCTTGAAGTTAATATTTGTATTCTCAACCGCAACAGGGTTTATGTCGGCAGCAACAACAGACTTAGCACCACGGAGCGCTGCAAATACTGAGACCAGACCGCAGCCAGGACCGAGCTCGAGCACCTCCTGTCCAGAGAAGTCTTTAGGTAGGTAATCGATCATATACAGACCCGCCCAATCGTATTTAGGTGACATAACACCCGGCAACACAGTAATGTCTTTCCCAAAAACACTTACGTCATATGGCTCAGTATGAGCATTAACTTTATTAAGATAAGGGCGGGTTGTTACATGGATCTGGTCTTCATCGAGTTGCACAAGGTATTCTTTTTCGTTCATATAGAACAAACTTAACGAGAAATTGGAAATAAGTCAATAGATAGTCATGAGTATACTTATATTGCTAAATGACTAAATAAGCTTGATTTATATATCTGTTCAAGTAGTATAGTCATATATCTATGACTATGAGAAATAAAGACTTCCTCGACAGTGGTCTAAAAGCAGGTCTTTCCTCTAAGGCAGCGAGCGTATACGTAGCCCTTTTAGATGCCGGTACTCCACTTAGTCCCAAGGCCATAATCCTCCGCACTTCCCTACACAGGCAATATGTATACGATGCAATCTATGAACTCCAAGAAAAGCGCCTGATTACGAGCGTTGGCGAGAAACGATCCACCAAATACCAGGCAACTAGCCCAGATAGGTTGCTTCAGGACGTTGAGAAGCAGAGACTTGATACCTTGGAGGGCGTTCGAAACCTTATGTCTCTTTATGACAAATCTCCTGCGGGAGTTGTGGAAGTTATACATGGAAGCCAAAAGTGTATTGATAGCGAGTTCCAGATGCTTCAAGAAGCAAAAACTGGTGACTTCCTAGATATCGTTGGAGGTGCGGGTCTTAGCTTTGTGCAGTTATTTGAAGGAAGGATTGAAGAATGGGAGGAGCTAAGGAAAGAGAAAGAGATTGAGTTGCGCTATATTGGGACCGAGATTGATGTGGAACATAACAAAAGCCAAAGCATCATCCAGAATGAGTCACGCTCTATCCCGGGCATTGGGAACATCGTGAATGTCTGTATACGTCCCAGCAGCGTTAGTTTTAATATCTACGAACCAGAGGTTGTAACGGTTAGAGTGCGAAACGAGGCGGCTGTAACAAGTCAGCGCGCGTTGTTTGATGTGCTATGGAACGTAGCCAAATAGAAAAACCGGCCCTAAGCCGGTTTTTCTATTTCTCTATCTTCTAACTAGAGAGCCTTTATGGCTTTCTTAGCGAGACTTTCAGCATCGCCCGCAAGATCTACAACTTTGTCGTAGTCCTTGTCGTCATATGCATTGCGCGCGTCGTCATACTTGTCTTCTGCGTCGTTCAGGTAATCTTCTGCATCGTTTGTGTCGCCGTTAGCGTCATCTATCTCGTTCTGAGCGTTGTTGATGGCATCGTCTGCGTCGTTAAGAGCGTTGTTGGCGTCGCTCTTGGTTGCGTCGCTGCTTCCGCCTCCGATCTCATCTTGTGCGTTCTGAGCAGCATCTTGTGCGTCGCTCGCGTAGTTTTCTGCATCTCCGTATTCCTCATCGATAAACGAGTAGAGTGCCTTAACGATAAGCTTGTTCGCGCTGCTTGCGTAAGAGACCGACTTTCCCAGATCGTCTCCGTTGTCCTTAGCATCATCAATGTCGCTATTCGCGTTATCGAGCTCGTCAATCGCATCTTGGATAGCGTTACGTGCATTCTTTTCCTCGGAACTCACCGTTGGAACATGTACCGGAACTGGGGTCGGTGTGGGAGTAGGAGTTGGTACTGGAGTTGGAACAGGGGTAGGTGTTATAACAGACAACCCGTTGTACTTTGCGCGTGACATAGGACCAAAGGTACCTGTGGCTGGGCTGATGCCGTTAGCTGCCTGCCATCGCTTAACTGCAGCAACGGTCTTGTCTTTGTATTGGTTGGTCTCGTATCCCTTTGATCCAACTCCTGTGTCTGAGACAGCGAAGCCGTTTTCATTTAGATACTTCTGAAGGCAGCGGACCTGCTCATTTTGGACACCGAGCGTTAGGTCTGTTGTGAACGTGCACTGCACTGCCGCTTTGGTATTTGAAGGAATGAGAACTGCAGTGCCTGCAAGCAAAAGAACTGCGGCAATCACGTATGCAGTATTCCTCATATTGATTGATGTATTCATATGCATGTTTAGATAAATAAATTCCGGACTCTCATATGAGAGTAATATATCTAAAATAACATGCGGAATGAGTGAAGAAGCACGTGTATTGAGAATGAGTTAATACGATACGGTAGATTCTATATCGGCATACTTGGAGCGACAAAGAAAGAGCCGAAGTCTTTATGGACTTACTTTAAATCTAGTTTAAATCTAGTTTAAAAAACCTTATTCCAGGCCATCAAATAAACCGGGGTGTGTCTTATCCACAACCTTCTTGAGAGGTGTGGATAACGTAAAGCGCTCGTGGAGTGCGTATCTGATGTGAGGATCATGCTTAGACTGTGCAATTCGTTGGAGAATCTCTTTTTGAACTAACGAGGCCAGGATCTCATTTACCTTAGGGCGCGAGAGATCGACTACAGTCTCAACTTCGCTCGGTTTAATTTCTTTATGTTTCTCTACCTCGAGAAGAATTTTCCTTTCAACATCATCCAGGTCTTTAATCACCTCGGGTGGCAGCGAGATCTTTTTCTCTTCGCTGTGGGTTTGTATTACCTTTTTACGAGGAAAGATTACTTCAAAAGCTGTTCCGCCCGTAAGTTCTCGTATCTCTGGACTTGCAAGTCCAGCGTGCTTGGCAAGTGTTGTCATGCGTGGGATACCTGTACCTCTTTTGTCCATAAGTCCCGCTGCAAGCAATGTAGAAGCAATAACAGGATTGCGTGTTGTCGGATTGAACCTTCCTTGTTCAATTTCTCTCATGGTTAAAGGTGCGACCAGACCACCTGGACTAACAATTCGAACATATGATGGCGCAATAGATATCTGAACTTGAGCACGAGTATCATGGTAATCGCGATGAACAACGGCATTGACTACCGCTTCGCGTAGAGCTTGAACTGGGATTTCCAACTCTTCCTTTCTCTCGAAGCCTACTATGCGTGCAGATCGGCGAAGATTATTCGTTAGAAAAGACATAATCTGATCTATCTGATGGAATATATTCCCATCGAACGTTCCAATAACATCCCATACATTCGGATCTGTTGGATTCTGAATCTGAAAAAGAATACTTGTGTGCGGTACAAAATGTTGTGGCTTTTGACCAAAGAGGACGATACCTGCAATGGTTGGATGCATACCATTGCCTTCATCGAGAACAAGCCCGTTTCTAACCATCAGCTTTTCTAAATCGCCATCAATTACCTGTTGATTTTCACGGTGTTCAAACACTGCTCGCATTTGGTTAGTATCCAGATCTTCCAAAGTAGCTTCGTCAAGAATCTTTCTATCAAATTCCGGCGTGCGCTGTTTATATAGATCTGAAATTTCTTCGTCTGTTGCAGGGACAGAGCTCGAATTATGTCGAACGTAGACAGTACCTGAAGCGGAGTACGGTGGCATCTTCCCGCGGTGACAGCGCACAGCAATAACATGCTTTCCATCTCCAACAGCAATAATCTCTATGAGTGGGCGCATATTAGGCTCGCACTTACCTCGAAGTTTATTGGTAAGACCTGTTTCTATAACTTGAGGAGGTAGATCAGTTCCTACTATTTCTCTCTTAGTACCATCTTCAGTTATACCGAAAAGAAGAGTGCCGCCGCGACCATTGAAAAAAGAAGTTATGGTCTTAATATCCCGATCCTTGTCATCATCATTACTAAACTTGGTTCGGAACTCGAGTTCTTCGCCCTCAAAACGTGCAAGCAATTCTTTGAGATCCATTGGCTCAGTCTGCCTGATGTTGCACTACATTACAATCGAGAGGCCTGGTATGCTTAATACTATTCCAGGGTAGTTCAATGGTAGAACAATTCCCTGTCAGAAGGCCTTTTGCTGGGACTTTCCGACAGGAGAAAATGTGGGTTCGATTCCCTCTCCTGGAGCAAAGTAATAGCTGGTTCCAAATAAGTGCTTCAATCGCTTGAACTAGAGTGTGCGGGATAGGAGAATCGGACTCCTGCTCTCAGTTTGGAAAACTGATGTTCTACCATTAAACTAATCCCGCTTTAGAGCGAGAATACCATAACATTTTAGACCTCGCATTCCCCTCCTGCGATGTGTTGTGCAAACTATTCATACTGGCTCCTTATTAACGTTGGTCGGGGTGCAGGGAATTGAACCCTGTCTAACTGCTCCCAAAGCAGTCGTACTACCGGTATACGACACCCCGTTTCTTGAATCCTAGCAGATTTGTTGGATTTTTGGAAAACCCAGCTCCTTACCTTCTCTTTAATCCCCTTCCCTACTTTCTGTGCTGTGAACAAAGTCTCTTACGGATCTTTATGGGGATTAGATAAGGGTTAAACAAAATCCTTATAGAATATAGCTAGATTTGAGACGCTCATCTTAAATTCAGATTTGTCTTATGTCCTTTATCCCCACTATGCACCTAGTTGTCCACAGTTATTAAAATCTGACTTATAAAGGAAAAACGCCCAAACGGGCGCTTTTCCTTTATCTCTATGTGAGTGCGGATAGGGAGAATCGAACTCCCGACTCGTCCTTGGCAAGGACGCGTTTTACCACTAAACCATATCCGCTGAACAGGTATGATACTAGCACCTACCCCTCCCCTTTTCTAGTAGTTAACTATCTATCTGTGCTCCCGCCAGGACTCGAACCTGGAACGACAGTTCCGAAGACTGTTGTGATATCCATTTCACTACGAGAGCAATGTGTAGATAGTACAGGGCCACTAGGAGAATGGCTATATGCGTACTAGTATTTTCCTAATGGACTTCCCTATTCCGACAGAGGTGCGGACGGTCTCTGATGGTTTGCGCAAAGAAGGCTTTGAAGCCTATTTGGTTGGTGGTTGCGTGCGTGACCTGCTCATTGGACGCACTCCTAAAGACTGGGACGTAACAACTAATGCAAAGCCTGAGGATATACAGCGTATCTTCCCTGAATCCTTTTATGAGAACGATTTTGGTACCGTAGGAGTTAAGACAGACTCAGAGGATCCAAAGCTTTCAATCATTGAAGTAACTCCCTATCGCACAGAATCTGTGTATTCAGACAAGCGTCGTCCTGACGCCGTTGTCTTTGGGGATAGCCTAGAAGAAGACCTCGCGCGAAGAGACTTCACCATTAACGCTATCGCTCTTGAAGACTCTAAAGGACAGATTGTAGACCCGTATCAAGGACAAAAGGACATAGAAGCCCGTGTATTAAGGACTGTACGAGATCCTGAAGAACGTTTTGAAGAGGATGGCCTTCGTCTTATGCGTGCAGTTCGCCTCGTTGCTGAGCTTAACTTCGCTCTAGATGCAGAGACAGCTGCCGGCATACAGAAGAAAGCAGCCAACTTGCAGCATATTTCTAAAGAACGTATTAGGGACGAGTTCGTACGTATTATTGAATCTAAACAACCAATGATGGCGCTGGCTCTTGCTCAGCAGCTTGGAATCCTTGAGTACATCTCCCCTGAACTAACACGTGGTATTGGTGTGGAACAGAACCAAGCTCATAGCTACGACGTATTTGGACACCTTATACGTGCTCTTCAGCATGCCGCAGACAAAGACTGGAGCTTTGATATACGCCTCGCTGCCCTGTTCCACGACGTATCCAAACCAGAAGTTCGTAGATGGTCTGACGAAAAGAAGGATTGGACCTTCCACGGACATGAGGTTGTTGGCGCTAGAGTAACCAAAAAGGCCCTAGAAGACCTTAAGTTTTCACGTGAAACAATAGAAAAGGCTGTAAAGCTGGTTCGTTGGCACATGTTCTTCTCAGACCCTGAGCAGATTACCCTTTCCGCTGTTCGTCGCATGATTAGGAACGTTGGTGAGGAAAACATCTGGGATCTACTAAACCTTCGTATTTGCGACCGTATTGGTACCGGACGCCCAAAGGAACAGCCGTTTAGGTTTAGAAAGTACAAGGCAATGGTTGATGAGGCACTTAGAGACCCTATTTCCGTAGGAATGCTTAAAACCGATGGCTCACGCCTTATGGAAAAGTTTCACGTGGAACATGGTCCAAGGATAGGGTTTATGCTTCATACCCTTCTAGAGGATATTCTCGAGGACCCGAAGCTCAATACTGAAGAATACCTAGATAACCGTACCAAGGAGCTTATGGTGCTTCCTGAGGCAGATTTAAAGGCGCTGGGAGAATCAGGTAAGAAGCGTAGGGAAGCTGAGGAGGAGAAGGAAATACAGGAAATAATGGAAAAACACCACGTTTGCTAGGTTTCACATGAAACAAAGGGAGCGGGCTTTCACGTGAAACATACAAAAACGGCCTATATAGGCCGTTTTAAATAACAAGAGCCCTCTAATTGGGGCACTTCAAGGGCAAATGCAACAAGTAGAGGGCTCTTTCACGTGAAACTAACCTTCCTAGGGGAACCAAAGGTTGGGGTTGGGGCTTAGAATGGGGGTTCCCAGGAGGTTGGAAGGCGAGCTTCGCTTTAGAACAAAGCACAAATTGTGTCTTTCACGTGAAACAATAGGGAGTCTGACCCACTATATATCAGGAGATACGCTCCGAAACCGTTGGACGACTTCCAAATTCACGATCAAGACACCTGATTAGAAAGAACTAGCAAAGATCTACAACTACCCCGAGAGGGCAGCTGAGACTCTCACGAGCTCTTCCGTCCTCCAGGTCTAGATACAGCATACTCTTATCAAGGACAAGGTAAAGGAATGGGTGTGGATAATGTCCTTTATGTCCTATAGAGCTATCCAAGGGTTATAGAAACAGGGCAGTGGTCTGAACCCATTACAGAAGCGAGTATTTCTGCAGACTTAACCTTAGGGACAAGAGCTTTGGAAGTGAATATGTAATCAATACGCCATCCTACGTTACGCTCACGAGCCTTTGCGAAGTGGCTCCACCAAGAATAGTGCCCATTTCCCTCAGTAAATAAGCGGAATGTGTCCACAAATCCAGCTTCAACTATCTGATCTATACCTTCACGTTCTTCGTCTGTGAAACCTTTAACTCCAACGTTTTGCTTAGGACGAGCAAGGTCGTCCGGTGTGTGGGCAACGTTTAGATCTCCGCAGAATATAACGGGTTTTTCTTCTTCAAGTCGTTTCATGTATGCCAAGAACGCAGGGTCCCAATGCTTATGGCGAAGAGGGAGGCGGGAGAGATCTTCTTTAGAGTTAGGCGTATACACGCTCACTACGTAAAAGGGCCCCATATCTGCTGCAATTACACGTCCTTCTTCATTTGGGTCGCCGTATGAGTCAGTAGCTAGGCCGTATTTCTCTACAATATCCTTTGGCATTCCAAATAGAACGTTCTCTGGAACCTGCTTTGAGAAGATGGCCGTACCGCTGTATCCCTTCTTTGTAGCTGAGTGCCAGTATTCCTCATATCCCATGAGGTCGAGCTCAGATTGAGACTGTTGTGCCTTGGTTTCCTGGAGGCAAAGAATATCTGGCTTATGTTCCTTGATGAAAGGCATGAACATTTCCTTGCGGTGTACTGCACGAATGCCGTTTACGTTCCAAGAGATTATTTTCATGGGTCTATTGTATACCTGGTTTAGTGGCCAGTCTGTCAACACTCTGTTACGTAAAAGAGTAATATTTGACATATAATGAAAAGTATGTTATCTATTCGGTACCCTTCAGGACCTCAGAAAGGAATACCGTCATGAAGAAGTTCCTTGGTAAGCATCGGAGTCTCACGGCTGTGGCCGGTTTCGGCCTTGCCGTGGCCTGTCTTTGGGGCATTTCTACCGCCGAAATCAAGGCTGCTGAAAAACGCCCGCTGCTTTACTCTCGCGGACAAGTGGGGCAGTCGCTAAACATCTACGCGGCGCCCGGCTCGCTCGTCGAGTTCGACAACCGGATTGATGGGCCGCTGGCAGACGAGCGGATGTTCGGCATCGTCTGCGGCGTCACCGACGACAAGTGGGTCACGATCGCCCTGATCGGGACGCGTAACCAGACCTGCGAAGAAGCGCCAGCCATGACGCCGAGCAAGTGGTACTCGACCTACCCAATTCGGGGAGTCCACGCACCTCAGCAGATGCCGATCGGCGGCGGACCCGACAATAAGCCCGAGCTCTACAACTCGAGCATCCTCTGGAACGTCCAGTTCATTGCCGGCGTTGAGGAGTGGCAGAAGGCGCACAAGAATTCGTAGCGTCACTGAACCCATCACACGATGTACCTATTTGGCCTGGAGCTAACCCCTCCAGGCCAATTTTTATAGTGAGGTGTTGGTTTTTAATAAAATTAAGCCCTGCTCCTTCCGTGAAACTTCTTATGCACCTCTCTTAAATGCGCATCCGTAACGTGCGTATAGATCTGCGTTGTATTAATCGATGCGTGGCCAAGCAATGCCTGCACAGAGCGAATATCTGCGCCGTTTTGTAGAAGGTCTGTAGCAAAAGAATGGCGAAGTACGTGAGGCGTAACCTTCTTTGTAATACCAGCCTTAGCTGCATATATTTTCATCGTCTGCTCAACAGCACGTGGAGTGAGGCGGGTAGGGGCCTTCTGTGCCAGTTTTCCAACCCGTAGCGCGTTTACAAACAGCGCAGGCTCCATATCCTTCCTAACCTTTAGATATGCGCGTACAGCGTCTTTTGCAGCGTCTGAGATGAATACCACGCGCACTTTATCGCCCTTTCCTCGTACTGAGAGTTCGTCTCGAGTTAAATCGATATCTGAATCGAGTCCGCAAAGCTCAGAAACACGAAGACCCGTTGAGAAAAGCATCTCTAGCATCGCTTTGTCGCGAAGAGAACGAATGTCTGTGCCGTCTGCTGCTTTAAGCAAACGATCCAATTCCTGGCTTGTTATAAGATCCAGAGAGCGTTCAGGAACCTTTGCCAACTCAATACGCTCAGGAGATAGGCCAGGGATATCCCTTTTGCGAAGGAATTTAAGAAAGGCACGTATAGCAATGAGGTAATAGTTCTGTGTGCGGCGCTTGAGGGAGTCTTTTTGTTTTCCTGGCTGGCGATTGAGCCACATACGGAACTCACGCACTTTTTCCTCGGTTATGTCGGAGACATTCTTGATTTCCATCTGATCGAAGAAGCGAGTGAGGTAATGATCATAGTTTTCTATGGTCTTAACCGCGCGTCCGCGTTCAATCTCGATGTATTCGAGGAATTGTCTCTTCATTACCTGCGCGTCCATACCAAAAGTATACCGCGCGTAGGTTTTTATTGGCTTAACGTTTCAATCTGAGAGGTATAGCTGCCGAGGAAAGAGGGTACTGCGAAGAGAAGTCCAACGAGAGGGAGCACAAACGCCACAACCGTAGCAACCATCGTCCAAAGGAAATACTTCCGCGTCTTCTCAACTGAGGCGTAAATAGCGTCTAATTTCTGATTAATGTCTCCTGTTTGTAGGGTATTTGGTTCCATATAACGTAACTATACAGCAACCTGTGGCCTTCATGCCCGCAGAGCACCACCCTTGCGGAAATAATCAAGGTGTGGTAAGGTATGTCCAATGCTTACGAAACGAGTAAAGACGGCCGTTATTAAGGATGCCGCCCATCACGAGACAGACAATGGGTCTGCAAGTGTTCAGGTTGCTATCCTTAGCCGCAAAATCGAGGAGCTTACGAGCCATCTTAAGAAGAATAAGAAGGATTTCCATTCTCGCCGCGGACTTCTTCAGATGGTTGCGGATCGTCGCTCACACCTTCGTTACCTAGAGAAGAATGATAAGCGCCGCTACTCGGCAATTATCAAGAAGCTCGGTCTCAAGAAGTAGGGAAGCGGACCTTCGGGTCCGTTTTTCGTTAGTAAGCAGGTGCTAGAATAAGCACACGGTTCCTCTGAACCAATTTACAATCAGTTTTAATACGATACTGCCATGCCCGTTATCAAACATCCGGCGCAGCGTGTGGGGGTCTTTATAGATACTCAGAACCTCTACCACAGCGCCAAACATCTTTATAAATCACGTGTGAACTTTCAGAACGTTCTTACGGAAGCCGTGGGAGACCGCGTACTTGTCCGTGCCATCGCCTACGTTATATCAACGGAAGGCGGGGAAGAGGGCGCATTCTTTGAAGCCCTAACCAAGATTGGTATTGAAACCAAGGTGAAAGGACTTCAGATCTTCTCAGATGGCGCCAAGAAGGCGGACTGGGACGTAGGTCTTGCCATTGATGCGGTTAAACTCGCACCAAAGCTCGACACCATCATCCTCGCAACAGGGGATGGAGACTTCGTACCTCTTATCGAATATCTTGATATGAACGAAGGATGCCAAGTTGAAGTTATCTCCTTTGGAAAGTCTTCTTCGGCAAAACTGAAAGAAGCTGCGCATGCGTTCACCGATATGTGTGAAGACCCAAAGAAGTTCATCATTGGACATCGTTAATTACATTAGAGGTATGCGGGTATAATCCTTAGAAGGAATATGCCTCCACACGACCTCACTGACGAACAGAAACGATCTGACGCTGACGCGCCAGATCGTTCGCAGTATATTCGCACAATGGCGAAAGACATGGCTACGCTTACAGGCGGAGCAACGTCGAAGACCATTGAGAAAATAAAGCAGGCGCAAAAAGAAGAACGTTCAGAACAAGGCGTTGTGCTTCCGCATGTTGAAGAATCTTTCTTCAGCAGACCTGAGCCTCAGACTCGTGAGATATACAACGAGCCACTTGAAATTCCGCGCGTAGAGGAATTGAGTTCTGCTATTGAGCACACTGCAGATCCGCAACCTCTTCCTCCAGCTCCTGAGCCAGAACCTGTGCCTGAGATTCCTCGCGCGCAAGTTGAACGCGCCAGCATACTTGATCGTCTGCGCAGAAAAGTTGGAGAGCATGCGCGCATGGATATCGAAAGTTATCCGTCTGCAGCTCCGGAATTTGAGAAGGTTAACGAGGAGCCACTACCGCCACCCCTTCCTGTACCTAAGCCACTTCCTCCGCCTCCACCGCCGCCTGCACCAAAAATAGAGTCGCTTGCTTCTCCTCTACATACATACTCAAGCGATTTTGCAGACCATATAGATTCAAACAAAGCCTCAACATTCTCAGTGCTTGCAGCGCAACAAGATGCGAAAAGAACTGAGCCTGTTCGTGTAAAAACAAAAACCGGCTCACGTCCTCTAACCTTAGCTGCAGTTGCTATTGTGTTAGTCGTACTTGGAGGTGCGGGAATATTCGGAGCATACACATTTGTAGCAACAAAGAATACTGTTTCTCTTTCTCCCTTCTCAGTGCCATCTCTTGTTTCAACAGACGCTCACGTTGAAGTTAGAGGAACAGGACCAGAACTTCTTCAGGCAATTGAAACCGCGGCAACTGGAAACGCGGGAGAAGGGAAAGTCTTGGTACTGCATCTAAGTTCTTCAAACACAGACAGCAAGGGAGTTACGCAGACGGAGGCACTTCCGGGAGGCTCCCTTATTGCCGCACTTCAACTTCCAGCTCCAGACATTCTTCTTCGCAATGTAAATCTTGAGAGTACGGTTGGTGCAATTAATGTCGCGAGCGAATCACGAGTCTTCTTTGTCCTGCGCACCACCTCATACGAGCGCACTTTTGCCGGAATGCTTACCTGGGAACCAAGTATCGCTCGGGACCTCGCAGCACTCTATCCTGCGTATTCAAGCGATGCACTCGTGCCTGATGCTGTTACCGTTCCTTCTTCAAGCGCGTATGCCTCTGCAACATTTGTTGATGCGATTGTTGCAAACCATGACGTGCGTATACTTCGCGACTCAGCAGGAAGATCGATTCTCCTCTACGGATATACTGACAAAGAGACACTCATTATCGCTCGCAACGAAGCTGCGTTTACCGCACTTCTCGCACGTCTTAAGCCGTAGCGTGTAGTACACACCTCTACGGTGTGTTACAGTACGCGCCATGAAAGACACCGCACACTACCGCACCATCCTCGAAGAGGAGAAGACCACACTTGAAGCAGAACTCTTAACTGTTGGCCGTCGCAATCCGGAAAACCCTAACGATTGGGAGCCTGTTCCTCAGGAGACTGGCAAGGAAGCAGATCCTAACGATGCTGCTGACCTAATTACACACTTTGAAGACAATACTGCGATTCTTAAGGAACTTGAGATTCGATACAACGAAGTTCTTGCCGCAATCGCACGCATCGAAGCTGGAACCTACGGTGTCTGTCTGGTTGGAGGGGAGGAGATTGAAGAAGACCGTCTTGGAGCAGATCCTGCTGCGCCAACCTGCAAAGCACACCTTTAGTATTGGAAGGTAAAGCAAAACGGCCCTCTCTAGAGGGCCGTTTTGCTTTACCAAAGCTTATTCTGGGCTACAGAAACTCATAGCCGCACAGCCTGCAAATGGGTTCTTTGCACCTCGGACTTCAAAGTGGAGATGGAAACCTGTTGCTTCTCCTGTCTTGCCCACAGAACCGACAGTTTCACCCTTGCTTACTGTTTCGCCAACGGAAACACTGTCTGCTGAGAGGTGCGCGTAGAGGCTTTGAGTGCCGTTACCATGGTCTATAACCACATAGTTGCCGTATCCTCCGTTCCAGCCACCTACACGAGAGACAATAACGGTTCCAGCAGCTGCGGCGTACACTGGGGTACCTGAAGGAGCGCCTATATCAACACCATTCCAGCCGTGTACTCCCTGGGTTAGGCGTCCGCCCGGAACAGGATTTCCAAAGTATCCAGGAAGAGCAGCGCCAGATCCTCCCTTGAATGGGTTTGACTGTACTGATGAGAGACTGCCTCCGGTCTTAATGGTGCTCTTAGCGGCTGTTTTAGTTGTAGAAGTCTTGGCCTTGGTTGTTGCCGCAGCTTGTATTTCTCCACCAGGAATTATAAGCACGTCGCCTACAGCAACAGAGGCATCCTCGTCCACGCCGTTGTAAGAACCGATATCGCTAGTATCTGCGCCATATTTCTTTGCAATACCCGCAAGCGTCTCGCCCTTAGCAACAGTATGCCTGACACCTGAGACAGGGAGGATAACCAGTTTCATGCCTGGGTTAATGGCACTCTTGGCTGTAAGGCCGTTTGCCCAAAGGATGGTACTAACAGAAACGTTAAAAGTGTCTGCAATCTCTGAGATTGAGTCCCCATCACGCACTACGTACGTACTAATTTGACCAGAAGAGCCATGATCTGCGTCAGAAACCGTTCCCTCAGGACCCGCGTTTGAGATAAGGGCAGATCCCTCAGTCATGGCAATGGAGCCCTCTCCCTTGCTTGGATTGGGATCCGAATTGGTTGCAGCATCCAAAAGATCGATGCTGCTGTCATGAATAATAGGAGAATCAACACCAGAAGCGGCGTTTGTTACAGAAAATGGCCAGAAAGCACCTGCAGAGTGCGGTGTTAGGGCGATTCCTATCCCAAGAAGTAGGCTTGCGGCGATTACGGCGCCAGGAATCCAGTATGCATTCTGTCCCGAAGACACAGGGGAAGGGTCAGAAGTTTTTGTGTGGTGCTGGATAGGGGGAACAAGGGAGCTTCAGTCGTTCTTCAGATTACAAAATGGCTTATGTAAGCCATTCTTGCGTGCAGTCGTTTCGTTCTATGAGGATAGTATAAACGCTGTAGAAAGGGGGTCAACCAAGATAAAAGACGGGTGTGGAGAGCGTCATTCGCGTATACTTGGCAAGTCATGCAGCACCTTGAAGGATTAAATGAGGCGCAACGAGAAGCGGTCTTAACCACAGACGGTCCAATTTCTGTCCTTGCTGGAGCTGGGTCCGGAAAAACTCGCGTTCTAACTACTCGTATCTACCATCTCATCAAAGAGGGGGTGCCCGCACATCGAATCCTTGCAGTTACCTTCACCAACAAAGCTGCCCGGGAGATGCGAGAGCGTCTTGCTCTGCGCTTGGGCGACAGTCCGCTGCCGCTCGTTGCAACGTTCCATGGATTAGGCCGCGTGATTCTTGAAAAATACGGATCTCGCATCGGAGTGCCTCGTTATTTCACTATCTACGACCGGGACGATTCAGAACGAGCAGTCCGCGAAGCATTGAAAGCACTTGATGTAGATCCCAAAGAAATGCCTCCGCGCGCTATTCTTGGCCGCATTAGTAAAGCCAAAGGGGAAGGGAAGACAGCGCAGGAATTCCATGAGAAACATGGAAGAGATAGTTTCCGTTCGCGCATTGCTGCAGAAGTATGGCTTCGATACGAGAAAACTCTGAAGGCTGAAAAGTCTTTAGACTTCGACGATCTCATTTGTCTTCCTGTACGACTTCTTTCAGAACACGCCGACATCCGCGCAGAAGCAGAGCAGCTTTACAGCCACATCCACGTAGACGAATACCAGGACACCAATGAATTGCAGGCTCGTTTTACAGGTCTGCTTGCGAACGTGCATCAGAATTTGTTCGTCGTGGGGGATATTGATCAAACAATTTACACGTGGCGCGGAGCAACAATCGAGAACCTTCTCGCTTTCGAAAAGACCTATCCTCAAGCAAAAACCATTGTTCTTGCTCATAACTATCGTTCAACAAAAACAATTGTTGATGCCGCCAACTCTATAATTGAGAAGAATAGGAATCGTAAAGACAAGCATTCGGTAACAAGCAATCCAGACGGGGAGAAGATACGTTTGTACGTTGCTGATACTGCTGAAGCTGAAGCGACTTGGATTGCTCGTACGGCAATGAGAGCCATGCGAAATGGAACGCCTCCAGAAGAAATAGCAGTGCTGTATAGAACAAACTTCCAGTCACGCGCTATTGAAGAAGCATTCTTGCATGGGGGAGTGCCGTACAAACTTCTAGGCACACGCTTCTTGGACCGAAAAGAAGTTAAGGATGTGCTCTCGTGGGTTCGTTTAGCGCTTGATCCTGCACGCGAATCAGATCGCATGCGTGCTGTGCAATCTCCTTCTCGAGGCATCGGGAAAGTTACCCTTGGAAAGATTGCGGCAGGGCAAAAGGACGGGTTGCCGGCAGCAGCTCGTCTAAAGGTTGAAGCATTTGAAGCGGTTGTCGCGGGACTACACGAAGAAATGAAGGAAATGATTCCTTCAGCCTTTGTTCGTTTGGTTATCGAGCGAAGCGGTATGGGAGATGCCCTTGCAAAGGGAGGGGAAGAAGACCAGGAACGCCTAGAAAACGTTAAGGAGCTCGCAACCCTAGCCAGCCGGTACGATACGCTCGTTGGAGAGGAGGGAATAGCCAATTTCCTTGCTGATACGGCACTTGCCGGAGACCAGGACGAACTAGATCGCGACAAAACCAAAACAGGCGTTACTCTTATGACGGTTCATGCCGCGAAAGGGCTCGAATTCGACACTGTTTTCGTATCTGGCCTAGAACAAGGACTTTTCCCGCATGAGGGCATGGGAAACGAGGAGAGAGACGAGGAAGAGGAGCGTAGATTGTTCTATGTAGCTGTTACAAGAGCTAAGAAACGGCTTATTCTAACGCTCGCTCGCATTCGACGTATATATGGTACGGATTTCTTCTCAGAGCCCTCTGCTTTTATAGCTGATATTGATGACAGCCTCATGGAAGTTAGCTATGGGGACGATACGGACGGGGAACAGGTTATACATATATAGATACTATGTACGCAAAGAAATCTCTCGGACAGAACTTTCTCATGCACGCCCAGACAGGGGAGCGCATTGTTGAGGCTGCAAAACTCCCAGAAAACGCTACGGTCCTTGAAATAGGCCCTGGAACCGGAATGTTAACGCGTGCCTTGCTCAAGAAAGCAGCGAAAGTTATCGCCATTGAGGCAGATAACGAGCTGATACCTCAGCTAGAGGAGACCTTTGCTGGGGAAATTAAAGAGGGGAGACTGGTACTTATACAGCAAGACGTGCGGTCTTTTGATCCGACATCACTAGCAAAACCCTACGTTTTAGTAGCAAACATCCCGTACTACATAACTGGAGAGATTATTCGCCAGTTCCTGACTGCCAGCCATAAACCAACCTCCATGACGCTCCTGGTGCAGAAGGAAGTGGCGGTGCGTATTGCCCGAAGCGAGAAAGAAAGCCTTCTTTCACTCTCAGTTAAGGCGTATGGGACTCCCAAATACGCCTTTACTGTCCCTTGCGGAGCTTTTATACCCGCACCTAACGTAGATTCTGCAGTTCTTTCAATTCAAAACATCTCTGGGGATCTTTTTGAGTCCTCTGCCGAGGAAGTACGCTTTTTTGCAGTACTTAAGGCTGGGTTTGCTCATAAGCGAAAACTCCTCGCGCGTAACCTCGAAATCCTCGCTCCACTCGAGAAAATATATCTAGCGTTCGAAGAAGTTGGGCTAATGCCAAAAGCTCGTGCTGAAGATCTTTCTCTTGCTGCTTGGAGCGCGCTTGCAAAGAAAATCTAATACACATTAAGTCCTTCATTTTCCTGAAGGATTGATGTAGCGGTGCTATTATTATGGAAACATATGGCTGGTTCTTCTCCTCGCACCGTTAGCATAATCATCGCATCAGTAATTGCGGTTGTCCTTGTTGGCGGAGCATACGCAACATCGGGACCAATTCCATTTCTTGGAAAGACAAATGTAGCTGATGCAGAATCTTCTGCAGAACTCCTTAAGAGTTACGCAGCAAAAGATACTGATGGAGACCAGCTTCCAGATTGGCAAGAAGCGTTGTACGGAACAGATCCAAACAATCCTGAATCTGTGCGGAAGGGAACTAAGGATGGAGACGCTGTTTCCCAAGGGCTGGTTAAACCAAAAGTATTAACCGCGACCTCCACTTCACTTGTTAATACCCCCGTTCCTGGCGTAAATGCGGGTCCAACGACTGTTACAGACAGATTCGCTCGTAGCCTCCTTACGCAATATCTAAAGACTCGTGGCCCAACACCTCCAACTCCCGCCGAGTTAAGCGCATTCGTAGAACAAGGACTTCAGAGTTTTAAAGCAGAAGAAATTGAAACGGATACGTATAGCACTTCGGACATCGTTGCAGGAGGAAGCGGCGCAGATGCGCTTGCAACCTATGCGGCAAATCTTGAGCAGGTCTTTGCAACATACACAGTCCCTACGGACAAAACGGATCTCGAATATTTCTCAGACGCGGTTAGCAAGAATGACTCGTCTGCCATCACGAAACTTTTTGCAATTAGCAAATCATACGCAGCCATCGCACGAGCAGCTATGAAACTTTCTGTTCCTTCCGAAGCACGCAACGCCCATCTTTCAATTGCGAATGCGCTTATGCATATGAGTGAGACAACGGCTGACATGGCTGCAACAAAAACTGATCCTGTTCTAGCAGTCTTCGGAATTGGAATGTACCAAGAGAGGGGAGCGAATCTTGGACGCGCATTCGCAAACCTTAACGGAGTATTTGATGCAGTTGGCGCAAACATCCCAGACGGAACTTCTGGCGCATCTATTGTTCAAGTTGCTAAACGTGCAGCAGACGCCGTCGCTAATGAACAACCATGAAAATCTCCTTCTTAAAAACTTGTTTGGTCTTCACCCTTGCATTAGGTATAGGGTTAACAGCCATGCCCGCACGAACAGAGGCGTATCAGACAGTTCTTGACCCAGTTAACCTTGTAAAGAATGCACTGAGTGCGGCTCTTGAAAATAAAGGTATTTTTAAAGAGCTTACAAGCGACCGTCTTGCCTGGATTCAAAGTATTTCTGCTCTTCAGTCTCTTAACAAGAGCATGATTAACTTTGTGAACTCTGGTTTTGATGGTTCTCCTGCTTTTGTAACTGACATTAACAAGACCATGCTTTCTGTTGGGGACGCGCAAGCTGAGGCGTTTTTGAAAGAGCTTGAATCGAGTAACAGTGTTAAATCTCCATGGAGAGACGACTTAAGCCAAAACCTCCGAGAGTATCGTTACCGCTCTACAGGTGCAGGCGGTGTCTTTAACCAAAATCCTTTTACCCTTGATCAAGTCAGTTCAGACCCGGCCGCATTCACAAACGGAGACTTCTCCAAAGGAGGCCTTGATGCTCTATTCTCGAGCTTTATGAATCCACAGAATAATCCTTATGGTTCTACACTTCTTACCCAGCAAGCGTTTGAAGGCAGCGTAGGAAACGCGGAGGGGAACAGGCTTACAGAAATTAACTGGGGACAGGGAATCGGTTCATACCACGGGACGTGTGGATCTTCAGGAGATGTCTCCTTAGGTTCATCCAAGGAGTGTCCCAATTCGCCAATCATAATTAACGGATCAGTACTTCACGACACCCTTGTACATACTCTCGGTGCGGGTATAGACAAGACCGTCAGTGCTGATGAGGTCAGTGAGTTTGCGAGTGCTCCTATACTCAATCTGCTAAATGAAGCCTTTAGCAAAGGTGGCATTGCAGGGTTATCCAAACCTTCTACAGGAGGAGGCAGTTCATACGCAGACAACCTTACAAACGCATCGAATACGCAGAGTGCCAGTCTTTCTCAGGCATTCCTTCAAACAATTACTGAAGAATTGGGTCAGGTAAGTAATTACCAAAGTAACTGGCAGCGTATACAAGCGGCGGGGCAGCAGGCACTTAGTGCATGTTCTAGTCGAAACAACACGCAGGCGATAAGTACCATTGTGCAGCCCGCACTCAATAGCGCTTCTGCCGCACTAGTTAAAGCAGCTAATGCCACGGCCGAACTTGGCAAGCTTCAATCTCAAGCGAAAAGCGCAATTGCAACTGGTGGCAAGCTTGCTGATCTAAACAAATTGTCTGAAGACTTCCAGGGTTTTGACGGGCCGAACTCAGACATTCTCCCAACACCTACTGAAGTTGCAGAGTCAGAATCACAAGCATCAGCGGGTACTGATTCGTTGCTATCTCAGCTGAGCCAGCTTTCGGTAAGCTGCGTTATAAACTAGCTATATGCAGACACTCCGACGTACTCAACACGAACGAGTGGACGCGAAAGCACTTTTTAAAAGTGCCTTTACTGGCATGTGCGTTATCGTAGTATTTTCGTTCTTTGGAACAGTCTCTTTAATTCCTCAGGCAGCCCACGCCCAGTCGACAACAGCGATCATTGCTAGTCTTCAAAATTCTGATATCGACAGTTTAGTGTCTGGATGTTTCGGTGAGACTAAGACATCACCCGCAACAGAACTTCTAAGCCAGTCGTTTCAAAAGAACTGCAATAAAACATTGACGGCAGGTGGCAAGAATTATGGTGTTACCTGTGTCGCAGCAACTGAGATTGACAGTCAGGGAACTCTTCGCAAAGGCACATGTAATATCGTAGCTTCAGACAAGAGTCGTCTCGCTGTATCTGGTGAGAGCAGTAGTTATCAATTCTATGACGCGACCGGAAAAACAATCGGCAGAAGTCAGGCAACGGGAGGCACGCCTTTGGTTGAAACTTCAAGTGGGGTGGCGGCTGATAAAGACCTGGCTGGCGCGGAGACTCAAGCTGCCGCGTTTAAGAGTTGTTCCATAACAAATCTTGTTCAGTGTGTCTTAAACATTCCAGGCGTCATCTTTTCTTTCCTGGCACTTATTGTTCTGGGTATCTCGGGCATACTTCTAGCTATCTCAGGAGCTGTATTTAACTGGGTAGTTATACGAACCGTGTTTGAATTTGGAACGTACTTCGGAAGTTCAGCGGGTACGCTTATTGCATGGGGAGTGCTTCGAGACATTGGAAACATTGTGCTGCTCTTTGGTTTCATATTTATGGGCATTGCAACCATCTTGAATACAGGTGCTGTTGAGGGGTATACCGCAAAGAAAGCGCTCCCCGGCCTCATTATTTTTGCTGTTCTTCTTAACTTTAGCTTGTTTGCATCACAGGCTGTTATAGATGTGGCAAATGGCTTTGCGTCGGTGTTTACCGCACAAGCTGGACAGAATTGTATTGCGGGCCAAAGTCCCGAGGCCTGCTCTCAAGTTGGTATTGCGGGAGCCGTAATGCATGCCGCGGGCATGGATAAGATTTTTAGTCTTTCAACTATTGGCTCGGCTTTCGGAGATGAGTGGAAAAATATAAGCCAGCAGCCCTACTCATATACAATCTTTCTCCTATGTCTGAGTATTTTCGTAACTATTACAGCCGTTGTACTCCTGGCGGGCGCGATTATGCTCGTCATTCGTGTGGTTGTTCTGTCTCTCTTGATGGTCACATCTCCTATTGGATTCGCGGGTATGGCAATACCCGCCTTTTCAGAAATGGCGAAAAGCTGGTGGAAGGCCCTAATTTCTCAGTCATTCTTTGCTCCTGTATATCTCCTTCTCATTTTCATCAGTCTCAAGTTGACTGAGGGGCTCATGCAAGGAAAAGCCTCGCTTGCAGATGCTCTTCTGCAAGGAAATGGTGTGGCAGGAAATATGCAGGTTGTATTGATATTTCTTATTGTTATTGGATTCATGGTTGCGTCTTTAATGGCTGCAACCAAGCTGGGGGCTGCAGGGGCAGGTTATGCAACGAAAACAGCAGGAGGTCTCGCTCTTGGTACCTATGGATTCCTTGGGAGACGAACTCTTGGAGCAGCATCAAATTCAGTGGCGCAGCGCATTAGAACTTCTGAGTGGGCACAGAATCATCCGGGACAGGCAAGACTTGCATACAATTTCGCAAACAAGGGGGCTACTGCGAGCTATAGCGCACGAAATCTGGCAACGGCTGCTGGAAAAAATGGAAAAGTTAAGTTGGATTTTGGCCAAGCAAACAAGACTGCGGCACACGGTTTCCATGGTATTGAGGAGAAGGCAGTTAAGGACCGAGAGGACTTCCTAAAGAAGACCCTCAAACCAAGCGAGAAGCAGCGAGGCGTTGCAACCGAGGTAGAGGAGGAGCTAATTGAAGTTAAGAAGCGGCGCGCGGAGCATTTGGCCGATCAGCTAAACCTTATTGAGGAGCAACGTGTAAAGGTGCAGAAAGCACGTCTTGCAAACGATAAGGCGGGTCTTGAGCGTGCACGTGAGGAACTCAAGCGACGAACAACTGAGTACGATCGTTTGAATGGTGCTGACGTAAAGATCGGTGACGAGATTATAGAAGGAGACGCTGATGGTAAGCGTTTGGCAGCACAACAGAAAGAGCTTGAAGTCAGGTTAAAGGCATGGAGCAATCGAGCTGAGCAACAGAAGACTGATACATACCTTGAAGGCCTGCATGGAAATGTATACCTTCCTGGATCGGTTGGAAACCATGCCGACCATGAAGCAGCGGCGAATATTCGTAAGGGCAAGGGTAGCGATCTTGATCAAGCTCTGGCAAAAATCAAGAAGGCAGCTGAAAAGGATGATGAGGAAGACGCGCCAGCAGCGCCGGCGCACGCTCCTGCCGGCGCACCAGCAGGAGGTGACGCTCATGGTGCTGCTCCACACACTTAGAAAGTATGGATGAGAATCTGGCTCTAGAACAAAGCATCTCAAGCCTTATAGCTAAGGTGCCGTTCCCTGTGCGCGACTTCATTCTTAACGATCTGCCTGATACGGCACACGCCATTATGGAGAGGTACTCTCTCCACATTGACCAGGGCGGGGCACTGGAACGTGAGCTATTGCTAATGCTTTTAGGACAGGAGACTCCTGAAACCTTTGTTGAGTCTCTCAATGCGATGCAGTTGGACCCTGCTACAGTTACAGCAATTGTCGCCGACGTGAACCGAGAAGTCTTTACGCCATTAAGGAAAGCCGAAAGAGACGGTGTTCGTGAGCCGCAGCCTCCACAACCTATTCAGACACAGCCTCAAAAACCTGATCCTTTGCCAGTCCCTGCGCTTGTTCCGCCCCCATCGCTACCAGTCGCACCGGCTCCCGTCGCACTTCCTGTGCCTGCGTCATCAATTCCTTCGCCAATTAACGTTATAAATTCAGCGCCGCATCAGGCGCTAGCACCAATTATTCAGCCTGCTCCGGCTTTGCCAGTAACACTTCCTGGGTCTTCAGAGCTCGTGCCTGAAGGCAAGCCTGTCGAAGTACCGGTAACGTGGTCCGCGCCAATTCCAAAAGCAGAGACTCCTACTACACAGCCACCTGACGTCTCCGTGTCGCAACCTGAACACAGGGAAATGCGCACCATGGCAAAAGACATGGAGATGCTTAAAAATGGTATCAATCCACTAGCAAACACAACACCAGAAGTACCGGAGGCTCCAAAACGTGCGTTCCAAGAAGAATACGTGCCGATTCCTTTAAATCTACCTCATACTCCAGTGCCTTCCGCTTCTCCATTCAGGAAGGCTCCTGATATGAAAAACTACGGCACTGATCCTTACAGAGAGCCTGTTGAGTAGGGAATTCATAATAGAAGTAATAAGTAGCTGGTATACTTATCAGCAATGGAGTACCAAGTTCCTCAATTTATCGAGGTTGAAGACAAAATATTCGGCCCGTTTACGTTGAAGCAATTCATTTACATAGCTGGCGGAGCAGGGCTTTGTGCCGTTCTTGTCCTCTATCTTCCACGTCTTCTTGGTATTATTCTCGCAATTCCCGTAGCAGCTCTTGCTGGTGCTCTCGCGTTCTACAAGATTAACAACAAGACCTTTGCGGACATTCTTGAGGCAGGCTTTAAATACTACATAGGAGGTCGCCTCTACCTTTGGAAAAAAGAAATGCAATCAAACAAATCTTCAATGCCTGTAGCAACTCCTGCTGCTGAACCGGTTCGCCAAAAGCTTGGCCTAACCCGCGGGAAGCTTGAGGAATTAGCTTGGTCTCTAGACATTAAGGATCAACAAACCCCAACTGAGTAATATGGCTGCACCTAAAGCAACACAAGCATTCGTGCCGGTTAAAGAAGTACGCAATGGCGTAGTTATTCTTAAAGACGACGGGTATAGAGGCATTCTTATGTGTTCTTCCGTTAACTTCGCGCTTAAGTCTGAAGACGAGCAGCGAGCCATTGTTGGCGGGTTCCAGAACTTCCTTAACACGCTCGATTTCTCTGTTGAAATCGTTGCCCATTCACGTCGCATGGATATTCGTCCGTATCTTGCACTCTTGCAGGAGCGCATGGCGTTTCAGACCTCTGATCTTATGCGTCTACAGCTTCGCGAATACATGCAGTTCATCAAGAGCTTTCTTGAAACTACTGACATCATGACGAAGATTTTCTATCTCGTTATCCCATACGCTCCCGCAATAGCGAACGAAGTTGCGGGTAATATTCCTTTCATTGGAAGGAAGAGCACTTCAGAAACACCTGGGGAGGACTCATTTAACGAACACCGCGTGCAGCTCGAGCAACGTATGGCACTAGCCGCTGGAGGTCTCGCTTCGGCAGGAGTACGTGCAGTTCCGCTTGGTACTGAAGAGATAATCGAACTTTTGTACCATTCGTTCAATCTGGGAGATGTAGAAACTCCTATTCCTTTAACAAATTCCTAAGATATGGCACTCCTTGATTTCCTCGGTAAGAAAAAAGATGAAGCAGAGCCAAGAGTGGCTGCTGTACTTCCTCGAGATATATACGCGGAAGGGGAGCTTCAGCTTGCTGACGCCATAGCTCCTGCGGCTCTTAAGATTGGATCTAAAGAGATAGAGCTCGGGGAGAAGTTTTCCCGTACTTTCTACACCATTTCATACCCGCGCTTCCTTGCTGATGGTTGGTTTACGCCAATAATTAACCTCGACAAGGTATTCGATGTTGCCATCTTCATTCATCCGCTTGAAACAGGCCCCGCACTTCGTGGCTTCCAGAAGAAAGTTGCCGAAATTCAAAGCCAGATACAAACACGAGAAGAGAAGGGGCTTGTGCGTGACCCGATGCTTGATACTGCATACCAAGATCTTGAGAACCTTCGTGACCAGCTCCAGCAAGCACAGGAAAGACTCTTCGAAGTTGGTCTGTACATAACCATATACGGAGACTCTAAGGAGATACTCGACAAGGTGGAAGGGGAGATACGAGGTATTCTCGACGCGAAGCTTGTATACACCAAGCCCGCACTCTTCCAGCAAGAACAAGGATTCCGTTCAACACTTCCTCTTGCGCTCGACGAACTTGCTGTTAACAGCAAAATGAACTCGTCTCCGCTTTCATCTATCTTCCCATTCGTATCTTTCGACCTCACGAGCGACCATGGCATTCTCTACGGCATTAACCGCCACAACTCTTCACTCATTCTCTTCGATCGCTTCTCGCTTGAGAACTACAACTCCGTTGTGTTTGCTAAATCTGGTTCGGGAAAGTCTTATGCTGTTAAGCTCGAGATTCTTCGCTCCCTCATGTTCGATACCGACGTTATTGTTATAGACCCTGAAGACGAATACACCCAACTCGCTGAAGCAGCAGGCGGACGTACCTTCAACATTTCTCTTTCAAGCGAACACCATATCAATCCGTTTGACCTGCCTCCTGTTAAAGAAGACGAGGAGCCGGCTGACATTCTCCGTTCAAACATCATTAACCTCGTGGGACTCTTCCGCATCATGCTTGGGGGTCTTTCTCCAGAGGAGGACGCCATTGTAGATCGCGCAGTAACAGAGACGTACGCACTTAAAGACATAACCGGCGACAACGACTTCACAGGTGTAGAGCCTCCTCTTCTTTCAGACTTTGAGAATGTCCTTTCAGGTATGGAGGGCTCAGAATCCCTAGTAACTAGGCTCTCAAAATACACGCACGGTACTTGGTCTGGGTTCCTTAACCAGCCAACAAACGTTGATATTAAGAAACAGTTTGTTGTGTTCTCAGTGCGCGACATGGAAGACGAGCTCAAGCCTGTAGCGATGTATATCATCATGCACTTCATCTGGAACGAAGTCCGTCACGAACTCAAGAAGCGCCTTATGATCATTGACGAGGCGTGGTGGATGATGAAAGCAGAAGACACTGCGTCATTCCTCTACAGTCTTGCTAAGCGCGGACGTAAGTACTACCTCGGACTCGCAACCATAACTCAGGACGTTGAGGACTTCTTGCGTAGTCCATACGGCAAACCGATTCTTACAAACTCTTCGATGCAGCTTCTTCTTAAGCAATCTCCGACAACTATTAATGTTCTGCAGGAAACATTCAACCTAACCGACGAGGAGAAGTTCTTGCTCCTTGAGTCTGGAGTGGGGGAGGGACTTTTCTTTGCGGGTCTTAAGCATGTGGCTATCAAGATCGTTGCGTCATACACCGAGGATCAGATCATAACCTCAGACCCTTCGCAGCTACTCGCCATTAAACAAGAAAAACAACGACAGGAGTCTGCGGGCGTATAGCTTGGCATGAAAAAGAAATACCGAATTGGAGGAACTGCTGCAGGGTTCATGATCGGTACCGCGATTCTTTTTGACGCTATCCAGTTTTTACTTACTCTTACCGTTATTGGTTCTTTAGTAACGTTTCTGGTTACTATATTGGCAACTATCGTATTTGCACTTTGGTTCGCTCTTTTGGGTGAGAGCATTTTCAAACAGAACGCGGCTAAAAAAGCACTTATAAGCATGGCGTCAGTTATAACCGAACTGGTTCCTGTTATTGATGCGCTTCCTGCGATAACTCTCGGTGTCGTCGCGCTCATAGCCCAAAGCAGGAGCGAGGATAGAAAGGGTAAGGGGGCAGAGATGGATCCCATAAAAGCGCGAGCTGCAGCCCGAATGGCACAAAGACTCTTAGCAAAAAGCAATGCGATGGAGGCGGGTAGGATTGCTCGCCAAGCACAGCAGATGAGAAGGCCTTCGGAAACTTCTGAGGAAGAATCTTAGATACCCACGCCTCTACCACAAACACGTAAGAGAAGACGGTATACTACCTTTATATGCAGCGCCTCTCGCTCCTCGTTCTCGCACTACTTATCTTTGGCGCACTCCCTATTCATGCACAGGAAATTGGAGCAGACCCGCTCACCGTCAGCATTAGTCCGCAGTATCCAAAACCTTTCGATACCATCACCGTTACCCCCGGCAGCACACTTCTAGACCTGCCTTCAAGCAGCGTAACGATATCGGCTAATGGATCTGTTGTGCAGAAGGGGAGCGGCACCCAAGCAGCAGCAGTGCGCGTTGGGGCCGCAGGTACACGCACGACGATTCTAGTTACGGTTATTACTCCTGACGGACAGAGTCATGCCAAGCAAGTAACTATCCGTCCTGCTGACGTATCTCTTATACTTGAGCCTTCCTCAACAGTCCCCCCGTTTTATAAAGGAGCGAGTTTGGTTGCCTCCGAAGGACGAGTACGTATAGTTGCGATTCCAGATATCCGTAACGATGCAAACGTGCGTCTTTCTCCTAGCAGCCTCGTCTACATGTGGAGACTAGGAGACCAAATCCTCCAGTCTTCTTCCGGCATCGGGAAGTCTGTTCTAAGTGCGACGGCTCCCGTCCGATACAGAGATACGGTTGTTACGGTAACGGTAAGCACTGTAGACAGCAGTATTGTGGCTGAGCAGTCTGTTGTAGTGGCTCCCGCAGACCCTGTCGTACGTATATATAGGAACGATCCTCTCTTGGGTCCTTTGTTTGGAGCGGCGCTTTCAGGTACCTATTCTATGGCTGACACAGAAACAACTTTCCGCGCTGTTCCGTACTTCTTCGGAGCTCCTCCAAATATTGCTTGGACGGTTGGGGGGAGCATGAGCGGAGAAGACAAAGATCTAACCGTACGTGCAACCGGAAATGGAGCGGGCACTTCTGCGGTTTCTGTCTCGGCAAAGCATCCGGACTTCCATCAAACGGCACAGGGTGGATTCTCTGTTAAGTTTGGTGCGTCTAAGGGCCTTGGCATATTTGGTCTATAACTATGAAATCACATCTCTACGCATTCCTGATACTAAGTGCCTTCGCGCTTCCGGCGGTGGCGTTTGCACAAGAGAATGGCTTTAAGTCTCTGACAAACGCACCCTTCCTTCAGGGAGCGGGGAATGTAGATACGATGCCGGCATTTCTCAACAACCTCTATAAGGTATTGATTGGAATTGCAGCAACACTCGCTGTTCTCCAGATTATGCGAGCAGGTGTTACGTGGATGACTGCAGGAGATAATTCAGAGAAAATAACCCAGGCTCGAGGTCTTATTCGTGACTCTCTCATAGGACTTCTTCTTATCCTTTCTCCGGTTATTGTTTTCTCGATAATTAACCCTGATATCTTGAAGCTTAAGATTGGAGGAATTGACCAGCTTCAGCTTCCACAAAATACTCCTACTGATACAACGACCTCGCCCGCTGGAGCAAGCGCCGCAACCGCGTGCGTAGATTATGCAAAGGTTGCTCAGTTAAAAAATAATACTTGCAGCTCTTTGCCTGGAGAAGGGTGGGGTAAGGTTTCTGATTCTTGCTGCGCACCGGCACCTAAAGGACAGTCGGGTTGGATTTGCTGCGGCGTTAACAAAACAACACCTGCGACTGTCAAACAAGATACGCCTGCTGCTCCGGCAGCGACGGCGACCTCTTACAACTACGGCATCATGTACAAGAGTTATGAGGTAGGAGATCGTAGCCAGGAAGCATGTGTAATGATTTCAACAGGCACACTTCCAACTCAAGCGGCCTGCGATTCTGAATACAACGGCAAGAAAGCCAAGGTTTCCAATATCCAGTATTCGTCTCGCGCCTGTTCTCCTGTAGGAAGTCCCGCGGCAAATACTCCGGCGGACAGCTACGCAACTCTTTCGAAGCTGCCTGTGTGCGCCAACCCAGCTCTCAAAATATAAACTATGAAGCGGATCCTGATTATCGTCGCCAGCATCATCGTCCTCATCGGCATCGGTGTGGGTATTTGGTTCTTCTTCTTTGCCAATGGTGCAGCAACACTAGAGCCGAGTATTGCTAATCCTTTCGGAACAAGCGGGGACGCCACGGTTACAACACCAGATTCAGGGACCGCTATTAATGGAGCAGGGGAGGTTGTTGCCCCGCATCTTATTAAGATAACGGATAAGCCGGTAGCGGAAGGTTCGGTTGCGATTTATATTCCCGAGGTTGTTGGCAGCACGACAGCCAGCAGCACTGTTCCAAGCAAGCCTGCAGATGTAGAGGTGCGTTACATAGACCGAGCTAGCGGAAACATATATGCGTATCGTGCACATGAGCGTGTGCAGACCAGGCTTTCAAACAAAACGCTTCCGGGTATTCAAGAAGCTTCTTGGGCAAGCGATGGATCTCGTGTCTTTGCACGTTTCCTTGAGCGTACAACTGACGGTTCTGAGCGAACTGATACCTACGCACTGCAATCAAACGGGGAAGGGGGGTTCTTCCTAGAACAGAACCTTGCTCAAGCATCTGTACGCGGCACCTCTACAGTTCTTACACTTCTTCCAAGTAGTGCTGGCTCTCTTGCAAGTCTTTCCAATCTTGATGGCACCAACACACGCACTCTTTTCTCTTCTGCGCTTTCAGCACTTCGTCTTGGCTTCTTGGGTACGAGCTATCTAGCAACAACGAAAGCTTCAAGCGACATGGCAGGCTACAGCTTCAGTGTTGACGCTGCAGGCTCCTTTACGCGCGTACTTGGTCCTCTAAACGGACTCTCGACACTGCCAAGTCCTTCAGGAGCGTACGTACTTTATAGCTATACCGATCGCGGCAAACTCTACACGCAAGTACTTGATGTTCTGAATCACACCGCTACACCAATTCCTCTTTCAACACTTGCAGATAAGTGTGTCTGGCGTCGCGACAGCCGTGCAATCTACTGCGGTGTACCAACAGCGCTTACAGGAAAGCTTCCAGACGAGTGGTACCAAGGCGCGCGTACCTTTAACGACAGAATATGGAGTATTGATCTTGATACTCGTGTAGCAACGCTTATTGTTGATCCTTCAGAGCTCGCCAAAGAATCTATTGATGCCGTTGCTCTAACAATCGACTCGCAGTCCGATGTGCTTATATTCACCAACAAAGCAGACTCTTCGCTTTGGATGTACGACCTTTAGACTGAAGGCGTAGGAAGTTTCTTCAAACGAACAATATATTCCTGGAAGATACTAAGAAGATTGCTTGTTATGAAATAGAGAGCGAGCGCAGCTGATGCGTATGCAATAACTGCAGTGAGAATAGGAAGTATGTAGCGCATCTGGAGTGCCATGGCGCGCCCTATGTCTGCCTGCATGTTTGGCTTTGCTCCTGGCTCCGGCTTTGCTGGAAGGGGAAGTGCGTACACTGCTTGAATGTATGAAGTTATGCCAACCAGTACTGCAAGAATAAGACTCGAACTTGTTATAAGAATGAGACCAAGGAAAAGAGGGGAGGCGGTGTCCGGTGCGTGAATGAATGAATAGAGAAGTGACGCATCAACACCTGGAAGAGATTCGGTGCGGAATACCCAGTAGAGCGTGATGACAATAGGGAACTGAATGAAAAGAGTGAGGATGCCAGCAAACGGATTGATGCCGTACTTTTTATAGATAGCGAAGGTTTCTCTTGCGAGCCCCTCCTTGTCGTCCTTGTACTCTTCCTTGAGTGTCTTGAGTTCTGGCTCTATAGCCTTAACCGCGCGGGAGGTGCGTAGAGCAGCGAAGGAGAGCGGCATGATTACAACCTTTACGATGATGGTGGCTGCGATAACAGCGAGGCCAATATCGCCTCCAGGGATAACGTCCACAAGGAAGATGAGAAGGTTATATATAGGTATGTAAAGAACGGTATGGAAGAAAGAGATCATGTGGTCTTTAGTTTAACCGCGAACCGCCCATAACGCGACTTAGAAGCTCGAAAAGCTCCTCTTTTAGTAGGGAGTAGGGGAGTTTCTGGCTTCCAGCTCGAGCAAACACAATAACTGCCTGGTTTTTAGAGCTCAAAGGAGCCAAAACGGCCAAAACACGGCGTTTCAGGCGATGTCTTCCAACCGAGGTCTTCTCAACCTTTTTAGAGATAACGGCAGCAGAACCGCCATTTCCCTCGCTTTTACACACCGATACAGAGAAATGCGGGCTAGCGGCTCGTTTTTCTCCTGGTTTTCCCGGAATGGACGCAAAATGCGCCCGGGAAAGGCGCAATCGACGGGGAATCATTAGACTGTTAGCTTCGAACGTCCCTTACGGCGACGGCGAAGTAGGAGCTTCCTGCCAGCAGCGGTTGCTAGGCGGGCACGGAATCCGTGGGTTCGGGCTCGCTTCTTCTTTTTGGGCTGGTATGTTCGCTTAGGCATATATACACAGGATATTAACAGGTTGCATCAAATGGAGCAAGAAATACCTCGCTTTCGCACTTTATCCCCAACCCCGGTATACTTGTGGATAAATGAACACTATCAATCGACTTGATGTGCGTGAGTTGTGGGAATACGTTCTTTCCCAAGTCGAATTGTCTATATCTCCTGCGAACTTCAACACCTGGTTCCGTGACAGCTCTATAGTTAAGATCGAAGACGGCATTGTATACATCGGCGTACCAAGCCAGTTCTTCCGAGACTGGTACATAAAGAAATTCCACACGCTTCTTCTTAAATCTATCCGTAGCATTTCGCACGAGTACAGAAATATTGAGTACCAGATCGTTAAAGATGACCGTAGGAAGCCAAAAGAAGTGCGCCGTCCTGTTATGCAGCAGGTTGCTGAGCTTCCTTTGGACGACTTCTACATCAACAAGAGCGACAACCTCAATCCTCGCTACACCTTCGACACGTTTGTTGTTGGTACCTTCAACGAACTCGCACACACGGCAGCTCAAGCAGCTATAAAGCGTCCAGGAATAACGTACAACCCATTCTTTATCTATGGAGACACGGGAAGAGGGAAGACCCACCTCATCCAGGCCATGGGAAACCAATACAAGAAGCTGTATCCAAACAGAAAGGTCTTCTACTTAACCTCAGACCGCTTCGGAAACGAGTACACAGACTCGCTTCAAGCAGGAACTGCCAATCGTTTCAAGGAGAAGTACCGCCAATTCGACCTGTTAATCATTGATGATGTGCAGTTCTTCTCTAAGAAGGACAAATTCCAGGAAGAGCTCTTCCATTTGTTCAACTCGTTGTACGACAACAACAAGCAGATCGTATTCTCTTCAGACCGCGCACCTGTTTCTATCCCTGATATTGCAGATCGTCTTCGTGGACGTCTTGCGAGCGGCATGACGGTTGATATTAGCGAGCCAGATGTTGAGTCTCGTATGGAAATCGTACGAAAGAAGGCAGCTTCTCATGGCGTTATTCTTTCAGACGAGGTTGTTGAGCACATTGCCACCTCTATTTCAGGAAGCATTCGAGAGCTTGAGGGGGTTATTAACTCAGTTGTTTGTCACACCCAAGTTAAAGGTGTGCCACCAGACCTAGCAGAGATCCGTCAGTCTCTTCGTTCCTTCTCTCGTCCTCAGAAGACTGTGTCTGTTAAGCATGTGGTGTCTAAGGTTGCTGAGTACTACGGAATAGATGAAGAAAGCGTGTATGAAAAGACACGCAGAAGGGAGGTTGTACGCCCTCGTCAGGTGATTATGTACATCCTTCGTGAAGACTTCAGTGTTTCGTATCCAACCATTGGTTCGAAGCTTGGAGGACGCGACCACACTACCGTTATTCACTCGTGCGAGAAGGTTAAAAGAGAGATTGTGGACGATACCGAACTAGCTAAGGAGGTGGCAGATATTCGAACACTTCTCGTATAAGGGGATAACTCTGTGTATAAGGGGGAGGATAACTAAAGGAAAACTGAAGAAGAAGTATGGGGACAATGAAGGACAGTGTTGGGGACAAAATAACCCCTACCTAGTTACCCCCAGGGAAGCAGGGTGTTACAGGCTCGTTTCTAACAGGTTGTACAAAAGGCTCCCTAGAATCTATGCTGTAGGTACGCGACCAAATGAGCTGTCCCCACTATCAACACCCCTAATAGTAATAGCGTATGGTCATTATTTTAGATAAAAAGGAATTCGCAGACGCAGTTCACACAGTCGCAAGATTTGCGGAGCGAAGATCTGCGACACTACCTGTTCTTTCAGGAATAGCACTTATCGCTGGAGACGATGGAGTGAAGCTTAGGGCAACGAACCTTGAGACAGGAATAGATCTAAAGATTGCAGCAACTATTAAAGAACCGGGTGTTGTCGCTCTTCCAGCGCAAGTACTTCGAGAGATAACAACTTCTTTCTCAGGTACAGGCACTCTTACACTCGAACACTCAGGAGACACTGTTCGTATTTCCTCTGGAACGGGCAAGAGCACGATTAAAACTCTTGCGTACGAGGATTTCCCAATCCTTCCTATTCCAGACGCACCAACGGCAGAATTTTCGCTTCCAGGGGCACTCTTCCGTACACTCGTGTCTTCAGTTGTTAGTTATGCATCTCCTTCAACAGTTCGTCCTGAACTTGCGAGTGTTCTTGTTGCAGTTGAAGGAGGGATGATGAAAGCGGTATCAACAGACTCTTTCCGTCTTGCAGAGAAGAAAATAGCTCTATCTGGAGCAGTTCCTGCCTTTTCAATACTTATTCCCGCACGAAATGCAGTTGATGTTATTCAAACTATCCCTGATACGGACATAAAGATTACTCTCGACGACCATCAGTGTGTGTTTTCTTGGGACCAGGGCCTGCTTGTTACTCGTCTTGTTACCGCCAGCTACCCAGACTACGCACAGATTATCCCTAAGACCTCAATTGCAGAGGCAACAGTGCTTAAGAAAGACTTTGAATCAGTACTTAAGCGAACAAGTATTTTCTCGGATACCTTCCAGAAGGTTCGCATGACGTTTGATCCAGGAGAGAAGAAGGTTACGCTCGCGGCACAGAACGCAGATGTTGGAGAATCGAGCGAAAGCATCACTGGAAACCTAACAGGGGAGGGAGTTGAGCTCTCTTTCAACCACAGGTATCTTTCAGCACCCCTTGGAGCTATCGGTACAGAGAGTATTAATCTTTCAGCCAGCGGTATTGGACGTGCTCTTATTATTCGGGGCACAGGAGATACGTCATTCTTGTATCTTGTGATGCCGATGAATCAGTAATGGAACACATTATCTCTCACGATAGCGAAACTCCAGCTCACGGACAGCAAGTAATAACCGCTTGCGCCTTCATCCACCATAATTTTGATGGTGTAGAGAAAGTATTCATGCCCCGCAGAGCAGAAACGAAAAAGTTTATGCCAGGCATTCTTGAGCTTCCTGGCGGCCATATCGAATTTGATGAAGACCCTGTCGAAGGACTTAAGCGAGAGATCATGGAAGAGAATGGAATGAACGTCAGGGTAGGCGATCCTTTTTATGTTTTTACCTACACAAATCATATAAAAGGCTCGCACTCTATCGAAGTCATTTACTTTGCGCAATTTGAAGACCCTATAGAAAATATCCAGATACACCCCAGCGACCATTCTGAGTTCGAGTGGCTTGCTGATGATGAAATAGAAAAGGCGATATCTGCAGGCAAACCCGCTGATGACCATGAAATCCGAGCATTGCGCAAAGGTTTCGATCTCCTACGAGGCACAAGGCTTGAGTTCTAAAGAGCAGCGGTGCGGATACCGTGAGCGGGCTGAAGGAGGAGGGTATACTAGAAAGCAATGAAGACCCTCGCCGAACTAATCGCACGACACCCAGTTCCGGGCATCCGTCTTTCTCTACGTCGCCACGCCTGTGCTGAAGCTCTCTCACGCGTCATAGGTCTCCCTGTAAGAGCTTCTCAGGTTCAGTATAGTGATGGAATGCTCTCCGTGTCTCTTTCTCCAATAGTTAAGTCTGCACTCTCACTTAAAAAAGAAGAGCTCCGCTCAGAGCTCTCTTCTCGCGGCATTGCTTTTACAGACGTTCGTTAGTTGCCCTCCCCATCGAGGCGACGTCTTCGCTCAGCCCTCGTTTCGTTTGGATCTACGTTTGCAGTATCAACAGTGGCGTTTGTTGAAGTAGCAACTGACGCTGCCTGTGTGGCGGCTCCGGCTAGCCAAGTTTGAATAGGATATTCCCAATAAGCGTACTGCGAATCGCTCCAAGGGTTTGCGGGAGGCGCGCCTTGAGGATTGTTCTTGTCAGTCCAGTGCAAAAGACTGTGTACTCCCGTTGACCCGTCAGCTTGAGGCACGTAGATAACACCCCTGAGTGCTGCGGGTGCAGTTTCTGGTATCGCTGGAGCCTCTGCGAAGTATTCCTTGGGATATTTAGCGAGGGCAGCTGCCATAAACTCGTGCCACATAGGCGCAACAATGTATCCGGCAATCTCCTTAACCATTGGTGTGTTGTCATTGTTGCCGGCCCACACACCAACTGCGATAGAAGGACTGAAACCAACGGTCCATGCGTCACGAGACTCGTTCGTTGTACCGGTCTTGGCAGCTACGTCGTACTCGTCAAAGTGAAGAGGGTTCTGAGGAGGATACTCAGGGAAGCGAGCCTCGTTGTTTGAAAGAATGCTGTCCATCTGGCGCGCAATGCCGCTGTCTATAACCTGCTCAGGAGAAGACTCGAACTTTTTAAGTACCTTGCCCTGCGTATCGCGAATCTCAAGGATGCCGGTAGCAGGGTTGCGCACTCCGTCGTTTGCGAACACGCCGTATGCGCTTGTGAGATCCAGAAGACGAACTTCGGCAGCACCAAGCGCAAAGGAGAGCCCGTAGTCTTTTGCCTCTCCAAGAGAATCAATACCCATATGCTGCGCGAGAGCGATAACGTTCTTGATGCCGGCAAGGTAGAGCGTCTCAACCGCAGGAATGTTAATAGATTGCTGAAGTGCTGTGGTGAACGTCATTGGCCCACGGAACTTGTCGTCGTAGTTCCCCGGAGCGTAACAAGGCGGCTCGCTATTGGAGGTATCAGATGCGGCACACGCGGTTGAGAACTGCGTTGGAAGATCAAAGACAACAGACTCTGGTGTATAACCTTTGGTAAGTGCTGTCGCGTACACGAAAGGCTTGAAAGAAGATCCTGGTTGGCGAAGGGCGAGTGCAGAGTTGTAACTTCCGTCGATGTCCTCATCAAAGTAATCTCGAGATCCAACCATAGCAATAATCTGCCCAGTCTTAGGGTCTATCGCAACCAAGGCCGCGTTGCTTGCGTTGAATTTCTTTTCGTTAGCAGTGGCATAACGGTTAACAATTTCCTCTGCCTGGTTCTGCAGGTCTGCATCTATGGTTGTTATAACTGCAAGTCCTTGGTTAACCACGTTTGGTCCGTACATCGTCTCCAGCTGCTGCTCGATATAGAAGACAAAGTGCGGCGCGATAATGGAACTGTTCTGTTGACGGCTGAAGGTAACTTTCTCATCTTTGGCTTGCGCATGTTCCTCGGCGGTTATGTAGCCAAGCTCTTCCATGCGATCAAGCACCGTGTTCTTTCTTGCGTCGAGCGCATCACGGTTGTTGCCGTACGGAGAGTAATAGGTTGGAGACTGAGGAAGGGCGGCGAGATACGCAGCTTCGGCAAGCGTGAGAGCGTTCGCGTCCTTTCCAAAGAATGCACGGCTTGCTGCCTCAGCTCCGTAGAGAGTGCCGCCGTATGGAGATACATTCAGATAGAACTCAAGAATCTCATCCTTGGAATACTTTCCTTCAAGCTTAAAGGCCAAGATCCATTCCTGCACTTTACGCACTACGCTCTTCTTGCCGGTAAGGATGGTGTTTTTAACAACCTGCTGAGTAATAGTTGATCCTCCCTGAGCTAGCTCGCCGCGCTGAATATCTACGAGGATAGAACGAAGGATCGCTGTGAAAGAAACGCCGCCGTGGTGGTAGAAGTTTGCGTCCTCAATCGCAATGCTGGCGTGCTGAAGAAGGGGAGAGATTTCTGAAAGAGGAACTACGTTCCTGCGCACGTCTCGGTTAAGGTCGTAGAGCACTGTTTTTCCCGTACGATCATAGATCTTTGTAGACTCCATCATCTTTCGGGAATCGAAGGAGTTGAGGTCTGGAATTGGCGTAAATGCTACCCACAATATGCTTACGGAAACCAAAAGAAGCACAATTCCGGCACCGATACACGCAATACGCAGGAGGGGGTGCGGATTTTCAATAAGGGAGGCAAGAGTACGCTTTTTAGCGTGTCGGCGCGTCATAATTTGCTCATGTATGCTACCACGAGAAACGGCCCCGTGAGGGCCGTTTTATTTCTCTTATAGAGGATTTTCTTCCTCTTCTTCGAAGTCCGCAACTGCGGCATCGTCATTAAGCTCCTCTTCCTCCTCACCCTCCTTAGGTTCTTCTTCGGGAAGTATTGTGTCGTCATCCATCATATGGAAATGATTTTAAGATTATTTCGCTCTTGCATCAGAGCAGCCTCTATTTGAACAAATAACAAATCCTTTGCAAGCTCACCCAGTCTTTTGTGTGGATAGCGCTCGGGCTTGGGGAAGTGCAGCGAGCGCCAGAGCGATGGCATCAAGCTCGTCGTCCAACCTCTTTTTAGGTGGGAGTGCAATTAAGCGAGGAATCATAGTTGCGATAGCCTTCTTGTCTGCGCCTCCGTATCCCGTAACCGCAAGCTTCACTTGCTGAGGAGAACATTCAAGAATAGGGAGGCCGGCAGCCCCTGCGGCCGAGAGTGCTGCACCTCTTGCTTCAGCAACACCAAGCGCGCTTCGTTTGTTATTCGTGCTCCAGAACAGAGTTTCTATAGCAACGATTTCTGGAGAGTACTCCTGTATGGCAACGCTAACTGCGGCGTGAATATGCGAGAGTCTTTCTTCAACTGAACCCTTAGGAGGAATGATGCAATCGCTCCACACGTGCTTGGGCTTGCTTGGGTCTCCTTCAATAACCGCAAGTCCCATGCGATCAAACCCTGGGTCTATAGCAAGTACGCGCATTAGTCGCTGTCGGCGTTTTCGTAGCCGCGGGCATTGGTGAACACGCGTTGCACATCATCATTGTCATCAAGCAGGTCAAAGATGTTTCCAAGAGACGCTTCGTCTTCGGGGGAAAGATCCATAAGAGGTTCGTTCGGTGTGAAGGTGCCGTCTGGAGATTTCATAAATGCCCACGCTGCACTTCCTTGTGCACCAAGTTCAAAACCGTTCTTTGATATAAGGTGTTTTATCTCAGCGGTTGTTCGATTCTTGTTGTCGGTGAGTGCGTCGATGATTATCGCTACACCTCCTGGTCCATACCATTCGTATACAACTTGTTCGAGATTGCCAGCTTCTTTACTAGAGCCCTTAGCAACAGCTCGTTCAATATTGTCTTTAGGCATGTTCGCAGCCTTAGCGCGTTCGATAACAGCTGCGAGAGCAGGGGAGGAGATGTTTCCTGCAGCTTTCTTGGATTCAAGGGTTATGAGCTGGGCAAAACGAGAGAAGGTTTTGCTCTTAGCAGCATCCGTTACGCCTTTCTGGCGCTTTATTTGAGACCATTTACTGTGTCCTGACATATATTCACTATATCAAATGTGGGAGAGGGTTTGATCCCTAGTCCGCCAGCAATAATCTAAGCCTTGGCGGGGTACTCTCGACGCAGCCTCTCAACATCTTCTGTATCCAAGTTCCAGCCAGTTCCGCCCATATCTTCCTCAAGGTGAGCACCTTTACTTGATTTAACGATGGCGACAATGTTCTGTTGAGAGATAAGCCAGTTAATAGCGATTTGGGAATATGTCTTTCCGTACTTTTGAGACATTTCGTCCATAACTTGGTTCTTTTCAAGAACAATGCCGCGATCAAGTGGTCTATATGCCACAACAAGAATGTCATTAGCTTGGCAGTAGGGAAGTATCTCGGATTCCATCTTTGAACAACCTCCGTAGTTACTCTGTTCTCGAGTTACAAGGTTGTATTCGATTTGGTTCGCAACAATTTTATTGCGGGAGTATGACTGGGCTTCCTCAAGAAGCTCCGTAGTGAAGTTGCTAACTCCTATATTCTTAACTAAGCCCTCGTCTACGAGTTCGTCGAAAGCACGCATGGTTTCTTTCAAAGGAATGTCTTCACTCGGTGCGTGTATGTAGTAAAGGTCGAGATATCCGAGATTCAGACGTTTCAAGCTCGCGAAGAAAGATTTTTTAATATCATCATAGGCAAGATTGGTCGCGAATACTTTCGACGCGATCTTCAGCTCCTCTCTGGGAATGACTGCGATTGACTGACCGATTAGCTCCTCTGCGTGTCCGGCTCCATACATTTCAGCCGTGTCGATATGCCTGTATCCGATTTCTATCGCTTCCTCAATCGAGCGTATCCAGTCATTATCTCGTGACGTATCAGCCTCTCGCTCCCCGCCTATTTTCCAGGTGCCGAGACCGAGCTCAGGAAGAGAGAAGCCATTCTGGAGACTCTTTGTGTTCATGTAGTGAATTATAACTGCAAAAAGTTCCAACATCGTCCCAGACTGCCAGCAAAGACTGGATACACATAAAAGAGAAACCCATCGAAATGGGCTCTCCATTCGATGGGTTTGGGGTGCGGTTGGTTCAGGGTTGGCCGAGATGGATGTGGCCGTCCGCGAACAACGCAACACCCGGTCTGGCATACGGCCCGAAGATCATCAGAGCCTCACCGAGGATGCACTCGAACTTCTGGCCGGCGACCATGTCTTGTCCGGATGGACAACGGAATGCACCGCTGTCGAAACTGTTCACTGCAGCTGCACCCATTTCAGAGAGCACAACGTGCACCGTGTCGTTGATGTAAAGAGCGACTTGCGCCATTAGGTAGGCCTCCGTTGACTGTATGTGTAGAGTACCATAAAGCATGTCGTGTGTCAAGTGTCTCTATGCCGCACATTCTGTAAGAAGAGATCACATAAGTAAACAAAAGGTTCCAAGATCGTCCCAGACGGCTTGTGTTCCGCGGTCTCGTCTGTTCCTTTAAGCGCTACGCACTCAAATAGTCTCTTCCTTTCTGCGTGAGGATGCGTCCACGTGGAGAGCGTTCAATAAAACCAATACGTAAGAGATACGGTTCGTACACGTTCTCAACGGTCTCAGGATCTTCATGGAGTCCAGAAGCAAGCGCACGAATACCGGCCGGCCCTCCTTTAAATGAGTCTCGGATAGTTTCTAGGTAACGCCTGTCGTCTTTGGTTAGTCCAAGAGAATCGATACCAAACAATTCACACGCGAGGTCACACACTTCTGCTGAGAGTTCTCTCTCATGCACCTCTGAATAATCCCGAACACGCTTTAGAAGAGCATTGGCAACACGAGGTGTTGCGCGGCTTCGCGATGCGATACGTTCTATAACCTCGTCGTTAGCGGAAAGACCGAGCACTCCTGCTGAGCGGCGAATAATACTGCGGAGGTCTTCGTCTGTATAAAAGTCGAGCTGATACACACCTCCTCCAAAACGGGAACGAAGAGGAGCGGAGAGTTGGGACACGCGTGTGGTTGCACCAACAAGAGTAAACGGAGGGAGAGCGAGCTCAACGGTACGAGCTGAAGGTCCTTTGCCTAGAATAATATCTAGCGAGCCAGACTCAAGGGCAGGGTAGAGGAGCTCCTCAATCTTTGAAGAGAGCTGGTGTATCTCGTCTATAAATAGGACGGTACCAGGTTCAAGGTTCGTTAGAATAGCAGCCAAGTCTCCCGCGCGTTCAATAGCAACACCGGAAGTTGTCTTAAGGGGGGCATCAAGAGAAGCGGCCACAAGATGGGCGAGCGTTGTCTTTCCAACACCTGGAGGTCCGTAGAAAAGAAGGTGCTCCGGCATGTCTCCACGCTTTTTGGCCGCGGACAATACCACCTGCACATTGGCCTTCACGTGTCCTTGGCCTATGTACTCGTCCCACAGAGTAGGGCGGAGCGCTGAATCGAGCGCCTGGTCTCTTATCTTGACTGGATCAGGGGTACTTGACATAAGATTGCACTATGCTACCATTCTAGCACATCAGAGGTTGGCTCTGTACGTACCTTCTCCGCAGAAGGTATTTTCTTTTTTTAGATTCGAACTACGAATCCCGCATATAACCCTCCAGACAAGGCTTGACGGCTTTAGGGCGCTTCCCCAGGGACCTCTTGGTACCACACTTGATGTGGTGCGCTGGGAGTCTCCCCAGGCGATTCTGTTCACCTTTCTAAGTTCTAGAAAGGAGTGCCTGGAGGGTTATGCGCGGGATTTTGATTTACTTGACGCTCTACCGTTATCCACCTTAAGATGTGCCTCTTCACCTTGAGTTCAAGGATAGAATGATAGAAATCACAAAAGACCCCTCGCGGGGTCCAATGTGGTTAAAAGTTTCGTGACTTTTTACTTCGAACTGCTGCTTCTTTTGGGAGCGGCAGTTCGCTTTACTACTGTCTGCTTGTAGACAATCTCAGGGTGAGTTTGTCTAAACGCAGGTGTCGGGATGCGGCCGTTGTCGGCACGCTTCCACATCGTTGTTGTGTACTTCAGAGTCTTTGACCATTTCACCAACGTCGCTTTCAGGCCGTGCGAAGCGGGGGGCGGCGTGTAGTATTTACATACTACATCTAACTTGCCCCCACCAATTTCTAACTAGCAAGGAACTGATGGGAACCAATTAAACAAAAACCCAGAAGCACATTCCACGGGCGAAGGATCTTCCTTCAGCCGTGGAGTATGCTCCTGGGGTCTTGAAAGTTAAGTAGTGTTCTTAGGCTCTTGCTTAACTTCGGCTGAAGACTTCGCTCGTGGGCTCAAGTGCTTTCACACCTGAACCTCACCAGTATAACGTAAATGCAGAATCATAAGAAAGTGGATAACTCAAAATACCTCGACTCACTTCCGTGTGGACGCTAGCCTTTCCCTACACGCCCCATATCTCAACCTCTTACGAATGCACCGTCTCAAACGGTTCTCGCTTCTGTAAGAGGTTGTCGGGAGCCATAATTTGGGGCGGTGCACTCGTTAACAACCTCTTACTTTTAGATCATGTCTGAACCATACATCCCAACCAGTCTTAAAAAGCACTGGTTTAAGCTTTCTGTATTGATACTTGCTACGTGGTTTCTCCTCTTACTCACCACAGTTATCTGGGGCAGGGAGGAGATAAGGGTTAATACGAATATGAATATGGAATACCGCGAATATACTCCTTCAATTCCTGGAACCGTTAAAGTACGGCTTTAATTACTTCCCCCAGCAGGGGTTTCTGGCGAAACCCCTGCTGGGGACAAAGAGGGGTCTGTCTACAGAGTGTACTTACAGTTAGCGCATGCGCTGGGAGTCTCCCCAGGCGATTCTGTTCACCTTTCTAAGTTCTAGAAAGGAGTGCCTGGAGGGTTATGCGCGGGATTTTTTCATATTTATCTTATCCCCGTGTTGCAGGCATCCCGGGATGATAAAAAATAAACCCCGCGCATTTCTGCGCGGGTCGCGGGTTGCCCCGAAAATGGACTCATGTGAGCCCGTGGACCCATTAAATCAAAAAGCTAATAACGAAGCAAGTCCTAGTCACAATTTCCGAGCAAACTGGTATGATTTCTACATACCACTTACGACTATCCTATGGGCATTGAAAATTCTTCATTCAAAAGCAGAGACGCAGACCAGGCAAGAAGCCTACGTCCTGAAGAGATAAAGTCAGACGCTAGAGCTATTCAAGGAGCTGTCGCAGAGAATTTAGGTAATGAGGTAGGAGATGGAGACCTCTCGACTCTTTCGCATGAGGAACTTGAAGCTGCCGCCACTGCAAACTGGGAGAAAGATACGGAATTAACAACCGAGAGATCAGAAAATTATAAAGCTTTCAAGAACAGTAACTTTTCAGCAAAGGCAGAAGAAGAGTTTCAGAAACTAAGTTCAGAGAAAGACGGAATGGCTCCAGATGTTCTTTCTAGTATAAAAAATATCGAGCATTTACTTTCCGAGCAGAAAGGATTTGGTTCAGATCCATCTGTTCTAAGTGTGCTTGTTCAAGATTCTAATCCAAGCACGACGAGTAACTTCGGGGAGAGTCGCTCATTAAGACTATTTAGTTCTGAGGTTCAAGAAGCTGTTGCTAAGTACCACGAGGACAGCAAACTGCTCAGTGAGCGAGAAAGAGTGCTTCAAAAAAGAGCAGATGCATTCCTCAAAGAACGCCAAGCGCGAGGACTCGCCTAACTAGTCTCGAGGCAAATCAACAACCTTAAACACCTCTTCAAGTGAGGTTTGTCCTGCAATAGCTTTGAGCACACCGTCCTGCGCCACGGTTAGGAAACCTTGGCGACGTACATTCGTTGCGATCTCGCCTTCACTTGGATTGTCTCGAAGCAAGTTGCCTAGCTCCTCGTCCATAAAGATTGCTTCGTAGAGACCAATACGTCCTTTGTACCCAGAGCTTGTTTCATTTGGCTCAGGAACCCACACAGTCTCAAGGGAAGAGGGAAGGAGAGTCATGTCCTCAAGCGTTGATAGAATTCTTTCCATAACCTTCTTCTCTTCTTCAGTTGCAGGAACTTGTTTGCGGGCCTCAGGATCCAAGGTACGAACAAGACGCTGCGCCATAGCCACAGAAATTGCTGAAGCAAATGCCTTAGGATCAGACCCAAGGTCTACAAGACGTGGGAAAGTGCCCGCTGCGTTGTTGGTGTGAAGTGTCGAGAATACGAAGTGTCCTGTGAGAGCTGCTTGAATAGCAGTTTCAGCAACTTCTGAGTCTCGAATTTCTCCAACCATGATTACATCCGGGTCCTGACGAAGTACTGAACGAAGACCTGATGCGAATGTATATTCTTTTCCATCTGTCTGCGTCTGCACAATACCGGGAAGATGGTATTCAACAGGGTCTTCGATGGTAACAATCTTAATTTCGGGAGTGTGAATATGCTGCAGGAAAGAATAGAGAGTCGTCGTCTTTCCTGAACCCGTAGGTCCGGTTGTAAGAAGCATGCCGTTAGGACGAGTAATCTCTCGTTCAAGACGCTCGAGCAGCTTCGGATGGACACCAAGCTCCTTGAAGCCAACACCAAGGATAGAAGGATCAAGAAGACGCATAACAAAAGATTCTCCGTACGCTCCTGGAATGAGTGAGGTGCGAATTTCAACTTCAGTACCTTGGCGAGGAACTGAGAAGCGCCCGTCCTGCGCCCGCCCATGCACATTCAACTTAAGACCCGAGATAAGTTTTATGCGTGAGGCTATGAGTTGGTATGTATGTTGAGAGAACGCGTAGACATCCGTTAGTTGTCCATCAAGACGGTAGCGAAGACGTACTGTCTCTTCTTCAGGCTCGAAGTGTATGTCGGACGCTCGCATAGAAAATGCGCCCGCAAGCACGAGCTCAAACACATGAGAGACCTGCACATTCTTCGTGTCCAACATCTGATCAAGCTTGGCCCGCACTACGGTTACGCTACTGAGTTCTTTTGAAAGAGCTTCAAGTTGAGCTCCTTCAACTGCGAATACGCCAGTCTTGCTTTGATTGGCGTACGAGAATTCCTCGTATCGAGCAAGTGCCTTCTCGAGACTTTTACGGGATATAAGGAAACGAGAAAGGATTAATCCTTGAGCTTCAAGAGCATGTTCAACCTGAGGAAGAAGCTCATTCTGGGGATTCCGGAGAGCTATAGAAATATGCTTTCCATTCTTATCAAATGCTACAACTTCAGCCTCTCGAGCCTCTTTCTCGGGAATCATACGCAGCGCGTCTACGTTAACGGGAATGGCCGTTAAATCGGTATAGGTATAGCCGTATTTCTGGGAAAGCACCTGGGCCAGGTCTTCCTCTTCGCGCTCACGGATACCCGCAAGCTGCTTATCTTCGGCGTCCGTATCAAAATGAGCAGGCATAAGGCCCATAATAGCACCGAGAAAGGGAAGCTATTGACAAATACCGTATATTCTGGTACCTTATATACAGCTTCATCTGGGACCAACAAAGGAGATTCCCATGAGATTCCTCACCCTTTTGGCCGCTCTTTCCATGGCCATCACCGTTTCGCCCGCCTTCGCCGCCACTGCCAAGCAAGCCCCGGCCGCCAAGCCTTCTCCGAAGGCCGAAGCCCCGGTTCTCCTGCGAGGCCCCGACGGCAGCACCGCCGAGCCCAAGCCGGACCACGTCTGGCTCTGCCGGCAGTCCGGCGGGCAACTCGTCGGCTGCAGGTACTTGCCGCGCGCCGAGGCGACGTCGCGGGGCCTTACGGTCCAGCAACCGCACCCGGAGCAACGGCAGGAAGAACGTTTCCAGGACAACCGTCCTGTCGACGTCTCCAGCTCCGACTGCTACCAGAACAATCGCGGATACCGCGAATGCCAGACCGCCTCTGTTCAGTACGGCTACGGCTCCTCCCCGCAAGGTCAGGCGCCGCGGTACGACAGAATCGAGCAAGCCAACCGTGTCGTCGACCTGCTGGATCGGGTCGCGAACATCGGCAGTCATCGCGGCTCCTACGGCCGCAGCTACGGCAGCTGGCCCACGGGTCCGCGCCCTGGCGACTGGGCTGATGCCTGCCATCGCGATCCTCGCCTGCTCTGCTAGAGCGGCAAGGACAACTTCAAAGCGCTCGTTTCTCTTCTTCGGAAGGAAACGGGCGCTTTTTCTTTTGGGCGGTACAATCTTTATATGGAAAAGGTGTTAACAAGTGTTGAGGAACTAAACCAGGAAGCCGCGACTTTTGCTACGGGCCTTGCGCCACACATCGATGGGGCAACGCTAATAACGCTCTCTGGAGAATTGGGAGCAGGCAAAACAACCTTCACCCAAGCCGTCGCACTCGCCTTAGGTGTTACAGACTCTGTAACTAGCCCTACTTTTGTTCTAGAAAAGATATACGAACTTCCAGAAGGGAGTTCGTTCAAACGTTTAATACACATCGACGCATACCGCCTCTCTAAAGGGAGCGACCTTACGCCACTTGGGTTCGAAACGCGCATGAATGATTCCGCGAACCTCGTTATACTTGAGTGGCCAGAGCGAGTAGCAGACGGACTTCCTACGCCGACTGCTCACCTCACGCTTGAAGTGCATCCTGACACAACACGCACTCTCACCTATGCCTAAAACTTCTACCAAAAAACGCCTCGTTATACTCGACGCGCACGCCATCATCCATCGCGCGTATCATGCGCTCCCTGATTTCACGGGACCCGATGGCCAACCAACTGGTGCGCTCTACGGCCTCACAACCATGCTCCTTCGCATCTTTGCAGACCTTTCTCCGGACTACATTGTTGCCGCATACGATCTTCCAAAACCAACTATCCGTCACGAAGCGTACGCAGAATATAAAGGTACCCGTTCAAAAATAGACGACGCGCTTTCAACACAACTCAATACTTCTCGCCAAGTATTCGAAGCGTTTTCCGTAACCATATACGAGAGGGAAGGGTTCGAAGCTGACGACGTACTCGGCACCATCGTTAAGATGCTTGAAGACGACAAAGATACCGAGATTATAATCGCGTCGGGAGACATGGACACCATGCAGCTAATAGATAAGAAGAAGGTGCAGGTCTACACACTCAAGAAAGGTCTAAACGACACCATCCTCTATGACGAGCAGGCAGTTAAGGACAGATACGGCTTTGCTCCGGCATTAATCGCAGACTACAAAGGACTTCGTGGAGATCCTTCAGACAACATAATTGGTATTCCGGGTATCGGGGAAAAGACCGCAACGGACCTCATACAGAAGTTCGGCAGCATAGAGAAGATATACAAGGCACTTAAGAAGAATGAAGTGCAGTTCCTTGAGGCCGGAATCAAAGCTCGCATAATAGGACTCCTCAAAGAACACGAGGAAGACGCGCTCTTCTCAAAAGCTCTCGCAACTATTCGCACCGACGCACCGATTGCTTTCAATCTGCCACCCAAGCATTGGAAAGATACAGTATCGCTTCCACGCGTTATGGAAATGTTTGATCAGTTTGGATTCCGTTCGCTCAAGTCCCGCGCGCAGAACGCACTTTCTGGAGAGGCACCTGAAGAGGGAGTAGAGGTTGTTGAGGAAGTGGCAGAAGTTGTAGACGAAACACGCATGCGCGAAGCGCAGGTTATGCTCTGGCTCCTTTGCTCTGATTTCACGAACCCAACACTCGAAGACATTCTTGCGTACTCAAAGATGCGTACTTTTGACGAAGCGTACGCGACTCTTGAAAAGAAGGTTGCGGAGACGGGGCGCCTGGAAGGGATATACAGAAACATTGAGAAGCCGCTCGTTCCCGTAATCCTTGGGATGGAAGAGTGTGGCGTCCGTATTGATACAAAGGTCCTCGCCGATCTGAAAAAGACGTATCGTGCGGAACTCGAAGCAATTCAAAAAGGAATATACAAAGCTGCGGGGCGAGAGTTCAATGTGAGTTCCCCCAAGCAATTGGGAGAAGTGCTTTTTGACGAACTGGGTCTTGGAGTTAAGGGTCAGAAGAAGACCGCAACAGGACAGCGCTCAACAAAGGAATCTGAGCTTGAGAAACTTCGCGACGCACATCCAATAGTTGGAGAGGTGCTGAAATATCGCGGACTCCTCAAGCTCCTCTCTACCTACATAGAAGCAATCCCACCACTTCTAGACGAGCATAACCGCCTTCACGCCCACTTCCTTCAAACCGGCGCGGTTACAGGCCGTATGGCATCAAGCAATCCAGGCCTGCAGAACATTCCAGTGCGTACCGAACAAGGACGTGCCATTCGAAATGCGTTTATTCCCCGCGAAGGATCAACACTCGTAGCACTCGACTATTCCCAGATAGAGCTTCGTATCGCAGCAATTCTTTCTAAGGACGAGAAGCTCTGCAACATCTTCAAGAGCGGACGAGACGTACACCAAGAAGTTGCCGCAGCTGTATTTGGTGTTAAGCCTGAGGCGGTAGACCACGAGATGCGCAGACGAGCGAAGATAATCAACTTCGGTATTTTGTACGGCATGGGTGTTAACGCGCTTAAGGCACAGCTCGGAACTTCAACAGGAGAAGCGCACCAGTTCTACGACGACTATTTCCAAACCTTCGAGACCCTTGCGCATTATTTGGAATCAACTCGAGGCTTTGCACGAAAGAACGGATACACCGAGACGCTGCTCGGACGTCGCAGACAATTTCCTGAAATGAAATCCCCCTTGCCGTATGTTCGTGCACAAGCAGAACGCATGGCTATTAACGCTCCCATACAAGGAACCCAGGCAGACATCATAAAGCTCGCTATGGTACGAGTTGACGCATGGCTTCGCGAAACCGGTGCAAGAGAAGACGCACACCTTATTCTCCAGGTGCACGACGAACTTATCTTTGAGATTAAGAACGAACGAGTACAGGAACTGGCTGCGGGTATAAAGAAGATAATGGAGGAGGCGCTCCCTGCAGAAGAAGCGAACGGCGTGCCGATAATCGCAGAAGCAAAATCAGGGCCAGACTGGGGAAACCTGTCCCCGCTTGCAAACAGCTAGACCAAGAGCATACTAACCGGCAGGTGCACGCGGATGCATAAGGAGGAAACAAAATGCGTCGCATAGAAGAGAAGTTTCCATCACTGCAGGCAAGAATCGCAATGATGAAGGAGCCGGGCTTCAACTGGAGTAACTTCTACACTTGGTTGACAATCACCAGCATCGCAATCGTTGAGTGCGTGCTCGTGCTGAACTTTCTGACCAAAGACCTCTCCAAGAGCGTTGCAACGGTTGGATTGTTTTTCCTCATCTTCGTTCTTGTCGAGCTCGCTTTCATGCCCAGGGCCGAGCCCAGGCGCTAAGCAGTCTCGCTTACTATTTTGATTTTTCGTTAGAAAGAAGACGCCCGAAAGGACGTCTTCAATCTTTTAGTTATACTGTCTCTACATGATCTATCTCTTCTCCGGGTCAGACGCGTCTGGGGTTCGCGCAAAAGCATTTGCGTGGGTAGCTGCTGCTCGCGCCAAAGCACCAGACGCTGCATACATTCGCATAACCGCAGACCAGCTTTCAGAACGTTCTCTCCAAGACGCACTTGGTTCGCAAGGACTCTTCTTTGCAAAGACTCTCGTGCTCGTAGACGATCCCTTCTCAGAAAGCGAAGCGGGGGAACTCGTGCTTTCAATGCTCGACGCATTGGCCAAGTCAGACAATCCAGTCGGTATTCTTGCGCCAAAACTTCTTGCAGCTCGCGTTAAAAAGATTGAGGCCGTTGCTACAAAGGTATTTATTGTTGATGCAGCTCCCAAGCGAGACAGGGGGTTCAATTCGTCTCTCGTTAATGCTCTTGCTGCAAAAGACGGAGCGGGTTTGTGGAAAGAAATAGTTAAAGCGGAGCGCCAAGGAGATGTGCCAGAAATGATTCACGGACTCTTGCACTGGAAAGCCCGAGACCTCATGCAAAAGGGAAGTACGAAATGGGGAAAGGACGGAGCGCGCAAGCTCTCTCGTGATCTTATTGAACTTCTTTCTGATTCTCGTTCGGGAGATTTACCGCTCGGTCCATCTTTAGAAAGATTCGCCCTGTCTCTTTAAGCCCAGCTAGAAGCTTTTTATACTACGTGCTATAGACAAGGCAGGTTGTTAAGGGAGACACCAGTGACTGAGATACCCTGGACTACACAAGGCGCACGTCGTATTGGGGACATGCATCCGCGTAAATCCCTTTCAGTGCACCAGAACTTTGATGGAGACATTGTCGTCTCCATAGGAGTCGGGCCCATTCCGATCGGCGGTGTTACAGGAGAACAGAATGCAGTTGTCGAATTCTGCTCAATGATCAATGGGGGAGGCCGCAGCACAAATACACGGCTTGCACTCGTCGCTTTGATGGAAGCAATCAAGAAAGATAACGAGGAGCGTCCTGATGCAGATCCTGACCAAGTATCAACGTAACCCAACTAAACACAGAGACTACCTGCCACCAGGTAGTCTCATTTTTTAAAATCTCTAAACCTTCTCGCCCATCAGGGATCGAGCCAGGAACTATAACTAGATTCAAGTGACAAAAGAGTGCGAACATGGCAAAGTCTGTCTGGATACAGATGTCCTGTAGGGAGATTAGAGATGATTATACGTAATCAACGCTCCCAGATGCGGTTCATCTGGGAAAAGAATAAGGGTACCGAGCGGATTAGGAATTCCTCAACTCCTTGGCTTGTTGGAAACTATGTTGAGCACGATCCGCTGCATACAGACATATTCGGACAGCCACAGATAATTGAAACGAAAGTTGAATTTCCGAGCCGGAATATACGAAAGATCCCACGATGGGAGCAGTATCAAAGGTTTCGTCAGTCTATCGAATATCTTTACTGGCAGGCAGTGCGGGCACGAGAGCTTGCAAGTTCATACCGCGAATTTAATGTGGGGTGCGCTTTGCTCGCGTTTAGACCCGGAAGAGTGCATGAGGAAACGTGGGAAGTGCATCGCGGAATGAACACCAAGGTTACGCGGAACTCACGACCTGTTTGCGCTGAGCCCATAGCGATTTCTTCTGCTTACGCAGCAGGCTGTAGCTGGGTGGTAGGCATTGTTGTCGTGGGCGAACTGCGCGAAGAGGATGTGGGTAGAATTAAAACTCTGCATCCTTGTGACGAGTGCCAGGAATTCATGAACGACAAGCCTGTCATTCGACCGCAGACGCTCGTCGTCACGGCCTTGCCGCCAAACGGGACTGTCCCAGGCGAATACGAAATAAGAACCTTCAAGCGGCTTCAACAGCTGCACCAGACTCTCAACTGCGACCACCATTAAGATATGCGTGGTCGCTTTTGCTTTAAATTTGTCCGCCCACCTGGGCTCGAACCAGGGACCTTATCCTTAAAAGGGATCTGCTCTACCAACTGAGCTATGGGCGGAGGTGTGAATGTTATACCGCTAATACGAGACCAGGTCTACCGTTTTACCCGACGGATCCACAAGCCGTATGGTCTCGTTGCTTGATTTCCATAGCTCGTTTCGCTGTCCGAGGTATACCCGCCATGTGTCGCCCTTGAAGTCCCTATCGTCTCCATGTTCCTTCACGCAACCGTTGTAGTTGAGGTGGTCGCTAACAAAGTCTTTGCAGGCTCGTGAGAGGCTTGAAGACACTCTTGGAGTCTCGCACCGATCAACAGTATTTACATAGTCGGAACATTTCGTGTCTTTGTCGGTGTTGCCGTCGTAATAATCGTAGTACTCGTCAGTCGCGCTCGGGCATGAGTTATAAAGTTCTGGTGTGAACTCGTCGCTGTCACCCAAATAACCAACACAAGCGTTCTCTCTAAACGAAACGCCAATAGGGGAGGAGCCTGTTGAAACGATGGCCCGGTCTCCAGGATGGAGCACGATAGCGCCTGTCTGATTAACATTGCCCGTGCGAGGTGTCTCACGTCCTTGGGGAATGATTACGTTAGTCCCCGTCTTGTCGCTAACAAGCCGCCACCCACTGAGAGACACGTCGTTTGCTGCGCTGCTGGAAACCTCAATCGTAAGATACTCAGTGTTCGCGCGCGTACCGTCAACACCATCTGAAGAAGTATCAAGATAGACCTGATCTCTATAGCTCGAGACGCTGCCGCTAATCGCCTCGTCATTGCCATTCCAAAAACCACCAAACCCTTTCCATGTACCGTCATCGTATCCAGACTGCACATCCCCAACGTCTGTTATGGGAGTTATGTAAGGGCCTGCAAATGAAATAGGTTTAGTTGGTCCGCCTGATGCAAACCAAAGAACGAAAAAGAATATAAGAATACCTACGAAAAGGAGAAAGTCGTTACCCATGCGCTTATGATACTCCGCCTTGGTTTAGTTTCTGCAGTTCTTCACGTACTACCTGTGCATCGCTCCACGGAGTCTTAACGTCATTCGCTTCCATGATGTATGGGTCAGTACCTTTTCCGGTTACGAGTACCGCGTCTCCGGGACGTGCAAGCGAGAGGGCGGTGCGAATTGCTTCACGCCTATCCATGATAATTCGGGGCTCCCGTTTCATACCTCGCATCATCGAGTTCAGAATTGCGCGCGGGTCTTCGTCATACGGATCTTCGTTTGTGAGAATAACTTCCTCACACGCTTGGTCTGCAATGCGGCCCATCTCAGGCCTCTTCCATGTGTCACGTCCTCCTCCGGTGTTTCCAAGTACACAGATCTTTCGTACAGGATATGCGCCATACAGTGCCGCAAGAGAGTCTGGGGTGTGCGCGTAATCAACAACGGCTTGGAATGCCTGGCCTTCTTCAATGCGTTCGGTTCTTCCCGGAATACGCTCAAGCGCAGCAAGTGCGTCGCGACACGTCTCAAGAGATACGCCCAGGAACTGCGCAGTCTTAATAACAGCGAGCGCGTTCATTATGCTGAAGCTGCCAGGAAGCTTGATAGAGAAGCGCACTTCTTTGTATGTAAATGCAGCGGTACCAGGACCAAGTTCAACATCTTTCACGTCTTCGTATGAGAAGGGAAGCTTCTCTTCAATAGGGAGCGCGAGGAATGGGGCACTGTGCACGTTATCTTTGTTTGCGATTATGGCGCGTGGGCGCTTTGAAGAACGAGCGAGTGCTTTGCCAATCTCAAGCTTTGCTTTCGCATACTTCTCAAACGAACCGTGCGATTCAATATGTTCCTTCTGGAGGTTCGTAAACACAAGACCGTTTAGCGAAAGAAACAGATGGCGGTATTGGAGTGTCGCCTCAGAGGTAACTTCAACAATTGCGTGCGTAGCTCCTGCATCAACCGCGTCCTTTAAGAAACGCTGAATGAATCCGCGACCCGGCATGGTCATCTTGTAGAGGTTCGGACGAGTCTCTTCTTTAATCGCAAAACGAATAGTGCCTGCAACCGCAGCAGCAATACCCGCGTGCGAGAGTACCGCAAACAACATTTCAGTTACAGAAGATTTTCCTTTGGTGCCTGTAACCGCAATAACTATTAGTTTCTTGGCAGGGAAGCCGTACTTAATTGCTGAGACAAGTGTAATAACAAAGTGGTAGGGCTTAAGAATTGTCCGATAGAGCGGACGGGGAAGTACGGACTCTGCGAAATGTTTAAGCGCGTGCATGGTTAACGAGAGGCAGCAGTAAGCGCAGCTTTAAGTCGGGCGTCCTTCCCAACGATGGTTGGAGGAATACCAGAGACAGCGAGGCGTGCTTCTCGGTCGTTATATCCAAGAGCAACAAGAGTATCGAATACTTCTGTGTCTGCATCGTCATGCGCACGGGCATCTTTCCCAACCTTCTCTGAAACCTCAACCATGATCTTCTCAGCTGCCTTTTTGCTGAGGCCAATAACTCGAGTGAGGTATGAGATGTCTCGAGTGCCAATCGCGCTCTCAAGTGCTTCGCGAGGAGCCTTCCTTTGTATAGACATGGCTGTTTTGGGCCCAACCCCTGAAACCGAGAGCAAAAGCTCAAAGAACTTGCGATCTTCTTCGTTCTCAAACCCATACAAATCAACACCATCCTGCTTAATACAAAGGTATGTCTTAAGTGCTACCTCGTTTCCAGGCAGAAGGCCGTTTGTGGAAGGGAGGTAGACTTGGATGCCCCAACCGCCTACGTTAACCACCGCTCCCGTTAGCTCTACTGAAAGGACGGTGCCGCGAATCTCTCGAATCATGAGGATATCGTACCATTTTACGCGGCTCCCTTGCGGAACCGCCATATAAATAGTAGGATTCTCGGCACATGGCAATCACAGCTTCAGCAAAGAAGGCACACCGCGCATCCCTCAAGAAGCGCGTCTTCAATATCCGTCGCAAGCGCGTTCTTGCAGACACAACCAAGAAGGTACGTAACCTCCTTTCTACTAACGTAGGAGAGGCACAGGAGTCCCTTTCAGCCGCATACCAGGCTATTGATAAGGCAGCTAAGACTGGTGTTATCAAGAAGAACGCCGCTTCTCGAAAGAAGTCCCGCCTTGCTAAGGCAATCGCTCGCGCAGGAGCTAAAGCATAAGGCCTTTAAATAAAAGAAAAACCCGCAATTGCGGGTTTTTCTTTTATGCTACCCTTTCTCATATGAAAGAATCACGTTTCGAGATGTCGGGAAATGTTCCACCTAAAAAGGAAACCTCATCACAGACTTTTGACTGGCGAGACCTAAGCCCTTCTTGGATTTCGAATGCAAAAGCAGACCCTGAGCTTCCTCAAGAACAAAGAGAAGAAATTGAGACAATGGAGGGTTTGATGGAAACTATATCCGAACTGGCTGAAACTGGCGGAGTATCTTTTCAAGGTACTGGCGAGGACGTTTCTAAAAAGTTTGATGTTCTATCTGAGGAGGGCATGGTCTCAGCTGAAGAAGCAAGAAATTTAGAAATGGCAGCGGAAACTGCGCAAAGCCCTTTGTTACGCATGATTGCGTGGGGAAAGGAAGAAGGAGTAGTTACTCAAGAAGAGGCAGCTAAGCTCTCGGACTGGTATCGACCCAATTAGTATTAACCTCAACCGGAATCGACCCAACTTGCTAAACAGGCAGATGCTACGATAGATGAAATGAAAAACAGATTCCCCAGCCTCTTCCGAAAGGTGCCAGAAAAGGAAATCAAAAGAGAGCCTTCTTTGGAAGAACGAGCGCATGCTTTTCAAGAAAAACTTAAAGATCCCAATTACTTTCCTTCGTATGCTGAACTGAGACCACTTGCCGACAGTTTTAGTAATGAGGAGGGAGACAGTGTTTTTCCCACACGCGAAGATGGCATACGAGATTTTGCAGTGAATAATCATATTTTTGAGGTTTTCACTCAGGAATATATTGAAAAGTTCTCAGGTTACCTTAAGGAACGAATTGCGAACCTGTCTTCTGGAGACGAACCGATAACGATACTCGAAGTCGGAGCAGGGAACGGGAAACTCAGCCACCTCCTAAAGGATTCAATGAAAGATCTTGTGGCTAGTGGAAAAGTGAAGCTGGTTGCCACAGATTCCGGCGATTGGGAGATAGATTCTCCTTGGGAGAATGTTGAGAAACTTGAAGTGAAAGATGCGCTCAAGAAATATCATCCGAATATCGTGATTTCTTCGTGGATGCCTCATGGCGAAGACTGGACAAAGGATTTTAGAGAGGAGAAGAGCGTGAAGGAATATGTCTTGATAGGACCCTATGGTCCTTGTGGGAGCGATGCTACGTGGGAACACACCCGTCCTGAGTTTGAAAAAATGTATGGAGATAAGGAGCTCGCAAAGAAGATGCAGCCATCTTCTTTTGATAGGGACGGATTTATTCGAACCGACCACGGTGAGTTAAGTGAGTATCAAATATCCCGCCTAGACATTGGAGGTGAGGCTAAGACTATTAGTGAGTGGCGTTCTGGAACTACTTCTTTTATTAAATCCTAGACTGCCTTTGGTGGTGCTCCTGGTTGGAATCGAACCAACATTACAACCTCCGCAAGGTTGCGTCCTATCCATTGAACGACAGGAGCGTTTTTGGACTGTACCGCACACGAGCCTTTAAATCAAAGCCTGAGCATCTCTATGATGCGGTCAAAGAAGGACTCGTCGTGACGTCCTTCAGGAAGTATGTCGAGGAAGTGCTCGTACACTTCAACGGGATCGTGCCCGATTATAGGAATAACAAGGTGCGGAGACAGCAGCTTCTTTGTCTTTATGGAAAGAGAAGGGGGAATGGTTTCGTCTGCGTATTCAAGCACAGAGAAAGAAAGCATCTCTTCATAAGGATGGAGACGTCCGTCAACAACGATACCTGCTTCTGTTATGGAGAAGTGTCGCATCTGAGGAGGACGCAGTGTTTGAAGTGCGAGCGTGCCGCTTGCAGCAAGGATAACGAACGCGAGAATGATGTTGCCAAAGAGTACAGAAGCAATGGTTCCAGCAACGGCGATGATACCGAGTGCCCAATACCAATCACCACCTTTTTCGTCAAAGGTGTACTCCATTCCATCCCATTCATACAGCGGAGGACGAGGCATAGTATTTAATGCAATGATAGCACTCGTATGAAGATGTAATTTTGAAAACGAATACGTTTGTGATTAAGTAGAAGTTGGCAACGATCTTTGTGAGGGGTTATGACACTAGTGTTAGAAGATACACGCATGCGGGATTTTTCTGCAGTTCCGGTAGAGAGAACGCTCTCGCCTATTGAACGACTGGCCGCAGAACTTACCGGTCTGAGCGAAACAAGATGCCAACTGGAGCTTTCCAGAAGGATCGAGTTGGCGCTCGAACTTCAACGCCTAACCAAAAAGTGTGGATTGTATCGCGAATACTATCCGACAATCGCGAACGTTCTGAAACTTGGCCAAGAAGAGGCCTTTTTACGTTTCAAGTATCAAGCGCGTTCTCACTTTGTGGAATTTACGAACTCGCTTCTGAAAAGCTGGCGTGCATTCTGGAACCATCTACACGCGGCTCGTCGTAACGAACTCTAAGTATTAGGAGATATATGAAGACCCCGTAGCAGAAAGCTACGGGGCTCATTCATTTTGCGGAGGAGGTGGGATTCGAACCCACGAGACCTTTCGGCCTGGCGGTTTTCAAGACCGCTCGTTTCGACCACTCACGCACTCCTCCAATGCGAGCGACTATACCACAAGGAACCAATTAGCATCTAGGGAAGATACCTTGTAGGATTTTCATATGCGTTACCTCGGTATTGATTTCGGCACCAAAAAAGTAGGCCTAGCTCTCTCGGACGAGGCAGGAGCTATGGGCTTTCCACACGGCATAATCCCGAACGACGGCCGTCTTATAGACGAGATCCTCAACCTTATAGAGCGAAAGAACGTTGAGGCGGTTGTGATGGGGGAGTCTAAGGATTTTGCAGGGAACGCCAATGCGGTAGCTAAGGACGCCAAAGCGTTCGCTCAACTGCTTGAACAGCGAGGGAATATCCCCGTACATTTCGAGCCTGAAATGCTAACAACCCAAGAAGCTCGGCGTCTCTTTGACGGTTCCCGTGGCCCAGGGCACACCGATGTAGACGCTTCAGCCGCAGCACTTATCCTTACCAGCTTTCTCTCAAGACCATGAACGAAGAAATAAAAGAAGAACCGATTGCCGAAATAGCTCCTGAAGCTGTAGAGGAACCTCGCATTTCTATAGACGATCTCTCAAAGGTAATCGTGCAAGTGGGTACGGTGCGTGCTGCTGAACGCGTGCCGGAAACAGACAAGCTCCTCAAGCTCTCTGTAGATTTTGGTGAAGAAAAGGGACCAAGACAGATTGTTTCAGGCATCGCCGCATACGTTTCAGAACCAGAATCTCTAATTGGAAAACAACTTGCGTTCGTAACGAACTTAAAGCCGCGGACAATTAAAGGTCTTGAATCAGACGGCATGCTTTTTGCAGTTGGCAAAGACGAAACGTTCGCATTCTTAACTCCGGACAGGGAAGTACCCCCAGGAACAGGCGCGCACTAACAAAAGAGGCAGTATACTAACGGACAGTATGCGTAAAAACACGCTTGCCCGCATCGCTCGAGTGGAACTAGCACCTCCACGGTATCTTGCTGCACCAGCGGCAGGTATCGATATCTCAGCGAGCGGCATTAAACTCGCCGTTATAGAAGAGAAACTCCATGGACTTGAACTCGTTGCGTTTGGCGAGGAACGTCTTGCTCCGGGCGTAATCATAGGCGGAGAGATAAGTAATCCTCAGGTTGTGGCTGACGCAATTCGTACTCTTACAAGGAAGCATCGTATTCGATTTGCGAACATTGCACTTTCTGAATCCCGCAGCTATCTCTTCGAAGCAGAGGCACCTGGAGCGAACTTGAGCGAGTGGCGCACTTCTGTCGAGCAGCATTTGGATGAATACGTACCACTCCCCTCTACCGAAGTTGCTTTTGATATTGCACCCGTAAAGATTGAGAACGCGAAAGCACAGGTTGTTGGTGTTGGGTACGCGAGGCGAGTTATAGAGGAATCCCTCCGTATGCTTGACGAGGCAGGTATCGCAGCGCGTGCTATTGAAAGCGAGACCTTCTCTGTAGCTCGGGCGCTTCTTCCATACGGAGATACCGAAACTGTATTGATTATCGACATCGGCAGAACAACTACAAAACTTAGTGTTGTTGGATCCGGTATTCCACGTTTTGCTACAACGCTCGATATAGGAGGACATGCGCTCACGCTTGCTGTGCAAAAACACTTCAGTGTTACAGAAGAAGAGGCAAAGCGAGTGAAGGCAGAAAAGGGACTTGTCGCTGGTGCTGGGAACGAAGAATATATCGCAGCCATGCTCTCAACAGTCTCCGTTATTCGCGACGAGATTGTCCGCCGCTTAGATTATTGGCAGACACACGCAGTTGCAGGAGGTTTGCACGAACCCGTAACACGCGTGGTGCTCGCGGGAGGGAATGCAACTGTGCGTGGCCTCCCTGAGTATCTTGAGACCGCTCTCAAGCTTCCAGTTGAGCTCGGGGAAGTGTTTACAAATCTTGCTTCAAGAGACGTGTGGCTTCCGCCCATCGATTATCTCGAGTCGCTTGCGTATGCTACGGCTATCGGTCTCGCGCTCCGCGAACACACTCCCTAGGTATGACGGAACTAACCAATCTTCTCCCGAAAGATCGTGTGCGGGCTCTCCGCAAAGATTATTTCTTCCGTCTTGTAACCGTTGCAACCACGCTTCTTATTGGCATTGCTCTCGTACACACTGTTTTGCTCATTCCTTCATACGTGTACGCAACTCAACAGATACACTCAGGAAAAGCAGAACTCGACACGCTCTCGGCGGCTCTTGCTGGGTCTGACGAGGCACAAGCAAATGCTCGAACCAAAAACCTTGAAGCGGACGCGGCATACCTCGCCCAGCTACAAACCATTCCAACTGCCTCCGCAGCTATAAAAGCGGTAATAATGCTCCCTCGTCCAGGAATCTCAATTGTCGGCGTGACATTCACCCCACCTAAAGCTGATGGAATCGGCACCATGACATTGTCAGGCGTTGCGTCAGATCGCGAGTCACTACGGAAGTATAACCAGGCGCTCGCGGGACTTCCGTTCGTGAAGAGTGCAGACCTACCCATAAGCGCGTATGCAAAAGAGAGCGATATCGACTTCACTATTACCCTCACCGGTACCCTAAAGCCATGATACGGAACTCTTTCATTCGCTTCCTCATAACACTCGTAGTCTTGGTTCTTGTCGTTACAACATACGGCGCATGGTTTGCCGTGGTGGGGAAGGCGAGTGCTGAAGCCGCGGGACTTCGCCAAGCAATTGAAACTAAGCAACAAGAAACAGCACGTGTAGCTGCAGCCCAAGAAGCACTTGAAAGTCTCGGTGCTGATGAGGGACGTATCAACCAGTATTTCATACGTGCCGATGACATTGTTTCGTTTCTAAGCGGACTTGAGGCGACAGGCAAGGCACTCGGGGCCTCGGTTGAGGTTGCGTCTGTCTCTGCAGATACCACGAGCCAACGTCCACACATCACACTCGCGCTTACCATCACTGGATCTTTCGATTCAGTCTTCAGAACTCTTGGTGCCATCGAATACGCTCCATACGATAGTCGTCTCAGCAGTCTGTCTCTTGCTTCAACTCCTACGCAAAGTGGGCAGCCCGTATGGACTGCGTCTGCGGTATTCTCGATAGGAACGAAAGTTACAACGCCATGAAGCCTTTAATCTCAAAGCTCACAGATTTCTTTAGTCGCCTGCGTTATGGCGCACGACTACGACCTTCACGTGACTGGTCATGGCTGCTGGCAGCGGCCGGCGTCTTGTTGCTTGCCAGTGCTCTCTGGAACGCATGGCAGTTTATACGTATAGGGCAGGGAGAGGTTGTAGGAAACGATGCAGCAACTGCTCCAGTACTTGAAACTGCATCCTCCCTTGAGGTTGCCAGCACTACGTTCAGGGGACGTCTCAAGGAGGAACTCCGATATAAGAACGAATACCGCTTCGTTGACCCTTCGAAGGGAGGCAGCTAAGGTATACAGGCCCTCATAGCTTAATGGATAAAGCTGCGGACTTCTAAGCCGTCGATCTAGGTTCGATTCCTGGTGGGGGCACCACCGAGTGCTAATTCAAGAGGGCGGGCGCATTGTTAGCACGCACACGCTAGCCCATTTGTGCGTGCTAAGGTTTATCTATGAAACCTGAAGGGATGATGGAAAGAGGACCTAAGGTGCTTGAGCCGTGGGAAGACTTTGAATATCAAGGACCATTTAATATCGAGGTTGTTGATCCAGAGGCTAAACCAGCGAGAACCTGGAGACGAGATTCGAGCAATCCTCATATCCTAGTTTTCCCTAGAGGACGTCTCTCTGGCCCTTACATCAAATCCTCGAAAGGTACTCCCAATTACTCTAAAGATTCTATCCAGGCTGTACGTATGATTGTGGACGGCACATCAGTAGACATGATGATCGATAATGTAAAAGCAATACGAGATGATGCAGGGGCTCTCATCTGGACAAACCCGCAGCACTACACTTTGCTGCCAGGAGACAGGCGGCGCCTATAAATATGAGACTAATTCTCAATTACCAATCAGTTCGAGACTAGAGCAGGACACCATCGTGATACTCTTTTGACATGAAATCTTTCTGGAGCATTTTGTTCTCGTTGTTCTTTCTCGGACTCGTAGTTGCTACGTTTAGATACCTCGGTATGAACGGTCTGCTTAGAACTGAAATCTCATGGACCGATCTTGTCCTTCTTTCGCTCGCGTCCTTCCGCTTGGTTCGTCTTTTTACTTACGACCACATCACAGAGTTCATTCGTGATTGGATTGCGCCAGCCCGCTCGGGTACGTTCGTTGGAACACTGAAAGATCTCCTCGGCTGCCCATGGTGCACTGGAGTCTGGTTTGGCTTTATTGCGTACGCAGGGTACTGCTTTAACCGTGAAGCGGTTATGCCAATCGTCCTCGTGCTCTCTATCGCAGCACTCGCGACTCTTTTTCAGCTCTGCACAAACCTTGTTGGTTGGAACGCTGAAGAAAAGAAGATAGAGGTCAGGCAGAAGTCCTAAGGACGGTAAACAAAAACCGGCTGGTATACCAGCCGGTTTTTGTTTCGTGTGGGCGATGGAGGGCTCGAACCCCCGACATCTTCAGTGTAAATGAAGCGCTCTACCAACTGAGCTAATCGCCCTTGGGTAGAACCATACCGCATCTTTCAAACTTTTTAAAGAGCCCCTTGCGAGGTACGCTATACCTTTCTATGAATGAACGACTCGAGGCGTATATATACGGAAGGGTGCAGATGGTTATGTATAGAGACTTTGCCCAAAGAAAAGCGAGCGGTCTTAAGCTAACGGGCACCGTGCAGAATCTCCCGGACGGCAGGGTGTTAGTTGTTGCTGAAGGAACACGAGAAAGACTTGAGAAATATCTCGCCAAACTTCACAGAGGATCGCTTCTCGCACACGTAGAGAAGGTTGAAGAGATATGGCTTCCGGCAACAGGAGAATTCAAGAAGTTTGTTATCTCCTATGTCTAACGTTCCACAGGCCATTGGTGTAATCATGGACGGGAATCGTCGCTGGGCTAAGGAAAGAAATCTGCCAAGTCTTGAGGGACACCGCGCGGGCTTTGAGAAGATGAGAGAATTAATGCAGTGGTCGCGAGATGCGGGTATTAAGGAGGTAACTATCTATGCATTCTCAACTGAGAATTGGAACCGTGCTCCAGAAGAAGTGGCGTACCTCATGGAGCTTTTCAATGCCGGATTCAAAACCCTTTTAAAAGACATTCGAGAACAAGAGGTACGCATTCGTTTCGTCGGGGACAGGGATTTGGTTGAAGAAAAACTTAGAAGCAAGATGGAAGAAGCCGAAAAAGAATCTGCTGGTGGGGAAGCGGGCACATTAATTATCGCGTTCTCGTATGGCGGGCGTCCTGAGATTCTTGCTGCAACAAATAAGCTTCTTCAAGAAGGGAGGAAAGAAGTAACCGAGGCTGATTTTAAGAAAGCCATGTGGAGCGAAGGGCTCCTCGACCCAGATTTAATTATTCGTACAGGAGGAGAGCACCGCCTCTCTAATTTCTTAACCTGGCAGTCCGTATACAGCGAACTTTTCTTTACCGACACCAAGTGGCCGGACTTCTCCAAAGAAGAATTCACTTCCATTCTCACAGACTTTGCATCTCGCGAACGACGTCTGGGGAAATAGAAATACTGGCCGATACCGCTTTTGGGCTGTAGGGTAGGTATATGGAACTTCCTGTTATCTATGAAGACGCTGATATGGTGGCTATCGCAAAGCCCTCAGGCGTCATGACGCATCCAGACGGACACTCTACAGAAGAGACCGTGAGTGACTGGTTTGCTAGAAAATACCCAGCTTCTGCTGAGGTGGGTGAGACACAACGCCTACAGACAGGCGAGGAAATTCGCCGTCCCGGTATTGTGCACAGACTCGATCGTGAGACCTCAGGGGTACTTATTCTCGCTAAGACCCCGGAAGCACATCTCCATCTCAAGGCAGCGTTTCAAAACCGAGAGGCAAAGAAGACCTACCTGGCATTTGTGTACGGCACGCTTAAGGAGCCGAAGGGAATTATTGAATTTGCTATCGGACGCTCACGCAAGGATTTCCGTCTCCGATCTGCTCAGCCAAAGGCCAAGGGCATGCTCCGGGAGGCTATTTCTCGCTACGAAGTTGTTGACGATATTGGAACGCACTCGTTGGTTAAGGTTATGCCCGAGACTGGCCGCACTCACCAGATTCGCGTGCATCTTAAGGCAATACACCATCCTGTGGTATGCGACGCTCTTTACGCACCTAACCATCCCTGCGATTTGGGTATCCCTCGCTTGGGCCTTCATTCCTATAGTCTCGATGTCCCGCTCATGTCTGGAGAACGCATGCTTATTTCAGCACCAGTGCCCGAAGACCTTAAAGAGGCCATGAGCCGATTTAGCGGAACCGAGGCTTTCGTTGCCTCATAAAACGAGGCGTGGTAGAGTACGGCTCAATGTCAACGCACAATGTTATTACTCCGGTGAAGACCGATGAGCGCTCGAAACTCGGCATCCGTCCGGGTGACACCGTTCGTGTACACCAGAAGGTTATAGAGAAGGGCAAGACCCGTCTTCAGGTATTCGAAGGTCTCGTTCTAGCGGTTAAGCACGGCACCGAGCCAGGTGCTACGTTCACCGTACGCGCCATGATGTCTGGTGTCGGTGTAGAAAAGATCTTCCCCCTATATTCCCCAGTTATTGATAAGATCGAAATCGTACGTCGTTCTAAGGTCCGTCGCGCAAAGCTCTACTTCATCCGTGAGAAGGTTGCCCGTGAGGTACGTCGTCAGCTCCGCAACATGCGCATGATGAACGTCTCAACCGACGATTTCAAGGAAGAAGAGGTTCCTGAGGAAGTCTCAGTAGAAGAAGTAATTGAGAACGACCCAACGGAAATTCCAACAGGCGAAGAGATGACACCAGTAGAAGAAGAGGAGGGTGCACCTGAAATTGTCGAAATAGAAGAGACAACCGAAGAGAAGCCAGCTGAATAAGCTCAGGATTTGTAAATACGAGAAGGGCCCGCTATAGTAAGCGGGCCCTTTCTTGTAAGAGCTATATAGATGCCCGGGTGTTGAAATTGGTAGACAAGCATCCTTGAGGTGGATGTGCCGCAAGGCGTGGAGGTTCAAGTCCTCTCTCGGGCACCAAAAAGGAGGAAGCCGTAACGTTTGTTACGGCTTCCTCCTTTTTGGTACACTGAGCGCATGCTTTATACCGGCAAAGGAGACGGGGGAACAACGAAAGTATTTGGCGTAGACCAGAAGCGTATTTCCAAATCCTCTGAACTTCCTGAGGCTCTAGGCACCTTGGACGAGCTGAATTCTTTCTTGGGACTAACTAAAGTGCGAGCACGAAGCGGAGAAGAGACAAAAGTGCATATTGGAAAGCGATCTGTACTTGCTTCCGTTGTGCTTAGAGAAGTGCAGGAAACTCTTTTTATTGTGCAGGCAGAAGTTGCTGGTGCTACGAAGAAGGTGGGGAAGGCGAAGGTTACAAAGGTTGAAGCACTAATTGCGGCAGTTGAGGCAGAGATTCCTCCTATAACTTCGTTCTCAATTGCTGGAGGAATTGAGATATCAGCGATGCTTGATGTTGCGCGCACGCTCGCACGCAGAGCAGAGAGACGTGTTGTTGCGGTGCACGATCTTGAAATACGAATAGTTTCAGCAAATACCCGCGCATATCTCAATCGTTTGTCTTCGCTTTTGTTTGCTTTAGCGAGGCTCGCTAACTTCCAAGCAGGTGTGAAGGATGAGTCCCCAAGTTACAGGTAAATCTTATCGATAATTAACAGCTCCATGAGCTTGCTTTGAGATAATGGGGACTTGCCAAATGTCGCCTGTAATCAATGCGCAGAATCTTTTTACGCTAAGCCCTCATGGATTAAGAAGGGTTTTGGTAAATATTGCTCAACAGCTTGTCAATTCAAAGCCCAGAAGAAAGGCAAGGAAGTTGCATGCGATATCTGTGGCTCCGTGACTTATAAACAGTTAAGAGAATTGAACCGTTCAAAGAGTGGAAAGTATTTCTGCGGTAAAAGCTGTCAAACAAAGTGGAGAAACCAACTGTATGTAGGAAAGGAACATAAGAACTATAAGAACGGTGGAAGCGCGTACAGGGCCGCAATGAAAAGGTCAGGCTCTGTAAAAGCTTGTCGATTATGTAGCACAACAGACTTTCGAGTGCTGGCAGTCCATCACATAGATAAAAATAGAAAGAATAATGCCTTAGAGAATCTTGCTTGGCTTTGTCATAATTGCCATTTTCTGGTACACCATTACGAGGGCGAACGTGCGAAATTCATGGCGGCTATAGTTTAGTGGTAAAACTCGGGTTTGTGGTACCCGCATCGAGAGTTCAATTCTCTCTAGCCGCCCCAAAAGTTGATTCGTTTAATAGAAGGAGTACCATTTTGTTCAGGTTGAACAAAAGGGAGGTTTTCGTGAATACATTCAGTAATCCGCAGCAGCTGGTACTCGAGGTGCCGCAGTGTCTGCTGTTTTACCATCAGACAGCGACAAGACTTCTTCAAGAGAAGCACGGCATAGAAACGTGCGATTCAAATGTTGATCCGCACCTGCTCATCACGGCCAAGTATCAAGCTGTGTTGGAACGAGCCAGTCGGGTATGGGTCTGGCTTCAACGTCTTGGTCTCGAAGTGCATGCGGTGAGCGCGTACATCGAGCCTCCAAGGTTTGATGCGAAGTCCGAGACAATCGAGATGTCTGTCAATGGCGATCTGGTTAAACAAACCTGCAGGCATCTGACCGAAAGCCTGGGCATGCTTATCGGTGTACCAAAGCAAGACCTCTGCATCAAAGGACCGCGAATCGTCATAGCGCGCAACATTAAATCCTGGCACTCAAGAAGCGCTCTGAAGACACTTGAGGATATCGAATGTCCTCAGGGCGAAATGGTCTTCCGTGATCTCACTGTCTTCCTCAGGGAAAATGGCACGTGGAGAAGGGGTAACACCCTAAAAATGGGCGAGGTGCGCGCTGCATAAGGTGCGATAGGGAGGGGGCTTCGGCTTCCTCCTTTTGCTTTTACGTATTCTGGGTGTATATAAGAGCTATGAAAGCCTTTTTCGAAGAGTTTAAGAAATTCGCCCTTCGAGGCAATGTGCTTGATTTGGCAGTCGGTGTGGTTATCGGTACTGCCTTTAACAACATTACGAACTCGCTCGTTACCAACATCATTACACCTCCCCTAGGTCTTCTGATGGGGAAGATAGACTTCAAAGACCTTGTTCTTAATCTTGGGGGAACTGTTGAAATCAAGTACGGCCTCTTCCTACAGTCTGTTCTCGATTTCATCATTATTGCTCTCGCAATCTTCCTCGTTATCCGTTTTATAAATCGTATAGAACGACACGCCCGCGCCAAACAACAGGAAGTTGCACCCGAGGCAAAGAGTGCCGAGTTGGCAGTACTCGAAGAGATTCGAGATTCGCTTAAAGCAAAACCTAACTAATATTTATGAAACAACTTATTGCTGGCACCGTACTTATTCTCGTGCTCGGAGTCGCCGCATTCTTCTATCGCAACATGCTTGAGCGCCCAGGGCAGGGAACTGCCACAGGTACGGGAGATACTGCGTGTACTCTTGAGGCAAAGATCTGCCCAGACGGCACGTCAGTTGGCCGCACAGGACCTAATTGTGCCTTTGCAGCGTGTGTAGCACCGAATGTGGAGCTTGCGAGCGCAGGCATCGCCTTTGCGCTTCCTGCGGGATATGTGAAGGGTGTACAGGAACCAGGAGCTGACGGTTTTGTTGAGAATATGCTCGACTTCTATCAGAAGCCAGGAGCATCAACTGTTCCGCATTACATAAGTGTCTACAGCTATCCAATTTCTGCTGGAAAGACAGCAGATGCAATTATTCTCGAGAACACTCGATACCAGCCTTCAGACATGCAGGCACAAGACTTCTCTCGATTTACATCAAAGACTATTAACGGCAAGACTTTCAGAAGTACCGTTATAGAGCGCTTTGAAGGACAGGTTGTAAGTGCGTACTTCCTTGTACGAGCAAACGACGTGCTTCGCTTTGAGATTCTTGAGCGAGACGTAACAAACTGGAGCGATACGAACCTTGTTGTTGAGAACTTGCCTGAACATCAAGCACTCCTAAAGATGCTGGGGACACTGCAGACACAGTAAAAGAAAAAGGCGGGTATTCCCCGCCTTTTTCTTAAACACCTGCTAGTTGTATAACGAGATACAAGGTACCTGCGCCGATAAGGGTTAGTACGGTGGTGAGTAGTTTCGGGTGTGCATGGTGACTTTCAGGGAGAAGGTCCGAGGCGCCAATGTAGAGGAAGAATCCAGCGAAGCAGGCGAGCAGCAACGACAAATAGTTTTCCGGAAGAGTAAAGAAGAGTGTGGTTATGGCTCCTAGAATTGGAGCTATGGAATCAACTGCAAGCCAGCGAAGAGCCTGAATGCGTGTACCGCCATTCTTGAGTACGAGGTTTACGGTGTTGATGCCGTCAGAGAAGTCGTGGGTGAGCACTGCGGCCGCAACGACAATACCTATGGCCGGAGACGCCTGGAACGCTAGACCTATTGCAACACCATCAAGGAAGCTGTGTCCTGAAAGGCTGCTGGCACCAAAGATGCCACGCTTCGAATTCTTATGTACGCCCGCTTCACACTGCTCCTCATCGCTATGAGTATGCAGAAGAATGAGGCGGTCTAGAATCACATACGCGAAGAAACCGAGTGCTGTGGCAGTAAGTAAGGTGCTGGGGCTATAGAAGTTTTCTCCTAACTCGAGTGCTTCAGGTAATAGATCAAAGAAGGCGACGGCAAGAATGGCACCGGCCGAAAAGCCAAGTATGAGATGTAAGCGGTCGCGAAGTCTTAAGGCTAAGAGGCCACCGATTAACGTAGCGCACGCAGCCACCAGCACCACGAGTAAGATTAGGTAAGGATTCATACGCCAAGCATACACGGCTATTTCCTAGATGCAAATAGTTCGCATGTGGAAAAAGAAGCGCGAGAAGGTATTATGGAGAAATGAAGAGAAACGAAGAGATAGCAGATATTGTTCCATTGCTCCGCGAAGCTGGACTGCGAGCGACTGAGCAGCGCATAGCCTTACTCAAAGCACTTGTTGCGTCTACGAATCCACTTTCCGTAGAAGACCTGGTAAAAGCAGGGAAGCGTACGTTTGATACGGCTACGGCATACCGCATGCTCATGGCGTTCTCGGGGAAGGGACTTGTAAAACGTATTGATCTTGGGCAGGGCCGCGCTCTTTTTGAGTTTGCTGGTTCACACCACCATCATGCCGTTTGTGTAAAATGTCATGCTATTCGCGACGTGGCCGCATGCCTGCCTTCGTCACTAGACGAAAGGGTGCGTAAGGCGGCAGGCTTCTCTCGCATTGATGATCACGCGCTTGAGTTCTTTGGAGTCTGTATGCGTTGCGCGAAAACTCTATGAAAAAGATATGTAGTGTAGGCACATTGCTCCTTTTGCTTCTTCTACCCTGGGGAACGCATGCTCAAATGCAGCCGGATGTTGAGACATTCGCAAAAGCGAAGACCGTATCAGTTATAGATCTTGGTATAGAGGATCTTCCAGGCATTGGAACGCCATCACGCTCGCAAACTTTAACGGCTGTGGTGCTTGATGGTTTAGATAAAGGGAAGACGGTGGAGTTTCGGAATGATTTCACCCAGCTGAAACCTGGCGACGTCTTTTATTTACGTCATCTTGTGAGCCCGACTGACGGTAGCGAATTCTATTCAGTAGCAGATCCGTATCGTCTGCCAGTGCTTGCAATAGTGGCTCTGATATTCGGCCTGCTCATAATTCTTTTTGGAGGTCTTCAGGGAATAAGGGGACTGCTTAGCCTTGCGGGAAGTCTGCTCCTGATCTTCTATGTTCTGCTGCCGGGCATAAGCGCAGGGTATTCGCCAGTATTCGTTTCTATTGGCGTGTCGTCACTCATTATTATTGCCGGGTCCTATATAACGCACGGGTTTAATCGCACCACCACTGCCGCAGTATTCGGCATGATTAGTACCATTGTGGTTACGGGTCTTGCTGCTTGGTATGTCGTTATCGCTGCGCACCTTTCCGGGTACTCTTCCGAGGAAAGTACCTATCTACACTTCCAATCGAACGGCACTCTCGATCTTGTTGGCGTCCTTCTGGGGGGAATTATGATCGGCCTCCTTGGAGTCTTGTACGATATTGCAATTGGCCAGGCGGTTGTTGTTGAAGAGCTTATGAGTGCAGGGCAACATCTATCGAAAAAGGAAATCTACACGAAAGCCATTCGCATTGGCCGGGAACATATAGGTGCGTTGGTAAACACGCTTGCTATAGCGTACGTAGGTGTTTCGCTGCCACTCCTCCTGCTTTTGCAGCATGCGAATGCACCATTTGCTTACATCCTAAACGGAGAAGTGTTTGCTACTGAGGTTGTACGCATTCTCATTGGATCTTGCGGCCTCATACTGGCAGTTCCCATAACTACCTTCTTAGCGACTCGGATGGTACGCCCACGCCTGCCTGGCGAGGGAACTGCGGACTCCTCGCACTCTCATCGTCATTAATTACCCACGTGCTACACTTGCCTCCGAAAGGTACTCATTTATTTATACTTACTCTATGACCGAATTTATGAATTCTCTAAGCAGCAGCAAGGCGTTCAGACTCGCCGCTATTGCAGTGCTCGTGCTTCTCGCCATCTTCCTCCTCGTCTCAGCATGGAAGACTGCCTTTAGCCGCTCTCCCAACCAGCCATTCAACACTATTACCGTTGAGGGCACTGGAGACGCTGTGGCCATTCCTGATCTCGCAAAGATAACCTTCACCGTTACCGAGTCAGCAGCCAATGTTGCTGATGCGCAGAAGGCAACAACCGATAAGACTGACGCTGCTCTTGCCGCTCTTGAGAGCCAGGGTGTTAAGAAGGAAGATACGAAGACTACGAACTACAACGTGTCTCCTAAGTACCAGTACCCACAGCCTTGCTACAGCGGTATCTGCCCAGTAATGGTTTCAGGCACGCCAAAGATTGTTGGATACGAAGTATCTCAGTCTGTAGAGGTTAAGGTTCGCGATACAGGCAAGGCTGGAGCCGTACTTGAGTCTCTTGGCGGCTTGAATGTCCAGAACATTTCAGGACCAGACTTCACTGTTGATGACGACAGCAAGGTTAAGGACGAAGCTCGTTCCAAGGCAATCGAGGACGCACAGACTAAGGCTCGTGCTCTCGCAAAGGAGCTCGGCGTGCACCTTGGGGACGTAGTGTCCTTCTCTGAGAACACAGGCGGCGCATACCCTATGTACAACCAGGCATACGGAGGCACTATGATGGATGCCAAGACATCAGTTGCTCCAACCCTTCCGGTAGGGCAGAACGAGACCAATATGACCGTCTCAGTTACCTACGAAATCCGCTAAATAACAGATCAGAAGGATACGAGAAACCGCGGTGGGTAGCATCGCGGTTTTTCTATTTGACACCTATTCTAGGCCGTAGTATCATACGCACACACAAGGCCCGCAGGGCTTTTTTATTTGGAAGCGTAATCAAGTCGGTATGAAATCCTTCATCACCTATCTCAAGAATGTGCGCGGCGAGCTCACGCACGTGGTATGGCCCAATCGCAAGATGGCTATTCTGCACACCGTACTCATTATTCTCATCTCAGCACTCGTGGCCGTTATTATCGGTCTCTTCGATTACGCCTTCACCAGCCTTGCAGCCAAGTTCCTCACGGGCGCTTAGTCCCTAATCTCTTTTATTATGGAAATGAAGACTGCCCCTCAGTTCTCAGAAGACGCAGCAGACCTCGAGCCACGTTGGTACACCATTCACACCTACGCAGGATACGAGAACGCAGTTGAACGTAACCTCAAACAGCGTATCGAATCTCTTGGTATGGAGAACAAGATCTTTGAAGTTGTTGTGCCAACCGAGAAGAAGATTCGTGTTAAGGCAGGGAAGCGTGTGGTTGAGGAAGAGAAGATATACCCGGGCTACATTCTCGTGCGCATGATTGTAGACGAAGACTCGTGGTTCGTTGTCCGCAACACGCCTCGCGTAACCGGTTTCGTTGGTTCAGGCGTAACTCCTGTACCTATGGACGAGAACGAGGTTACCACCCTTATGAAACGTATGGGCCAGGAAGCTCCTAAGCACCGTATCGACCTTCAGAAAGATGATCCTGTGGTTATCGGAGACGGTCCTTTCAAGGATCTTGAAGGGAAGGTAGGGGAGATTGATGAGGATCGAGGCAAGGTTAAGGTGCTCGTAGCCATGTTCGGCCGCGAAACACCGGTTGAGCTCGATTTCTTGCAGGTCCGCAAGCTATAGCGTAGAGTCCTTAATACAAAGATATGGCAAAAGTAGTAAAGAAAATCAAACTCCAGATTCCAGCAGGCAAAGCAACTCCTGCTCCTCCTGTCGGTACCGTACTCGGTCCGGCCGGCGTTAACATTGGCGACTTCGTCAACAAGTTCAACGAGCAGACCCGTGACCGTATGGGATCTATCATTCCGGTTGAAATGACCGTGTATGACGACCGTACCTTCACGTTCATCCTCAAAGTATCCCCAATGTCTCGTCTTATCCTTAAGGCAGCAGGTATTGATAAGGGTTCAAGCAAGACACCAACCAAGGCAGGAACACTAACCCGCGAACAGGTTCGCGCAATTGCTGAAGAGAAGATGCCAGACCTAACAGCTGGGTCTATCGAAGCAGCTGAGCGTATTGTTGAAGGAACAGCTCGTTCCATGGGTGTAGTGGTTAAGTAATACGAAAACACAAAACAGCCCCGGCCTTGCGCCGGGGCTGTTTTGCTTTAGGGTGAGGCAATGCAAGTAACTGCGTACAAACTCCGAAAGCTTCTTCCTCCCAAGGACAATCTTCTTGAAGCCATTAAGGCATCGAGGATGCAGTTGAAAGAAGGAGACATTGTAGCTATCTCTTCCAAAGTTGTTTCTATAGACGAAGGCATCTGTCTTCCTATGGAGGGAATAGATAAAGAGAAGCTTAAGAGACAGGAGGCAGAGCGATACATTGAGTTTCCCCGGGCCAAGTATAAAAAGCTCTATACCATTTCAGCGGGAGCACTCGCGGGAGCTTCAGGTATAGATGAAAGCAACGGAAACGGGCACTACATTCTGTATCCCAAAGATCCAATGCAAAGCGCGAGACGGTTACGCAATTGGCTTAAGAGGGAATACGGCATCAAACAACTCGGTGTTGTTATAACCGACTCCATTAGTCTTCCTCTGCGCCGAGGTGCAGTTGGATTCGCATTGTCCTGGGACGGGTTCGAACCACTGCAATCGTATAAAGATACTCCGGATATATTCGGGCGCCCATTTCAAATGGAAGTTGCGAATATCGCAGACGCGCTTGCGGTTGCTGCGGTGCTTGAAATGGGAGAAGGAAACCAGCAGACACCTATAGCCGTTATACGAAACGCAACGCAGGTTACGTTTACAGAAAGAAAACAGAAACCTGAACCACTGGTTGTTGCACTTAACGACGATCTCTTTGCCCCATTTCTACACACGGGAAAGAAGTGGAAGAGGGGGAAGAGAGCATAGTACACAGAGTTTTTATACATTTGGCCACCCCCGGAACACGGGAGTATTCTTTGCCCAGAATGACAACCTGTCATAAAGAGGTCTTTACATGTTTGCCTCATATCGACTCGACGACATCACGGTGCGGGTGCAACGGGTCGTTAAGGTCCGTCTTCCTGCAGAATGCTTCTCTGTGCTTGAGCAGGTCCGCAAGACCTACGAGATAGACGAAGACTTGGTGCCAAGCTTCCTGTCCCAAGGACAGTTAACGCCAGGCATGGTTGCCGCACTCGATCCACATCAGGCTCGGGTGTACGTTGATGAAATCAATGCGATCTTCGATTCGCACCACACCGTACATGACTTAATTCCTGTTGAACTCGACGGTGACGAGTACTACCTCGCCATCTTCGCGGGACACCGGCGACACGCAACGAGCCAGCACGTTGAACTAGGTATCAAGACTGGCAAGTACGTGCCCACGGAAAACTACGAGAGCGGGTATCTCGCTGAACTCCATTTCGACATGGATGCTGAGCGAGCTATCGAGCTTCAGTTCCAAGAGAACCGCCACACCACGCCCCCACTTCACCAAGAAGCAGAAGCTGCTTGGCGATTCTACCGGCATAAGCGACGGAAAAATCCAGGTCTCACGCCAGGACAATACGCTCGCACTATCGGACGCACGACGGAATGGGTAAAGAGCGCGTTGCGCTTCTGCTCCCTGCCGCCAAGCATCCAGGCACTTGTCACAGGAGATAACGCTTGGAAATTGCGTCTGCCGTATGGAGCTCTTGTGGATCTCGCGCGTCTTGCCGAGGGATACGAGCTGCTTATGGGAGAAAAGCTCGCCGAAGAAGGCATGCACCGGTGGGTGCGTGATGCTGTGGCTAGCCAACTGAATGCCACAACCTTCGGACGCAAGGTTAGCGAGTATCTTGAAGACCTGCGAAGCCAAAAAGCCGGGCAGCTCTCACTCTTCAATCTCGAAGAATCTGATGTTGCACATGAACACCGCATGCGGCGTACGGTTAAGCGGGAACTCGTCCCGGCACTCTGGAAAATCATTGCCTACTTTGAAGTCGTTGAAAACTTCAGAAGGGCAGGAGTGCTTGGGAAGGAAAGTTACATGGCGCCCATCAAGACGTCAGAAGAACTGCACTACTACTCGCCAGCCAGTCCTATACGAATGCTAGTTGCTGTTGTTGAACGAATCGAAAACATCATTCCAGGTCTAGCTGAACTAGCCCGGAAAGAGGGTAGAGGAGGATGGAAACGTCTTCTGAAAAGCCATCCAGAAATGGCCGAATTTCTTCCAGGCCTACGAGCCTTCGCAAAACTTGAAGAGGTGTCTACTGCCTCGCCGCTCCACTAGGAGCGGTTTTCTTTTAATTGACTCGTTTGGGTGGCTGCGTATAGTGAACCCGGACTCATTGAAACAAAGGGCGCCACATGACTGTACACATTGACTGGTCTCAAGCTGAGATCGTCTGCGGGCAGCTTTTGGCAGCTCTCAGAAACAAACAGTATCCGTACGGAGAAGACTGGGCATTGCCGCAAACCTTTATACCTAAGGAAATTCGGCAGGACCCGCTTCTGTGGGCGCGATTCTTGTTCTACATCTGTCACTACATGCGCGGCACTATCAAAAGCGACCATGCTGTTAGGCAGCTGGTGCGGGTTTGGGAGGAACATCCGGAATACTTTGACCCCTTCTCGGTGGTTAACTCTGTCTCGCAACAAGAACTGCAGGACGTTCTGGGAGCCAAGATTCCCTACAAGAAAGAGGAAATCGCCCACTTCTGGTACGAGAACTCTTGTCGCTTGGTCCAGTTTTGGCAAGGCGACCCTCGCACCATCTTTGACGAAGTGACCTCTGCTGCGGACATGTACGAGCGGATAACCAACAAACGGATTCGGGGCAAGAAGCCGGAGACGGCTGATCACTTCGGATGGGGATTCCTCGGCTTTCAGGAAAAGATGGCGAGCATGCTCGCGTACTACCTCATGGAAGCTAATCTTGTTGCGGAGTTCACCGCTTCGCCGCCAGTTGATTTCCATCTTTGCAGGATTCTCGTGGCTTCACGGGTTCTTGTGGACGACGAAGACCGCACGGGCAAGCTTCGATACGAACAGGTTGCTCCGAAGGGGATTGAAGTCCTCGAGGGCTATTGCCGGAAGCACAACGTGTCTCTTGTAGAACTCGGCAACGCGCTCTGGATGCTTTCAGTTGTGATGTGCGGCAGGTCTCCGGGCAACACCAGTTCGGCTGTGCAGCGGGACGAGAATAATAAGAAGATATATCCAGAACCCAACGAGGTTAACTGGAACAATTCGGCGCACCAAAAGGCATATCTCTTAACCTGCGCCATCTGCCCGCTCGAACTAGAATGCCAATTCAACGTATTCCCTGGAGCGTATTACCAGACAGGGGAAATACGGACTCGAATTCGCGAGCGCATGCCGCTTCTCAAGGAAACGCCGCTTTTCGAGAAAGCCCACCTACAAGTTCGAACTGACGGAAGACGAAAGACTGCGAGCAAAGCTAAGACGACTGAAACAGAACAGTTTCATCTGGGCGACTGGCCCGAGTTACGACCCCGAGAGTGATCACACGTTGTGGCGCTCTCGGGGTTCTTTTTTATTTCTTCTCTAACGCAACCCAGTCGAACTGGATGTCTCCTTGCTCTCCATGTTCTCTAGAGATTTCATGTGCAAACTCCGTGTATTCAGGAAAGAATACATCTCCGTCAACCGCCCCCTTTATTACTGTGAGATACAGACGGTCTGCAAAGGGAAGCGCAGCAGCGTAAATCTGTCCTCCGCCAATTATAAATATTTCTTCGCTGCCTGGCATAAATGCTGCTGCAGCAATGGCTTCTTCGAGTGTAAAGGAGAGCAGTACGCCAGGAGCTTCGTAGTCGGGGTCTCGAGTTATAACAAAGTTAGTGCGTCCAGGAAGAGGACGGAACTTCTCGGGAATAGATTCCCAAGTCTTGCGGCCCATGATAACGGGGTGGCCGATTGTTAATTGCTTGAAGCGTTTAAGATCTTCAGGAAGATGCCAAGGAAGAGTTCCTTCCTTGCCTATGACTCGGTTCTCTCCGAGAGCAGCGATAAGTGATATTCGGCTTCTTTTTTCGGTATCGTCAACGGTGTGCATAGCTAGGTAAGTACTCGTATACTATCAGCATAATCCAACTGAATATATGTCTTCAAAAAGCGCTGCCAAGACCATCAAGCGAAAACCAGTAACGGTTAAAAACATTCTTTCTTCAGGATCTAATCTTGAGGACCGTCTCATTCCTGATATGAAAGAGCTTGAAGGAGTGGTGAGTGACTTAAAGCGGATGGGGTACAAGATCGTGCTTACGCAAGGTGTGTACGACATGCTCCATGAAGGTCACGCACGCTATTTAGAGAAGGCACTCTCATACGGTGACCTGCTGATTGTGGGTGTGGATTCAGATGAGCTCACTAGCGCTCGCAAAGGACCAACACGTCCAATTGTTCCGCAATCAGAACGTCTCCAGATGCTCGCGCACTTACGCTCAGTAAGCATACTTACTGTTCGAGAATTGGAGCACGGTATGGAGAAACTCATTCGAACTGTGAAGCCGGATGTTTTGATCACTTCCGCATCAACAAAAGACTTTTCCAAAAAGGAAATGATGGAATACAAAAACTGCTGTGGGGAAATTGTCGTGCTCCCTCCTCAGGCGGCAACATCGACAACGGCACGCGTACGCCTGCTTACCATTAGTGGTGCAGATCAGCTCGCTAAGGAGATAAGTGCGGGTGTCCCGCAACTGGTAGAAAATGCACTCCGAAAATTCCGATCACAGTAAGGCAATCATTGCGTATGTCCCTGCGCTGCATGCGGGGTACGTGAACTTTTTTAAGAAGTACCCTGACGCACACGTATTTGTGCTCGGCACTTCTTTTATAGACGCGTACCCGCGTTTAAATAGAGACTTGAGGGCACTTAAACCTATCGAAGCAGTTGCTGCGCTGCACGCTCTAAAGTTACATGATCACGTCTCGGTTCTTGAGATAGACAAGGTTGAAGACCTTGCTGTCTTTGCGGAATTCATACTTCCAAATGAAGATGTGTCTAGAGATTTTGCGGAAAAGTTTCTTGCAGGTAAACAAATCACTCTAGAAAACATCTTCTTGAGATGGGATGGAGTATTTTCTAACAAAGAAAATGAAGTACCGTCTGATCGTGTAATCACGACAGATGTACTGCATCAGGATTTTATGCTGCGAGCTATCCAGGAAGGGGATAAGAGTGCTGATTGGTGGAGACAAATAGGTGCATTGATAGTAAAGAATGGGGAGGTCGTTGCCGTTGCCCATGTGCGTTATTTCCCTTCGGACCTTGCCCTCGATATTTTCGGTACGCCACGAATAACCGTAGATTTTGGAGAGCGGCCGGATCTGTATATTTCCATGCATGCAGAAGCGGACTTGATATCTCAGGCAGCAAAAGAAGGGATCTCGCTTGCTGGAGCGTCAATGTATTCAAGTACTTTCCCTTGCATCAACTGCGCTTTTTTAATAGCACGATCGGGAATATCAAAAGTCTATTATTCGCAAGGCTACTCACGCCTAGATGCAGACGGAATTCTTAAGAATGCTGGTATAGAAATAATCTTGGTACAAAACGTTTAGTTTTTGGTTTTGTACCCGAGTGCGGTTAGTATCATCTCTCGTCCCTTGCCTCTCTTCGCGCCTGAAACGAGTTGCGCGTGCAGGTGCTCAACGGTGCCGCCTGTGTAGTCAGTGTCGCCGAACCGCATGATTATAGTTCCGCCTTTGACGTCTCTTTTCTTGAGTTCGACAGAAAACAAGCTAAAAAGCTCTGCTTGGGCTGCAGGCGTCAGTTTTTCAAAGTGTCGCACATGCTTACGGGATACCGCTAGTAGGTGGTGCTTAGATCCTTCGTACGGCTGAAAGTTTTCTGTGAGTATCCAGTGCCTACCTTTTTTAATGATTGGCTTGGTGTGGTACGTAAGAAAGTTCTCTTCGCAAAATGGGCAAACTTTGTCCTTTTGTATCTTACGAAGTACGTCTCGCTGGAATTTCGTGCGTGCGTGCGAAAGGTTAACAGTCTTTGCCATATTAAACAGGGGTCGGGATAACCATCTTAGGATGAGACTCGTAGTCTGAAAGGGTGAAGTGCGAAGGTCTGAATGCAAAGATATCGTCAATGCTCGGATCAAGGGTAACTGTGGGGAAAGGTTTGGGTTCTCGAGCCAGCATTTCGTTAACCGCGTCGAACTGGTTGTGGTAGATGTGCGCGTCAGAGAAGGTGTGAACCAGCTCTTTCATGCGGTATCCGAGTATCTGTCCAAGCATCATGCCGAATGCGGCGTACTGGATAATGTTGAATGCAACTCCAACAGGGACATCAGCGCTTCTCTGAAAGTGATGGATAACAAGTTCTTTTGTATCTGGAAAAGCAAGTATGTGAATCCATCCATGACATGGAGCAACAACGACACGGCGGGTTAGACCATCATGCTGGATGGTGTACTGGGGAATCCAGGGGGAAATGATATGGGTCCTTAGATACGGGCGCTCTTTAATTTGCTGCACTACGTGAGCTATTTGGTTAAAGGGAGCTCCTTCAGCTGTAGGGAAGGTTGCCCACGCAGCTCCATACGAGCCGTCGCCAAGATCTCCTTCGGGTAGATTGAAGATGTCACACTTTTCTTTCGTTACCCATCTCTTCCAGAACGCAGGAGGGCAGCCGTACTGCTCTAGCTGGTCGAGAGTGCGTGCGCCATTCAGGAACCCAATATGCTCGCCGAGCGCACCAGGAAAGAGGTTTGTCAGGTCGCGTTCGGTCATGAGCGGGAAGCCGTTTTCAAGCGGATAACGCATCTGGTGCCCAACAATCATCCGCGCGCCTACGCCATGAATAGGCATGACGTCCTGTCCCTCGTCCATGATTCGCTTAAGCAATTGATGGTATTGGTGATCGGATGTGCGCTCGGAGAATGGATTCATGACGTCATACTAACATGCACAAAAAGCCCCTCGCTTGCCAAGGCGAGGGGTGCATTTTAGCGGGTTTTAAAGGCGACTTGGAGCTCGTCCTGCTGCCCATCTTCAGTCATGGTATGGAAGACGGCGAAGGCTGGTCCTGTGCCATCTGGCACCTGTATGTGTGCGTGCAGGTGTCGCAGTGTGCCAGCGTTATGGGATACCTCGCCGAACCGCATGACCAGGGCGCCGCCAGGCAGATGGAACTCTGCGATAGCCCACCTGAGTATTTCGCCCAGTTCAGCAAATGCCTCGGGTAGAAGCTCGCTGACATCCGTCACATGCGCCTTGAGAGCAATAACAATGTGATTTGTGTGCCGAGAGTAGGGGTACGGGTTCTCCCAAACATTCCAGCTAGTCGTTTTGTAGACTATCTTATTGAGCGCCGTGTCGATTGTGCAGAAGGGACAGACATTATTCCCAACCGTCGTTGCCATATGTTTTCTCTGCGCTGATGTGCGAGCGTGCCGTATCGAACCAATAGATTCGTCAGCCATCGATTTCTCCCATGAAGATCCTGTTTCTTGCAGCACCCTAACCGTTTTACCGGCCAGGGTCAATTCTGCTGTATTATTTAGCTATGAAAGCTCATATTCGCCGTACAGATAAAGAACTACCGCTTCCTGAATACAAAACACCAGGTGCTGCAGCAATGGACTGCACGCTAAGAGAGGGTGTGGTTGTTCCGGCAAAGAGCATTGCATACGCTCCGTTAAATTTCTCTCTAAAACCACCTGCAGGGCATTACGTAATGATGGCTGCGAGGAGTTCGCTTCATAAGAGAGGACTCATGATGGCGAACGGCGTAGCAATCTTTGACGAAGATTATTGCGGAGATGACGACGAATACAAAGTTATCTTCTACAACTTCACAGACCAAGACGTAGAAGTTAAGAAAGGGGAGCGCGTAACCCAGATCATTGTCGTGCCTTATGACCGTGTTGAGTGGGACGAAGTAGACTCTTTAGGTAATCCTTCTCGAGGAGGCATTGGTTCTACTGGGTAATTGTTTCTGCTTTAACCGCTTCGAATTCTTTCAAAAGATCTTCAATCTTAAAGATCGCGATACCGTATTTCCAAGCATTTGCCTCTATCGGTTCAGCCACAGTCTGTGGACGTGCTTGATAGAAAAGATATAACTCGTCTCCCATAATCCACGTGCTTGCGTGACCGTTCTCTCCGTTCTCCCATTCCTCTAAGCCTTCGGTGGGAAGCACAGGACCAATCGTTGTGTATGGACCCTTCACATCGTCAGCCATAGCGAAAAAGACTCGCTGGCGCGTGCCTCGTCTTCCTTCCTCAATGAAGCAGGTGGCATTAAGAAGAATCTTTCCGCCAGGAAGTTCGCGAACTTCAGGGCCCTCGATACCCCATTCGTAATCTGGGTGTTCGCGATGGTTGTGATGCCACGCAATATCTTCGTGCCTAAGAATAGCTTTCATGCGCTTCCAGTGCCCAGACCAATAATCAGTACTGCTCTTTGCGAGGTACACGTCAGGTTGCGGGACAGGGCGCGGACGTGTGTCGTACGCTCGCATCTCTGGTATGCCGGAATACACCAAGTACTTCTTACCTTTAATCGTACTAAGTTGAGGATCATACAAGCCTGCCTCGCTCTCGTTTGTGGGACGCATGAGAGTACGCATCTTTGTAAACGTATGCCCGTCTGCTGATACGAGATAGGCGAGACCTCCGCCAACATCCATGAAATCTTTCTGCACTGCCATGTGAAAAAGTTTGTCCTCGGGGTCATATACAACGGTAGGAGCGCATACGTGAGGACCCTCTACACCTCGCAGGTTTACAACACCTAACTCAGTCCAAGGCCCCTCAATAGCAGGCGCGGTTGCGTGGAGAATCTCCCATTCTTCAGGAAAGGTATCTCCAGCAGTTCCATATATATGCCAGGTTGTCCCGTCAAAAGCGACGCAAGGATCCTTAACGTCTTTAAAGCGGTTTGATTCAAAAAGCGGTCCTATCTTTCGTACGGGCTTGAGCATGTGTTTAAAAGGCATATTGAGCACTATAGAGCATGTGGTTGGAATGAAGGCGTGGACAAGGTACGATTACGGAATTATGGATTGGTACCCACACGTACAGAAAGAGGACGCAGAGGTGTTTGCAACTCTTACGGGAGAAGAAAAGCGCCAAGCGGAAGGACTTGAGCTTATCCCATCAGAGAACTACGTATCAAGCGCAGTACGTGAAGCAATGGCCAGTGCGCTTACGAACAAGTACTCAGAAGGGTACCCAGGCAAGCGGTATTACGGAGGACAGGAATACACAGACCAGGTTGAACGCATCGCTCAAGATCGCGCGAAAAAGCTCTTTAACGCATCGCACGCAAACGTACAGCCACTAGGAGGCGCAAACGCAAACATCGCGCTCTATATGGCACTTATGGAGCCAGGAGACACCATTCTAGGTATGGACCTCTCGCATGGAGGACATCTTACGCACGGACACCCAGTTACGTACATCAGCAAGATCTTCAACTTCATCAGGTACAAGATGAAAGATGTTGAGACAGGGGAGATAGACTACGACGCGCTTCGAGAGACGGCCCTTAAAGAAAAGCCGAAGGTTATTCTGGCTGGCTTCTCTGCATACCCCAGGGAACTTGAGTGGCAGAAGATCTCAGATATCGCTAAAGAGGTTGGTGCATATGCCGTTGCTGACGTAGCGCACATTGCAGGACTCATCGCAGGAGGCGCAGCGAAGAGCCCCTTTGATCACGGCTTCGATGTTATGACCACAACCACGCACAAGACGCTTCGAGGTCCACGTGGCGGCATGATCCTTACGCGAGAGAGCGAAGAAGTTGCGAAGAAGATAGACAAGGCACTCTTCCCTGGACTTCAGGGCGGTCCGCACATGCACCAGATTGCTGCTAAAGCAATTTCGTTTGGAGAAGCACTCCGCCCTTCGTTCAAAGATTATGCACACCAGACTGTTGCGAACGCTGCTGCTATGGCCGAAGTGTTCAAGGCACACGGTGCACGTCTTCTAACTGGTGGCACGGACAACCATCTCATCCTTGCTGACGCATGGACTTCGTTTGGTATCTCAGGAGGGGAAGCAGAAAAGCTTCTCGACGAAGCTGGCATAACGCTTAACAAGAACTCAATTGCTGACGATACGCGTAAGCCAATGGATCCTTCTGGTATTCGTTTTGGTACACCTGCTATGACAACGCGTGGATTTAAGAAAGAAGAATGCGTGCAGGTTGCAGAGCTCATGATTGAAATCCTAACGAAGCGAGACGATGCAACGGTTAAAGCTGCGCATTTGAAAGTACAGGAGCTAGCAGCAGCACATCCTATTCCTGAGAGTTTTGCATAGGTCTGAGGGAGTTCGATCCCTAGTCTCCCAGCAATCTTTGATACTATCTGTAGATGACGTACGACTTTAAGGCCAGAAAAATTATTGCTATCATTTCTGATTCATTAGAGCCATGGCAAGCAATGAATGTGCTTGGACACATGGCAATAGCCATTGGTGCAAATAAGGACGGCGAACTTATGGGACGCAGCGTACTTAAAGACGGATCTGGTATTAAGCATGCCGGCATTGCGCGGTTTGGTTTTGTAATAAAGAAAGGGAGCTCTGCAAAAATCGCTGACCTAATAGGGAAAGCCAGAACTATGGAAGATCTCCTACTTGTTGATTTTCCTAGAGAAATGCTCGATACCCGACACGACGATAAACTCAATGATTCTATGGCTGGAAAACAAGAAAGCGATTTTGAATATCTGGGCGCCACTCTGTATGGGGCGACCGAAGCGATTAGAATCCTTACGGAGGAGTTCCAGCTCTATAGTTAGAAAGGTTCTAACGTCGTCTCATATCGCAAGCATTCTTTACACCAAAGGCCGTAGATTGAAGGAACTGAAGTTATTTGCTAGAGTTTCCACCCAGACCAACCTGGACGTAAGTGAGGAACTAGCATGGACCTGAAAAGTATGGACAGCCAACGTCTGGCAGACAATCTTGACGCAGCCGCAGCTGTCGTCAGAGCGTCGAGCCAATTGTCATCCGGTGTACTTAATCCTGATCTCCCGATCATCGAACGCCAATTCCGACCATCTGAGGTGATGGAGGCTGTTGCCGAACGAGTTCGCTACACCGGATAACTCTGAAGCGAATACACCTCTTTTAACAATCGCGCGGTCCAAGTGGCCGCGCGTTCTACATCCAAAACTCTAGTACCCAATACGGGGTGAGGACCTGGCTAGCGACACAAGAGTTCCAACATCGTCCCAGATTGCCAGCAATTTGGTACCATTTAAGTATGAAAGATTCGCAGGTACCCTTTTACGCAAACACAGAAGACAATACTCATTGTTTCCAGGCTGCCCTGAGGATGGTCTTGAAATTCTTTAACCGCGAAAAGGATTATTCTTGGAAGGAACTGGAGCGTATAACGGCGAAGGTGGAGGGGCAGTGGACGTGGCCTATTGCTGCTATGATCTGGCTTTCAGAGAGTGGATATGAAGTGGTAGATATTGAACTCTTTGACTATGAGAAGTTTTCCCTGGAGGGGAAAGGCTATCTGCAAGAAATGTTCGGGAATGAAATTGCCGAGGCACAAGACAAGCACACAAGTCTGGAGCAGGAACAGAAATTGAGCAAAAAGCTTTTGAAGTATGTGGATGTTCGGGTGAGGATACCGGACCTGAGTGACCTAAAGAAGTTTATAGATGATGGTTATTTAGTGATTTGTAATATTAATTCCGCGAGATTGAAGGATGTCGAAGGATATTTGCCACACTCGGTAGTGGTTTGGGGACATGAAGACGAAACTTTGCTCCTACACAATCCGGGATTACCCCCAGCTGAAAATCAACGTGTATCAATGGATGAGTTTGAGCGAGCGTGGGCTTTTCCGAACGAATCAGGAAAGAACATACTTGCTGTGCGGCAAAAATAGGTTCCAACATCGTCCCAAACCTTGGTAATTTGATACCATGCCCTCATGGATACCCTCTGCATCCCGGCACACTTCTTCAATTCTTTCTACGACGGGTCTCGGTATCCTGGCAGTGGAAACTGTGAAGGATTAGAGAAAGGAGCTAACTGCCAGTACTTTGCATACGAACTTCTCAAATATTTTGGATACAAAGTGCCAGATCTGCGCTCAAGTAATCTTTGGGAAGATGAGACTTATACACGAAGGGTAGAGGTCCTCGAACCTTTGGATATTCTGTTCTTTAATAGCAAAGAAGAATCCTATGGTGCGCACATGGGGGTGTATATCGGTTCTGACAAAGTAATTCATCTATCAAAGGAAGTTGGATATCCAATAGTCTGGGATCTCAAGGATTTTAAGAACCACCCTAACTACAGTGTTTTGTTGGGTGCTAAACGTGCTAAGCAATTACGTGATACACTAACTCCAGACAAGACATCAAGAGCATAGAGGTGCAAAGGGTTCTGGCCCAATACTCTATCCGCAACCTGCCAATCGGTAAGGTGCGAATTCCAGCCCTCCGGGGAAGATGTAAAAACCGAACAAAACGGCCACCTCTTCGGAGTGGCCGTTTTGTTCTTTCTATGGCAAAGGAGCTAAGTATGGATGAAGATCGCGAAAGACCTCCCATTCCTCCAGGAACCTATACGTTGGATACACTTCCTGCTGTCTCATTAAAAGCTGAGGCAATCCTACAAAGAGTACAGGCACGCACGCACGCTTGGAGAGAAGGTTCAGAAGGTAAGGCGATTCTAGTTAAAGCAGACGAAGCGTATAAGCGAGGCGGTCTTCGGGCTGCCATGGCAATCATGTTTGGAGAAAAGAAATGAAGTTAATCAACGTAGGTGTAATTCCTACAGAAATTCCGGAGTCATGGACGATCGAGTTGTTGTGTACAACTAGCATTCTTGGTCGAGGGTGTGGCGCTAAGTTGCAAGTGCAGCGTTCAGACATTCAGTTACGAAAATGGGTAAAAGATTGTGGTTACAAAGGCATGAAATACTATTTCGCTTATATACTTTGCCCGTGCTGTGATGTACATGTGCCTGTGTCTAAAAAAGATGTGCACCCCTATCTTTTACAGGAATGGAAGAGGGAGACGGGCTTTAGCGGGTATGTTGTTCCTTGTAATAAACATAGTGAACTTCGTTCTTGGTAGCCTAAGGGCGGTCAACTGACCGCCCTTTATTGTTTCCATTCTCATACGCTCACAGACTCCTCATGTATCTATTCGTATATTATTTGGGACAGTCACTATCAGCTCACTTCTCGCGTATGACCAAACTTGCACAAGCAGCACTTGAATCAGCGGTCGTGATGGCGGTCGGAATTGTTATCGCCGGAAGCCTCATGTTCGCCTTTGCTCAGAATATGTAGTTAGAAGATAAACCCGCCACCCTTCGAGGTGGCGGGTTTTCTTGCTACACTCGCCCCATGGAGAGACAGATTCGTGAAGCAGTACAAAAGGCCCTCGAAGACCTGGGAGCAGGCGAGGCACCCTTTGTTGTTGAGTGGCCAGGAGAGTTGGTACACGGAGACTTCGCTACGAATGCTGCTATGGCAGCTGCTAAACAACTTGGAAAGAATCCTCGAGAGTTAGCGGAAGATTTAGCCGCGCGCATAAAAGAAACTCTAGGAGACAGCGCAACCTCAGTTACGCCCGCTGGTCCTGGGTTCGTTAACATAACGCTCGCGCCCCATGCAATTACAGAAGTAATTGAACGAGCTGTATTAGATGTAGAAGGATGGGGAAAGGGAACTCTGCACGAAGGCAAGCGAGTAATCATTGAGTTCTCAAACACGAACGCGTTTAAAGAAATGCACATCGGTCACTTGATGAGCACCATCATTGGAGAATCTCTTGCACGCATAACTGAATACCAGGGAGCCAATGTGTGCCGCGACTCATACGGAGGCGATGTGGGTCCGCATGTGGCCAAAGCCTTGTGGGGACTTCGAGATGCTGGCATATCTGAACCAGCAACAGCTGAAGAAATAGGAAAGGCGTATGCGCACGGTTCTCGTGCATACGAAGAGTCTGAAAAGATAAAAGCAGAAATAGACGCACTTAACACTGCCATATACGAAGGCACAGACCACGAACTCATGGAGCTGTGGCGCAAGGGACGCGATGTCTCTATAGATGCCTTCAAAGATCTCTACAGACTTCTTGATACGCATTTTGATTACCTGTTCTTCGAAAGCGAGACTGCTGGCATCGGTACTGAAAAAGTACGCGAAGGCCTTGCAAAGGGAATCTTTGAAGAGAGCGAAGGAGCAATTATCTATAAAGGAGAGAATAAAGGCCTGCATACGCTCGTGTTCATAACCTCTCGTGGTACTCCTACATACGAAGCAAAAGATATAGGACTCGCATTCCTTAAAGAAGAACGCTGGCCATCAGATGTTTCTATAATTATTACAGCAGCAGAGCAGATAGGGCACTTCCAAGTATTCCTTGCTGCGCTTGAAGATATCGCGCCAGCGCTCGCAGCAAAGACTACGCACGTTCCGCACGGCTTCCTCCGTCTATCAAGCGGAAAGATGTCCTCTCGAGAAGGAAACGTTGTTACCGCCGCCTCACTCATAAAGGATGTTATTGAAAAGACGCTAGAGCGTAACGAAGACCCACTTGTTGCTGAGCAAGTTGCTATGGGAGCAATTAAATACTCAATACTTAAACAATCAGCTGGCTCAGATATAATTTTTGATTTTGAGAAATCTCTTTCTCTAGAAGGAGATTCAGGACCATATCTTCAGTATGCCCTCGTTCGTGCAAAGGCAGTTCTTGCAAAAGAACCTGAGTCTAAGGATGAAAGTACTCCGGCAACTCCATACGACATTGAGAGACTCATAACTCGCTTCCCAGGAATTATTGCTAAAGCAGAAGCACTTAGCGCGCCACATGTTATTGCTCAGTACCTCACACAGCTTGCGAGCGAATGGAACTCTTTCTACGCACAGGAACGCGTAATTGGAGGCGATCATGAAACATACAAGCTTCGACTCGCAGAAGCGTTTGTTAACACAATGACAAACGGACTTCGTTTGCTTGGGATACCCACACCCGAGAGGATGTAATTAGTTGCGAATTATACAAAGTATTGTAGAGTACTGAAGTGCCGCGACACCCGCGGCATTTTAAGTGGGAGGAAGATCTTTTGAGTGACAACCCTCAACGCGTTCGTTCGAAAGGGCGCCGATTCGATACCGCTCCGCAGCATGATGGAGATGGCGCGCGAAAGCTGGCCATGGTCGACGCCATCGGCAGCCATGCGCCTAAGCCGAAAATCTTGGAAAGCGCGAACCGCGCCAACAAGCTCGCCAACTTCCGAATCAGCGGCTAGCACCCGCACCTGTGGCCAGCAGCGAGACTTCTCGTTGCTGGCCATCACCTTTATATACAAAGATTTGCTTGCTTGTGTTGTGTGGGCGCGATAAGGTTGCACTTGGCTCCAATCCGGGAGCCATAGATATTTGGGGAGAGAGCTTTGACTAAACGCTATAAGTACAAGAGGCAACCCGTCCGTGAAAACGTTCCGGTCAAAAGCGCCGCCGCCCAGGTCAAGGAAGCGATCAAGGCTTTCAGCGTGAGCGCCATGCATCTCTTCCGCAAGGCCTACAGCTGGAAGTTCAAGAAGCACGATAGCGAGCAGGTGCGCAAGGCGTATGATGTCTGGAAGCGCGCCAAGAAGGTCGTGGACTGGATGCGGGAATATCTCGAACACCTGATCGCTACCGGTGCAAAGACGCTCCCAACCTAACTGGGCTCAAAGCTCTGCAGAATCTCGGCCGGCACTCATTGGGTGTCGGCCGTTTCCTTTTTCATACGCAAAACGATAGGATAAAGAAATCATGACCGAGGAAGAGATACTGGCTTTTTGGAAAGAGAATCACATCTTTGAGAAGTCGCTTAAGAAGGCGGCTCCTAAGGGCGACTTTGTATTCTATGAAGGTCCTCCAACAGCTAACGGCCGTCCCGGTGTACACCATATAGAATCACGCTCTTTTAAGGACGCGCTTCCTCGATACAAGACCATGCGCGGATATCGTGTACCTCGACGTGCTGGCTGGGACACGCACGGTCTTCCTGTGGAGCTTGAGGTTGAGAAAGATCTTGGCTTCAAGGGAAAGAAAGACATTGAGGTGTACGGCATAGCAGCCTTCAACAAGAAGTGCCGTGAGAGCGTCATGAAGTACATCGATGAATGGACTCGATTTACGGATCGCATTGGGTACTGGGTAGACCAAGAGAAGGCGTACTTTACGTTTGATAAGAACTACATGGAGTCTGTCTGGAACATCATGAAAAAGGTGTCAGACGACGGACGTCTCTTTAAAGACTACAAGGTGGTGCCGTGGTGTGCGCGTTGCGGTACCGCACTCTCCTCACACGAACTTGCACAAGGATACGCAGATGTAAAAGATCTTTCTCTCACAACGAAGTTTGAGCTGAAAGACGAGCCTGGTACGTACTTCCTTGCGTGGACAACAACCCCTTGGACGCTCCCTGGAAACGTTGGGCTCGCTGTTGGAGAAAAGATTTCATACGGACGATACGCAAAGGATGGAGAGAAAGTCATCCTTGCTACAAGTCGCGCAACAACTGTTCTTGAAGAAGGCTGGGCTCTTGAAGAAGAGTTTCTCGGCAGCACTTTAATTGGGAAGGAGTACAAACCTCTTTATCCATATGCTAAGGAACTCGCAAACGACACAGAGAAAGCAAAGTTCGATAAAGCATTTCACGTATATCCTGCGTCATTCGTAACAACAGAAGACGGTACCGGTATCGTGCACACTGCCGTTATGTACGGACAGGAAGACTTTGAACTCGGACAGCAGGTTGGTTTGCCCAAGGTGCACCTTGTTGGCCCTGACGGAAAGTTCATTCCGGGCACAACCTTTCTTGAAGGACGCTTTGTTAAAGACGCCGACGTAGCCGTTGATATCTTAAAAGATCTGCAGGAACGTGGACTCTTCTTCGCAAAGGAGAACTATCTCCACAGCTACCCGTTCTGTTGGCGCTGCAAGACTCCTCTCATTTATTACGCACGAGACTCTTGGTACATACGCATGCAGGATTTACGTCCAACTTTGCTTGCTGAGAACGCTAAGGTTAACTGGGAGCCGTCTCATATACGAGATGGACGTATGGGCGAATGGCTCGCAAACGCGAAAGACTGGGCTATTAGCCGTGAGAGGTACTGGGGCACGCCGCTTCCAGTGTGGCAGAACAGCGATGGTACCGAGCGGGTAACAATAGGTTCCATTGAAGAACTCACAGCTCGCATCAAGCGAAACGGAAATACATTTCTCGTAATGCGGCACGGAGAAGCAGAGCATAATATAAAGAACGTGCTTAGTTGCTGTGACTTTGATAAGTACGGATTAACTGAAGCGGGGAAGGAACAGGCACGTGCTTCTGCAGAAAATTTAAAGGGCAAGGGAATAACTCTAGTGTATTCTTCGCCATTTCGTCGCGCGAAAGAGACTGCCGAGATAACCGCAGAAGTACTCGGTCTGCCCAAGAACTCAATCGTGGTTGATGAAAGACTCGGCGAACTTAACTTTGGAGAACTTGATGAGCAGCCTTTCGCAAAGCTTGTTGAATACCGTAACGGTAAGCTGTCAGCATACGACCAGAAGCTTCCTGGAGGCGAAAGCTATTTTGACGCTAAGAATCGTTTTGCATCTTTTGCCTATGAAGTAGACGCAGCAAACAAAGATGCAAAGATATTGGTGGTATCGCACGGCGTAGCACAAGAATCTTTCCTGGCTTTTACAAAAGGAAACGATAAGAAGGAGGGAAGATTGGTACTCGATAGCTTTACGCCCGGGTACGCAAGCTTCCTTGAATTTGAATTCGTTCCTCTTCCACACAATGACGATTACGAACTCGATCTGCATCGTCCTTACATAGATGACGTAGTACTTGTATCTGATTCCGGAACAGAACTTAAACGTGTATCTGAAGTTATGGACGTCTGGTTTGACTCAGGTGCCATGCCGTTTGCGCAGGACCATTATCCTTTCGAGCACAAGAGAGAGGTTGAACACTCTGGATACCCAGCAGACTTTATTTCAGAAGCTATAGACCAAACACGTGGCTGGTTCTACACCCTCCAAGCGGTTGGCACTCTTATGGAGCGTGGTACGCCGTACAAGAACGTTATTTGCCTCGGACACTTGCTTGATGGAAACGGTCAGAAGATGTCGAAGTCTAAGGGCAACGTAATAGACCCATGGGTAGCAATTGAGCAGTACGGCGTTGATACTCTTCGCTACTGGATGTACAGCGTTAATCAGCCAGGGGACTCAAAGAGTTTTGATGAGAAGACTGTTAAAGAAGCAGCGCGTGTAATCTCATGGCTTGATAACAGTGCGAAGTTCTACGAACTCTTTAAGACAGAAGGGAAGAGCAAGGGAGAGGAACAGATAATTGATACGTGGATGAAAGCACGCACGAACCTTGCTGTGAGGGAAGTAACTGAAGCGTTGGATGCGTACCAGCTCTATGACGCAACGCGTGCAATCGGCCGCTTAATTGAAGACCTGTCGCAGTGGTACGTACGAAGTATCCGAGACCGCGCTCGCGCGGGTGATGCAGCAGCATTAACAACACTCCAGGAGACACTCCGTACCTCAGCACTCTTGCTTGCTCCATTTGCTCCATTCATTGCGGAAAACGTATACCAACTTGTAAAAGAGTCTCATGATCCAGAAAGCGTACATCTTGCATCCTGGCCTGAAGTAAAGACTTCATTCGTTGGGAATCTTCTTGGTGCACAAAAGAAAGAAGATGCGCTAATCACCGACATGGCGAAGGTGCGTGAACTTGTGTCAGGCGCACTCATGCTTCGTCAGAAGGCTGTTATAAAAGTACGCCAACCTCTTGCGTCTCTCTCCATACCAGGAACTCTTCCTTCAGAACTTGCTGCAATTCTCGCAGACGAGGTGAACGTAAAAGAAATCAAACAGAACGCGGCAGAGATGGTGCTTGATACAGAACTCACGCCAACTCTTGTTGCCGAAGGAGACGAGCGTGCATTCCAGCGAGCTGTTGCAGAAGCGCGCAAGACAGAAGGGTTCTCGCCTAGAGACGTGGTTAAGGTCGAAAAGCGCGAAGATGGCGTATACAGCGCAGAACTTTCTACAGGTTCCGTGCGCTTCTCGCTCGTGCGCGATGCGGCATAACTACGCAACAAGAGCACTAGTACTTGGACGCGCTTCGGTGCGCGAGGCTGGTGTGCTCGTATTTCTTTTAACACCAGACCTCGGGTTAGTTCGCGCTCGCGCAGAAGGCCTTAGAAAGCCTGGCTCAAAACTTGCTCACGCACTCCAAACATTCTCAGAGTCTGACGTTATACTTCTTCGCGGAAAAGATGGATGGAGATTGTCTGGCGCGGTTCTCGTTGAGAATCATTTCGCATCTCTAGCTCCCGAAGTTCGTTTACGTGCTGGACGTATCGCGGGACTCTTGCTTCGCCTGGTGCACGGGGAGCAGACGGACCCTATTCTTTTTGATATCGTGCGCGGACTTCTTATCGCACTTCCATCTCTCTCTCCTGAGGAACAAGATGCTGCTGAATGTATTGCTGCTCTCCGCGTGTTAAACGTGCTTGGTCTTGATGCGGGCCCTGTTCTTGCTGGGGAAGGGTACAAGCCAGAAGCACTCGCGCTCTCTCCTGAGGAACGCCGAGATATCGTAGGACGTATTAATCGAGGCATCGTTGCCTCTGGGCTTTGATATACTGGCTCCATGCCTCCAACTCCTCCAGACAACGAAGAAGCGAGTTCTCTTGAACGTTTGCGAAACAGCCTCTACTCGAACAAGCAGCCACAAGCCTTTACGGTTGAGAACGTCGCAGAGAACACCACGCCCTTGCCCAACCTTTGGGAAACACCCAAGGTACCGCTCCATGTGCATCTCAAGAAATATCCTGTCTCTGTCCTATTCCTGGGAGGTGCTGCGGTCTTTTTTGTTCTCGCCGCACTCGTTGCTGCAGCTTTAATCTTCTTCGGAGGCCGCTCGATTTCAACTGAACACGTGCTTGTTGATGTGTCTGGCGGAGTTGCTATTGGAAGCGGAGACAGCGTGTCTTTGCAGATTAGCGTGAAGAACGACAATCCGGCCGTTATGACAAACCCAACCCTAAGCGTTGAGTTTCCCGACAGTGCGCGCTCAAGTGACGATCCTACTATGCCTGCACAACGATATATGGACTCGCTCGGAGACCTGGCACCCGGTGCGACTGCGGAACGCACCGTACGCGCGGTGTTCTTCGGCAACGAGAATGACAAGATAGTTCTTCCGATCCGCATCGAATACCACACACCTGGCTCCAATGCCGTATTCGTAAAGGAAACCTCATACGAACTAACCATTACCTCTTCTCCAGTTTCTCTTTCGGTTGAAACGCTTTCGCAAACTTCTTCAGGGCAAGAGCTGGTACTCGCGGTACGCATACGCTCCAATGCGCAGGTTGCTCTGAACGATGTGGCGTTGCTCCCTGCGTACCCAAGCGGCTTTATAAAGACAGAGCAGTCCGTACCCAGCTCAAACGTACTCATTCCTATAGGAACACTTACTCCTGGAGAGGAGAGGGTAATTACCGTACGAGGCACACTCTCAGGCGAGAACGGGGAAGAACGAGTCTTTCACTTCACAGCCGGCACGCGCAGAGATGCGGATTCAATATCTCTTTCGGTCCCATACACGAGTGCCGAAGCGAGCGTAACGCTTACTAAGCCATTCCTTGCCACAACTCTTTCAATTGATAGGAATACCGCTGACAGGCCAACCGTTGAAGCTGGTGCAGTTGTTCCCGCAATTGTTTCTTGGATTAACACGCTACAGACTTCGCTTACCGACGCGCAGATAACCGTAAAGCTCGGAGGAAATGCGCTTGATCCTAATAGCGTACATATAAGCGGCGGGTACTACCGATCAGCAGATACAACTATCATATTCAATCGTGAGACAGATACCGCACTCGCAAATCTAGCGCCCGGAGACACCGGCAACGGCTCGTTCTCGTTTGAAACTAAGTCAGCAGGCGCACTGAAGTCCCTTACCAATCCAACGGTTACCATAACGGTCGCAGCGGCGGGCAGACGTATCGGCGAGTCTAATGTGCCTGAGACCATAACTTCAACCATGACACGCACAGTGCTTGTTGCATCCAACTTCTCTCTAGATACCAAGGCGGTACGCACATCCTCTCCGTTTGCGAACTCCGGACCGTTTCCTCCGAAAGTGGGGCAGGAGACAACCTTTACGGTTGTGTGGAGTCTTGGGAATAGCGTGAACACCGTTAAGGGAGCCAAGGTAACTGCCGTATTGCCGTCATATGTGCGGTACACAGGAATGATGAGTCCTGCTGGCAGTAATCTTGAATACAACGACACCACCCGTACACTTACCTGGAATGCCGGGGAGGTGAGTGCTTCAAAGGTGCTGTCCTTCCAGGTAGGGCTCTTGCCAACCGATTCCCAGCGCGGTACAAGTCCTTTACTGCTCGCCAATCAACAATTCTCAGGAACCGACACTTTTGCTAACAAGCCTATAACGGGAGCGCAGCCTGACCTGAACGTTGATAGCGAAGTTACGAATTAATTTTTTATTTATGGAACGCACCCCTATATCGCTCGACACCATCATTGCACTCGCCAAGCGACGCGGGTTTGTGTTTCCAGGTTCTGAAATATACGGCGGTCTTGCTGGCACCTTTGATTACGGACCGCTCGGTGTAGCGCTCAAGAAGAATATAGAGAATTTGTGGTGGCGTATGTTCGTAGAGAGTCGAGACGACATGTACGGTATCGACTCAGCAATTCTTATGAACTCGAGGGTCTGGGAGACCAGCGGACACGTAGGCGGATTTAATGATCCTCTTGTTGTTGATCTTAAAACAAACAAGCGATACCGCGCAGATAATCTTCTTGAAGATATTGGCGTAGACCCTACGGGCATGTCTCTTGAGCAGATGGGCGCCGCTATAAAGGAAAAGGGAATTAAGAGTCCAGACGGGAACGCGCTCTCTGAACCGCAACAGTTCAATATGATGTTCAAGACTTCAGTTGGTTCTATTGAAGGCGAAGAGATTCCCGTATACCTTCGTCCAGAAACAGCTCAAGGTATGTTCGTTAACTTTAAGAATATTCAGGACTCATACCACCCCAAGCTTCCGTTTGGTATTGCGCAGATAGGAAAGTCTTTCAGAAATGAGATTGCGCCACGCGAATTCCTTTTCCGTGTCCGCGAACTTGAGATTATGGAATTTGAATACTTCCTAGCAGAAGCTACCTGGGAAGAGAAGTTCGAATACTGGCGAAAAGAAATGCACGCATGGTTTGCGTTGCTTGGATTTGATGCAGAGGATATTAAAGAAGTAGAAGTGCCTGCAGAAGACCGTGCCCATTATTCAAAGCGCACAACCGACTTCTACTTCAAATATCCAACAGGATACAAAGAGATCGGAGGTCTCGCATATCGCACAGACTTTGACCTTAGCAATCACATGCGTGAAAGCGGTGTAGATCTCCAGTACCTAGACCCTGAATCAAACGAGAGATCAGTTCCGCACGTACTCGAGCCTACGTTTGGTGTTGGCCGCCATGTACTCGCTGTCCTTGCGAAAGCGTATGACGAAGACGAGCTCGGAGGAGAGAAGCGCGTAGTGCTACGTTTCCCGGCATCTCTTGCTCCTATTAAAGCGATGGTCTCGCCGCTTCTTAAGAACAAGCCTGAACTTGTTGAGAAAGCGAAGGAGATTCGAAAAGAACTCCAGAAAGTACATCCTGCAATTGCGTGGGACGACAACGGCAACATTGGAAAGCGATACCGTCGTCAGGATGAGATCGGAACACCGTTCTGCATAACCATAGACTTCGATACCCTAGGGGAAAATCCTGAACTCAAAGACACGGTAACGCTCAGGCATCGAGACAGTGGGGAGCAGGAGCGACTTTCGGTCAGTGAAGTCGCGGAACGCCTTCAGAAGGCAATAAGCTAAAGAAATGCTAGTATTTTCCTATGGATAAACACGTCTCAATCAACATAACGACCGGTACCGTTCTTAAGATAATCGTTATCGCAGCCTTAACGTTCGCGCTCTGGACGCTTCGAGACCTCGCTCTCCTTGTGCTTACGGCCATTGTTATAGCCTCAGCAATTGAGCCAGGCGTTGATTTCTTCGTTAAGCGCCGTCTCCCACGAGCAGCCGCCGTGAGTTTTATGTACATTGCTGTCTTTGGTTCTTTGTTCAGCGTGGTGTACTTCTTCCTCCCGCCAGTACTCGATGATACCCAGAACTTCATCTCTGCAGCACCGCAGTATCTAAATACACTTAACCTCCCAAGTTCACTAAGTTCGTTCAGTGCATTTGCTGATAGTGCCCAGGTTACGGCAAGCGAGAATCAGGCGCAGTCTATATTCGATACTATTCTTGCGTATCGTTCAGCGTTCGCAGATACCTCAGGCGGCGTAGTGCGCGTGGTATCCACATTCTTCGGCGGCATCTTTGCACTGCTTCTTGTGGTGGTGCTCTCGTTCTACTTCGCTATTCAAGAGACAGGTGTAGATGACTTCATCCGTCTTGTAACGCCGGTGAAGCATGAGGCATACGTTATCGGGCTCTGGCTTCGTGCAAAGAAGAAGATAGGGCAGTGGATGCAAGGACAGCTCATCCTCTCGCTTATCGTGGGTGTCATCGTGTATCTTGGACTCCTCTTACTTGGAGTGCCATACGCGCTCTTGATTGCGGTGCTTACGGCAGTCCTCGATCTTATTCCTATCTTTGGCTCCTTCATTGCCGGGGTACTCGGTGTTGTCGTGGCGTTCTCTGCAGGAGGGTTTACCCTCGCGCTCATCGTTGCCGGACTCTTCTTCGTTGTGAACCAGTTTGAGGCACACCTTATCTATCCTCTCGTGGTGAATAAGGTCGTTGGCATACCTCCACTCCTTGTTATCCTCGCGCTTATTATTGGCGGTAGCCTCGCAGGCTTCCTCGGCGTACTTCTTTCGGTACCGCTTGCTGCTGCCGTACGCGAATTCCTTGCAGACGTTGAAAAGTCCAAACGGCTCAAGGCAACCTTAAACTAAACGTTTGTTTATGGCCCGGTACCTCACTACCACCCTCCCGTATGTAAATGCGGATCCGCATATCGGTTTCGCGCTTGAGATAGTGCAGGCTGACGCATACGCACGCACCGCACGCCTTCAAGGAGAGGAGGTTGTATTCAATACCGGTACAGACGAACACGGCAGCAAAATATTTAAGAACTCTCAGGAAGCGGGGCAGACTCCGCAAGAGTATGCGGACAGGTACGCCAATAGTTTTAGTAAGCTTCGTGAAGCATTAAATCTTTCGTATGACAGATTCATTCGCACAACGGATCCAGAACACGTGTCCGCGGCACAGGAATTCTGGCGAAGATGCGAGACTGCAGGAGATATATATAAGAAGGCATACCAGATCAAGTATTGCGTGGGGTGCGAGCTCGAGAAGACGGATTCAGAACTTATAGACGGGCACTGCATTCTCCATCCGAATCTTGAGATCGAATATATTGATGAGGAGAATTATTTCTTCCGTTTCTCTGCATACGCGGACAAACTCAAAGCTCTCTACAGCAGTAACGAAGAGTTTCTTATACCGCAGTTCCGTCTAAACGAATTTACTTCTCTTATCGATAGGGAAGGACTACAGGACTTTAGTATTTCGCGCGTGGCGGCAAAGATGCCTTGGGGAGTACCCGTGCCAGGAGACGAGAGCCAGGTTATGTACGTATGGTTTGATGCACTCGTTAGCTACATCTCAACTATTGGATGGCCCGCAGATACTGAGCAGTTTGAGAAATACTGGCCGGTTATTCAGTTTGCAGGCAAGGACCAGGTGCGACAGCAGGCTGCTATGTGGCAGGCCATGCTTATGTCTGCAGGACTTCCCGCAAGCAAACAGATATTCATACACGGGTTCATAACCTCAGGAGGCGCGAAGATGTCTAAGTCTTTGGGCAATACTGTTGACCCTATTGAGTACGTAGAGAAGTACGGTACTGATGCAGTTCGATACTTCCTTCTTCGCCACATTCATCCTTCAGAGGACAGCGACTTTACTGCAGAGCGCTTTGAAGAAGCGTACACAGCCAACCTAGTTAACGGTATTGGGAATCTTGTAGCTAGAGTTATGAAGCTCGCTGAGGAGCATCTACCAACCCCTATTGGGCTTACCGAAGCCGATACTGCAGTTGAGGGTGCATTTACAACTCTTATAGATACTTTCAGCTTTAACGAGGCAATGGATCTTATCTGGGCACATGTAGGAAAAGGGGATGAGTACATGGCAACAGAGGAGCCGTTTAAGAAAGTAAAAGTAGAAGAGACAAAAGCGGAAGGAATTAAGGATATTGAGAAACTCGTGCGGCATCTCGCTAAAATTGCCGCACACCTTGTTCCGGTTATGCCAGTTACAGCTGAGAAGATACTGAACGCTGTTCGAGAGAATAAGAAGCCAGAGAATCTCTTTCCACGTATTTAGGTCCCGTATAGATTGTGATGCGTGTCTATTTCTAAGAGACGTATAGTGTCGTTCCCTAATTGTTCAAATATAAGACGATAATCTCCAGTTATATTGATACTTCGCGTGCCTCTATAGGTTCCTTGGAGCGGATGATTATGGAGAACAGAATTCTGAGGGTCGATAAGAAAAAGATGAATTCGGGCTAAATAAGCGCGTCTAATATTCCACGGTACCCGTAACAACTTCTTATCAAATTGTTTAGAGGTGAGAAGAACCATTTACTTCTTACGAGTTGTTCGAATTAAGCTTCTAAAGTATTTCTGAACCTCTTCTGGGGTTCGCAATGCTGTCTCGCTTTCAGGATGCGCATTTGCGTAATCGCTCATTTTCTTCCACTCTGCGATTTTCCCTGGGCGAGGCGTGAGGGATATCTCAAAACGCTGGGCGCGAACGAATTCTCGTAGCTGTGCGTTTATCACAGTGGTTAGAGGAATACCAAGAGCTGCAGCAGTTTTCTTTGCTGCATCCCGTAGCTTTTTATCCGTCTTAATAGTGATGGTTGTTTGCATACCGATATACTACTTTTGGTACGATTCTCAGTCAAGCATTTAAGACATGATATTGTTTTGATATGAAGTATTTTGATGCGCACTGCCATGTCCAGTTTGATCCATATAATATGGACCGCGAAGATCTTCTGGCTCGCATGCAAGAAGAACAGGTTGGAGGGCTTGTAGTCGGTGTTGATCTAGAGTCCTCCAAGAAAGCAACCGCACTTGTTGAAGGACGAGAGGATCTGTTTGCTTCTGTAGGTCTTCATCCTAACTCTGCAGATAAAGAAGTATTTGATATGGATGTGTACCGAACGCTCGCATCAAATCCCAAAGTTGTTGCAATAGGGGAGTGCGGACTTGATAACTTTAGACCAGCTGATGTGGAAGCTGCCAAAGCAAAACAAAGGGAAGTGTTTGAGCAGCATGTCCAACTTTCTATAGAGACAGGAAAGCCACTCATGATCCACTCGCGTCCTGCAAAGGGAACTCAGGATGCATATAGGGATTTAATAGATATTCTCCGTTCGTATAAGCAGGAGAACGGGGACAAGCTCAAAGGAGATATACATTTCTTTGTAGGAGGGGTGGAAGAAGCACGAGATCTTATTGCTCTTGATTTCACTCTATCCTTTACCGCCGTCCTCACCTTCACTCATGACTATGACGAGGTGCTTCGATTCGCACCTTTAACCCATATTCTGTCTGAGACAGACGCTCCCTACATAGCCCCCGCTAGCCGGAGAGGACAGAGGAACGACTCCTTGGCCATTCCCGAGATTGTGGCCGCGATAGCTCGTATTAGAGAGGAAGACGAGGAAATGGTCCGTGCCCAGATACTAACCAACGCTACTCGTGTTTTTGGCCTTCCTACGGCCTAGCCAGCTATTTGCCGGCCAGAAAAGGGCGTGTTAGTATGCGGAAATCATGGCTAAAGAGACAAAAGAGAAAGAAGTAGAAGTAACCGAGGAGGATTCCGCTGAAGTTCGTGTATACGAGCTCGGTTTTCATATCGATCCTGAGCTTCCTCAGGAAGAAGTTAAGAAGGTGTACCAGGGACTTCGTGACGTAGCCGCTAAGGCTGGAAGCATTGTTGCAGAGGGTCTTCCCCAGAAGGTCCAGCTTGCATACACAATCTTCCGTAGCGAAACAACCGGACGACGTGATTTCTCAACTGCGCATTTCGCATGGATTGCATACGAAGTAGATGGAAAGGGACACGACGCAGTAACTGAGGCAGTTCGTGCCGAGACTCGCATCGTACGATTCCTTGATATCCGCACCGAGAAGGAAGCTGCCGCGCACGCTGCAGAAATGCACGAGATTTACGCAAAGATGCCAGAAATGGAGACAGCGCCTGCTGAAGATGTTGCCGAGGTAGAACTCGACGCAGCTCTTAAGGAGGTTGGCGTATAATACCTACATGTACCTCAACAAAGTCCTTCTCTACGGTAACCTAACTCGCGATCCAGAAGTTCGCGCAATTCCTTCAGGCCAGCAGGTTGCTAGCTTCGCTCTTGCAACAAACCGTTCTTTTAAGAACAAGGAGGGACAGCAGCAGGAGCAGGTTGAATTCCACAACATCGTGGCGTTCGGCCGTACTGCTGAGGTTATGGGCCAGTACCTCAAGAAGGGCCGCCCAGTATACGTTGAAGGACGTATCCAGACTCGTTCTTGGGACAAAGAAGGAGTTAAGCAGTACCGTACGGAGATTGTCGTAGACAGCTTCCAGTTCGGTCCTCAGGCAGGTGGCGATGCGCCTGCGGGCAATCGTGGAGGAGGCAGTTCAGAAGGTTCAGCACCTCGCCAGCAGAACGCTCCGGCAGCAATGCCAGAGGTTTCTGGAGAGGAGATTCAGTACCCAGACGAAGAGATCAACCCGGAAGATATTCCGTTTTAAATAAAAGCATATGGCACATCAATCAGAACGTGAGGAAATAGAAAACAAGAAGTTCGTGGACTACAAGGACGTCGCATACTTGCGCCAGTTCATGAATCCACATGCAAAGATTCTTGCAAAGAAGCGCACAGGCATGCCCGCAAACAAGCAGCGCGAAATAGCACTTGCTATCAAACGCGCTCGTTACATGGCACTCCTTCCATACCTCGCTGCATAAGCTAGGGTTTTACAAAGCAAAAGCCGCCTTCGGGCGGCTTTTGCTTTTAATCTGGGACGTGATTAGATTATGGCAGAACTCGGTATGCAGTTGTGCATGCTGATAAAAAACGGAGGGAACGGCTATGGGAATCGGGACCGCGCTTGGAACTGTGGTGGTGGCCGCTGCAGTGTTCGGACTCACTGTCTGCAGCGGCACACGGATTATAAATCGTCCTGCTGCTGTCGTCGCACAGGTGCAGGTTGAAAACGCGCCGAAAAAGGGCATCGTGGAAGTCGCTGTGGAGTGCTTAAGTCCAAAGGAGTACCCCGCACACGTCGGTTCTGGTCTGGCCTCAGCATTTGAGGAGGGAGACCGGATGCCCAATGGCGCAGCCTTTTTCGCAGTTATCGCAGACGAGGCGTATCTCGTCCGAGTGTATCTGGACGGCAAGACGCCGTGTGACCCGAGGCTCATCAAAATTCCTGACGAGCTTCCAACTACATCGCTCAGGGGCGGAATCTTTACGGATCGAATCCATCCTGTCGAGACTAGCAACGGAAAGGTGAAATTCTACGAGTACGCTCTCTACGAAACTGAACGTTCGGTCAATTCGAATACGCGAACCTTCGTCGTCGTGCGAAAGTTAATTGTGCAAGACGCAGCCCCAAGGCCGCTACCGATGCAACGACGGCCTCGCGTTTTGCCAAACGTTGCGTGAAAGTGCATCAACGCCCAAAAGCGAAAGGCCCCTCAACTGAGCGGGCCTTTTTCGTATTTAACTTCGCTTATGCTTTTTCTACTCGTTCTGCGTATTCTCCAGTTTCTGTGTTTATACGAAGCGTATCGCCTACATTAATGAACAGGGGAGTTGAAACAACCGCACCAGACTCAAGCGTAACCTTCTTGTCGCCACCGGTTGCCGTGTCCCCGCGAACTGCAGGAGGAGCTTCAGTAACTTTAAGCTCAACCTTAACGGGAATCTTGATAGTCATCGGCTTCTCTTTGTATGTAAGTACTTCAATAGAAGAGTTCTGTACTAGCCACTGCACCTTCTCGTGCACCATATCCTCAGGGAAGGAGAACCGGTTCTTCGGATTGTTCTTCTCAGTAAACCAGCTCTCGCCGCGGTTGGTGTAGAGGTAGGTAGCTTCGATGCGGTCTATGTCTGCTTCAGGAACGCTCTCGTTCTGGTGGAAGGAGATCTCGGTAACCTTGCCGGATACGAGGTGGCGGAGCTTGGTCTGATTAACCGGCTTTCTCTGCTGCATGCGGAAGACGTGTGAAGAGAGTACTTCGTACGGTTCGCCGTTGTATTCAATAACGGTCTTGGAGACGATTTCGTTGTAGGAAAGTATTGCCATAAAAAATGCCCGCACTAGGGGAGTAATGGGGGAATGATACCGGAGTATGCAGGTATTATCAAACCTTCAAATTATTATAGATTGACATGAGTTCTTCCATCATTCATTCTACTCTTGGTCGCACCCGCAGCGTCTTTGGTCAGAAGGAATCGCTCGATGTCCGAAAGCAAGAGGTCTAAGTCACTGACTCCAGCCGAAATACAAGAGCGTGCTGACGAGTTTGTCCGCAGGCGTCACCCCGGACTGAGTCCGGAAGATCATCTTCTAGCGAAGGAAATCACAGACCGAACGCTCGCCATGTCGCCCGAAGAAAAGGAGGACTTCATTAGGAAGAGCAAGCTTGACCATCATCAGGACTCGGAGGCCCTCGAAGATATTCTCAGAGGGCCACCTGATACAAGAACTCTGAACTAATTCCAGAATACAACGTAAGTCGCAAGACTCCGTTCCCAACAGGACCGCATGTACCGAAAGAGTACGGCGGTCTTTCTTCCTTTGATATTAAATAAATACAAAGAGCCTCGTTAGAGGCTCTTTGTATTTCTAAGGTCGCCCTTCTATTCCTCTGCGAGCTTTACACGGATGAGTTTAAGAATCTCAGCTGCAATTGGCTTGTTCTCCCTAAGGAAGGTACGAGTTGCATCGTACCCGCGTCCCAAGGCAACCTCTCCAAACTTGTAGCTTGAGCCAGACTTCTGAAGAATATCGTACTTCTCTCCAAGTGCAATTATTTCTCCCTCGCGGCTAATACCTTCGTTGTAGAGAAGATCGAACTCAGTTGTCTTGAATGGAGCAGCCACCTTGTTCTTAACAACCTTCACGCGAACACGTCCTCCCACAATCTCTTCGCCTTTCTTAATCTGAGCGATGCGACGAATATCAAGACGGACTGAGGTGTAGAACTTGAGAGCCTTTCCTCCAGTGGTGGTCTCAGGGTTTCCGAACATCACACCGATCTGCATACGAATCTGGTTGATGAAGATGATGATGGTGTGGGACTTCGCGGTTATGGCTGTGAGCTTGCGGAGTGCCTGAGACATAAGACGTGCCTGCTTTCCCATCTGCGCAGAACCCATATCTCCCTCAATCTCGTCCTTAGGGGTGAGTGCTGCAACTGAGTCCACAACAATAACGTCGATTGAGTTAGCGCGTACAAGAGACTCAACGATTTCAAGTGCTTGTTCTCCAGTATCTGGTTGAGAGATAAGAAGCTCAGGAAGCTTCACGCCAATCTTGCGAGCGTACTCAGGATCAAGAGCGTGCTCGGCGTCAACGAATGCGCATACACCGCCTTTCTTCTGTGCCTCGGCAATAACATGGAGTGCGAGCGTCGTCTTACCTGAAGATTCAGGTCCATAAATCTCGATGATGCGTCCGCGGGGAAGACCCCCCACGCCAAGCGCGTTATCAAGACCAAGAGATCCTGTGGGAACAACTTCTATAGCAGCAGGCTTTCCTGCGCCATACGCCATGATGGCTTCGTCTCCGAACTTAGTACGAATCTCTTTAAGAGCGAGCTCAATAGAACGGGCGCGGCTGTCTGCGCTTCCGTCATGGGCGTCTTCAAGAGGTGCTTTCGTAGCTTTTTTAGCTGCTTTCTTTGCAGGCATATACGTAGAAAAGGATTAGGGGATGAATATTGTGCGCCGCTCGGTGCGAGCCCTCCCGAACCGGTCGGTAGCGGTCAGAGACAGTATAGCGTTTCCTGCAGGAAGAACGAGTGAAGTCGAAAAGCGTCCAGATTCGTCTATAAGTATAGGTCCGTCGTTCAGGGTTAATGTCTCTGTGCGCTTTGCAACTCCGGCAATGGTTACACTGCTTGAGGCAGTTGCCCCATAAGCTTCAGGAGACTCAATACTTAGAGAAGGCCCTGAAAGAAGGGGAATAGCCTCATGGAAGCCATATATAAGGAGGAGGAGAAGTACGATTGCTATGCCTCCGCGAGTAACCATAAGCCCTAGAAGTCGTTATTAGAGGACTCAGCTCCAGCAGGAGCTCCTCCGCTTTGTGCGAGAACTTCTCGTGGACGGGAGCCGTCTGCTGGGCCAATAACGCCCTTTTCCTCGAGAAGGTCCATAAGACGAGCGGCACGAGAGTATCCGATACGAAGTTTGCGCTGGAGGTATGAGGTTGAGGCGCGGCCAGCTTCTTCTACAGCTTCTTTAGCCTGCGAGTAGAGGTCGTCATCTACATCGTCGTCTTCGGTAGCCATTGTAATGGCGTCGTTAGGCTCGTGAACCCCAGTGCCGTTGGTACCGCCTCCAAGATCAAGAGATCCAAGAGTGCCAGCATTGTGCTGCTTGATGTACTGCACAACCTTCTTAACCTCCTGTTCGCTGATGTAGGCAGTCTGAACACGGATAGGCTTCTGCATATCGCTTCCCATGTAGAGCATGTCTCCAGCTCCAAGAAGTGTTTCGGCACCCGGCGCGTCGAGAATAGTGCGAGAGTCGATTTGAGACGCAACCTGGAGAGCCATACGAGTAGGAACGTTTGCCTTGATGAGACCCGTAATAACGTTAACGGAAGGACGCTGGGTAGAGAGGATGAGGTGGATACCAACGGCTCGAGACATCTGAGCGAGACGAACAATTGCTGCCTCAAGCTCGCGAGGATAGCTCTGCATGATATCGGCGAGCTCGTCGATAACAATGATGATGTACGGCATAGCTTCGGGAAGGGGAGTAGCCTTGCGCTTCTTGGCAGGCTCAACAATAGTGGAGTGGTACGAATCGATGTCGCGAACCTGTTCCTCTTCAAGGATGGTGTAGCGTCTATCCATTTCCTTTGCTGCCCACTTAAGCGCGAAGATAGCCTTCTTGGGATCCGTTATAACAGGGGTGAGGAGGTGGGGGATACCGTTATATAGAGTGAGCTCCACGCGCTTAGGGTCAACCATGATGAAACGAAGCTGGTTTGGACTGTTCCTATATAGGAGCGAGGTGATAACCGCGTGTATTGCTACAGACTTTCCAGAACCCGTAGCACCAGCAATAAGACCGTGAGGCATCTTTGCTGTGTTCACGTAATGAGGAGTGCCGGTGATGTCGCGTCCAATAGCAGCTAGAAGCGGCTTCTTGCTTGCAGACCATTCAGGAGCCGCGATAACCCCACCAAGACCAACCATGGCCTTAGAGGCATTTGGTACCTCGATACCAACCAAGGACTTTCCCGGAATAGGGGCTTCAATACGAACAGGATGTGCGGCAAGAGCGAGTTCGAGGTTCTGTTGAAGAGCAACTATCTTCTGCAGGCGAACACCTTCTGCTGGTTTAATAGCGTAACGAGTAACGGTAGGACCAACAGAGACTTCATCCATCTCAACTGAGATACCAAAGTTAATAAAGGTACGCTTAATAATGTTGGCGTTTGCCTTGATGTCTCCAACACCTGGTTTTCCCTTATCTTCTCCTAGGAGTGAAAGGGGAGGAGCCTGATATTCAGCATCAAAGTTTGGAATAGCAGCTGCTGCAATTGAAGGGGCATTCTCTCCACGATTGAACATGGTTACAACTGGTTCGCGCTCAACAGCTTCATGTGCAGCTTCTGCGGGAACCTCTTCCTGAGGAACATCTTCTTCCGGAGTCTCTTCTCCTTCTTTACGTCCCGGTAGGGAAAGTCGTACCGATCCGAAACTCTTGAAGAAAGTTAGGAGAGCAGAGATGTCCATCGTTATAACCACACCTACAGATATAAGTGCGAGTAGCAAAATGATGGCACCTGCAATACCGAAGTACTGGCGAGCAGCATGTCCCGCGTAGCTTCCTGCGAGCCCTCCCCAGGCACTAGAGACAATCCCAAGGAATGTCAGAGTGGAGAGAAGAATAAGAGTAACGCCTGTAGCAGTAAGAGGAGAGATAAAACTCTTCTGCATCATGATGGCAAAACCGATTGCTATAAGGAGGATAGGGAGGAGAAAGGCACCTACTCCGATAATGCCAAATCCAAAGCTGAAGATCGCCTCGCCCGCAAAGCCAGCAAGACCGAACGCAGCAAGGGCAAAAATCAGTCCAAATGCAATGCAAATAATACCCGTAGTAATACGGGTAAGCTGACCATATTCGGCAGCCTCTTTTGCTTTACGTTTCTTACGCGCCATTCCTTATATTTTACACCACTTGCAGGAACTTCATGAATGAAAGCATTGAAAGAATACAAAGAGCGAGGCTGGTTGCGAGGGTGTCCTAAAGGACCTATACTTCTTTTGTCTTACAGACGAAATGTCTAATACAACCCAATGGCCGATATAGGACAAAACAAGGACAGTCAGTCACTAAGAACGCAAGGAAACAGCGCGAGCTTAGACAGTTTCGTCCTAGATAAAGGTATATTTTCAAACATATTTGAAAAAGACATACAAAGGGTCTACATCTACAAAAAGGCAGAACGCCTTGCCAAAGCGATTCATCTCATAACTCCCGCATTCCGGAATGCCCCCGCACTTCGGAACCGAATGGACCTCGTTGCTGTAGGTCTTGTTGATGCTGCGATTCTTCCTCCGCATGCTGCACGCGAAGGTCTTTCAAGAGAACTGCTCGCACTTTCAAGCGTGCTTTCAATCGCCCGCACAGGAGGCATGCTTTCCAATATGAACGCGGATCTGATTGCGCATGAAGCACACCAGCTTCTTCAGGAAATTGCTGCGTACGAAGAGCCACGCATATTTATGGACGATGCCCCCACTCTTGCAAGCCTGGCCAAGTCTTCAGTTGCGGCAGCACGCATACAGCAGGAGCCACGCTCTAGGACAACACCAACCGAAAGGGTAGAGTCTAAGGGACATGGTAAAGGACAGATAAAAGACAGCACTCAAGCGTCAGGTCGCCGTCAGGCAATTCTCGATGTTCTTCGTTCAAAAGGTCCTGTCTATATAAAGGATATATCTACGGTTATTCGGGACGTAAGTGAGAAGACTATTCAGCGGGAACTCTCATCCTTGGTAGAGGAAGGTACTGTTTCCCGCTCAGGAGAACGCCGTTGGACTACCTACTCCCTTACCTGAATGCTTCATTGACATTCTTCATCTTTAGCATATACTTCTGGGGTGGTAGCCGTGTATTAACAGGGAACAGAAAAAAGGCCGGAAACGGCCCCTTTTGCGTTCCTGCTCTTCATGAGTTATCCACATTGCTTAAGGCAGAATGCAGGCTGCAGCTCGTATACTGGTGTCTACCGGAACGAACTGGTGCGCATTACTGAACCGCCGGATCCTTGATAAAGGAATAGGGCTTATACTCTCAGGCCTGCAGCCGTAAGAAGCTGCATGCCGGCTCGTCTATATGTGAGACGAGTTCAGAACGGAAGCAAAGGACAGACACGGCTGAATGACAGAAAGATAGAAGAACTTGCCAGCTAACTGATGGGGCACCGCGTCGATAGCACGCTCTGTCAGGTAGTAAAGGAAAAATGTTCGTACTTACAAAGCTAGCAAAAGGTACGTGCGGGAGTGCACCTTACTAAAACGCACTGCTCACGTGCTTCAATTAATTTAGAAAGAATTACCATGCAAATTGCAAACACAAACGTGATTGCGAAGATTGCGGCAGTTGTTGCAGGTCTCGGCCTCGTAGCTATGTCATTTGCAGCTTACGCACCAGCGAAGGCTCAGACGACTACTACGACCACCACGACTACTTCAGCTACGTTCTCTCGTGATCTTACGATCGGTTCTACAGGTGCTGACGTTACAGCTCTTCAGGCTTGGCTCATTGCTAAGGGATTTTCAATTCCTGCAGGAGCAACTGGATACTTCGGTATGCAGACCAAGGCTGCTCTAGCTGCTTACCAGGCTGCTAATGCAATCGCACCAGCAGTAGGTTACTTTGGCCCGATCACTCGCGCTAAGGTAAACGCAGCAGGTGGAACAACTACCGGTACAACAACTGGTGGAACTACGACAACTGGCTCAACAACGCTTTCAGGCGGTGAAGCTGACCTTAACGACTTCAACCTTATCGGGGAGGATACTTCCGGAGACGAGGGTGAATCAGAGGTTCAGCTCGCAACAGCAGAATTCGACGTTGACTCTGGTGACGTAAACGTACAGCGCATCGAAGTTACATTCGATCCTACGAACAACACTTCAGGCGTAGAACAGCGTCCATCAAAGTACTTTGATAACATCTCAGTATGGGCAAACGGCAAGAAGCTTGCTGACATGGACACTGACAACCGCGATGATTGGGATGAGAATGGTTCTGGAAACTCCACGACCTACACTGTCTCTCTCACAGGTCTTAACTACGTAGTACGTGAAGGCGACCAGGCTTCAATCACTATTGCAGCTGACATCAACGACAGCATCGATACTGACGATCTTGCACAGGACTTCGACATCACTGTTGAAGACGATGCAGTTCGCGCAATCGACGCTGCTGGCGTTCAGCAGTACATCGGTGATGGATCTGACAGCGTTTCCTTCGGATTCGGCGCACAGCAGTCTGGTGACCTCACAGTTCGTGAGAGCTCAGACAACCCTGATGCGGACACCTTGATCATTGATGATCAGGACGAGTCAGATGACTTCACTGTTCTCGGATTTGAAATTGACAACAATGATGATGCAGATGCACTCCTCACTGACCTTACGGTTACGGTTGCAACTTCAACTTCAGCAACTGCAACTTCAACTTCGGACATCATCCGTTCCGCAACTCTTACGATTGGCGGCGATGACTTCCGTGGAGACATCAACGACGACAACACTATTGACTTCGATAGCATTGACGCAACCATCTCTGGTAACGACGTTACTGACGGAAGCCTCTCTGTTACCTTCAATGGTAGCGACGTTATTGGCGCAAGCCAGACCGTATCCTTCGCAATCACAGCTGCTAACGTAACTGCTGAAGGCGATGCTAGCGGTGACAACAGCGATGTTTCTGGTACGGCACAGGGTGAGACCTTCTCCCTCGTATCTCAGGGTATCGCAGTCATCAACGGACAAACTACTTCTGACTCCCGCGTGATCAACACGACCACCGGTGGTGAGCAGGGTGACTTCGAAGTTACCTTCGATGTTGAAGCAGTAGACGAGACGGTTTACATCGCCAAGTCAGCTGACAACGCAACAACAACGGTAACTGCAGGTGTTCTCTACAACGTTGTTCAGGGCACGACTGCAACATCTACGGTAGTTGGTACAACCGACATCGTAACTGCAAACGATTCTGACAACGGAGACACTTCAACGCACTTCATTGTTCGTGAAGGTGACACTCGTTCCTTCACCCTCCATGTAAGCATTGACCCAGTTCAGTCTGACTTCTACTCCGTAGAACTCGAGGCAATCCGCTTCGACACAAACGGAACGACGTCATTCGGAAATGACACAACCTACTCAGTACCTGATATTTCTGAGTTTGAAACTGACGCAGAGCAGCTCAACGGCTAAGGACTTGTCCTTGTCCTTGATCTAACTGATTAAGTTCAGCAAAACCCCCGCACGAAAGTGCGGGGGTTTTGCGTTGGGGACAACCCAGATGAATAGGGAAGCGGCTGGTATGCTAATAAAAGCATTAATTAATTATAAAGATCCCATGAAATATTCACGTTCTCTAGCTTGGATTGCTTCGACTGCTCTGCTTATGGCAGTTGTTGTCGCTCCGGTCTCAAGCAACGCCGCATCAAGTTCAGATTTTACAGCAGCCGAAACAGTCGCAAACGTGGCGGTAGGGGGTGACCTTACTCAAGCTGTTGCAACAACATCAACAACAGCAAACGTTGTCGGAGTTAAGGCAACACGCACACTCGCAGTTGGTGCAGTTCCTGCTAACGCGGAAACCGTCACTATTGGTGCCTGTGTTATTACTTTCAGCACAGCAGGTACACAGGACACAGACTGTTCTAACACCAACGCGTTAGTTAACATAACAACTGACAGCACACCTACACTTGTAGCCGCTCGTATTCGTTCTATTGCAACCTCGACTGATACAGGACACGGGTCAATTACTTTTACCGGTGCAACAACTAACGTAATAGTTACGACCACCAACGCAGAAACTGCTGCGACACCAATTACCTTCACGGACGGCACTACTGGTGACATCACTTCAAGTTCAACCACTTCAGGTACTGTCCCAGTAGCCCAGGTATGGCGCGTAACACCATCAGGAACCATTGAAGAAGGTGACGTATTCACTACGATTATTAACGGCACAACGGTTAGCTTTACGGCAACCAGCAGTGCGCTTGCAGATGCAACTTACGGCATCACTACGGCTATCAACGCGAACTCAACCGTAGCTGCTGCTGTAACTGCAGTAAATGCAGGTACTCGCGTAGATGTAACCTCAGACGTGGCAGGAACTCCTTTCACTGCAACGGTTTCAGCCGCAAACCGCGCAGCGGTAGCACAGACAGTTACGTTCACGCCTAACACACTCGGTAACTACAACTACACCATTACGCTTGGCGGAGTCGCGCACGTTGTCCGCGGGGCAACCTCCCTCTCTGCAAATGAACTTGTAGAAGACCTCGTACTCGCATTGAACGCAAATGCTTTCGCAACATGCACAGAAGACAACATTAAAGTTACCTGTGTAGCTCTTGTCGCCGGAACTTCATTCACGTATGACGTAGACATGGTTTCCCCGGGCAACGGCAGTTCAGGTGGCGGTGGCGGTAGCTCACATCACTCTTCTGGTGGAGGAGGGGGCGGCTCAAACTCAAGTTCTAACGGCAATGTTCCTGTCACTACACCAGTAGGTCCTGCAGCAACAGGAAACAGTTCCTCAAATGCATCACCGATGGCTTCCTTCAATCGGGATCTTGAAGTCGGCGTATCGGGTGCAGATGTAATGGCCCTCCAGGTATACCTCAACAATCATGGCTACATGGTTGCAATGACAGGCCCTGGTTCAAAGGGAAGCGAGACAATGCTCTTCGGTGCTCTCACCAAGGCAGCGCTCATGAAGCTCCAGACTGCAGCAGGAATCACTCCAGTTGCTGGATACTTCGGCCCTAAGACGCGTGCATACGTTGCAGCGCATCAGTAGAAGCAGATAAGGAAGATACAAAAAGCGCCCAGACGGGCGCTTTTTGTATGATATGCTGCTGAAAAGCATGAACTACTTCTTCCATTTCGTTAAGTTCGTAGGAGCCTTTGCAGTTATCCTCGCTGCATCGCTCTTCTTTATGCGCATCGCTGCCTCTGCAGCACCTTTCTAACGCAGTTGCCGCGGCTTAAAAGCTAGGGTATAGTCCCTGAGTACGGACCGAAGACAGCAGGCAGCTTCTAAGGAAGCACTAAGACCCGCCGAGGGACGACTGCCAAGCTACGGCTTAGGTAGGTCGAACGTCTCCTTCGAAATAGTCCCAATACCGGGACTATTTCCGTTTCGTACATGAACCATTCTATCTATGGCAATTACCAAGCAAAAGAAGCAAGAGATCGTTGAAAAGATCACTAGTGCACTTGAGAACGCGGTCTCCGTAGTTTTCGTGCACTTCAAGGGACTTACGGTAGCTGACACGTCCGCTATGCGTCGCACACTCCGTGAGCAGGGAATTGGCTACTACGTAGCTAAGAAGACCCTCCTCAGCCGTGTACTCGCAAGCAAGGGCTATACAGGCAGCGAACCAAGTCTTCCTGGAGAGATCGCTATGGTGTGGAGCAATGCTGATGCAACGCTCGCAGCAAGCCAGATCTATGAGCATGGCAAGAAGCACAAGGGTGCGCTCTCTATCATGGGCGGCGTATTTGAAGGTGCTTTTGCAGATGCTGCGAAGATGAACGCAATTGCGACCATCCCACCAGTACCTGTACTTCGTGGCATGTTCGTCAACGTGCTTAACAGCCCTATTCAGAGCTTTGTTATTGCACTTGGCCAGATCAGTGAGAAGAAAGCAGCATAATTATCAAGCATTTAGCTACATACTATGGCAGATGAAATAAACCCAGAAGCAGCAGTAGAGGAAACTCCTGCAGCTCCTGTTGAGAAAGCGGAGACAGCTGCACCTGTTGCTGAGGTAGAAGTACCTGCAGCATTCAAGTCAATTGTTGAAGCCGTTGAGAAGATGACCGTTCTTGAGCTCTCTGAGCTCGTGAAGGTATTCGAGAAGAAGTTTGGCGTATCAGCTTCAGCAGTTGCTGTTGCAGGTCCTGCAGCCGGTGGTGCAGGTGCTGATGAAGGAAAGAGCACCGTTACGGTTGAGCTTTCTGACGCAGGCGCAAACAAGATCCAGGTTATCAAGGCCGTTAAGGAAATTCTCGGTCTTGGTCTCAAGGAGGCTAAGGACCTTGTGGACGGTGCCCCTTCAGTTGTGAAGGAGAACGTTTCTAAGGAAGAAGGAGACGACCTCAAGAAGAAGCTTGAGGAAGCAGGAGGCAAGGTTACCCTTAAGTAACTAAAGGCTCTTTGTACACAAAAACGCCCGCATCTGCGGGCGTTTTTGTGTATTTCGTCAAGCCTTGCGAACCTTATATAAAGACAGGTACAATGCCCCCACGTTCATGGATCCTCTTGCTCGACTCATCGGCTCGCCCTATCGGCTCAAACTCCTCCGTCTCTTTTTCTTTAATGACGACACGGCCTTTTCTTCAGCCGACGCTGCATTTAGAAGCCGCACTCCTAAGGATGCTGTCCGAAAAGAACTTTCCGTACTTTTAGCTGCAGGCATTATAAAAAAGAGATCCGGCAAACAGGGCATGGGGTATGCAGCAGACAAACGATTCAGGCACTATTTCCAGCTACAGGAATTCTTACGTACTACCACGGATATAAGTGATGCGGACATGTTAACCGCGCTAAAGAAAGCTGGGACCATACGTCTCGTTGCGCTCTCAGGAATGTTTACAGGTGTCCTTGAAGCAAAGGTAGACATGCTTATTGTTGGAGACAAGTTAGAAGAGAAGCCTCTCACTTCGGCTATACGTTTTCTTGAGGCGGAATTGGGTCGCGAATTACGCTACGCCAGCTTCACTACAGAAGAGTTTAGGTACCGCCTGGGTGTCTATGACCGTCTTTTGAGAGACATCTTTGACTACCCTCACCGCATGATTGTTGACCGTCTGGGGATGACCAAGTCCTAAGGCTCAGAAAGCCCTATCCACACCTAGGTATTTCCTAAGCCTGCACCTTGCTACACTTAGCATTAAGCAGGATAGAACCTGCGCGACAATTATTGGAAAACGTTAAAGAAGTAACCACCTATGTTCCTCACTACCTGGGCAGATGTGCTGACACAGTCGTTCATGAACTTGTTCTACGGCATCGTCGCATTCCTCCCGAATTTACTCGTTGCGATCATCATCTTCATCGTTGGTTGGCTCGTTGGAGCTGGCCTCGGACGATTGGTGGCGCAAGTCATCGGTTCTCTTAAGGTTGATCAGGCACTCCGTTCCGCAGGCGTTGAAAAGGTCCTCACTCGTGCAGGATTCAAACTAAACTCCGGCGCATTCCTCGGCGCTCTTGTGAAGTGGTTCTTCATCATCGTATTCCTCGTCGCGTCTCTTGACGTGCTCGGCCTTACGCAGGTGACAGCCTTCCTTACAGGCGTAGTTCTTAACTACATCCCTCAGGTTATCGTTGCGGTCCTTATCCTTCTCGTTGCAGCCGTCATTGCTGACGCTACGCAGCGCGTTGTAGCAGGCGCAGCACGTGCAGCTAATCTCCGCGCAGCTAACTTGCTCGGAACCATCGCTCGATGGGCAATCTGGATCTTTGCTATCCTTGCTGCTCTCGACCGTCTTGGCATCTCTCCACTCGTACAGACTCTCTTTACGGGTGCAGTTGTAGCCTTCTCTCTAGCGTTCGGTCTAGCCTTTGGCCTCGGAGGCCAGCAGGCAGCCTCTCGCTACATTGAGCGCATGCAGGACGAGATCAAGTAAAACACTCGTTTTGACTGAAAACAGCCCCGCCTCGTGCGGGGCTGTTTTCTTATTTCTAGCTTTATTTGACAGGCTAATACGCCCCGCGTATACTTCGCCTTACGTGTTGAAGAACAAGAAATTACTTACTAAACGGAGCGGATAGGCGGCAAGCCCTTGGCTTGTTTGCAACCGCCCCGGGAGGGGCTTTTTTCTTGAAGCGACACGGGGACTTTGACACACGAATATGTAAATAGGTATCAACGCCGTATACGGCGGTGTCTTCATTGATACCGTACGAACGGCTTGAATTGCAGAATCACTAGAGTAGAAAACGTTAAGTGGTGTATAGGTTTCCGCACAGGAAACATTAAGGGTGCACGGTGGATGCCTAGGCTTGCAACAGCGATGAAGGACGCGACTAATCAGCGAAATGCTTCGGGGAGGCGATTTGTAGCCTTTGATCCGGAGGTATCCGAATGGGGAAACCCGGTCAGTAATGATCACCCTGCTTTTAAGCAGTGGAGCGAACCCAGGGAAGTGAAACATCTCAGTACCTGGATGAAAATAAAACAACAACGAGTTACTTTCCGTTCGTGCGTATGTTTCGTGCGAATGGAAAGTAACTCTCGTGATTCCCTTAGTAGCGGCGAGCGAAACGGGAATAGCCCAAACCAATATCTTCGGATATCGGGGTTGTAGGGCAAGAGCTCCGTACTTGTACGGCATAAGTTACAAAAGATATCTATAACAGAAGTTGCTGGAAAGCGACGCCCTAGAGGGTAATGGCCCCGTATGTGAAATAAATATCTCTTATGTGCTCTTGTTCCTGAGTAGATCGAGACACGAATAGCTCGGTTGAATCTGCCGGAACTAACCGGTAAGGCTAAATATTGCGCAAGACCGATAGTGAACTAGTACCGTGAGGGAAAGGTGAAAAGAACCCCGGGAGGGGAGTGAAATAGAACTGAAACCGTGTACTTACA
>JAQBRG010000005.1:0-67489 GCA_028286615.1 Parcubacteria group bacterium | reverse complement strand
ATTCTTCCTTCTCTTTTTCGTACTGGTTACGCTCGCGCTTTATGCAGGAGGCATTATCGACGGCATAGATGTGCTTGCAGGCGGAGTCTTCGCCATTATCTTCATGACCTATGCGGGCATTGGTTTTGCACAGAGCCAACTCTCGCTTGCAGCCTTTGCGGCGGCAGTATCGGGAGCGCTCTTCGCATTCTTGTGGTTCAACATTCCTCCGGCACGCTTCTACCTATCTGAGACGGGCACCATGGCTCTCACGGTTGCTCTAGCTGTTACCGCGTTCTCAGCTGACACGCTCGGGGACGGCGTAGGAGTTGCGGTGCTTCCTATCATTGCGCTTCCTCTTACTCTTACCGTTCTGACCAGCGCTATCCAGGTTATTTCTAAGAAAGTATTCAAGAAGAAGCTGTTCCGTATTGCTCCTATACACCATCACTTTGAAGCAGTTGGGTGGCCAGCCTACAAGGTTACGATGCGTTACTGGGTTATTACTATTATCGCGGGTATCTTTGGCTTGGCGATTGCGTTGTTGAAGTAAGGAAGCCTTGACTCAATATTTAGCGAGAATATAATTGGTTTGTGCTTCGACACTCGTCGCGACCGCCACCTATAAGGGTGGCGGAATATTTATTTATACAAATTATTAAAGCCTGCCTTAACCCTGTAAAAGTCTTCCTTTGTTACCTTTCCAAGCCTTCTGTGCAAACGACGATGATCTATAGATTTAATCTGGTGTAAACAAATGTAGTTATCTACATCTCCGACTTTTACATGCACGTACCATTCTCCCTCATGTTGTTGAGTGGTACATGGCGCAACTAGATAAAAATCATACTTGAGTTTCTTAAGTATCAAGACGGGTCTCGTAAATAGATTTCCTTTACCATTAATTTCTGAACCTACGTTTTCGCCTATATTTGCCCACCACAAATCCCGCTCTGAGACCAAGGGTGCCTTATGCGTTGAACTATCAATACGTTCTTTTATCCCTACCCATTCCAGGAATCTTTTCATGAACGGCATTCTACAGGACGGGGATAAAATAAATCTAAAGTGGTCTACAATAGGGGAATGAAGATCTTTGGAGATCGAGTGTTCGCTCTTATCGTTATCTCTCTCATCGTAGGGGGGGCTGCTATGTTTCTTTCTGCTGCGCTTGGCCTTCTTGCCCGAGAAGGAAGCTCCATAGGACACCTCGCTCTTACACAGCTCATGCTCGGACTCGTGCCTGGCGTAATTGCACTCGTGCTTCTACGATTCTCATCTCCTACTTTTATACAAAAATGTATCCCTGCGTTCTATATCGCTTCTATTCTCCTTACGCTCCTCGTATTCATTCCAGGACTTGGTGTCCACACTAACGGCGCGTCCCGATGGATTGCGGTTGGACCTTTAACCGTCCAGCCTGCTGAGTTCTTGAAGCTTTCAGTTGTGCTTATGTTTGCGCTCTATCTCTCAAAGACTAAGGAGAAGTTGAAGGACCTGAGATACGGACTTGGCGGTTTTGGTGTAATTGTTGGAATTCCGGCGCTTATTCTTCTCGCGCAGCCAAACACCTCAACCACGCTCATTATTGGTGCCTCCTGTACGGCTCTCTATTTCTTAGCTCGAGGGTTTAGTCTTCGGGACTTTGGCATTCTGCTGGCTGTTGCAGTTATAGGACTCGGCGCTCTCGTGGCAACCCGACCGTATCTTATGCATCGCGTAACCACCTTCCTTGATCCTTCTCATGACGCGCTTGGAAAGGGATATCAGATTCAGCAGTCTTTAATTGCTATTGGTTCAGGAGGGTTGCTCGGACGCGGATTTGGACAAAGCGTGCAAAAGTTTAACTACCTGCCTGAGCCTGTGGGCGACTCCATATTTGCAGTCTTTGGAGAAGAGTTCGGATTCCTTGGCACTGTATTTCTTGTACTCCTCTTCACTATGTTTGCGGCACGAGGCTTTACCATTGCAGCTGAAGCAAGCAATGCATTCGGAACATTCGCAGCTGCAGGGCTCACCATGACCATAACTGTATCGGCGTTTATGAATATCGGAGCCATGCTATCCATTCTTCCTCTAACAGGTCTCCCGCTTCCATTCATATCCCACGGAGGAACCGCTCTATTGGCAGCACTCGCGTCTGTTGGCGTTATTCTGAATGTCGCTGCACACCGTACAAAGAAACGAGCTGCTCATGCCTAGACGGGGTTTGTGGGGAATGATAGCTTTCATACCAAGAAGGCCATGAGCACAGAACCAAAAGTTGGACGAGACTATACGGGTGTAAGCGTAATATTCCTTTGTCATGACGGGCAGGGGAACTTTCTGTTTCAGAAAAGAACCGACCGGTGTCGCGACGAACACTTCACATGGGATACGGGTGGGGGAGGCCTAGATTACGGAGACACCGTCGAAGGAACGCTCGCAAAAGAGATTAAGGAGGAATACGGTGTTGATATTGTCTCGTTCGATTTCCTCGGATTTCGTGACGTACACCGAGAGAAGGAGGGTGTTAAGACTCACTGGATTGCCCTAGACTTCAAGGTACTTGTTAACCGGGACGATGTCATAAATGGCGAGCCGAGAAAGTTCAGCGAGATAGGCTGGTATACGCTCGACAACCCGCCACAGCCTCTCCATTCCCAACTCCAAGGCACAATCAACAAATACAGGGACAAGCTAGATGAGATGCCGGCCTCTGCATAGAGGTCGGTTTTCATGTAATAATGAACCCATCATGAAAAACTTCTTCCGCACACTTGTCAGCAGCATCTACAACCCAAGCTTTTATGCTGAGATTCCTGCTCGACGCCTCAATTCTTCAATAAAGTATTTCGTTGGGCTCTCGTTCTTGCTTGCTCTTGTTACCACCATTGTCTTTATTCCAGGAATATTCTCATTCTTCTCCCAAGCAACGATAGACCAGGCGGTTGGGCAATACCCGGACGATCTTCAGCTATCTGTTGAAAATGGCATAGCTTCTACAACGGCAAAGGAGCCGTACTTTGTTGCTGCAACAGCAGGACAGACCAAAACCAAGAACCTAGTTGTTATAGATACGCAGACTCCCTACACCATTTCGCAGCTCGAAGAATACTCAACCTACGTACTCGTTAAGAAGGATGCGGTTGTTATAGAACAGGAAGATGGACAGCAGCGCATCATGCCGCTTAAAGATATTGGCAACTTCACTCTTACGAAGGAGATTGTTCGTGCATGGGGAGGGAAACTTTCTTCGTATCTTATTCCAGGAGGAATTCTTACAACTATTCTCGCGCTTCTATTCTTTACTGTGCTAAATCTGTTTGCGCTCATCTATCTGCTTGTTATAGGACTTGTAGTATTCCTTATCGCCAAGCTCATGAAGCGTACCTGGGGATACAAGGACTCGTACAAAGCAGCAATACACGCAGCAACATTTGCTGAGATTGTGGCAGCGATTCTACTCATCCTCCATCTACCCATGCCTCCATTCAGCTACTCGATACTCTTGCTCTTGGTGCTTGTTGTTAACCTCTCGGCATACCGTCCCAAGGCTCCAGAAGCGGATAAACCAGCAGTTTAGGCTATAATCAGGGAAATATGAAAGTGGTATTCACGGGCGGGGGAACCGGAGGACATTTCTATCCCCTCATCGCGGTAGCAGAAGCGCTTAAAGACATAGCGGAAGGTCGCAGACTGCTTCCGCCCCAGCTTTACTATTTCTCTGACACTCCGTATGACGAGCAGGCACTCTTTGCGAACAATCTTATCTTCGTAAAGATTCCCGCAGGAAAAGTTCGTAGATACTTCTCAATTCAGAACGCAACCGATATCTTCAAGACGTTAACGGGAACGGTATCTGCATTCTTTACGCTTCTTAAGCTGTACCCTGATGTGGTCTTTTCAAAGGGAGGGTACGCAAGCGTCCCTACCGTTCTTGCCGCACATCTCCTACGTATTCCTATAATCGTGCATGAGTCAGATGCTAAGCCAGGACGCGCGAACTTGTTTGCCGCAAAGTACGCAACGCGTATCGGTGTTGCCTTTGATAGCGCAGCACAGTATTTCCCGTCAAAGACCAGGAGCAAGATAGCTCGAACAGGCATTCCCGTACGCAAAGAGGTTGCACACATTGAGCGCGAAGGGGCGCACCAACTTCTCGGACTTGATGCAGATATTCCAACCATACTCATTCTTGGCGGATCTTCAGGCTCCAAACGCATTAACGAAACCGTACTCGATGCGCTTCCAGACCTTGTTGCTTTCGCGAACGTTATACACCAGACAGGGAAGACGTTGTTTGCTGAGACCGAACAAACAAGCAAAGTTATCCTAACGGGAAGCGAACACGCAAACAGATATCATGCGTTCCCATACTTAAACGCAGAAAGCATTCGCCGTTCTGCGGGAGCTGCGGATCTGGTTATATCGCGCGCAGGAGCAACGTCCATAACGGAGATTTCTCTTTGGGGAAAGCCCGCCATTCTTATTCCTATTCCTGAGTCCGTTAGTCACGACCAGCGCACGAACGCATATGCGTATGCACACACTGGTGCCGCGGTTGTGCTTGAGGAAGACAATCTAACGCCACATGTACTCGCCTCTGAAGCAAAGCGTATTGGGGCAGACCCGGTTCTCCGAAGCGAAATGGGTGCAAAGAGCGCCTCGTTTGGAAACGCAGACGCTGCACAGGTTATAGCGGACGAGATAACGCGTATTGGATTGTCTCATCAGGCTTCTTAATATGAATGTACGTACCCGATTCGCTCCAAGTCCAACTGGTTTTATGCACGTAGGTGGTGTGCGTACTGCGCTCTTTGCATGGTTGTTTGCTCGAAAACATGGGGGACAATTTATTCTGCGTATTGAAGACACGGACAAAGAGCGAGAAGTTGAAGGCTCGACAATACATATCATTGAGTGTCTGAAATGGTTGGGTATTGAATGGGATGAGGGAGTTGATATCGGAGGACCTCATGCGCCATACCTTCAGTCTGAGCGATTGGATTCGTACAAGAAATATGCACAGCAGTTGATAGGTGCCGGGCATGCGTATCCAGATCCCTATACTCAAGAAGAACTTGAAGCTTTTCGCACAAAAGCAGAGGAAGAAAAGAGACCGTTCCTTTTCCGAGATCATAGACCAACTGAGTTTGGTGCATGGGACGGAACCCAGCCCCTCCGATTTAAAGTTCCCGAAGTTAAACGCTATACCTGGAACGATCTGGTTCGTGGAGAATTATCTGCAGGAGAAGAAGCGCTCGACGACTTCATTCTTATCAAGGCTGACGGGTATCCAACGTACAACTTCGCGCACATCATCGACGACCTCGAAATGGGTATTACGCACATCATGCGTGGCGAAGAATTTATATCTTCAACACCAAAGTTCCTATCTCTATATGAAGCTCTTGGTATAACGCGTCCTGAGATAGCAACCATGCCCGTTATCCTCGGCCCCGATGGCAAGAAGAAGCTAAGCAAGCGAGACGGCGCAAAAGATATCCTTGAATACAAGGCAGAAGGATATCTCCCGCACGCCATGGTTAACTTCCTCGCGCTTCTTGGATGGCACCCGGAAGGAGATCAGGAACTTCTTTCTCTAGAAGAATTAACAAGTGCGTTTGATTTTTCTCATGTACAAAAGGGAGGTGCGAAGCTAGACGAGGACAAACTTCGCCACATAAACCAGCACTGGATGCGTGCGCTTACAGACGAGGAGTATCTCGCACAGGGAAATTTTGAAGGGTACGATCCTGCGATGCTTCTTAAAGCGGTGCCTCTTATAAAAGAACGGTCTCAAACATTTAAGGAAGCAAAGGAGATGCTTCTGGGCGAACTTTCTGGCCTTTTCGCAGCACCAACTCTTAACAAGGAGATGCTTGTAGCCAAGGAGCCAGATGATCGTCCAGGTATCACAAAACCCTCTCTAGAAGCCGTTCTGGGGGCCCTGGAAGCCCTCCAGGAAGGCGTTTCTGTTGAAGAGGTTAAAGAGCGCATTATGCCGGTAGCTGACGCTGAGGAGGCAAAAGGAAAGGGAGGTCGCGGGGCGGTATTATGGCCTCTACGCTACGCACTTTCCGGACAGGAACGCTCTCCAGACCCTTTTACGCTTGTCTCTCTTCTAGGTCCTGCGGAATCCGCTTCCCGAGTACGCACTGCCCTTGGTATACTGTAGCCGATGCAGTTCTTACGCTCACTTACATTCCTTTTAATACTCCTCGCGTTCTTCGGAACCCTAGAGAGCATTGCACCTAAGTCTTTGTTTGCAGACGAGAAGACAGATATACAGGCGCAGATAGACGTACAGAACCAGAAGATTAAAAATCTTGAGGCAGAGATTGCGCAGTACCAGCAACAACTGAATGTTATTGGCGGCCAGAAGCAGACGCTCCAAAGCGCGATTAAATCTATTGATGTCTCGCGCCAGCAGACCAGTACGCAGATCAACGTAACGCAGAACAAGATAACCTCGAGCAACTTGAAGTTGAACGAGCTTGCTCTTGATATTGCAGACAAGCAAAGCCTTATCGATCTAGACAAGAAGACTCTTGCGAGCTCTCTACGGGAAATGGCAGATGCAAGCGACACGTCACTAGTTGAACAGCTCTTCTCTGCAGATAGTCTTGCAGACGCGTGGTCTTCTGTTGACGCAACGGCTGCTGTTGGCCAGGCACTCCGCGCGAAAGCTGCAAGTCTTTCAACCGCAAAGGTAGATCTTACGCACCAGCACGAAGATGTAAGCGCAACCAAAGACGGACTCTCAAAACTTAGAGATCAGCTCGCGTCTCAAAAGAAAGCACTTGATGTAGCCAAGACTGAGAAGGATCGTCTTCTTGCTCAGACCAAGAGCCAGGAGTCGAACTATCAGTCGATTATCGCTCAGAAGAAAGCGCAGCAGAAATCCTTTGAGTCTGAGCTTTCTGCTCTTCAAAGCAGCCTGAAGTCTGTGGGACAAGGAAATGTTACGGCCGTAGGACAAGGCATATTGAAATGGCCCTATTCTGAAACGTTTGCTCAGTCTTGTGTTGGAAAAGCATCTGCGCTTGGAAACCCGTACTGCATCACGCAATATTTCGGCAACACGGCATTCGCTACGGCTAACGCGCAGATATACAACGGTTCAGGACATAACGCTATTGATATTGGTATGCCTGTCGGCACACCGCTTCTTGCTGCGCTTTCAGGTACGGTACTTGCTACAGGAAACACTGATGCGGTTCCTGGATGTTACTCGTTCGGAAAGTGGGTGATGGTTAAGCACGCGAACGGACTAGCAACGCTCTACGCGCACATGTCTTCTATTGGTGTAACCACAGGACAGGCGGTTAGCACAGGGCAAGTTCTTGGATACTCCGGTATGACCGGATACGCAACAGGACCTCACGTGCACTTCGGCGTATACGCTGCAGCCGGTGTCCAGATTACAACTCTCGGGCAGTATCGTGGCGCAACAACCCCGTGTGCCAGTGCTTCGATGCCAGTTGCTCCTATAGATGCGTACTTGAATCCGATGTCGTATTTGTAGTTCGATACCTAGTCTCCCAGTAATACTTGGCTACGATGGAACGTGTGTTATCCTGCGTCCGGACAACACCAGGTGCTTACCGCTTAATTCTGAGGGTCACGCAGACTACCGGCCCAACTCCTTCAATGGATAATCAGAAGAATGCTATTGCACACAGGCTGTGCTGAAGAGAAAGGTTGAAATCCTTTCATGGTGGAACTGAAGCTTCTTTTACTGAAATACAGGATACGTGGGAGGCGTTGACCGCGGGTCGCTAGATTCGCTTGAGCCATCCTTGGGATACCACGTTGTTAAATCGCTTCAGATCATGTCCGGGCCGCGCTTTCGAGTGCGGCCCTTTTTATATAAAAGTTCCAACATCGTCCCAGACTGCCAGCAATATCTATAAGAAAAAGCACGTGAAGAGATCGAATTAAATCGATATTCACGTGCCTTGGGTCGAAGCAGGCGCGATTAGCGCCGAAAGAGGGGAGCTTCCATGACGACGTAGTCATAGTCGCCGGGAAGAATGTTCTGCCGACGTGCCCCATCGAGCGAGGTACGCACGCAGGTGCGGAAGCCGGAGAGCAACGCACTGAAGTCGATCGGCCTGTCGTGGCCTGGGTTTGGCCCGGGAGCCAAGAACTGCGAGTCACACTTCTCGAAGATGCCGCTGACATATTCGTCCTCGACTTTCGAGAGCAGGCCGCCGTTCCACCGAACCACCATGAAATGGGTGGTATCGAACCGGTAGTAGCCGGGCGTGTGCGTGATATGCGCATCGCTCGGCATGACGACGACCGGAATTACTGGTGGCGCGACCGCCTGAGCTAAAGCACCGCCAGGCAGTGCCAAAATGGCCGTAGTCGCTAGGACTGCAAGCAGATTGAGGCGCATTTAGCGATCCTTCTCTTAAATTGATTGCGAGGAGCTCTGATTCAAGTCTACGTCTAGAATAGCACATTATTATGCATAAGTCAAATCAGCCTTATTTAAGAAGGTTCCAACATCGTCCCGGACTGCCAGCGATTCTGGTACACTCAACTCATGGACTTAAAGCAGCTCAGTGAGCGAGCAATGGACGTGCGAGAAAAGTATTCAATACTTGAAAAGAGCAAATACGGTCGTGAGTGGACACCGGGTGAAATTGCCCAGGGGTTTGTGGGTGACGTAGGCGATCTTATGAAGCTTGTAATGACTAAGGAGGGGGTTAGGGATTTGGATGACGTTGATGAAAGGTTAAGACATGAGCTTTCAGATTGCTTGTGGTCCCTCCTCGTTATCGCAAAGAAGTACGATATTGATCTGGAGCAGTCCTTTCTGATAACTATGGATGAATTAGATAGGAGGTTTGAGGTATAAAGGTTCCAACATCGTCCCAGACTGCCAGAACTTATTAAAGATAAGAGACCCGTTTCCAGGCCTCTTTAAGAGATTCAATCGCTTAATGCTCTGTAGCGGGATAGCGAGTGAGATCGACTTCGAATCTGCCGAGCTTGCTCCGTTTTCTCCCGTGATACACCCGAACAGCGAGCGTGATAATGTCGCGGCAGCCACCGTTTTTGATGAAGTTGGTGATTGCTTCGCCAACGGCATGATCGAGAGTATCACCCCAATCGCCATCACCGAGAAGCGCAGGTATGGAGTTGGAACGGCCACGGCGCCTCTCGTCGTATGCATACACGACGAGTTCGGCGCTGTGCTCGTACCCTGGCTTCTCGAGAAAGTCGTTCACTGCCATTTCGACAGCCCGGCAGAGGAAATTCCCGAAGTCGTCGCAGAGCTGGAACACGTCGAGCGCATAGACTGGTTCTGGAGCTTCCGACTCTCTTTCCTTTGAAGCCCCGCCCAACCCAATTCCACGTTCATGCGCAACCTGGAAAAGTGCGAGGATGCCAGGTATCCCAAGTCGCTCACTGCTCAGTGCAATTATTTCCGGTACGTTTACCGCCATCTCACATTCCTTTCGATTCAAAGGGTCTGGACAGAACCTAGCATGTATTGCAAATAGGTTCCAACATCGTCCCAGACTGCCAGCAAAATAGGAAAACCGCATGAACGGAAATCCCATTACGCGGTTGATTATTTTTCTCTTAGAACGAGCCCGACATTCTTGAATACCTCACGCAATACGTTTGTACACAGTCTGCCAGAATTGGGATATCGAAGTAGGCTTGTAACCGTCTCCTTTTGGAGAAAATTTCGCAAGGTACAGTTGTCATCCATATAGCCTTGCTCCCGGATGACATTAAAAACTCGTGTAGCGATGCCCTTTCTGCCGCACGATGCATCGATCATACGGAGACGCTCCGCATTAAAGAAGTCGATGACTTTCATTTCCAGTAGCGGTTCCATATCGGCGACATTGCGCACGACAATGGGGCTACCCTCAATTCGAAGAGAAAACACTAGCTGCTCGCCTGGACTTAAAAGGCCAGATTCGAGAGCCCATGACTCCAGGCTTTCTTGAATGTCACGCGTCTTCTGTGCAAGAACTACCTCACGTTGCATTTGGCATCTCCTTATTACCTAGACAGAACCTATCACATATTGCATAAAGGTTCCAACATCGTCCCAGACTGCCAGGAAGTTTGTTACACTTCAATAATGAAAGCGATAATACTTCCTGGGAATGGTGGAGGATCTCCAGAAGACAACTGGTCACCATACATTGAGCGAGAGCTTGTGAATCTGGGTATAGCAGTCATAAATACACAATTCCCAGACGCTGAATTGGCGCGTAAGGAATACTGGCTCCCTTTTCTAAAAGAATTGGAAGCGGATGAAAATACTGTTCTGATCGGACACTCTTCTGGTGCGGTAGCTGCAATGCGTTATGCAGAAACAAATAAAGTTCTAGGCTCTGTATTAGTTGCTCCCAGCATTACGGATTTAGGATATGAGACAGAGAAGGCGAGCCATTACTTTGACGATCCTTGGGACTGGACTGCTATACGCAATAACCAACAATTCATACTGCAGTTTGCTTCAATTGATGACCCGTACATTCCACTTCCTCAAGCCCACGAAATACATAAAGAACTAAAGACCGAGTACTACGAGTTTGCTGACCGGGGCCATTTCGGTCAACCAGAGCTCCCTGAATTAGTTGATGCTTTGAAGAAAGCTCTGGGTAAATAGGTTCCAACATCGTCCCAGACTGCCAGCATTGACTTTTTATAAATAAGTTATAGTATTCTCCTGAACGTTCATTACAGGAGAAGGCTATGTTGCCTACCGTGTTTCAAACCCGAGCCGACGTTTTGGCTTTTCTCATCACGACTTATCTAAATCGAGCCAGACAGCTCGCGAAGGACGCAAATCTTCAGGATAAGTACGTGCATCATCTTAAGAGTCCGGAACATGTCGAGGATATACTTAAAGATTTACAAGATGAACTGCCGCCGGACTCATCATTAAGTGCCCTGGCCGGAGGCGCATCTATGGCCCTGGACGTAGCCAGCGAAGAGCTTGAATTTCAAGAAACCCAGAGTAAGGCCATTGAAGATCAAATCCAGGGAGCCTTGGCCTTTGTGCAACTGCTGGAAACCGCAGACTGTCCGAAGATCGCTGCCGTTCTTAGAGAAGAGGCAACGGATATCCGTGCGCATGCCTTATCCGTGGAAGAACGCATAAAGCCGCTTAATGTCGCGATGGGCTGGCCAAAAAGCCGCTATGCTCGATATCACATCCCGCAATATCGTCTCGAAGCGAACTTCCTCGACCTTATTGCGAATCTGCTCCTTATTGAGGCCTCACCCATGCGGTGAGGCCTTTAAGTTTGTTCGAATAACGTCCCAGACTGCCAGCAATGTTTAGCAGCGCGTGAAGGACATTAGAATCAGTTTGTATAAAAATATTGAGCCCCCGGTCATCTAAGTCCGGGGGCTGTGAACAATTGTTAGGACAAGTAGCGGACGTCAGGGTTAGGGACTTCCTTCTTGTCGTCGTAGAACACGAAGATCAGTTCCTCACGCGTACAGACCAGCCCTTCGGACAGGCCAAGGCGACCCTTCACCTTGCACGGCAGCTTGTGGCTCGTCGGGACGAATCCGTTGGCGTAGGGCTGGCAATGGTCTTTGGAGAAGTAGAACTTCCCTTGACTATTACTGCTGAAGACCACGACTTCGGTCTCGTCGTGCGGTGAACGGGCCAGTCTCGCGACCGCCACGTCCTCGTAGAACGTGCAGACGTAGTACTGGCGATTCGAATGCACTCCGTCGCGACCTGCGTACGTCACGGAAACGTACACTCGATCGATCGGGAACCCTGCCTGCCGATTGTTCTTGAAAATCACCGTGCAGGTTGGGTAGACCCAAAGGTCATGATTCGTACGGCCCTCAATCTGCACCTCAGCATTACCCTGGAACTTACATGCTCGCAGCGTATAGTCGTTGATCTTGTCGAACTCCGAAATGAACTGTCCGATGTTCATGTGGTTGACCACCGCATTGGCTGCGGCAATAGCCGTCGATCGAACGACGCCCAGACGGTCAAATTCACTCATCGTCTTCTCCTTGCATGAAGGAACGTGGCAGGCCAATCCCGCCACTCAGTCGCATGGACTGATATTTGTATATAACATGTTTGACTTAGATTGTCAAATTTAGCTCAGTACACAGGATTCGAGTTTTTGAAGTAGTTTGGCGCCAACATCGTCCCAGACTGCCAGCAATGCTAATGTGTTCACATGAATACTGATTCAGCCGCAGAACTTATCTGGGACTACATGCAGCTGCACCAGCCTCTTGAGAAGGCTGATGCAATCTTTGTGCTTGGGAGCAGCGATTTGCGCGTTCCTGCGTATGCAGCGGAACTCTATCTCGAGGGCTGGGCCCCGCTTATCATCTTTTCGGGCCGAGATGGGAAGGGAAAGACTATGGAATTGTGGGGCATGACTGAAGCAGAGAAATTTACAGAAGTTGCAATGAGTCTGGGAGTTCCTGAAGATAAGATTTTGCTTGAGAAGGAAGCAACGAATACTGGAGACAACGTTCAATTCACAAAACAGCTACTTAAAGAAAAGGGCGTAGAAGTTGGCAAGCTCATTCTTATACAGAAGCCCTACATGGAGCGACGAACTTATGCTACTTTCGCTAAACAATGGCCTGATATGGACTTCGTGGTTACGTCCCCACCCATATCCTTCAAAGAATATCCTAACGAGGAGCGAACAAAAGAATACTTAATTAATATGATGGTTGGAGATCTCCAGCGTATAAAGGAATATCCGGCTAAGGGTTTTCAAATTGAACAAGAGATACCAGACGATGTGTGGCAGGCCTACGTGCAGCTAGTTGCTGAAGGATATACGCAACATCTGATTAAATAAGTTCCAAGATCGTCCCAGGCAGCTAGCTCACTAATTTTAACTTGCAAAAGAAAACCGCAGGGCGAACCGTACGGCTTAGTTTAATTCAATATTAGCGGGCAGGCATCAAGCCTTCGGTCAGTGAGATAAAATCGTTTGGCGGAATGAGTGCGACCGCCTCGACGGTATCCATAGGAATGGTTACGCACCAGAGCCCAATATCGCTATCCTTGATGCGCCTGTAAATCGTTGCGTCCACACGGCAGTGATAGGTTGGGATGAGTCGGGAGTGCTCATCCCGAGCAAAAGCATAATAGGTGTCCGGTGCTGTTTCTGGCAACGAGCTGTTATAGCGCTTATGGAAATCCTTGCGCTTCAAATCATCGATGTGCAGAGAGCAGAACTGATGGCTGTGACGCCTGTCTATGTCATGTATTGACCAGAGCTGGCAGATTACTTCGCCCCTAGCTTCCAGATACTCCCTATATTTTTGGAGAGCCTCCTCAATGGCAGCGACGTGCCGCTGGCGCTCCTCTTCAGATATAGGCGGTCCATAGGTATATTCCTCAATCCACATGGCTGATCCTCCTTCTAGACAGAACCTATCACATGTTGCAAAGAGGTTCCAACATCGTCTTAGGCTGCTAACCATACCTAATCTGATACCATTCAGATATGCAAGGTAAGAAATATGTAATTCGTTGCCGCGCAATAATCCTCCACGAGGGAAAATTACTTGTAGTTAGGCATTCTCACGACATAACTTTTGTCGCGCTTCCAGGAGGTCACCTTGAATGGGGAGAGGACCCTAAAGAATGTCTTAGTAGAGAAATTGTAGAAGAACTTGGAGTTGAGCCGCAAATTGGAAGACTGCTATACGTAAATACTTTTGAGGACAAAAACTTAACTCAACCAGTAGAATTCTTTTTTGAGGTCCTAAATGGTCAGGATTTTGTAAACCTAGAAGGATTAGAAAGAACGCATATTCATGAAATAAACGAAATAGTATGGGTGTCTCCCACAACAGATGTCAGGATTCTTCCAGATAGAATCGCAAAAGATCTGCGCGCAGGAACTTTATTCTCAGATGAGCCTAGATTTATTAAAGGATAAGAGGCTTTCAACCTCATCCAGAGTGAGCGGCACAACAGGGTAGAATAGGGACATGCAAATAAAAGAACTAGGACATGTCGTTCTTTATGTTACGGACGCAATTCGTATGGCTGATTTCTATAAGGAAACTCTTGGTTTTCATGAAATATCTCGCGGGCCTGGTATGGCGATATTCTCTTCAGGTCGAACACACCATGAGCTCCTTATGCTTGAGGTTGGAGGGCAGCCTAAAGTACCCGGCTCTCAAAAACCAGGCTTGTATCACATAGGGTTTAAGATTGGGGACAAGACAGAAGACGTTAAGGAAGCATATAGGGAACTTAAAGCCAAAGGAGTATCTATCATAGGGTCTACAGACCATGGTGTTACACACTCGCTGTATATTCTTGATCCGGATGGAAACGAGCTTGAGTTATATGCCGATGTTTCAGATGCTTGGAAGAAAGATCCCAGGGCCATACTTGCACCGGCCCGAGCTTTAGATCTCACATGATGGAAAAGCTGCAGTCAATAGAACACTTGGAAGAAGGCTTCTTTAGCTCTGTGCGCAAAGCTGTTCCAGCATGCCAAAGAAAGAACGTACAAGTTCGCGGTTTTACACTTGTAGAATTGCTAGTAGTAATTGCCATTATCGGGCTGCTCTCTGGAATCATTCTGGCGTCTCTCAACTATGCACGTTCGCAAAGCAGAGACGCGGCTATCAAAACGCAAATGGCAGCGATGCGCAATCAGGCAGAGATATTCTCCGCAGCGAACGGCTCATATACTGGCTTGGGAGCAGGTGGCGGGGAAGATAACGTGGATCAGTGCCTAAGTAAAACAAACCCGAGCTTTGCTGCATTATTTATTAATACGGTTCTTGATCCTGATGTTACAGGGAATATAAATGCGCTTGGGGTGGGTGTAGTTCATAATCGAGGTGCGGCAAACGGGAGTCGTGTCTTTTGCGGCGTAAGTTCGGCACGGTGGGCGTTTGCTGTCCCGTTGAATAGTCCGACAAGCAGTGGCGCCAATGGTTGGTGTGTAGATAGTACTGGAGCCTCTAAGGCAGTGACGCTCGATTTCAATGCAGCGAACACTTCGTTTTATACCTGCCCTTAAACTAAGAGGCTAATTTATTTAGTCCCTGGTCATCCACAACACTCTAGATGCAAAAGTCCTGTGCGGAGTCCAGCTTGCAGCAATAGCTTCTATTGTTTTTAAAGGAGTGTCTTTCGGCAAATTATAAATAGTTTCAACAGCTCGCCTGAGTGCCAAATCTCCAGAAGAGAACACGTCCTCTCTATCAAGCGCGAACATGAGAAACATTTCTGCAGTCCAACGTCCTATACCCCAAATACTTGAGAGTCTTGTTATGGCTTCTTCTTCAGGCACCTTGCGAAGGGCAGGGAGGTCCAAGTTCCCGATAAGCACTGCATTAGAAAGTTCTTTAAGCGTTTTAATCTTAGCTGCAGAGAGTCCTGCCTTGCGCATGGTTGGCACGCGAAGCTTCTTAATTGCTTCGGGGGTAACGGCGCCTCCTGAGGCTACCCGAAGCCGTTCCCAGATAGTATCGGCTGCTTTAACGGAAAGCTGTTGACCAACCACAGACCCGGCAAGTGCAGCAAAGAGGTCGTCGCGCTTATATCCGCGCCTGTGAGTTATCTTCTTTCCTAGTTCCTTGCGGTAGGGGAGGGCAGCAGCGTGCATAAGAGGATCAACCTTCTTGAGGTGTGCCATGGCTACCTTAACCTGATCCTTTTTCACTGCAGTGCGCTTCTTAGTAGACATGCCCGTAGTATACTGGTCCCATGATTAGACTCATCATTCTTATCGTTATCGCTATCCTGGCGCTTTCGTACTTCGGCATCTCCATCCGCCATATTGTAGAGTCTCCAGCTGGAACAGAGAACTTCGGCTACGTATGGGGCCAGGTTAAAGACGGATGGGAGATACTTGTAAACTGGTTCACGGAAATAATAGATAAGATAAAGCATATTTTCTAATATGGATGAGCTCGTACCCGTACCCAAGAAAGAGATAGCCATAAACATATCTCCTGATGCAAAAGCAATTTTCTGTAATGCTACGCAGGTAACCGTTTCTGACGATTCTGTAATAATTCAGTTTGCCTACATACGTCCTAACGCTAAGGTTGGTTCGCTTATTTCAGAAGTAGCCTTGTCCCCAAAGCACGCCATAGACTTCAGCCGAGCACTCGACGCAACCATCAAGCAACACTTCACGAGACACCTAAATGAGTCTTGATGAATCCTTCATCTTGAGTTCATGAACAATAAGCTATAGATAACGTACGGATTGCCAGATTATTAGCAACCCGATAACCCTAAACACTATCTAGACTATGAAAAAGGTACTTCTCGGCGCTGCATCTGCAGCACTCCTCGCACTTCCAGGCATTTCTTTTGCTGCTACGTACGCATACGTAAATCAAAGCGGCGAGGTTATGACTGTTGATGCTGCCACAGCTAACGCTGCTCTTATGACAGCTCCTGGCATCGGCATACACAGCGGTGTTATGCTCATGGACGACTCATCAGACCAGGAGGTTGTTGGTGACAAAGTTCCCGGCGCGTAATACTTATTGAGTTCGAACGTCTTAACCTCTGTGACCTGGGTCACAGAGGTTAACGTTTGTCTTCATGATACGCACACTATGGAAGACTTATACTTTGCCTACTCTTACTCCTAAATACCTATTTATGTCTCTACGCTTTCCCCTAGCGCTCATGCTTCTTTCGGTAGCATTTCTACCGTTCTCAGCCTCTGCCGCAAGCAACAAACCAATGTGCTCTTTAAACGTATCAACCTCTGCAGGAGAGGTACGTGTGTCTAAAGATGCAAAAATATACGTACAAGAAGGAGACGACCTTGAAATTAAGTGGACAAGCGACAACGCGAAGAAAGCCGTGGACGAAAAGGGGAAGAGCATAAGTCTTTCCGGATCTGAAACTGAATCTCCCGACAAAACAACCAAGTATTCCTATACCTTTAGTTCTGGCAGTAAGAAAGTTACTTGTTCTGTAACTGCATACATTGCAGAAGGAAGCATCGACAGTGACACGCTATCCTCCACTGATGCAAAGCGTGCTTTTAGTGGAAAGGTTACAGGAGTTAAGAGCGTAACCGTACAGATACGTAATGCGGATGGCGACGTCGTGTACAAGAGCAAGACTTTGAAAGTTAAGCGCGGCACATGGACAGTGAACTTGGTTAAGGGTCTTGATGCAGGGAAGTACGAGATAAGTCTCTACGGAGATAAGAAGTATGAATTTAACGAACTCGCGAACGAGAAGTTTACGGTAGGTGGCTCAAGCGCGGGCACTGATGCGTCCAGCGTATCGATAACAACCGTGCCGTTATTGTTTGGCGGAACAGTTAAAGCCGGAGGCTCAGTACCGGTTGCTTACATACGTGTAGTAAATACAACCCAGACACCAGCAAAAATAAAGGGATTCTGGTTGAAGCAAAATGGTACAGCTCCTGCACAGACCATCACTGGTTTTACAACCTCTGACGACAAGGGAGGATCTCGCATGAATGTCACCGGTACCTTTACCAACGGCGCTGCATTCATTCCGCTCGCGGCAACCGTTGTTCAGGGCCAGCCTCGTATCTTTACGATTAAGGCGGTTATGAGTAGCGATATCGCTTCCTCAATTGGCACCACGCTCATGATTGATACAACAGGTGTGGATTCCTCTGGAAAGGTTACGGGCACATTCCCGCTTCGTGGAACTACGTGGACACTCGCATACTAGAAATTGATTCAATAAGCATACTCCCTTGAAAGCTGGGATGTGTAGGGCGTTAGCTTTGCGCGCACATCTCTGCGAAGAAGGTGCTTGCTGAGAATCTTGTAGGAATCGTAATCAAAATCTGAATCAACCTCTCGTTCGTCATACCCGTCTGTGGTGTAGGAAAGAGTCTTCAGTATTCGCCACTGGTCAATAACATACACAGTGCCTTCTTCAGCAGATGGATCTTCTGGCAGCATAACTGGACCTTTAAAGGGCCAAGAACGTATGCGACGCTTCTCGAACGCTTGTGCGAAGCGAGCATTGTACATGTCTACATTTTCCTTTCCGAGGCAGGCCCCTAAACACTTTCTAAGTTGGTACTGGAAACAGGCACCTGAACCTTTCTCTATACCTAGAAGCTTTGGGCACAGCTGATATTCCTTAACAGCTTCTTTAAGAGACGCTTTGCCTTGAGAAGCAGTTCTAAATACGCCCTCGGTATTCCCGAAGTCTTCTTGATCTAATTCGTCCCTATACGCCACGGCCGCATGCTTGTATCCGAGCTCATTTGTCTCGCTTGCTATAACAGCAAGCTTTTTTGCTTTGCGTAGCTTGCGGTTATACAGCGGCAAGAGTTCTTTGATGAGGATGGACTCGCGCAGCAGGGCAGAGAGCTCGCCACTCGTTACTTCATACTCTATGTGTGCAGTTTCTTCGCACATGGCCCGCTCCTTGCCTGAGAGATGGTCTGCGGAGAAGTGTGACATCACACGTGTCTTTATGTCTACACTTTTTCCAACATAGAGGACGTTGTCTTCGTTTCCATAAAAGATGTACACGCCAGGCGCATGCGGAAGATTCTTAACAACGCTTGGTTCTATAGCCGCTGGGAGCGTATGATTCCCGAGAATGGTTGCAATAGTCTCACGCACTAATTCTTCAGAACGCTTTTCTGCAGCAATAGTAATAAACTCAACGAGCGCGTACGCGTCGTCAAAGGCACGATGCCTGTTTTCCATTCGGAGACCATGGAGTTCTATAAGGGCATCTAAGTTATGCGCCTTCTCAGCCGGGAAGAGTTTCCGAGACATGCGCACAGTACAAAGAGTCTTGGCATTCCAAGAGATACCGAGACGCCTGAACTCGCTCTTAACAAAGGAGTAATCAAAGCGTGCGTTATGAGCTACGAATACAGCGTCTTCAAGGAGTTCCTGTATGCGTCCTGATACTTGTTCAAAGGAAGGGGCGTTTTCCAGATCTGCATCTCGTATTCCTGTTAGAGAAGTTATGAAAGGATTAAGCGTACTCGTAGGTTTGATGAATGTCTGATACGTATCAACAACCTCTCCATCTTCGATACGTATAATTCCTATCTCGATTATCTGTCCATAGGTAGCACTAGTGCCCGTTGTCTCCACATCGACAACGGCATAGTTCGCACCACTAAGACAAGGAACGCGCATTACTGCTCATTGTACAAAGTTTTTCTCAACTTGTGTATGTTGTGTGGATAAATACACATGTTGTGTATGTTCTTTAAAACATGTGGGTGCTAGCATACATCTATGACCAAGCTCGTAGGACTCACGCCCGCACAGAAAGAGACGCTCGTTCTCATTCAGAACTCTATTGAGAAAAACGGGAAGTCTCCAACGATTACAGAACTTGCAACTCAGCTAAAGCTCCGCTCTCTTAGGAGCGTTACCCAGCGTATTGAGGGACTTGAGAAGAAAGGCCTTATTAAGAGAGATCGCTTCCAGCATCGCAGCATTTCACTAATTGATGGGGTTGAATCTCAGATGTGCTCAGACCTTATACAAGTACCTGTTATTGCGTCAGCGGGTTGCGATGCCATGGAAGTCTATGCCGACAGTCAATACGGCGAGTACATCGTTGTAGAGCGCAGCCTCATTGGTCCTCGTGCTAGCCAAACAAATATTGTGGCAGTTAAAGCAGTGGGGGACAGTATGCAGGACGCGGGTATTCATAGCGGAGACTACGTTATTGTTGAGGTAACGAACCAGGTTGATAACGGAGACAGAGTCGTTGCCATTCTTGGGAATATGGCAGTTATCAAGCGATTCGAGCGGGTAGATGAGGTTGTGTATCTTAATCCTGAAAATAGCTACGGCACCTATTATCCAATTGTGGTTAAACAGGAAGATTCCCGTATTTTTGGCAAAGTCCTAAGCATTATTCCGGGCACTGAGTGGATAGACGATATAAAGATTGAGTACTACACAGAGCAATCCTAGTTATTATTTTTGGGGTATAATATTGCTATGATATTTTCACTTATAATCGGCTTCGTGCTCGGCGTTGGTGCCATTGTCTTTATTCTTCAAAACACAGAGGTTGTAGCTCTTGCATTCATGGGCCTTCAGTTTGAGAGCTCTCTAGCAGTTGTTGTTATCCTTGCCATTCTTCTTGGTATTGTCCTTAGTCTCCTCGTGTCTCTTCCAGGAGCTATTGGCAGCAGCATCCAGATGGGGAAGTTGAAGAAAGAGATTAACAATCTTCGAGCAGAGGCAGACAAGTACAAGCAGACTGCAAACGAAGCTACGGCTCGTATGAATGCGTCTGTACCTCCACTAGCTGACAGGATCGGATAGACGCTAGGGATATGGCTCCTCTTGCGACAACGTATCAAGATGAGAAATTAGGGACCATAGCGTCTCTTAAGAGCGGGGCTCTTTCTGCGGAAATAGCTGTAGATTGTGGAAGCAATCTTATCTCACTCAAGACAGACGAGAGGGAACTTATACATACAAACAGGGAAGCATTGTTAGAACATGCTTATACAGGCTGCTTTGTTCTGTATCCTTTTCCTAATCGCATACGTGATAGGAAGTTTACTTTTGAGAATACTTCCTACTCTTTGGAGAATTATCCAAAACGAGTAGATGATAATGCGCTTATTCATGGCTTAGCCCATGACGCGGAATGGAATATTGATGGCGTACCTACAGTAGAAGGGGACACAGCGCTTGTAACAACCAGCATGCACTGGGATTCTTCACAGGAATACTTTGACGTGTTTCCAGTACCCTCAAAATTAACCTTGACGTATCGACTTTCAGAATTAGGACTCCGTATTGAATATTTAGTAACTAACACAAGTGACAAGCGTATGCCATTTGGCTTCGCACTTCATCCTTCTTTTAAGCGTCTTTCAGGAGACGAGACTATGCTCACGCTCCCTGCCAATCAAGTTATGCGTATGGATAAGGACCTGCTTCCTACTAACGAACTACTTGATCTAGATTTAGTTATGTTTAGACAGTTTGATTTACGGAAGCCGGTACCCGTAAACGCGGCACTTAGGCTAGATCATGTATTTACTGATTTGATACCAGACGAACCGGCAGTTATTTCATATCCAACCGAAAATCTAGAAGTTAGCATACGCGCATCAGCGGATTGTAAGTTTATTGTTTTGCACACCCTAGGCAAAGACCGAACGATTGAGATTGAGCCTCAGACTTGCAGCACTGATGCAGTAAACGCTAATGACCCTGGCGCAAACGGCCTTCTGACTCTTGAGCCAGAAGCAACTCATGTAGGATTTATTGAATATAGTGTAAAGAATACGTAACCATTCTGGCCTTAACCCTGGTTGCTAACTTTTAAGTTTTGTTTTATAACTATCATAATGAACAAACATGTTCGGGACGTGCTTCTCGTCTTCTCCTGTATTGTTGTATTCTCCGTAGCTCTACACACTTCTAAAGATCTGATTGAGAAGCCTCTTGCTGACAGAACGGTTGCGTCAGTCCAAGCCAGCAAGGTCTTCTCCCTAACAAACTCAGAGCGAGAGAAGGAAAGTGTGCCTACCCTTTCCGAGGATGTGTTCGTTAGTCGAGCTGCGCAGCTTAAGGCTGAAGACATGGCAAAGAATAGCTATTACGCACACGTCTCTCCTGAGGGCGTAACGCCTATGCACTGGCTAGATGTTGTCGGGTACAAGTACAACTACATGGGAGAGAATCTAACCGTTAACATCTTGGACTCTGAAGATGTTGTGTCTGCATGGATGGGCTCCCCTGCACACAGGCATAACATTCTTGATGGTGGGTTTAAGTACATGGGAGTTGGAGTTGCCAAAGGTACCTACAAAGGCCAGGACGCACTCTTTGTTGTACAGATGTTCGCTACGCCTCCTGCGGTACTGCCGCCTGCAAAGCCAAAGACCACAGAGCCTGTTGTTCCTATTATTAAACTAGTTACGCCAAACGTTTCAATCTCCACCCCTCCACAGGTACTTAAACCAACTCCTATTAGTGAGACTCCTGTTGGAAAAGATATTAAAGAGATTGTACGGTCTCTAACAGACTCAACGGCCACAAGCACTCTCGCAACCTCAACCGTTACTGCCTCAATCCCTTTTGTTATCTCAACAACGTCAGTGCCGATTGAACTACGTGTTGCTACCACAGCTGAGATCCTTATTGCGTACCACCCAGACGCAACACAAAACACTGCCGGTCTCACGAAGCCTACCTTTAAAAAATATCTTGGGACTTTAATGATTTCTTTCTCAGATCGTATTAGCCGCTTTCTTCGTTCAATGTAGAGAGGTAAGAAAGTAGTATCTTTAACGTCATACACTTTAAGTACCATCCCATGAACCAAAAGCATGTCATCATCCTCGGCCTTGTTAGCGTCATTATCCTTATCGGTATTGCCGGGTATTTTATGCTTAGCGTTAATACTCCTCCAGCAACGCCAGAGGTTTCTACAGCTTCCTCTACACCTGCAACAGAGTTGGCGAGCACTACAACCACAACCACTGTTACAACGGTAACCACGCCCCCTGAGACTCCTGCAACGACCGAGGTGAACATGGTTACTCAGGCTGATGACAACACGACAGTCGTTCTTAAACATGGCCAGCGCTTTGGTATAGCCATGGGCGATTCTCTTCAATGGGAGCTTTCTTTCGATCCAACAGGCATTGTTACTCGCGTTACAAACATTTCTACCATTCGTGGAGAGCAAGGAGTATATACAGCAAGTACCGTAGGAACGACTACACTTCACGCTACAGGCAGACCAATATGCAATCCTGACGAAATGTGTGCTCAGTTTATAAAGGAGATTACTGTTACCCTAGTAGTTAAATAGGGAAGTCCCCTACCTAAAATATTCATAGAGTGGGCCGTATTTAATCTCGGATACTCGAGCAGGCGAGTTCATAACTTTCATATCTTTGTATGAAATACTGATAAGTGATATGCCACTACGAATACAAAAAGGGAACAGGACTCCATGGCAGCTTGAAGAAATTCAGGCTGGATTTGAACAATTTTTCCTCGAAAACAATCACTATCCTACGACACCCGAAATAGATGCTTATCCTTACTTGCCCAGTTCAAGAGCAATTGAATATAGCTTTGGAGGCGTTGTTTCTCTAAGACGGCAACTTGGTATTGGTGGTCAGGATGATTATAGGTCTGGAGCTCATAGCTCTGACCGTGCCCTAACCATCGGTAAAAGGGCTCACAAGAATGAGAGCGACGTATATACATACCTCTGCAAGCGTTTTCATAAGGAGTTAGTTCATCGAGAGTATCTCTTTAGCGAAGAGACTCGTAGTAGAGCTGACTTCTTTATATATGATCAGAATGGTAATTTCTGTGTTGATGCATTCTTCGCCTCAGACAAACGAAGCCTGGTTGGTTGCATAAATAGTAAACTTCTTAAATATGAGTGCACAAGAGACCAACCTTATCCCGTAATATTCTTACAAATGAACCCTGATCTTACTCAAGATATTCTTGACTTGTTTATTCAAACAAAAGATAAGAAGCTGGCAGGGAACCAGTCACTAATGTCCTGGGATGCTTTCCGAAGGTTTTGTGACAATAGAGAAGCGCTTACATTTGCATAGTCGATGAGCAAGTAACTATATAGGCTCAAACAGTTACACTACGTCAAAGATATATTGTACGAAGTGTACGTATATAAGCTGGAAGGGCTAAATACCACCTAAGGCTTAGTTCCTATTTGGTACTTCTCTTCCCTCTCTACAGGTCTAGAAAAAATCTGTGAGAAGAAATCCTATCTGTATTTATTTATGTACGTACCAATCTATGCAAAAGTGACCACTTCCCCGAAAAGCCAAAAAGAACACTGGGGAAGTGGTAAATAGGAGAATAGTAAGGTGCCTTTTAGACGTAACTCCCCTGCTCTGCTAAAGTAGTTTTGACGCTGAAACCATCTGGTACGCGGCGTTGCCTGGAGAACAGCTGTTCTTTCTTATATATTTAGATCAGCACCTATGGATTGCCTAGGACTTGAACTACATATACTCAAGACCAATATGTAAACGATGGGGCTTGACCCGTCACCGCGCCTGATGCTTCTCTAGACCAGCACGGGAAGAGATTCAGGCTCACATCCGCACCGGTCTACGGCACTGCCTGCACACGTCCGGCGTCGCCTCCGGCGGCCTACAACGGTTTTCTAGGGTTCTCCAGGCCCCCGTTGTAGGCAAAGATCACCCGACCCAGTATTCAGGGTCGGTTTTATTTATTTGACTTTGCTCATTCAGGCGCTCAGGATGAACACGGCTTAACACTTAGGAGGATCCAATGCAGCTCTCCGAGCTCGCGGACACCTCTTCTGGTGTTCCGCTCTTTGACTGGAGTATTCAATACCCGAAGGGCAAGAAGCGACTTATCGCGCATCCAAATGTTGCAATGCGCAGAGTGCACACGAGACTGCTTGGTTATCTACAGGACATACCTGATATCAACTTTGTACTGTTTTCTTCGTTCGGTGCCTTAAGTGGACGCTCAGGAAAAGACAACGCAGCGTGGCATATTGAGAACCGATATTTCTACCAGCTTGATGTTAGAGAAGCGTATGCAAACGTGTCTCTTACCAAACTGGTACACGCATTGCATGCACTCGATACTCGGCTTACCCATCCTGCTTCTACGCTAAAATTCTTGAAAACACACTGTGCTTCCAAGGATGGCGGCTTGGCAGTTGGTGCACCCTGCTCCCCTGCCCTGTTCGATCTGTACTGCGCGCATGAGATTGATTCTCGTATACGTAATCTTATCGACATGCCGCGGACGGTATACACCCGGTATCTCGACGATCTGACCATTTCTTCGATGGATCCCATTCCGCATATTTTGCGAAAACGAATCCGGGACGTGGTGTCAGCTGCAGGTTTTTCAATTAACCGTCGAAAATCATTCGTGAAAGATAGATGCAAGTCTTCAATCACAATAACGGGTGTGGTTCTGACTCCGAAAGGATACATGGGTCCAACTGTCGAACAAAGCCAGAAGTTGGCAACACTGCTCGCAGGAGCCATAACCACACCGGAAGAAGCACATTCGTTTCTCGGTTTGGTTAGTCACGTTCGATCGATTGGAAGAACTCGCAGCAGTCGAACAAAAGTCTCACCTAACTTCAAGGTGCTTTTGCACGAATGCGCCCTACGGATTTTCAAGCTTCAAGATGAGGGCTTGCTGCCCAAACGATGGGCTCGCGAATCTAATCGTTTAAGCATTGAGTTCGTCGATGGCGTGCGTAAGTATGCGCCACTCGTAGCGGTAATAGCTTCTTATTGTTCTCTCACGCAGAGAGGCAGAGAGTACGTATGCCTCAGCCCGTTCACAAAAGAGAAGACCCCTTCGTTCTTCGTGGTTCCGGAGAAGAGTTTCTGGCATTGCTTTTCAAGCGGCAGACACGGGGACGTAATCGACTTTGTACAATTCGCTGAGAGAGTATCGTTTCGCCAAGCGGTATTAAAACTTGCACGCGATTACGATATTGAAATACCTAAAAACTAGCCGGTCTGAACATGTTTGTTCAGACCGGTTTTCTGTAAAAAAATCATTATCGAGCCTTCTTTCCGAAGTACGAAGCTCTAACCGGCTTCTGCACTCCTTTATTTGAGAAGCTGTTAATCCCTTTAGTATTGAATACTTGAGGAGCCCGCTTCTGTACCTTTTTCTTTGAGGAGGCCATACGTCTTAGCAGCTCGTTACGTTCTTAATAATGTAGTCATACGCTTCGTCTACAGAATCGAGAAGCACGAACAAATTGAGATCTGCTTTATCAATGTTGTGATACTTCGCAAACAGTTCGTTCTTAAAGAGGTCAACAATAGGTGTCCAGAACTCTTTGCCGTACAGCACAATTGGAACAGGCTTAATCTTCTTGGTTTGCACAAGTGTAAGGATCTCGGTTAGTTCGTCCAGCGTACCAAAGCCTCCTGGGAAGTATACATACACTTCTGAAGCGAATGCGAGCATAACCTTACGCACGAAGAAGTGGTCAAAGACCATGGAGTCCGTAAGGTACTTGTTGAAAGTCTGGTTGTCAGAAAGACGGATATTAAGCCCTACAGAAGCTCCTCCTGCCTCGTGAGCGCCTCTGTTGGCGGCTTCCATAATACCGGCACTTCCACCTGAAATAATTGCGTAGCCGCTCTTAGCGAGCTTCCCTGCGAGCGCAACGGCTGCTTTGTAATATGGATCTTCAGGCTGCGTACGAACGCTTCCAAAGAAGGTTGCTGATAGTCCATATTTCTTAAGAAGATCGAAGCCGTCTACGAACTCAGCCATGATCTTAAACACGCGCCAACTTTCAAGCTGTTGCGGTTTACAGACGAGAGGCGCTGGGACTGCAGGAACCTTATCCTTGCCGTGCTGAATTGCTTCGGCGAGTACTGAACCAAGACGCTGGCTACGCTCTTTGTTCTCCCCCTCCCCTATTGCAGCAGGGAGACCGGGAACATCAAGTTCTCCGTCTGGCTCTGTTGAAATTTTTAGTTCGTCTCCCATGGTATGTCGTATGACTCGTAGTCAGGCAATAATTTCTGATTATACGCTATGCGCGAGAGCACTTCTGCATGTGAATAGGCACCAGTGAGTGCGTTATGTGGTTTTGGCTCTTCAGGAAGACCAACGTACTTGAGTGCGTAGTCTAGATTTATCGCAGAACGCTTCTTGTTTGTTGGAGGCTCAACTCCATTCATGCGCATGTGAAGCCATACAACAGTATGTATATCTATAGTGCGTTTCGCGAAAGGACACTCTATCCCTGCCCTCTTACATGCTGCCTGCACGAATTCTAAATCCATAGAAGGATTCTGTGCTGAGAGCGTATGTTCCTGCGGACGATCTGTTGCCCACGCCACGAATGCTTGTATAAGATCAGCTTCAGACTTTCTTGAAGAGTCTGTTGCCTCTTCCCTGCTGAATCCGTTTATAGCGAGTGCTTCGTCTTCTATCTCAGCACCATCCCATACGCGACACTCGTCATAGAACTGGTTTGTTGGATCATCGAGATCAAGTGCGCCTAAGGAAAGGATAGAGTGTCTTTCAGCAACAAGGCCAGTGGATTCAACATCAAGAACAATCATGTCTCTATTCTACGCTATAACCCAGGGCAATTTGCTGCTGGCTCATATCCTTTAGCCTCTGCTTCGGCTTTGGTATTGAAATAGACCTTGTTCTCTTCCTTGATACGACTCACGCCGCTACAGGTTGTTAGGTAGTACTTCTCCCCACTCTTGGACGCTACGTAGGCTCCCGTGCCTGTTGGGGTGGGTGTCGCTGTAAGAGCAGGCTTAGGAGCTGAAGCCACTGCAGCCTCGCTCACAGCCTGAACTTGTTGCCCTGCAAACAGGTCTTCTACCCATACCCCACTCTTCCCTGCCTGAGCCTGGTCTTGCCCGGCTAGAAAGCCTAGACCAAAGGAAGCGGAGGCCGAAAGTACCAGAATAGAGACGATAAAGACATTAGCCGGAATACGGCTTAACTGCGCCTTGCCTTGCCCTACTAGGTCTGGTATGCTCATAACTACCTAAAGAATAGCATTTACTGATATGGCAAGCACAAAAGCAGGAGGCTCAGCAAAAAACCTCAATGACTCGAACCCGAAATACCTCGGCATTAAGCTTGCTGATGGCCAGGCAGCTCGCCCAGGCATGGTTATTGTCCGCCAGCGCGGTACCAAAATCGAAGCCGGCAAGAACGTAAAGGTTGGCCATGACCACACCCTATACTCCATGGTTGTGGGCCGTGTTGCCTTCCGTAGCCGCCGCAAGACCAATTTTGATGGCCGCGTGGTAACCAAGAAGGTTGTAGACGTTCTCCTTCCTGCGTAAACAAGCATTCCACAGAAAAGCCCCGCACTAGCTGCGGGGTTGTTCTTTATCTCTATTTATGGCATAAAAGACACAGGACACACAGTCCTTTTTAGTTGAAATACGGAGGATGCGATGAAATCGCTCCAACACCATATAGCGGCCTTCATGGCCGTTCTTGTCGTCTGCCTTGGCGTTGCCACGGTTGCGCAAGCGAAGCCCACGAACGCTGAAATCAACGTCTGCAAGAACGCTACGCTCGCCCAGAACCACCTGACTGAAATGGGTGCTCGGCATCTCGTCGCCGGTACGGAACTGATCATCAATGGCCGCAACACCCCCATGGTTCACCATGTGTGGGGCACCTGCGAACGCGAAATTCTCGTCGCCACGAAAGCGACCGGCATCAATATCCCGTCGGCCACTACGCCGAACCAGATCGTGGCGCAAGATGCTGCCACATCGATGCTCAAGGCGCAGCTGCTTGCTGCGCAGAAAGAGGCTTCTGACGCTAAGGCCAAACTGGCCCTCGCACAGAAAGAGCCCGCGAACGTGAAAACTCAGTTGGCGGACGCGAATAAAAAGATCGCAACTATAAATCTGTGGAGAATCATCGAGAGCTTGATCCTCGCCGCTTTGGGCGCCCTACTCCTCTTAGTTGTCTTTACCCGCAACCGCAAGCCTACCAGAGCTGCCACGGCCCGCACATCACTTGAAACGGATGAACTGAAAACTCAGAACGCTGAGCTTCAAAATTCACTTGCCGATAGGGAAAGGACCATCGCCAATAAGAGCTCTGACCTCGCTGACGCAAAAACCGCAGCGGCTCGAGTTGAGGCGGACGCCAGAAAGTTCCGCGAAGCCCTATCTGCCACCCGATTCGAAATCAACCTCACTCCGTCGCTGATGACGGATGGTCTCGGCCACGCAATCCCTCTGCGGGTTGAAGTACTGGACGGAAAATTCAATCCTAAGAATCCATCTATCTTCGAACGATTCGTTCGCACTGCGTGGATGAGTCGTCGACAAAACTTCCGCCTGCTCACCATCAACGTGGAGGCCGGCACTGTCGAGGTTGATCATGACGCTCTTAGAGCTGAGCTCAAGAGCGAAGCTGCCAAGAAATGGCTCAATGAATGCAATCTCAAGCCTCGCGGAAATATGAACGAGTGGCTTGCTGAGGTCGTCGCCTACGTCAAGAAGGTCGAGGAGCCTGCTGACGCCTCCTAAATTCAACACCGCAACACAAAACAAAGAGACGCCCCAGGAGGAGCGTCTCTTTTTACGTTTGTATCTTTAACTACTCTGCTTCGATAACAACCGTTATCTTTCCGAATACTTCGCCAATAGCGACAGGTACTTCAATCTCTCCAAGATCCTTAATAGGCTTTTCAAGCTTTATAGCTTCCTCAGGAAGATCTGTTGCCGCAGCAATCTCAGCCGCATCGACAGCATCGTATAGGTGTCCCTTGTCGTTTGCCTTTTTCTTGATAACAATACGTTCCTCAGCAAGAGCTGCGATACGCGCTGATACTAGCTTGTGGTCTAGTTCCTTGCGATCGGTTTCCTGCTGTTTGAAGGTTTCAGCCTTCTTGAGGTTTGCTGCGGTTGCCGGAATAGCGAGGCCACGAGGAATAAGGAAGTTCATTGCGTGCCCATCAGCGCATTCAACGATACTGCCTCCCTTCCCTGTTGCTTTCACGTCCTTGGTTAAAATGACTTTCATAGTGGGGCTAGTTTACTCTTTTGTACGAGCTATTGCAATTTATTCTCGACATCTAGGGTAAAGTGTGTTTTATTCTACTCAGATTCGGAAAAGGGGAAAGCGATGTCTTGTGAGCACGACTTGCGAATTGCAAACGACGTAATGCCCCTTTTCAAACGGGGTAAGGCTCTTGAAATTAGAGTGAAGGATGACCGAACTCTAAAGATTAAGACCGGTGACGTTCTCGTCTTCAACCGTCAAGTAAAAAGGCGCGTCACTGCTATTCGTAGCTATTCTGATTTCTTTTCGATGATGCGGACAGAACCTCCAGAGCTTATTGCTCCTGGCGTTCCGGTTCATGAAATTATGCGACGCTTATCTGAACTTTATCCCAGAAGGGATCAGCAGCGACGAGGTGTGTTGGTCTTCGGATTGGCTGAGCTATAAACAAGGGGCTGCACATCTATAGTGCAGCCCTGTTTGTTTATATTTATTTCCCAGTAGTTAGGAACTCAATGGCGCGTGCCTTCTGAGGGTCCTTCCCTGCCTTCACATCTTCAACCGTAAGGTCTGCTTTGATGTCTGCAGTGAGGCCTCCATCTGAGATAGAGCGACCTGATGGAGTGAGCCAACGAGCAACTGTAACCTTAAGTGCGCCGCCATTGATGTTAACAAGTTCTTGTACTGAGCCCTTTCCGAATGAGCGAGTACCAATGAGGGTTGCAATCTTAGCGTCTTGAAGTGCTCCTGAGAGAATCTCTGACGCAGACGCTGAGCCCTGGTCTATAAGGATGGCTACTTTCACATCCTTTCCGATAGTTCCCTTGCCAGTGCTTCGGTGCACAATGTTTTCTTGCTTGCCCTTGTAGTCTTCCGTTACCACAACCGCACCTTCTGGAAGGAAGTTGCTTGCGATAGAAACGGCAGCTTCAAGGTAGCCACCCGGGTCTCCACGAAGATCGATAATGAGTTTCTTAGAACCCGAGGCGTTGAAGTTAGAGATTGCTCTAGCGAATAGGTCTCCAGAGTTTGCCGTAAAGGTGTAGAGAGCGATGGTGTACACACCAGAAGCCTTATCAAGGTCTTCCTTAATGGTTGGAACTTGGATAGTGTCGCGCGTAACCTTGAAGTCGCTTATCTCTCCTGCACGGAAGATGCGGAACGTAACAATAGACCCCTTTGGTCCGCGAATGAGCTTAATGGCTTCGTCTGTTGAAAGTCCGTCAGTAGACGTGCCGTCAATCGCAAGGATGCCGTCGCCCGGGCGAAGTCCTGCACGCTCTGCTGGAGTGTCTTTGAGAGGCGCGATAACGGTAAGAATGCCGTCCTTCTCTCCTATCTCCATACCAACACCTTCAAAGTTTCCTTTGATGTCCTCCTGGAAGACCTTTGCCTCAGAAGGAGGCATGAATACGGTGTACGGGTCGCCGTAGGAATCAGCGAGGCCTTGGATAGCTCCCCACAGTTTCTCTTTGGAACCCGGGAGTGTTGAGGAGGCATGAGTTTGTACGAAACGTCCATCAAGCGTATTCCATGCTTTCCAAAAATCGGTCAGGTCTGCGTCTTCTGCAGGAGTTGCATCGAGTCCGCCTCCGAGCGCGGCTATATTTGAGAGAACGCGAGTTGCGCCTTCAGCATTAACTGAGATGCCGCCTGCAAAACCGATGGCGAGCATGAGCGCGAGTGCTGCTGCAAAACGAAAAGAACGCAGACTCTCCCACACACTTTTCTTATCTCCCTCTACTTTTTCCCCGAGATCTGCGTCGTCTTCATACATATATGAACAGTATATCACTTTTTACTGTGACTCTATTGCTATACTTCAGACATGATCACTCGCCATGAGCGCGGCAACACTACTTGGATAGATTTGGAGTCCCCCACTTCTGAAGAACTTGCGGGCATAATGCAGGAATTCAACATTGATCCTCGTATCGAAGAGGAGATCATTTCCCCTACTCCCTACCCCCTCACCATCTCAGCTCCTGAGTACCTATATATAATCCTGCACTTCCCTACTGCTGAATCTAAGGGCGAGACACGTATTCAAGAGGTTGATTTCATCATCGGCAAGAACTTCCTCATAACCTCGAGATACGAAACAATCGAGTCTATATACAACCTCCATAAGGTATTTGAGGCAGAAGAGTTACTCGGCATTCCTGAGAAAGGTTCTAAGACTGCAGAACTTCTCGAGCGGGTTATGCGCAGACTCTATGCGGCAATTAGTAGCGAGGCAGAGCAGTCTGCACGCATGCTTGAGCGTATTGAGAAAGATATTTTCGCTGGCAAAGAACGTCAGACAGTGCGCACTATATCTGAAGCCGGCCGTAGTCTTCTTCGTTTTGAGACAACGCTAACAAGACATGAGGAGCCGCTAAACATCTTCCTTACCAATCTTGGTGCCCCCGAGTTCTTCGGCAAGCAGTTTGTCCCACACGCTGCGCACATTGAAGCAGAACGAAAACATGCTGCTGCACTTGTCTCTTCGTATCGTGCCGTTGCAACCGAACTTCGTGTTACGAATGACTCACTCCTCTCCTCTTCTCAAAACCAGGTTATGAAGACATTTACGGTTATGGCCGTGGGTGCTCTTCCCCTTACGCTTGTCGCATCTATATTCGGTATGAATGTAATCCACATGCCGTTTACGAACGATCCTATTGGTTTCTGGAAGATTCTTTGCATCATGGCTATTGCAGGTATTCTCTCCTTTACGTTCTTCCGTCTGAAGCGCTGGCTATAAATGGTATAGTTTTGGGCATGTCCTGGTTCTCGAATCTATTCTCCAAAGAAAGCAAGCCGACCCTCTTAAACGCACCGGTATTCTTTACAAATACGCTTTCCGGCAACAGAGAAATATTCTCTCCGCAAAAGGTTGGGCAGGTGTCTATGTATTCCTGCGGACCAACGGTATACAGCAAGATGCATATCGGGAACATGAAAGCACCTGTCTTTTCAGATTTGGTTGCTCGAGTGCTTATGCAGGCCGGGTACCAAGTACGACGCGTTATGAATATCACAGACGTAGGACACTTAGTTGCCGACGCAGACAGCGGAGAAGACAAAATGGCCCTGGGTGCCAAACGTGAAGGATTAAGTGCGAAGCAAGTGGCAGATCGATACACCAAAATGTTCTTGGAAGATATCCAGCTTCTCAATCTGGACACTGGGTCTATTCTTTTCCCTCGCGCAACTGAATATATAAAGGAGCAGATAGCTCTTACACAAATTCTAGAGAAAAAAGGATTTACCTATGCCACACAAGATGGCATCTATTTTGATACTTCCAAGTTCGGAGATTACGGCAAACTTGGAAACATACATGGTGTACTGTCTCGCGAAGAAGCGCTTTCAAGCATTGGGCGACGTATAGCTGAAAACAAAGAAAAGAAACATCCAGCAGACTTTGCATTATGGAAGTTCTCAAACGCTGACTCAAGACGTCTTCAGGAATGGAATTCTCCTTGGGGTTACGGCTTTCCAGGCTGGCATATCGAATGTTCGGCCATGATTCATGCATTACTTGGTATTACTATAGACATCCACACGGGAGGCATAGACCACATACCAGTGCATCACAACAACGAGATTGCGCAGTCTGAAGCGGCTAACGGAAAACCTCTCGCGCGCTACTGGCTACACGAGGCATTCGTTACGCTCAAAGACGAAAAGATTTCGAAGTCTTTAGGCAACGATGTGTATGTATCCGATATTATCGAACGCGGATATCACCCGCTTGCTCTTCGCTATTTCTTCCTCCAGGCGCACTACCGCACTCCTATAGATTTCACCTGGGAAGCGCTCGCTGCGTCTAACGAGGCACTCCACAAACTCTGGAGACTAGCCCGCGAAGCGAAGGTTAGCTCTAAGGGACGCACTCTCCCTTCGGATGCGAGCCGCACCATGGTTGCAACACTCAGGAACGATCTTGCTACACCAAAAGCTCTGGCACTTCTGTGGGATGTTCTTAAGGACGACGACCTCTCGCACCCACAAATATGGGGTGTTGTTACCTCAGCAGAAGAAGTGCTCGGGCTTTCTCTTACGCACCCTCCCCGCTCTGAAGCTCCAGCTCCTATTCCGGCAGACATACAGAAGTTAGCTCAAGAACGAGACGCTGCGCGCCTTTCTCAGGATTTTGCACGTTCAGACGAAATACGTATCCACATAGAGAACAGGGGATATCGTGTTGATGACACCCCTTCTGGCACCATAGTCACCAAGAGGCCCGGTTGATACAATTGAGGGAATGGCCCAGAACTCAGCGATGCGCGTTCCTCCTCAGAGTCTTGATTCTGAACGTGCACTCTTAGGTTCCCTCCTCCTTAAACCAGATGCTATTCATGATGTGTCCGACATCGTGAAGGCTGATTCCTTTTACGCAGAAAAGCACCAGCTTATATTCGAAGCGATGCGCGAACTCACAGATCGCGGCGAACCTATCGATATGCTTTCGCTTGGCGAGCGCTTGAACGACCGCGGTGTTCTTGAGCGCGTAGGAGGACGTGCGTATATTGCAGAACTTGCGAGCCAAGCCCCTACCCCTGGCAACTTTCATCACTACGCAGATCTCGTATCTCGAAAGCATGTTATGCGTTCTCTTATCGATACCTCGCACGAGATTACCGAGATGGCGTACGAAGACGGACGAGAGACAGCGGAGGTTCTAGACCACGCTGAGAAATCTATCTACGCTATTGGAAACGCTTCAGCGTCACACAAGTTCGTTGCTATCTCAGAGAAAGCTATCGAGACCATGGAGCGTATTGAGGCCATGTCTAAGAACGACGGAGCAATTCGCGGAACGCCAACCGGCTTCCCTGACCTCGACAATCTTCTCTCAGGACTTCATCCTTCCGACCTTATTATCCTTGCGGCTCGTCCATCCGTGGGAAAGACATCGTTCGCGCTTAACATCGCACGTAACGCAGCAGTACAGCACAACGTACCAGTTGGTATCTTCTCGCTCGAGATGAGTTCAGAGCAGATCATTGACCGTATGCTTTCTGCTGAGTCCTATGTGAACTCATGGAAGATTCGCACCGGAGCGGTTAACACTGAGGACGATTTTGCAAAGATTCGTGACGCGCTCGAGTCTCTCTCCAAGGCTCCTATCTATATTGATGACAAGCCTGCAAACAACATTCTTGCCATGCGTGCCGTTGCTCGCCGTTTGAAACGTGAACGCGGTATCGGTCTTATCATCGTGGACTATCTTCAGCTCATGGCTCCCACAAGTACCAAGTCTTCAGACTCTATGGTGCAGCAGGTTACAGAAATCTCTCGCTCCCTCAAGCAGCTTGCTCGCGAGCTTGAGGTGCCTGTGCTTGCCCTCTCACAGCTCTCTCGTGCCGTTGAGCAGCGCGGAGGAAAGCCTCGCCTCTCAGACCTTCGAGACTCAGGTTCTATTGAGCAGGACGCGGACGTTGTTATGTTCATACATCGCGAAGACAAGGGGAATCCGGATAGCGATAGGCACAACGTGGCTGAGATCCTTGTTGAGAAGCATCGTAACGGACCTACGGGAAGTGTTGAGCTTATCTTCGATGAGAAGCGTACCAGCTTCCTTCCCATGGATCGTTCTGGATACGGGAGCTTAGCTAGCGAATTTTAGATATGGCGGATCGTATTGAAGACCTTTCGCGTGCGTTCGAACGCTTCCCTGGCATAGGCCCAAGGCAGGCAAAACGCTTTGTGTACTACCTTCTAACCGTGCCTCCTGCAGATCGTTCTCGTATTGCAGATCTTCTGCTTACCCTTGGAAACGATATTCGCCAGTGCCGTATGTGCATGCGCTTTGCACCAACCAGCCCAGAAGAACTCTGTAGCTACTGTGCAGATCGCAGCCGGGACGATTCCTTATTAATGGTTGTTGAGAAAGACCAGGATCTTGCAGCGGTTGAACGGGCGAATGCATATCGTGGCCGATACTTTGTCCTTGGCGGGGTTATAACCCTCTCAGGCAAAGGTGTTATTCGAGAACGAGATTTAATACGTGTTGTTGAAGCACGTTCAAAGACTGGGCTTCAAGAGATTGTGCTCGCCCTTTCTGCAACGAGCGAAGGCGAAAATACGGCAGACCGCGTACGCGAAGTGTTGCAACCGCTTCGTGCGACTATTCGTATCTCAGCACTTGGACGAGGCCTTGCAACTGGTTCTGAACTTGAGTATTCAGATGCAGAAACACTTTCAGGTGCTCTCGCTAACCGCAAAGAAACCTAAGCCATGGAAGACAAATCTCATAAGACATCTATGGAACAGCTTGTGCACTTTCAATGCGGAGCGTGTAAGAAATGGTGGAGCATTGGAGACGCGCCGAAGGATAAGGAGAAATGGTTCTGTCCTTGGTGCGGTATTGAGAGTACGGTGAGCGCTAATTAGATATTTATGGCAATAAGACCAACCTGCGATCGTTGTCACAAGGAATTAACAGACTTTGGTGCAATCCTTTTAGTCCTCCGAACGCTCAACGCATGGTTAAGAAACTCCATATCTGTAAACTTTGCTTCGCTGATATTGTAAAAGATATGAAAAGGAAAAAGCCCGAGTGATCGGGCTTCCCTCTTTGGTAAGAGATTGGTGCGAAGTCTAGCTCAAGTGTTTCGAGGTGTTCCGGGTGTAGTACAGGTACAGGGCCATTCGTGTTGGCGGTGCGCTTATCAGAAGAATTACAAAGCTGAGCGCGATGTAGGCAACCATGCAGAGCACGTGGCTTAGATGCCCGATAGGAAATTTCTGGGCAACAACGAAGAATGCAGCCGTGACGTTCAGCAGGCACAGGAAGAAAACGAGCTTCTCCGCGGACTTCCAAAGGCCGGCGATGATGCCGAGAATGGCCATAGACACCAAAAGGCTGACGACGAGGAACGGAAACGAGAAAAAGATCGAGGGCATTGCAATCTCCTAGAAGATGGTGAATTTCTGGAAGGACAATAACACGAAGATAAAGAAAAATCCCACATTTGCGGGAATTTCCTTATCCGATCTTGTCGATCTTAACTTTGATGTGCGGCTGGCGATGTCCGCGGCGCTTGAAATAGTTACTCTTAGCCTTGTATTTCACCACCTCGATTTTCTTGTTGCGGCCAATAACCTGTACGGTGCCGGTTACCTTAGCCCCAGCAACTGAAGGAGTACCGATAACGGTATCCTTGCCATTGTCGGTCATAAGAACCTCGTCAAAGGTTACTGTGTCGCCTTTCTTGAGCTCAAGCGTAGAAGCGCCAGTACCAAGCTTCTCGATGGTTACGAGAGCGCCTGGAGACACCACATACTGCTTTCCGCCCGTCTTAATTACAGCCAATTCCATAGTTCCCCTACTGTACGGGTTTCAGGGCCAAAACGCAAGACTCTGATATGTATTAATTGACTTATGTAATAATTATGTTAATATAGCTTCAGGAGGTACCCCATGAGCAATTCGGTTACGCCAGGCAATTCCTGGTCCCAGCCCATTAGTATTCTGGGCCCGCTGTCCAAGAGAACGCTCGGCATTCTCGAGGAAAACGACATCAAGACCGTCGGCAATCTGGTCGTGATGTCTGAGTTCGACTTCCTGCGCCTCAGAAATGCGAGCCAGGGGTCTCTGAACGAGATCAAGAAAGCGCTCAAGAAAATAGGAGAAACGTTCTCCTGAACTACGCACCCTTTCCTCACGGAGGGGGTGCGACTATTTTAATCCTCTATTCCTGCTCCCGGTTTCTCTAGCAGATCAACCTCCATACCAATCTTCTGAGCCGTTATGCGGTACACATCCTTATCTACTTTCCCGAGCTCTTTGTATCCCGCATTGTAATGAGAGACTGCGGTGCCAAGAGACACGCCAAGCTTTTTATAAAAATCTTCGTATGAGCCAAGGTGCTTTCCAAGCTCTCCTACTCTCTTCTGAATCTCTTCTGCCTGCTTCTCAATCTGAAGCGCTTTAAGTCCCTGCATAACTGTTTGAAGGTATGCGAGGAAGGATGTTGGGGAAACGATAATAACTTTGTACTTGGAAGATGCGCGTTGTATAAGGTTCTCTTCCTCTCCTGCGCCAACCTGATTTGTGAGGAGATCGTAATAGATACCTTCTGAAGGGATAAACATGAACGCGAAGTCCATAGTTCCCTCTTCAGGACGGATGTACTTAGCAGTCTCAGTTATACGAAGCTTGAGATCGTTAACGAATGCTTTCTCAAGTGCTACGCGCTCTGCACCTTCTGCGTGAATGTACCGGTTGTAGTTGTCGAGTGAGAACTTGGAGTCTATCGGCACTATCTTGTCATTTATATATACAGCGGCGTCCACAATCTCTCCGTTAAGAAACGGGTGCTGCATCTTGTACATGCCTGGAGGAAGCACGTTCTTGAGAACTGTCTCGAGATAATACTCGCCAAGGATACCGCGCTGCTTTGGATTCTTGAGAATATCCTGGAGACCCTTGAGTTGTTCCGCGAACTTGCCTGTCTCGCGTCCAATCTCTTTAACAGACGTAATCTCCTGCGTGATTTCCTTAATAAGTCGTGAGGATTCTCCAAGCTGCGAGCTCATAGTCTCGTGTACGGCACGAGAAGACTCGGCCATGCGTGCATCAAGTGCTCGTTCCAGTTTCTCTATCTGATTCTGCAGGAGCATCAGACCCGCCCCGTCGTCTTTTGGGCTTTCAGTGTTCTCCTTGCGCCGCATTATGAGCCAGAGCCCTATGCCCTGCATAAAGATTAAGAAAAGTATGGCTAAACCAATCCAAAGCATGTTCATATATATCTTAAGTATACCTCGGGAAAGCGTTATGTGCGGGTGGTATAGTGAGGGTATATGCCAGTTTCGCCATACGTAATCCAAGATCGCACCCTTGTAATGGGAAGCAATAAAGAGCGCCGCTACACGCTTAAAATTAATGATCTTCCGAGTGAAGAGCGGCCTCGCGAACGACTTCTCGAGAATGGGCCTCAAGCACTTTCAACAACTGAGCTTCTAGCCATCCTTCTTTCAGCTGGAACAAAGAAAGAAGAAGTTATGCTCATGTCTTCTCGCATAATGAAGGACTACGGCGAGAAAAGTATCATGCGCCAGACCGATGCAGACGCGCTTGCTAAGGAACTCGATATTCCTATTGGCAAAGCAATGCAAATTGTTGCCTGTGCCGAACTTGGACGACGTTTCTTTGAGAAGAACGCAACCGCAGCTCCAACCATTCGCACCGCAAGCGACGTCTACGATTACACCACAGACATGCGTTCTCTTTCAAAGGAGCACCTTCGCGGTCTCTACCTCAACGGGCACTACAAAGTAATTCATGACGAGGTCCTTTCCATTGGCACCATAGACACGAACCTTATACATCCTCGAGAAGTGTTTAGACCAGCTCTTGAATACGCTGCAGCCGCTATTATCCTCGTGCACAACCATCCATCTGGAGTTAGTGAGGCCTCCCCTGCTGACGTAGCTGTTACCGAACAACTCATTGAAGCTGGCAGCATGCTTGGCATAGACCTTATAGATCACGTGATTGTTACCAAAGATTCATACGCAAGCGTACCTGCTTCGTACGTAGCACAATAACCATGCCCATACACCAAGATATTAAAGCCGGTATTCCAGACGCGCTTCGTGCCAAAGACGAAGACAAGCTACGTACCCTTCGTTCAGTTGTTACGGCCATGACAAACGAAGTTGTTGCGAAGAAGCGCAAACCTGACGAATTTCTTACAGACGACGAAGCACTTGCTGTACTTAAGCGTGCTGCTAACCAGCGCAAGGATTCTATAGAGCAATTCAACAAAGGTGGACGTCCTGAACTTGCTGAACCTGAATATAAGGAGCTTGCTATTATTGAGTCTTTCCTTCCAGCTCAGATATCTCGAGAAGAGATTGAAGCGATTGTAAAAGCAAAACTTGCTGAGGCGGGTGTTACGAGCAAAGCTGATGCCGGCAAATTCATGGGTTCAATCATGAAGGATTTTAAAGGGCAGGCAGACGGAAATGTCGTTAAGGAAGTTATAGACAGTCTCCTTTCTTAAATATAAAATGGGACTAGAAGGCCTTAGTGGAAAGAGAACGTCGATGCCTCAACAGCGCCGTGCTCCCGAGTTTGTACGTCGAGTACTCGAAAGTGGGAACCCGAAAGCAATTTCTGAAATGCGGCAAAGAGCCGCAGAAGCTGCTAAGAAAGCGGGTGCCCTCAGAAGGGAGAAAAACAAAGTCAAAAAGCAGTTAGCCGCAAGCGTTGCAGACGAATACCGTCTGAAGCAAGAAGCGGAATTGAAAGCTCATCTTAAGGAGACCAACGAGGACGTAATTCCCGTTAGCACCTACGATTAAGGCACTGGCGAGCACTGCTCGCCTTTCCTTTTATTCTAAAAGTGTGCTATAGTTTCGGTAGTACCAAAAACAAGAAAACTTGATGGCGGGGTGTTCTCTCAACCTTTTTTGAGAGAAACACCATGATCTTCTATGACTTGAATGTTCTTTGCCCAACACTGATCGACACCTCGTGTGTGACCAATCTGACCGCCGTCGTCACCGACAGCGGCTTCGAAAGGATATGCGCAGACCTGCAATTCTTCGCTAGCCAATTCAAGGCTTTCCGTAAGGACACGGGTCGACCTCTGGGTATTATCTCAGAGCAAGGCAGCGTTGCCCTCACTAACTACGTCTCCCTTGGGAGGAATATGCAGAAGGTTCAGAAAGACGCGAACGACTTCGCTCGCCTTACTGAGAAATACTTCGGGTTTCGTTCCCGCGTAATCAGACCCTCGTTTGAAATCCTGAATGTATTTCGAGCAACAGGCTAACCAGCCTGAACCAAAACACTTCGCCTTGCAGAATGCAGGGCGTTGTTTATTTATATTCAAAAACGTCTTTTATTGACTAAAATGCCTGCAAGGCTATGCTGCCCACAGGTTCTGTTCTTATACAGATCGCAATCACAATAAGGGGTTTGAAATGCGTATTTTGGTTGTTGAAAATGATTCGTCGGTTGCGCAGTCAGTTGAACTCATGCTCAAAACGGCAGGCTTTATTGTCCAGGTAACTGACCTGGGTGAAGAAGCTATTGATTTGGCTAAGGTATACGAGTACGACCTTATTACGCTTAGTCTCAAGCTGCCTGACATGTATGGTCTTCAAGTGCTTAAGGCATTGCGAGCAGCCAAAATAGACACTCCTGTAATTGTTTTAGGTCAGACGCAAGCAGTCGACATTAAAGTAAGTTACCTAGAGGCTGGCGCAGATGATTTCCTATCCAGGCCCTTTCACCAGGATGAGTTAATTGCCCGTACTCGGGCTGTTAGCCGTCGATCGTTAGGACATGCTCGCCCTTCGATTGAGCTCGGCAATGTATGTCTTCGCATAAACGAAAGATGTGTGTATGTTGGAGACTCGCGTCTTAACCTAAAGCCTAAAGAATTTGGGGTTCTCGAGTTGCTTATGCTTCGCAAGAATATTCCTATTGAATCTGAGAGTTTTCTGCAACACCTTTACGGACACGGTGACGCGCCTGAGAATCGCATAATTGGTGTGTATGTCTCAAATGTCCGCAAGAAACTGGCGGGTGCGAAGGCCACCGCTGGTATTGTCACGATTTGGGGGTTCGGATATAGCTTTCGTGATTTATCTGACATGGCTTGCACGTAAAAAGTTCTTAGTAGTGAAGCAAAGGCCCTGGCGCATAAGCCAGGGCCTTTTCTCTATTAATACAAATCTTCATCTAATCCTGGTACTATCAATTTACCTATGCATAAACTCAAAAGTCCGCTGGTTATCGTTTTCTGTATCATTTTAGTAGACATGCTTGGTATCGGTATTCTTATTCCGGTTATCCCGCTTCTCCTTACGGACCCAACCTACCCATACTATCTTGCTTCTCTAACGGTTGCTGAGGGGTATATAGTGCTCGGTCTTCTCACCGCCATCTTCCCTTTGATGCAGTTCATCGCAACACCTATTCTCGGGCAGCTTTCAGACCGTATAGGCCGCAGACCAGTGCTTGCTTTCTCCTTGCTTGGTACTGCCCTCTCGTATGTGATATTTGCGATAGGCATTATTACGAGGAATATTCCCATTCTCTTCATATCTCGCGCACTCGACGGCATAACAGGCGGAAATATTTCTGTGGCTCAAGCGGCTATTGCAGACTCTACAACTCCTGAGAACCGGGCAAAGAGTTTCGGTGCGCTTGGAGCTGCGTTCGGTATTGGCTTTATCATAGGTCCTTTCCTCGGCGGAAAGCTTTCGGACCCTTCTATCCTTCCCTGGTTCAATGCAACAACGCCATTCTGGTTTGCTGCAGCAATTAGCTTCCTAAATGCGCTTGCGGTGTTCTTCCTCTTTAACGAGACTCTTAAGCAGAAAGCTACAGAAGCAATGCACTTTGCACAGTCTTTCATTAATATCTGGAAAGCCTTTGCGGAACCAAGACTTCGCAAGATATTCAGCGTTAGCTTCTTCTTCCAGGCCGGGTTCGCATTCTTCACCACCTTCTTTGGTGCATACATGGTGTACAAGTTCAGCTTTACTCAGGGCAACATCGGAGACTACTTTGCATTCATCGGTGTATGTATTGCTCTAACCCAGGCATTTGTTACGGGCTTCATGGCAAAACGGTTCTCTCCCTATGCCATTATCTCGGTTGCCCTTCTTGGCGTATCAGTAACCGTACTTAGCTTTACGCTAGTTCCCTACAGCTGGATGCTCTATCTCGTTGGTCTTCCCCAGGCTGTTTGTATGGGTCTCATAATGGCAAACCTTAATGCACTTATTAGCCGCGCAGGAGACCAGAACCAGCAAGGTACCGTACTTGGTATTGCCGCTTCAGTACAGGCACTAGCACAAGCTATTCCTCCGATAATCGCAGGATACTTGGCAGCATCGTTTGCGCCCGCAGCTCCTATGATCGCGGGAAGCGTGTTTGTTTTCATAGGCTTCCTTATCTTCGTGTTCTTCCTAAGGAATACCTCGAACGCTATTTCAGGCCATGGCAAAGAACACACTGCGTAAGTGCGTTGTTCTAGAGAAGAAAGTTGGGCAAACGCCGCTTGAGGTTCTTGAGGCGTGGAAGGTACGTAACCCGAGATACAAAGAAATGCCCGCAAGCTATGCAGGTAGATTAGATCCTATGGCTTCAGGAAAGTTGCTCGTGTTGCTTGGTGCTGAATGCAAGAACAAAGATGCATATACCAATCTCGACAAGGAATACGATATAGAAGTTGTACTCGACTTCAAAACAGATACAGGAGACGCGCTTGGTATTCCCGAGTACCACGGAAAAGAAACGAAGATATCGAACGCTGAGCTTCGTGCCATGCTCCATACCCAGCTTGGCACACACACCATTCCCTACCCTGCGTACGCCTCTAAGACGGTTAATGGAAAGCCTCTCTTCCAATACGCGCTTGAAGGAACGCTCGATACGATAGATATTCCTATACATGAAGAGACGCTGTACCGCATCCGCTCTCGAGGAGTTAGTTGCGTACCTAAAGAAACGTTAGAGACCCGCATTCTGCACTTCCTTTCTAAGGCACCGCGTTCGGACGAACCTTCCAAAGTACTTGGTGCAGACTTTAGACAGGATGTTATTCGTGTTGGTTGGAAGACATTGTTTGCCGCAATTCATGAAAGAAGCTTCTATGTATTGAGACTGAGAGTTGTGTGCGGGTCTGGTACGTATATGCGTTCTCTCGCAGAGCGCATTGGGGAAGAACTTGGCACCACCGGCTTCGCACTTTCGATACGTAGGAGAAAGATTGGTACCTTTGTACCTATTGGAAAATTGTTTGGATACTGGAAGAAAAGGTATTAATTCCACGAGGTGTATTTATAAGAAAATGCCGTATGCTATCTGCAGAGCAATTCTGGAGGACGTGAAATGTCCGAGTCTGAGGCACCTGAAATCCAAGAAGACTTTCTTATCGCTGCACACAACGCAGCCACCTGTGCAATTACCCTGGCTAAGCAGCTTGGAGGAAAACCAGGGAGCATAGTCAACATTCCTAACGAATGCTTGGGCATCAAGGTTACACTCGGAGACCTTCATGACGGGAAAGCCATTGTGACCTTTATCGTTGATGCAAAACCTTAACCTCGTGGAGACTCTTCGCTCACACGAGGTTTCTTCATGGGGAAACGTAAAAGAACTCTCGCGCCATGTTGGTTTGAGAGCTCTTATGCACTTAGGTTTCATTACCTGGGAGCTAGTCTACGGTTTCGATATCCTCAAGTCTGTAGATATAGGATGCAGGCAGTCCACGATGTTCTGCGCCGTCCACCACATCTTTCAAATAACTCTTGCAGGGCTTCCCTTTTTCACGTCCTGTTCTGCAGTATGCTGAAGCCATCATCTTTCTGCCGTTTGGCAGCAGGATATCGACTTGCTCCAGATTGTAGTGCTCAGGGCAACCTTCAAAGGCGTTGAGGCCTTCCTGGTCTGAAACAGGGATGCAGTAGAGCGCACCCCACACAGTATAGCCAGGAGCATACACGATATTAGCCGTTGCTCCCGGCCGATTTCTGGATTGCCCATCAAACACCAGTTCGTAGTTCTCAATTTCTGCGATACCCATAAACCTGGCATTTGGTGCGCATTTCTGCAATATCAGCGGATTGAGAAGCGTTCCATACGCTACGCAATACAGCTCTCTACCTGGACCTGGCATGACTTACCTTTCTTTTTAAAGAACCTTGTGATTATGCTGCTTGTTGAGATAACGTCAATATACCTAGCAATGGAGCTTTAAATATGGACTTAATCTAGGAATTGTTTCCCGTCGATAAATCCTTGGATTATCTTCTGGTGTCCTATGAATATCGGGCTTGGGAGTTCATTCAGCGGGAACCATTCCCAACCGTAACAACACTCCGGCTCCATGAGTTTTGGTTCGCCAATCGTGTTTTCAGCCAAGAAGCCAAAATGCACGTAATGAAATTTGTCTTGTCTGGGATCGTTGTCTGTAATAACAAACTCTAGAGTAGTAGCAGTTAGTCCTGTTTCCTCTAGGAGCTCGCGGGCAGCGCACTCAAGCATCTTCTCTCCTTCTTCAAGATGTCCTCCTGGCACTCCCCATTCACCGTCATGATATGAGGACTTTCTCTTGCCTAGGAGTATCTTCCCATCACGTATTACAAAGATGTTAATCCCTACCGGGAAGAGCGGGCGATTTGTGAGTTCCCTGTTTCTAAATTCCATAGGTAAATAATACCTTATGGTCTTATGCAAACGACCTAATATGAATGTGACCCAAATTAGTCGTAATTGGAACCCTCTGGTTTCAGAGCTTAATTCCTGGCTTGTGTTTGGCCGCTCTCTTGAACGGGAGCTAGAACTCGTCTAGATACTGTCTTTAGGGATTAGAAATAAGGAATAGCGGCACAAAAGTTTGACAAATTAGCTAATTTCGGTGTATTATATTAGGCAGGAAACAGATCCAACATAAACGAATGAAAGGGTTTAAAGATGTCCTTCAAGCTGCAACTCAACGGCCAGGTGTGGATTGTGTCCAAGGGTAAAAAGCCTGTGGCTGAAATCCACCTCGACTACTTGGACCAGGTCGACGAGATCGTGCTTTATGCCGATTCGTCTGACAACACTCAGCTCTCCGTGCTACGCCTTGCGGCGTCGCATGCTCAGCAGTTCGTGAAGAACCGCCGCACGCCGGCCATGGGCGGCCTGATGGTCGCGGAATATCGCAACCACAATCTCACGGCCTCCGACTCGCGCCGGCTGATGGACTTCGGGCTTATCCCCGACGAAATCCAGAAGCTCGATCGCGAGACGATCGTGAAGCACCTTCGTCCTATTCGGGTGGACGTGATCGTCGCGGTCCATAAGACCGCCGACGAGGCGCTTCAGGCGGCCGTCTTTCAAGTCGGTCACCCGAGCCTTCGCTACAGCCTAATTCCGCAGCGCACGATCTTCGACAACGAGGTCGGCCTGCAGTTTACGGTTGCGAAGCCAGACCGCTTCATCTTCTGGCATAGTGAGTGGGTGCCGACCCACAACGACCACCTGCATATTGTCCCGTCCTACCATCCCGTGATGAACGGATGGGAGTCGGTCGGCATGGTCAATGGTGACACCGATGCATACATTCGCGGCAACGCGGTGCGCAGCATCTACTGCCCGAAGGCCGCTCAGTCCGACCGACACAGTAACAACAACTTTGGAAGCAGCTGGAAGAACGTAAAGCATCCCTTCTACGCGACCGGCCGGTCAATGAGCGTCAGACTAATCACGACCAAGCTCCGTTCAAGAGAAGGTGTGGAGGAGCTCGTAGAGCTCCTGCGCGCCGCTCTCGGTCAGGGCAAGCGGTACGTGGAGATCAGCGGCGGCTTCCGGGCCCCGATGAAATGCGCACACAACCGCCTACTCGAGCTCGGCCAACGGTCTCCGTGGCCGCAAGCCGATCACAGCGGACATGGACATGTTGCTCGTGGCTCCGAGGAGTACTGTGTGTGGGGATACCGCACGCTGGAGGCGGAAGGGACGCTTGAAAAGGCGCACGTTCCGCCCTGGTTCCTCCAGGAGGGCTGGCTGAAAATCTACGAAGGAGCGGAGGTTCGTCCGACGCTCTTCTAAGAACCAAATACATTCGATTCAACTGGTCCCGCCGTCGCTCACAAGGCACGGCGGGATTTTTTCTTTAGTTTTCCAACGACTACTTAGGTACCTCTGTACGGCCCTGTATATCAAGGCTCTAAAATCTGTGACCCTACGGGGAATCGAACCCCGATTTCCAGCGTGAGAGGCTAGCGTCCTAACCGTTAGACGATAGGGCCATGTATGTGTTTTATAGCAGAGATTTGACCCATACGGAAGTCCTGGGTTTGACACTTCCCTGCTGGCTCTCTAGAGTAAGCGGGGGCAGCAGGAAAAGGAGCGCACATGCCACGAGTGCTCCACATCGATGGGGACTTCACGGCGCAAAACCGGATAAAAACATACTTGGAAGAAGCCGGATTGAAAGTAACAACCGTTGACACCGAGAAAGACGCACTCACTAGGATCCGTAGGTCTAAATGCAGCGTGGTGCTTATACGAGATCGGGAGGATTACCTAAACGCGTTTGAGTGTATTGAAAATATTCGCAAAAGATATCCAATACCCATACTCGTCCTAGGCACGACGCGCGATTCCGAACACCGAATTAAGTACCTGCAGAAAGGTGCCGCTCAGTACATTCAAGAACCTTGTGCTTCAGAAGAATTAATAGAAATAGTGCGTGTGCACCTTAGACCGTCTTGAGAGATGGTCTTCGTTTTTATCTCCCTAGCCACTCTTTCTCCTGGCGGACCAGCTGCTTAACGTCAGCCGAGTCTAGAAGAAGCATTTCAACTGCTCGCTCCATACGTACAGATTGCGAGCCCTTAAGCAGTACCACATCCCCTTCCTTGAGAGTCTCTAGTATGAAATCGGCTGCTTCTTTGGGCGTGTCATATGACAGGGCGAGTCCTTCAGCCATACCGGCTTCAATCGCTGCGGTGCGCATGCTTCGGGCACGAGACCCTACAGTTATGAGCATATCAACTTCCTTCGCGGCAAGTTTTCCTATACGTGCATGCTCTTCAACTGAATAACGTCCGAGCTCAAGCATGTCTCCAAGCACTGCAATACGTCGCTTAGCGTTTCCTATAAGCATAAGGGCTGCGAGTGCTTCTTCAACAGCTGCAGGAGAAGCATTATAGGTGTCATCAATTATGAGCGAGTGGTGCTTGCCAGGAAGGATACGGGCACGGCCTGGTGGAGGGCTGTAACGAGAGAGTCCTTTCAGAGCTTCTTTAGCGGTAAGGCCTAGCTCGCGAGCAGCAGCGAACGCTGCAGCAGGCGCAAACAATTGCTGCCGTCCAAGTACACCTCGCGCCTCGAGTCTGCACTTTCCTTCTCCTGTATCTATATCGGCGCACATACCTGGGAGGCCAGTGTCAGTGAAGCTGCTATCGAGAAGCCGCACATCTGCGTCTTCCGCATAGCCATAGGTAATAACCTTAGCTTGTAGGCGTGCAGCCATCTGGCGTGCGTATATGTCGTCTGCTGAAAGGATGAGCGGCGCTCCCGCAGGAAGCGCGAGCGCTGGGAGGAACTCTTCTTCGCGCACAGCTTGTGGGCCTGCGTATGCTTCAACATGCACAGGCACTTCAGGGAGCCTTGTAACAACAACTAGATCTGGCGTTGCTATCTTTAAAATCTTTGCGAGGTCTCCGGGTCTGTCTGCACCAACTTCAAGTACTAAAAGGTTTGGGTAGTGGCTTGGGAGTATTTGGAGAACGAATCCTTCCCAAAACACTTTGATCCATTCAATGGGATTGTTCCAAGGAGTCTTAACTCCGATTATCGTAAGGGGTACGCCGAACTCGCTGTTATAACTCTTGTCGCTTGCTCGTAAGAAATAATGCGTGGAGAGACAGGCTGCAAGAGCGTCTTTGGTTGAGGTCTTCCCCACGCTTCCCGTAACCATAACAATCTGCGGCTTGTATCGGTGCAGTACTCCCCTCGCGAGAGAAGCGAGAATAGATGCAGCAATACTGCGCAAAATAGTTTTCATAAGTTATTGGGATAGGTCTGCCCGGTCTGGAGGCACTTCGTAATAGTTAATCAAAAAGTGTGTGAGCTCTATGAAAGGCATAGTGAGTGTCTCCGAGGCGTACTGAACACCCTGAGGCTCCCGAGTATAAAGGATAATTATGAACTTAGGATCGTAGGCTGGGAAGTACCCGAAGAACGAGTGGAAGTACTTTCCTTGTTCATATTTGCCGTTAGCGCCGCCAATCTGGGCGGTACCGGTCTTCGCGGCCACGCTCATACTCGGAATCTTCACGGTACCATTTGCGAGCTTGGTGTCCACCACTTTAACCAGCATGCGGGTTGTTTCTTCTGTAGCCTTCTCGCTGAATACCTGCTCAGGGGTGCCCCATGACAACTTCTTCTCAAGACCGTTCTCCAGACGAATAGCTGACACTAGGTGCGGCGTTACCACAGCTCCATGGTTGGCGAGTGCCCCCATAGCCTTCACCATCTCAATAGGAGTCTCTGCGATGCCTTGCCCGAAGGACGCGGTGTCGTACTCAACATCTCGGGGACTCGTAAGGATGTTGTGTATGTCGCCCGGAATCTCGCTTGGCAGGTCTATGCCGGTCTCCTCTCCCATACCGAGCTTCTTGAAGTATTCTCGGAACTTGTCGTGCCCAACTTTAGTAGCGACGAATGAGGCACCGACGTTGAGAGACTGCGAGAGGATTTCCTGCATAGGAATAACTCCGCGGGCAACAAGGTCGAAGTTACAAATCTTCTTGCTGTTAACTTCGATGCAGCCGGTATCGTTATAGGTTGTGTCGGGAGTAATGACACCTGAATCAAGTCCGGCCGTCATCGTGAGAGCCTTTACGATAGAACCGAACTCGTAGCGGTGTTCAACAAGCGGGTTTCCGAAGTGCGCCGGGTCTCCGTTAGCAAAGTCATTCGCATCGAACGATGGATACGTGTCCATGGCGATAATGGCACCCGTCTTGGGGTCCATGATGATGCCACCTGTTTCAATGCTGTTGTACTTCGCATTGGTTGCGGCAAGTATCTCGTCGAGCTTCTCCTGCGCCATGGGTTCTATGGTGGTAACAATGTCTCCACTACGCGCTTCCTTCGCATCAACCACAACGCTATCAAGGTTCGCGAAGAGTTCTGCAAAGAAGTTCCCGAATAAGCCGCCTGCAGCGCGTTCAAGTACGTATTCGTACGAACGCTCAAGACCAAAGCGCCCTGCAAGCTTGTTGTCGTTATCAAATGCTACAAAGCCAATAGACTGGGCAGCTTGTGTTCCAGCAGGATACGAACGCCATCGCTGACGTTCAACTTGAATACCAGGTATCTCAAGCGCTTCTATCGCGGCTCCTGCAGCTTCAGGCACCCGCTTAGCTATAACCTCATATGGATCTTCCTTCTTTGCTGCTGATGCATAGAACTGCGCCTGGTCTACAGACGTGAGCGCTGATACCGCTTGGTATGCCGCATCCACATCCGTTATGTGGCTCGGGTTCATGGTTATGGTAAACCCGGTTGCAAGCGTTGCGGCAGAGAGTACCGTTCCATCCTTTCGAGTGAAATAGATAGAACCTCGGTCATACAGCTCCTGGCTTGAGCTCACATACTGTCGTTCAGCGCGAAGGGAGAAATCTGCACCATGCACTATCTGTACAAAATAGAGACGTGTTATGAGAAGGAGTGCAAAGACTATGAGGATGCCCGAAAGAATGCGCAGGCGCGTACGAATTGCCCGGCGCATAGGAACTTAGCGGAGCGACACGGCAGTTGCCGGTGCTTTTGCTGCATAACGCACAGACGCGGGAGGTACGAGACCGAACGCTGAAGGGGCCGTAGCGGTTATAGCCGCAACGTGTTCGTAGTACTCGCTCTCAAGAGAGGAGATCATGCCTTCAGTGCTACGAATGCTTGCGCGTAGTTCTGTCTGCCATGCCGCGAACGTGATGGTGGTGATAACCAGGGCGACGTACACACTCAAGAGTGCGCCGCAGGAAATACCAAGGATTGAAATAGTTCGATCAGGCATAGGTAGACATTAGGTTGTTAGAAGAGGCCGCAAGCACTGCACAGGACATCGAACGCTCGTACACCCGCAGCTTCGCGCTCCGAGCGCGCGGATTCTGCGCAGTCTCAGCGGAAGACGGCACAATTGGCTTTCGGGTAACGAGCGTGCCGCACTCGTGAGCTGCATCGCGCAAGGTGCTCTTCACGATGCGGTCCTCGATGCTATGGAAACTGATAACAGCAATACGTCCCCCAGGAGCAAGGCGAGCAAGTGCGACAGCTAGACCCTCACGAAGGGCTCCGAGCTCGTCATTAACGGCAATACGGAGCGCCTGGAAGGTCTTCGTTGCTGGATGAAGACGGCGATGGTGGTACCAGGAAGGAGTACCCGCTTCAATAGCGGCAACAAGTTCGAAGGTTGTTTCAATTTCCTTCTCTTCTCTAGCCTCTACGATGCTGCGAGCAATACCTCGAGCAAAGCGTTCCTCGCCAAGAGTGAAGATGAGGTCTGCGAGAGATTCTTCTGAAAGATGGTTAACGAGATCTTTTGCGTTAGTTGAAGCCTCTGGGTCTCCATAGGTCATGGAAAGAGGCTCATCCACTCGGAAAGAGAATCCGCGTCCAAGAGCAAGCTGGAATCCGCTCCATCCAAGATCAAATAGGATTTTGTCTATCTCCTTAATGTTCTGTGCATCGAGGATTGCTCCAAGATCTTTGAAGTTTCCTTCTACAAGACGTACATCGGCTGGGCTACCTGCTTCTGTAACAACCTTCTGTGCTCGTTCAATTGCCTGGGTATCTGCGTCTATACCCATAAGCGTGTTCTTTGCGCCTAGCTTTGAAAGAATGAGCTTGAAATGCCCTGCTCCTCCGAGTGTTGCATCAACAACAATGTCGCCTGGTGCAATAACAAGCGCATCAACAGATTCTTGTAGAAGAACGGTGTCGTGGCGCGGTTCCATAAGCCTATGCGTTAAGAGCGCCCAACTGCTCAGCCAACTCGTCTGCGTCCCGTTCAATATTCTTGGTGTATGCCTCCCACGCTGCTTCGTCCCAGATTTCTACGCGATCAGCCACACCCGCAACAACACTCTTGGTCTCAAGAGCCGCGTACGTCTTGAGATAGTCAGGAACGAGAATGCGTCCTGCGCTATCTACATCTGCTTCGTTAGCGCCTGAAAGCATGAGGCGAGAAAATCCGCGGCCCGCTGCGTTTCCTGTTGAATGCTTAGCAAACTTCTCAGCCTGCTTCTTCCACGCAGTCTTGGAGTATATAAATAAACACTTATCTAGGCCGCGCGTTACCACTACCGTGCTTCCAAGTTCCTTCCGGAATTTAGCCGGAAGCGATATGCGGTTCTTGGTATCAAATGTGTGACGGTATTCTCCAATGAGCATGTGTAAGGGGCGCGGATGTGAAGGGAATTTCATGAATCCCACTTCATCCCACTAGGATAGATTATATGCCACTATGCCCCACTTCATGAATGTTTATCCACACAAGTTTGGGTCTATGAAAGAAGCTTCATTTGACAGAAAAGCTCTGTGGCGTATTATTAAGGAGTTATGACTCGAGCACAGCATTGGATTCTCACAATCTTTGTCTATTTCGGCCTAATTAAAAGGGTCGAGGTTTCGCTTGAGGTTTCTCCACGGAAGTAAAAGTCCAAAATTAGAAATTTGAATCGAGTCCTCGACCGCAAGGTTGGGGACTTTGTTCTTTTCATTGGCAATACATAAGGGAGAAAGAGATGTTGGATACTCAGAGCCTGAATCTCGGCATGAGCAAGCCTGTTCGTGTCGCACCTGCCTATCCGCTCCTAGGAGCGCATGTAGAAAAGTTCGAACGGCTTATTGAACGAGACATCGTGGAGAGATTCCCTGTCTGGCAACAGCGGGAACCGAAAATCCAAAGCTATTTCGCCTCCCTATTCGGAGGAATGCCGTCACTGGTTATCCGTGCAGAGTTCCTTTCAACCAAGGGGGACAAGGAGGATCTGGTTGGCATAGGCCTTGATGCGGCGGGTATTGGCATTGCACACATGCTTAATGTGCCGATTGCATCACTTCTTGCAACCGAACTTCGCGGACGAGGCATCAGCTGTCTTGGACTCCACACGTCAAAGGCAACCGCTTCGGAACTTGTTGACCTTCGTGCTTTCATGGAGGTACTGCAATCTAACAAGATCAGCGTTACCGAGGTGCTTGATCTCGACAAGACACCGAGCGACTGCGCTGCCTGGATCCATGCTCCGTATGCAGAGCTTCCTGATTCTCCAAGAATCAAGTCGTCTCTCGAACGGGCGGTGTTTGGACCAGTTGAGTACGCTCAAGACCGCACCTGCCTTCTGAACGTAAACGCTCTTCCGCTCACTGACTTCACAAGTCTTGAAAGTCTGGAGGGCTGCTATCCTTTGGGCTTCGTTATTCGCAAGAAGCTCGGGCCCGAGATCAAGGTTCTGCGCTGTCTTCCCGACGAGCCTACCAAAGAACGTGATTTGAAGGTCTGGCACGAGACGCGCCGGCAGGTTATTGAAATGCTTTCGTCTCCGTTAAAAAGCGAGTTCATAGTTATCCCTTTCAGAAAAGTTCATGAGATAACTATGAGAAAGCAGAAGCGGCGAGAACACACCACACTCTTCTTCCTTCGACTGCGGGACAAGTATCGTCTTGTTGGTGGGTACGGAGTAAGTGTGCGAAGCGGCCCCGTTGAACTCAACGAGCACGCAATCATTCGTCCCGTGCATGCCATGTGCGGGAAATAAGGTATCTGCAACCCAGATACGACAAGGGCGGCCCTCACAGGCCGCCCTTTATCTTTTGTACTTGGAGATGTTACGCAACCTTCTCTACTGAGTAGGTCTGCTTACCGTTAGGAGTCTCAAACGTAAAGCTATCGCTCTTCTTCTTACCCATAAGCGCAGCGCCTAGAGGAGAGAGGTGCGAGAGCTTGCGAGCACGCATGTCTGCTTCTTCTGAGCCAACGATGGTGTACTCGTGGGATTCAGGACTTCCCTCTCGTTTGATGATTACGGTTGAGCCGAAACTAACCACGTCCTTCTTCTTGTTCTCGGTTGTTATCTTTGCACGCTTAACGAGTTCCTCGAGTTTGCGAATGCGTTCTTCGGTTGCTGCCTGAAGCTCACGTGCTTCTTGGTACTCAGCATTTTCAGAAAGATCGCCTAGGGAACGGGCGTACTCGAGATTCTTTGCAATCTCGGCACGGCGCACAGTCTTTAGATTGTCGAGCTCTTTTACCAGCTCGTCGAACTTTTCTTGGCTAACAACGGTTTCCTGCTCGGACATGTTGATTGTAGATGAATGATGAACTGCCTGTATTGTACGGGGTTCCAGCAGGCGCGCAAGGGATAGGATTGCCACCAGCCCAGGGCATGCTAGCCTTCCGTCAGACGTGGCATTTAACCTTAGGGAGAAGCAGATGGTTAACTATGCAGTAGACGAGAAGCCGACCAAGCTGGGGGTGGTAAGTTTTTTCTACACTCTCGGTTTGTTGTTGCTTGGAAGTACGATAAGGAAACTGCTTGAAAAGTCTTTTTCCGAAAACACTGCGGCGAATATAACCGGCGTTCTGTTTGCAGTCGCTGCCCTGCTCTGCTTTCGCGGCATTATAGAAGGCGTCAAAAGAAAAGACGAAACGAACTGGCTCTGCGCGATATTCGCCATGATGGTTGTTTGCGGCGTGCTAGCGGCAGGCTTGTTTGGTTTGATGCCTTTGCTTTCAGGCTATTTCTAAAAAGATTCAAGCGGCGTCAATCTTGGCGCCGCTTTCGTGTTACCTGCTATTTAAAATATTCCGGCGCCGTCTGATGCAGCTCTGTTAAGAACTGATGCATGGCATAGATACCTCCAATGGCATTTCCTGAAGGCCCGTGTTCCATAACAACTACGTACACATACTTAGGATGTTCGTACGGAAAGAATCCAACTGCCCAAGCGTTATAGAACTCGTTATGAAAACCAAGCTGGGCGGTACCTGTCTTTCCTGCCAGATGCACGAACGAGAGATCGTTCAGACCAACCGATGTTCCTTCCGTTGCTCCCATGCGCATACCTTCACGCACAACCTGTAGTGCTGCTGCATCAACCGCAATGCTCTGTCCTTTGGGTGCCTGGTTAGCAAGAAGCGTAGGCTGTATAAGCTTGCCCCCGTTAGCAACCGCCGCAATGGCTCTTGCTGCCTCTATGGGCGTTATCTGCATGGCGTACTGGCCAATTGCTGTGTGATAGGTGTCTCCGATGCGCCACGGCTCTTTAAGCGTCTCTTCCTTCCATGCGGGAGTTGGTACGAATCCAGTCTTCTCTCCTGAGAGCTCAATGTTTGTTGGAGACGTAAGGCCAAATGTCTTGAACCAATAATCTAGACGATCTATGCCGAGACCTTTAATACCTCCAAAGCCTCCTCCAACCGTATAGAAGAAAACGTCTGAGGAATATGCTATGCCGCCTCGCACCGTTAGTGCACCAAGAGTCTTCCAGTCTTTAAATATAGAAGGGTGCGTAGGGTCGTACGGGTTTGGGAGCGAGATAAATCCATTCGAGACAATAACCGTCTCAGGTGTAATTATGCCGTCAGTAAGGGCTCCTGCTGCCTCAAGAGGCTTGATGATGGAGCCTGGGGTGTAGAGACCGGATACCGCCCTATCAAGGTATGGCTGTCTCTTGTTAGTTGAATACAAAGCGATGGTCTCAGAAGGTCCTCCGGAAGACAGTACGTTTGGATCGTATTCGGGGTAAGAAACTAATGCGTGTATTTCCCCTGTTTCAACATCCATAAGCACTCCCGAAGCGCCGTCAAAAGGAATGCGTTCGGTAAGTGAAGACAGCGAGTCATACAATGCTTTCTGCGCACGAGCATCAATAGATAACGTAACCGTCTGACCGTTCTGCGGAGGCGTTATAGTGCCTGAAGACTGCACTTCTCCACGCGCGTCTTCTTCAACGAGCAAGGTGCCGTTCTTTCCGTCTAGCTGTTCGTTAAATGCTTTTTCAATACCAGCAAGACCGGTTATGGTCGTATCGTAGTAATGGCCGCTTGAATCTTTCTTTGGATACGAGACGTAGCCTAGAACGTGTGCAAAACCAGGAGACGCGTACTTGCGCATAACAGTTCCGTCTTCAGCTATTTCGTTCGTAACAAGCGGTGTACCGGAACGGTCAAGAATGGCGCCGCGTTGGGAGAAGATAACCTCGGGACGCAATCTGTTTCGTTCGCTTCTTGCGGCGAACTTGTCGCCCTGCATGAGTTCAAGATTCGCTGCCTGTGCAACGAGAGCGAAAAGAATAAGACCTACGGCTATGCCGATGCCCACAAACGCTGAACGGGGCAGCGGTCTTTCAAGGCGGCCTTCGAGGCGGCCTGTATCAAATTCAGGAAGGTTAGATGAGTCAAGAAAGATCTCATCCGGAGCGAGTTCCCTGTCCTTAAAGCGTCGTTTCTTTCCCCATTTCATCTACCCATAATACGCGTCTTCACGAAACCCTGCACGAGAAACATGAAGACGAGACCTACAACACCGAGGATGGTTGCCATAGGGTACTGTCCTGGTCCTGGTACGAAATAAAGAAGGTCGCATAGCACGCCTATACCAAGCGCTACAGGAGGCATAAAGTAGCTCGCCACAAGCGTAACAATAAGCGTAACAGGCCACGGAAAGAAGAATGCAGAAAGGAGTGCGAATGCGATGAGCGATACGCGCAGCATCATAGGCCTGAGGTGTACGTTGAAACACTTACCCACGTAAGAGAAAAGATGTTCGTCATAGGACGTATCTCAAGTCCAACTTCAGGCGAAGAGGGATTTGTATCAATAGCTACAACGCTTCCAACTGGAGCAAGGCCGCTTCCTGGCAGATATACCAGATCGCCCACAGCAATCGGGGAGTCTTTAGGGAGTGTTGCGTGGAAACTTCCAGCACTCGCACCAACAAGTGTTACAGGAGTACTAAGCTCCCCTACCCATCCCTGAGTACTGCGTCCAGGAGCTGAGTACAGCAATGCGCGTGCGGTCTTTGGTGCCACGTTTTCAATAGTTCCCAACGGAGAGCCGCCAGGACCAAATACAAATGCACCTGCAGTGACTCCGGCATTACTTCCCTGATCAAGCACCAGTGTGTCGTACGGAGATACAGGAGGACGAGCCAGTACGCTTGCGAGAATACCTCGCTCTGTTTCTCCATGTGTTCCCACAAGTTTCGCAACCTCCGCAGCCTCCGAAGTTGCTACCTGGTTCTGGATCTTAAGGGCTTCAATCTCTGCCTTAAGTTCGTCTCGCTCTCGAACGACATCCTCTTTGTTCTCTCCGAGAGATTCGGCTCCTCCAATAGCGTTTGAAGCTGCGGCTCCAAGCTGCCAAAGCGGTGTAGCAGCAGTAGTTAGAGCGCCCGGTGCGAGTATGCGGATGATTAGAAGGATGAGCGCGAGGATAATAACGCCAGCAGTAACCGGCAACACCGGCGATCCAGGGCGTATCAAAGAACTTCGTCTATTAGCTTTGTTGAATAATTGCATCTTCATTAAGGAAAGTATCAACCCAAGGACGTGGGTCTTCAGTTACAATGCCCGTACCTCGCACAACGGCCGTTAGCGGATCAGACGCAACGTGCACGGGCACACCGAGCATCTTTGAGAGAAGCTCAGGAAGCCCGCGCAAGAGCGCCCCTCCTCCGAATACCGTTACGCCTCGCTCAAGCACATCTGAAAGAAGTTCTGGAGGAGTGTTCTCAATAACCTCCTTCATTGCTTCAAGAAGCGAATCAAGCGAAGGAGCCAGCGCTTCTCGAATATGCGTATCGGTTAGCACTATTTCTCTTGGAAGGCCTGTTGCAAGATCTCGTCCGCGTACAGGACGCTCAAGTGCTTCTTCAAGAGGAAGCACGGCACCGATAGCAATCTTCGTGTCTTCCGCGGTCTTCTCTCCGATCGCAAGTTGGAATTCGCTGCGTATGAAGTCCGTAATGTTCTCGTTAAAGCGGTCTCCTGCAACCTGAGAACTCTTTCCAGCAACAGCACCTCCAAGCGCTATAACCGCAATGTCTGTTGTTCCTCCTCCAATATCAAGCACCATGGTGCCAATTGGTTCGGTAACAGGAAGCTTTGCTCCAATAGCTCCTGCCATTGGTTCTTCAAGAATAAATACTTCTCGGGCACCTGCGGTTATAGCGGCATCGCGCACTGCACGGCTCTGCACGTTCGTAACGCCAGTCGGTACGCCAATAACAACGCGTGGACCAAGAAGACGAGAGCGTCCTCCCTGCGCTTTGTTAATAAGATATGCGAGCAGCTCTTCGGTAACTTCGAAGTCTGAGATAACGCCATGCTCAAGAGGACGTACGGCACGAATATGTGGAGGTGTTTTTCCAAGCATTAACTTTGCTTCCTTTCCGACCGCAACAACCTGTCCAGTCTTTTCGTTGATTGTTACAACAGACGGTTCTGAGATAACGATGCCTCGTCCACGAACGTATACGAGCGTATTTGCGGTACCAAGGTCTATCCCGATGTCGCTAGAGAAGAAAGAGTTTCGTGAAAATCGCTTTGCCATACCTATGCGGTCCCAGCCCAAGAAATGAGTTCTTTACGTGTGAGGTGCTTCACTTCTCCCGTTGCGCGGTTAACCACCTCAACATTCCCGCTTTCAACCGTCTGCTTTCCAACAATCACTCGCCACGGCATGCCCATAAGATCGCTGTCTGCGAGCTTTTCTCCGGCACGTGCATCTCGGTCGTCATAAAGAACCGTTGCTCCCATCTTGGTGAACTCGTCATATAGCGCATCAGCGTAGGCAACTGACACTTCGTCGTTAGGTACTAGAGAAACAAGATGAATCTTGAATGGCGCTACAGCCTCGGGCCATACGATTCCCTTGTCGTCTGCGAGTGTTTCAACCAGCACTCCGATCATGCGACTAACGCCAATACCATAAGAACCCATGATCACAGGCTTCTTCGTGCCGTCAGCATCTGCATACATAAGACCGAGCGGCTCAGAGAACTTAGTTCCGAGATGGAAGATGTTTCCAGACTCAATCGCCTTCTTTTCAACCAGCTTCTCACGTACAAGACCAAGCGTTGAAAGCGTTTCGTCTGTAAGCACCTCTTTGTTAACCGCCACACCTGTCTCTTCGTCTACATAAATAAGGTCTTCGCCAGCTTCAGATATGGTCTGGAATTCTTCAGAGAATTCGCTGAACACACCTCCTGAGGCAAAGGTTATATGAGTCTGAGAACCAATACCCAGTCTCTCGAATATCTTCTTGTATGCCTCGCGCGCTAGAGCGTATTGTTCCTCATGCTGCTCTTGTGTTGCTGAGAACGAGTAGAGATCTTTCATTAAAAATTCCCGTCCACGCATAACGCCAGACTTCGCGCGCATCTCGTTTCTAAACTTATTCTGGAACTGGTATGCAAATACCGGAAGATCTCTATACGAAGAGATGTGGTCCGTCATGATACGGGTAAGCGGTTCTTCGTGCGTAATAGCGAGACCGGTCTCTCCTCCGCTCTTAAGAGAAGTCTTGAACCAGTTATCAACTTTCTCGTCGTCCCATCTATCAGTACGACTCCAGAGTTCTTTGTCTTGAAGTGCTGTCATTATCAGTTCCTGCCCGCCGATAGCATTCATCTCCTCACGGATAATCTGAGTAATGTTTTCAAGCACACGGAGTCCAAGAGGCAGATATGAGTACACTCCTGCCATCTCTTTGTGCACGAATCCTGCACGAATGAGGAGCTGCGCGTTCTTGGCAGTCTCGTCTTTTGGAGCCTCGCGCCTGGTCTTCGTAAATAGCTGGGTTTGCCGCATAGTCTCCACAGTATAGTGCCCTCTTCAGAGAAGGGCAAAAGGTCCCTCGGGTGTATGATTTTCCCTAGGAGGACTTGCAAATGGAAGCATCTTCAGAGGTCGTAAGCTCGCAGGTTTATAAGGCGCGCAAGGCCCATGCCTGCTATCACTGCAATATGCCTATTTCCCCGAAAGGTCTTTACCAACGAACCATCATAGCTGTACATGTGCGCGGTTTCTCTCTCAGGCTCGAACGTTTGAAACACCACGCACCCGGGTGCGAACCGTTTGATACTGAGAGTATTGCAAGAATCCCGTCTGTATTTCGCTGTGAAGAGACCTCAGGACTTCAACGTGTCGCATAACCTAACTCACATGCGGCACGTTCTTTTTATCTACCCACGAGGTGATACCATTTACGCATGAGAGACACATCCCTCTGCTTTCTCCTAGATAGCGAGAGAATCTGTTTGGCCATGAAGAAGCGCGGCTTCGGCATGAGCAAATGGAACGGGCTTGGAGGCAAAGTTGATGAGGGGGAAAGTATTGAACAGGCAACAATTCGAGAATTGCAGGAAGAGATACTAGTATCGGCCGAACCATCTGCTCTTGAACGCCGAGGGCATATTGATTTCTATTTTGTAGACAAACCTGAGTGGAGCCAGCGTGTACACATATTCCTTATAAAGAAATGGGAGGGGGAACCAATTGAGACAGAAGAGATGGCACCCAGGTGGTTTGCACTAAAAGATATCCCGTACGAGGAGATGTGGGTTTCAGATACGTACTGGCTTCCTCAAGTGCTTGAGGGAAAGTCTGTGCATGGCGAACTGTATTTCGCGCCAGATGGTTCTGTTGCACGGCACCAGATTGGCGTGTCCTAGCCAACGATTTTAAAAATATCGTGTGCTGTTATAACCAACATCAATAGCACGAGGAGCATAAAACCTCCGGTGTTAACCACGTTCACGAATGTCACGTTAATAGGCTTCCTGGTTATAGCTTCGACAATAACAAAGAGAAGACGTCCTCCATCAAGTGCTGGGATTGGGAGCAAGTTAATGAGAGCGAGGTTTATAGAAATAAGGGCAGTTATAGAGAGCAGAGAGGCGAAACTGTCGCTCGCTGCGTTCCCTACCGCTCCCGCAATACCCACAGGTCCTGCTACTTGAGAGAGGTCTGCTGTAAAGGTAAAGATGCCTGCAAAGAAGTGAATGAGTGCGAAAGCGGTCTCTTTGGTAACTTCCCAGGTTAGGATAAGGCCGTCTACAGGTGCTTTGTACCAAGCAACCTTAACGGTACCAATAGTTGCGAGCCCTACACCAAGCGCGGCGCGCTCTGGCTCAGAAACAACAACTCCCTTCTTGGTTGCGACGGTTATATCGCGCTCAACTCCTGCCTGGTTCTTAACATGAATTGCGAGAGGAATACCCGCCTCATGTTCTGAAACGAAAGCGGTGAACTGGACGGGGTCTGCTCCAATGTATTCCCCTCCTGCGCCTTCAATGTGCGTAATAACATCGCCCTGTTTAAGACCTGCAACTTCTGCAGGAGATCCTGGAAGCACGTTTGCAACAGCAAGCTGCGCGTCAGGAGCCATAGCAGCTTCTTCAGGAGAAAGTGCTCGCAATGTTCCGAGTCCTAGAGATACTGAAAGCAGCACCCATGCAAACACGAGGTTCATGGCAATACCTGCAACAAGCGTTAATGCCTGCAGAATGCGAGGACGAGAAGAGAAGGCTTTAGGATCTCCCAAGGTTCCTGCAATCGGGTCTTCGCCAAAGATCTTAACGAAGCCGCCGAATGGCAGCCAGTTGAGGGTATACGCCGTTCCATTCTTGCGAGCGATGGTAAGAGCACGAGGTGGATACCCGATACCGAACTCGTCTACGCGCATGCCTGAGAGCTTTGCTGCAAAGAAATGTCCAAGCTCGTGCACTACGATGAGCGCAATGAGGACGAGAATAAAGATAACGATAGACATGTACTAGTTTGAAATCTCAACTTCCTTTTTCTTTAGAAGCGCATCGAGTGCTTCCCCGCCTTTGTCTATAAGCTTCTGCACTTCGTCCTTGTAGCGCTTCACATCGTCTTGTCCCATGCCTCCTTCTTTTTCTGCAGCCTCAATATCTTTAAGCGTTGCTGCACGGTGTCCGCGGAGCGTAACGCGAGCCTGTTCTGTCTTCTCTCCCGCAACCTTAAGAAGCATAGTGCGGCGCTCGCCAGTTAGTTCAGGGAATGTAACGCGAAGACCCTGGTCGTCTGTTGAAACACCCACGCCTAAATCCGCATCAACAATAGCTTTCTCAATATCGCGCATGAGCGTCTTGTCCCAAGGCACCACACGAATAGAACGTGCGTCTTCAACCGATACACTCGCAATCTGCGTTAAAGGAGATTTGGTGCCGTATGCCTCAGGCTTTACGTTATCCAGAATAGAAGGCACTGCGCGTCCTGTGCGGATAGTTGAAAGCTCACGCATGAGCCATTCCTCAGTTTCCTTAATTGCCCCGTTTAGTTTCGAAAAATCGTATGCCATAGATAGCGCCAGTGTAGCACTAGCGAAGCTCCTTTGGGAGTACTAGCGAAAGGTGTTCGAAGATAAGTTTGTAGGGAGCAGACCGGTCGTGAAGCATGGGAATGAATCGGTCGAGGTCTGAAAGAAACAGATCAAGCTCATGCGTATCTTTCGCTTTGCTTCTCGCCGCATAAGCAGCACGCGTTATGCCTTCTAATATATGGAGCATCTCAAGACGTGCTGCTTGTTTTTCTTCGTCCTTGTCTCCTTTAGTGCGATCTATGAGTTTGGCAACAATCTTGGCTCTGGCTTCAACAGTTGCTTTCAGATATTCCTCTGCCTTTCCTTTTTCTTTTGTCTGGTTCGGAAGCATTAAGATGCGCGAACGAAGTGTTGGGAGAAGTATTCCCTCTGCGGGAATAATCAAGATGAGAGTTGTGCCCTCAGGCGGTTCTTCAAAGAGTTTGAGAAGTGCGTTCTGTGCCTCATGGAAGAGACGGCTCGCAGCGATAACCATGAGCTTCTTGTCGCCAATAGGAGCCTGGGCCGCGAACATGCCGGCAGCACGGGCGTCATCGACAGAAAAGAGTCCGTGTCTCCACACAGCAATATCAGGGTTCGCAAGCACGGGCATCGAGAGCTCGTTCTCAGCAAAGACAAGCGCGGCTTCTATCCCCTCTTCGAGTTCGCCCGCATAGACATACGCATGGTGCGCCATGTACCCAGAATACCGCGGTGCTACACTTTACGCATACCCGCCTTAACGCCTATACCTATGGATACGAACAACATGGATACCAGAACGCAGATCATTCTCGCAGCAGTCGTAGGTTTGGCAGCAGGCGTAGTCCTCACCATAGCCGGCTACTGGCTCGTGAATAACTACCGCGTAACGCGTGTGCAGACCGAGGAAGAAGTTGCTACCAGTACCTCTCCTACAGAATCCACAAAGCCCGTTAGCACCAACCCGAGCGACAAGGTGCGTACAGGTATCGTTGGCGTATGGCGTAACCAAGACGACTCACGTTCAGCTCGTACCTTTACTGCATCCGGAAATGTAACTGATACCTATGCAGGAAATGATGACGCAACTGTTACAGGAGAATGGTCTATTGTTACGAACCCTTCAAAGGAGCCAGTTAATCTTCCTGTTGTGAAAGATGCCGTTATCGTAAAAGTGCAGTTCCCAGAAGAGGTTCTCTACTACGCCATCACCCAACTCACTGCTACAGAGATGACCATGAGCTATATGACCGGAGGAGGAGCACTCCATTTAACCCGCGTTAAATAAGGCTTTTATACATATTTGACAAAGAGTCAAATATAGTTCATACTAGTATTTAGTATGCGTGCGGACTCAACCGCCACAACCTCTGACAATGGAGATTCAAGATGCGCAACCGCGCGCTTGCCCTTTTCGCTTTCGCTTCTTTGTTCCTCGCGGCGCTGCCGGCGTTCGCTGAACCCTGCAGCAAAACCGTCTATGCGAACGTGGCCAACCGCTACGTCTTCACCGACAACGGCGCCACCGTCGACTCGCCCGTCTTCCAAGGCGGCGTGACCTACACCTGCAAGGGCTGGTCGTACGACCTCTGGACTTCGACCGACCTGTCTACCCCCGGCCGCTACGGCCACCGCGGCTATGGCGACGAAATCGACGCCACCGTCACCAACGCTGGCAAGATCGCTGGCGTCGAGTACAAGGTGTCGGGAGCCTACTGGCTTCTTTCCGACTTCGGCAACTTCGATGACGATGTCATCGCGATCTACGCCGACTTCGGGCACTCGTTCAAAGCTGGCGCTGTTACGGTTATGCCGTACGTGCGCGGCACCGAGTGGCTCGGCACCAAGGACTTTCCGAACACCAGCCTCATCCGCGCCGGCGCACGCATCAACGTGCCCATCTCGGAAAAGGTGTCGCTCGACATCGACACGGCGGAGTCTCGCGACTTCACCGACGACCTGAACACCGCCTATGCTGACATCACGCTCGCTCGCAACTTCGGAAGCTTCTCGCTTTCCGTCAACACGAAGCTGATCCAGCGCACGAAGCCGGCCTTCAACGTCGGCTTCAGCAAGAGCTTCTAGCTCAGAACGACCAAGGGCTCCCTTCGCAACGCGCGTCGGGAGCCCTTTTTACATTTCTATATTGCCTACTTCTTCGAGATAATACTCTGCTTATACGTATCCAAATGTTTAAGCGCAACGCCAGTACCTCTCGCAACACAGAAGTATGCATCGTCTGCGAGTTTTGCTTGGACACCAGTGCGTCTGAACACTAGCTCAGGAAGATGGCGAAGCTGAGAGGTGCCTCCTGTAAGAATAATGCCATTGTCGATTATGTCTGAAGCAAGTTCAGGAGGAGTGTCCTGAAGCACTTTACGTACTGCAGCCATCATCTCTCTTAGTTCGCGATTAAGCGCATGCACCACTTCATTGGTCTTGAGTTCAACGGTGCGTGGGAGACCGGATACCAGATCTCTTCCCTTTACCAGCATCATAAGTTCTTCTGAGACAGGTACCGCAGAACCAACTGTTATCTTTACCTCCTCAGCTGTCTTGTCTCCGATAGCGAGGTTGTACTGCTTCTTAAGGTGGTCCACGATTGCCCTATCAAGCTTGTTGCCGGCACACTTAACGGATGTTGAAGCAACAATACCTCCAAGCGATATCACCGCCACGTCTATAGTGCCTCCACCAATGTCTGCAACCATGCGTCCCATGGGTTCATGAATGGGAATACCTGCACCAATAGCGGCAAGGATAGGTTCCTTAACTACGTATGCGTCACGAGCTCCGGCCTTAACAGCAGCTTCGATAACCGCACGCTTCTCAGTTGAGGTTACGCCAGCCGGTACTGAAACAAGTACGGTTGGCTTAAAGAATTGAAAACGTCCGAGTGCCTTGCGCATGAAATAACGGAGCATGGCTTCGGTTACGCGATAGTCCGCAATAACGCCGTCCTTCATAGGTCTGTACGCAATGATGGAGTCAGGTGTGCGGCCAATCATCGCTTTGGCCTCAACACCTATAGCAAGCACCTTGTTTGTTTCTGTGGAGACCGCAACAACGGAGGGCTCGTTCAGCACCACGCCTTTGCCTGGAATGAAAACCAGCACGTTAGTCGTGCCTAGGTCTATACCTATGCGGGGCGAGAAAGAAGCCATAACCTGTGTATCATACCGCGTCTCATGAAAAGGCTCAAAATTAGAGGGGTTTGTGAATTTCTCACGTAGTTAGAAAGTCTCGCACCTCTGCAATTGGCTTTATCTGTAGGTATGTCTTGCGGTCCTCCTCGGGAGAAAGTTCGGCACGGGTTATGGAATATCCTTCTGGAATAAAGATTGAGTCCCAACCATATCCTCCAGTGCCAGCTGGCTGCATGGGCACTAATCCTTTCATGCTGCTTTCAAAATAAACCTCGCTCGTTCCATCAAAATACCCAAACACAGACCTTGCTACAGCTCCCCTGTCTTTGCCGTCAACAAGTCGACAGATTGCTTCGTATGAGAGCTCTCCTTGAAACCATTTGATAAAAGTGCCGGGCAGTCTTCCAAGAGCCACAAACTCGAGACTCACGTCCTCAACCAGTACCGGACGCTGCACCTGTGCATACGCTTGCCTCATCTTATGCTTTACCACTTCCCTAAGATCAAGAGATTGAATCTCATCTAAATCAACTTTCACGTGCTCTATTGGATGTCCAAGAAGTTCAGCAAGGTAGTCTGCTTTCTTTTGGTTGCCGGTTATAAACACCACGTCTTTCATGGGTAACAGTATAGCAATAGTGAGGTAGGAATTTCTCTTAATTATCTCTTCGAGATTCTCGCCTAACGTGCTTAAGATACGCAACAAGAATAAAGCTGATTATTACCATGAGAAACCAAGAGGTAATCTTTTGGCTAGATACGAGAGTCCATTGGTGCACTTGGTCTGGATACTGCCATGCACCAAAATATGTTGAGACATTCTCCGCTATCCATATGAAGAAAGCGATTAATACGAATGCTACGTTAAGCGGCATCCATCTGCGATTATGCAAGGCGGTAAAGTAAACGCGTGTCTTCCAGAACAAGATAAATATTGCAGCGATGAGGAAGAGCCTGAAGTCGTATATGTAATGGTTCGTAAAGAAGTTTATATATATAAGTATGCCTAATACAGCACTTAGCGTGTAGTTGGAATAGCCTTTCAACTCTAGCTTCATTACATTCCAAGACTGGCTGATATAACTTCCAACTGCTGCGTACATAAATCCGCTAAACAACGGGACCGTTGCGATCTTGAAGAAGGCTGCCTCTGGATAGCTCCAAGATCCAATACCAGGACTCGTCTTGAAGATCTCTAGACCAAGTCCGATTAAGTGAAAAATAAACACCGTCCTCACTTCCTCTTTTGTTTCGAGGCCAGTGAAATACAGAATTGCTTGGAGCAGAACTGCAGAGAGGAAGAGGAAGTCGTATCTAGGGAGTCCGTATAGGGGAAGATAGTTGGACGCAAAGAGCAGGACAAAGAACGAGCCTGCGAATATTGCAGCCCTCGCCTGTTTTATGCCAAACACTAAGAATTCAAGTAGATACGACATTGGTTATTCCTTGATATTTTACCTTGTGTCAATAACCATCTGCGATAGCTCAACTTCAGAGATTTAAGGACGTTGCTTCCCGGCCGCGAGTAGCGTGCGTGTTTTCTCGATTCTTTGTGTACGCATCTCAGAGTCTTTTGCTCCCTCTATCCAATCAACAAAATCCCTACGCGCGTCTGGTGTGAGGGTCTTCCACTGGGCTTTTGCTTTAGGAGTCGCGTCCAGTGCTTTATACAAATTCATGGGAACTATTGCGTAGCAACACGGGCGTCGCTTTCCTGCCACAAGCTTGTCGCAAGCAACCTCAACTCGGCGCTTGCGTGTTTCTGCCTGTTTCGCTGACTCTATCCAGCTAATGAAGTCTCTACGCGCAATTGGCGTAAGGTCTTTCCACTGGGCCTTTGCTTTGGGGTTGGCTACGAGCGCCTTTTGAAGATCCGGTAGCATTCTTTCCATAGTTCAATAGTACCGCAAATTAACGAAACAAATGGTGCTTTTTGGATGATATAGCGATCTGGAACAATCTTGGAACTTTCTGCACATCTAAGCTCCCAAACTAGCAGATTCAGCCGCGACCATACGCTCATATGCCCTAGCCACCCTATATTCATGCCAGATAAGCCAGATAACCAATACATCGAATGCAGACAGTAGGAGTAGTACCGGCGAATGAGTATGCGTGAACCGGTAGAGCTGGTAGACAATAAACGCTCCAAAGACACTTATGGATGCTGGGTACGCCCACATCTTGTTTTTGAATAATACGATAACAAAGAAGAGTTTAATTAAGCCGTATGAAAATAAATAGAGCGCAATAAACGACTTTTCACTGATAGTCAGGGCCTGAGCAAAACCAAGAATGAAATTTGCGACGATGTCATGCGGGTCTTCGAGTACTTCTCCAAGGGTAAACAGGCTTACGATCAACTGCACCATTCCAGTCGTTACAAAAAAGAGTAATAACCCTCCAATTATCTCTATCGAGGCAAGTAAGCCTTTTAGAATAAGACTCACCACAAAAGCCCGTCGAATCGTATTCTCTTGTCTTAGGTCTACCATATTGAGATAAGGGATAAGTATACAAGACTCGAAAATAAAGTGTTGGCAGTCTGGACGATGTTGGAACCGCACTATTCGCCGAATATTGACATATTCATATATTCATGTACTATAATCTTAGTACCCATTCACAGCCTCAGGAGCTGCCATGTCCCTTTTGGAAAAACTTGCAGTCTCGCTTGTAAGAGCTGGATTGCCCCGTGAAGCAGAATGCATTGGCAAACCATTTGCCTTTGAATGGCGGGATCACCTCGGTTTCGAGCATCTCGCCATCGGAAGAATCGATGGTATCAGCCTCACGATTGATGACCACGAGAAAGGCACCGATAAAGAAATTCCGTTTGCCCTCGTATGTTCCGGAATTAAGCGCCGGCGTGAGCGAGCAGCGAGTCCACCACACATCTACTTTGCTCGAGGCGTTTGGCATATCTACTTCGCCGACCTAGAACCTCTCGAGCAAAGCTCACAGACTCCAGTAATTTTTGATGGCGATTTAGTGCTTTTGTAACCGCGTAACGGAAAATCGTTCACGCGGTTTTCCTATTTCATGGCAGTCTGGGACGAT
>JAQBRG010000007.1:0-25621 GCA_028286615.1 Parcubacteria group bacterium | reverse complement strand
CGAAAGGACGAAAGGCAATGCCGAGCCAAGCCTGTCTTCGGATAGGAAGGTGTAGAGACTAGACGGTAGACACCCTTAGGGTGAAGGCATAGTCCAGACCACAAACTGAGTCAGGCAATGAAAATTGTAGTGGTAAGCATAACCTCCAGACGCCGGTTCGATTCCGGCCCCCGCAACACGACAGTGCGGCCTGCAATGCAGACCGCCCGGCATCAAAAGTGCCGAAGTGCAGTTCATGACCGATAGGGCCAAAGCCCACGAAAGGCGCGAGAGATCGTGCCTTTCGTGTATTCGGAATCAAGCTATACTTTCATTATGAATATTCAGAAATATATCCTCACGGACTCATCTGCTGCAGAGGACACCTCTTTCTCCTTGCTGCCTCCTTCAGGAATTTTTGATTGGTGGGACACCAACGTAACAAACGAAATATATATTTCAACGCATCGTCGAGATTGGTGGAATTCCTGCCGAGTCGTGGCTGAACAACTGGCAGATTGTGAGCGAATTATCGACGTTGGAGTTGGTGATGGACACACTTTCTGGCAAATAATTTCCGTAGCGTCAAAATTAGATATATATCAAGTCAAGGAACTTGCTCTGCTTGAACCGAGCGCGCAGGGCCTTCAACGTGCTGCATATCGCTGCTCACAACTCCCAGTGGGATCCATCACCCTATATCAGGGAATCTTCAAACAATTCATGGATGCCTGGGACACAGATCCTGCGGCCATTGGAGCTCCGAAGCAGTATGACGCGCTCTATGCGGGTCATGTGAATTATTACCTCGGAAAACAAGGCATTGCTGACGAGAAGGAAACCTATTTCAGCTCTCTTAACTCAATAATGAAGCTCGCGCGTAAGGCAATCATCATGACCGTGCCTAGAGAAAGTGACTACTATAAAACAGTCCCGAATCCATTTGGCGAGTATGTGTATACCGACGTAGTTACGGACCACTATCTTTCACAAGGATATAAAGTCGAGGTTCTGGATACTCCAATGCGCTTTTATGTGGATCACATAAATGACAGCAAACATGAGGCGATAATGCTTTGGAAGTTCTTCAGCAATACGGAGCAACAGCCATCTGACGAACAGCTTCAGGAGTTTATCTCAAACGTAAATGAAATTAAGGACAACGAAGGAAACATAAACTTCAAGGATCAGATTGTCGTAATAACGGGCGAAGCCAGTTCAAGACCGATAGGCTCTTAATTGCATTGAAATCGCAAGAGAGTCTTGGAACAATTCAAATCCCATAGTGACCGTCAGGCCTCAATCCATTATAGGGAAGCGTCCCTCAACGACCCTTACATGCCTTATGTGGTGGGGTTCATGACCGGCACGGGCAACACGCAATGAAATATGAGAAACCCGCCCAAAGGCGGGTTTCTCATATTTCACACTTAGCTTAAACGCAGAGCGTTAGGATGCCCGCGCGTAGCATTTGCAGCTGCCGCTCTTGAGCTTTACAAGACCGCCGAGGATGACCAAGACTGGCCAAGCGACGCCCGTAAATGCAGCGGTGAAAACACCGAAATGCTCGAGTAGGAACAGGAGACCGAATAGGATGATAAGGACCGGGAAAATCTTATGGTGTCCGCAACGGCATGCGGATGCCGTGGTCATGTGATTCATTACGATAATCGCTTAATGGATAAGATTCCACAGTAAGAATACCAAGGCACGAGCTGGGAAGGGTGGATGCTGGTGCATAACCCACCTAAGAATCCGCCATGAGGAGCCCTTGACGGTGTGTCTTATATATAGTATGGTAAGATTGGAACTTTGAAAATTAGGACCACCCTATGAGGCGAGCTTTTTACGGCTTATTTCCAGCTTAGCTGGACACTTTTACAACTAGGCCGTAAGCAGCTCGCCTCATACACGGGGCACGCCGCAAATCCGACGATTCGGACAGGAGATAACGTCATGACGACGATTACTCAGGAAGTTGCCACCGACGGCCAGATTAAGCAGCTCGCTCGCGTTGCGTCCGATGCCGCCGATAAGGCGGCCAAGGATTACTTCGGCGGCTTCAATGTCAGCAAAGAAGACGCCCAACGCGTCCTCATGAATCCGGACTTCGCTGTCCGTGTCCGCGAAGCGACCATTCTCGCCCTCGCGGACATGTCGAACACCGACAAGTTCAAGGACGAAGAGGTCAGTTCGATCTACGGCTATCTGTCCGGCTATGCCCCCAAAGGCCTGACCGAGCAGTGCAACCGTCTGCGCGAGCTGTTCTCCGGCGTCGGCTATCCCAACCAAGATCTGCTCGCGCAGATCGAGAAGGGCGAAGTCGCGTTGCCGGTCGGCGCCGAGGGCTGGTTCGCGATCCCCAACCGGATCAAGCACCCGTCCATCTTCGGCTCCACCTACGGCGAGGCCTTGCAGAAGGCGCTCGACGCGATCAAGAAGACCCGCAACGGCAAGTTCTACAACTACCGCGAAGGGAAGCTCGGTCCGAAGTACCTGAAGCAGTCGGCCAACTCGGAGAAGTTCCTCGCCGATCTCTCGGAAGCCCAGGGCAACCCGGACATCCTGATCGTGCCGGCGCAGTTCGGTATCAAGCATCGCGGCCGTTCGGTTCGCCGCGCCCGCGAGGTCTTCGCAGTCAACGAGTTCGGTCTCGGGGCCTTCGCCATCGGCATCATGCTGCTGACGCATCCCGAACGCCTGAACAACTACGACGATCTGTGGATCGACTGCGCGGGCGATGAGTTCGCTCAGGACGCCGATGGCGACTTCTCGAGCGCGCCGTTCTTCCGCTTCGGCGACGGCAAGGTCGAGTTCGGCGGTCGCTGGCTCAGCATCGCCAGCGGGGACTACGGTTCGGCCTCCGGGTTCGCCTCGCAGTGATCTTCGATCTTTGAGTCCTCGGGTCTTTTGAATTCTTGATCCTTGGGCTCGAAAATTTTCGGGGCTGTCCACATACCAGTGGGCGGCCCCGATTTCTTTTATATTACATTCGCGATCTCGCGTCTTTTGTGATGCGGGAGTCAAGTTATACTTAAACAAATATGTCCGATTTTTTATCCCCTAGTAAGCACGCATCACCACTATCTTTCTTTCTTAAGACAAATCGCCGTGAAGTAAAATGGCTTGCTCTTGTCGCGTTTTGCTATAGCGCCGCCATGGCTTCGATGCTGGGAGCTGCTTATTTTGTTGGACGTGTAGTCGATCTCCTTTCCCCAACGCCACATGGCGATATACAAATGTCACTCATTCTCATAGTCGTTTGTGTTGCAGGTTATGAACTTGGGTTTCGATTAGGGCATATTCTTGAGATTTTTGTGAATTCCCGTATACGGGCCGTAACAAAAAAGACCCTCTTCGATCACGTAACATCTCTATCTTTCGGATATTTCGCCGACCGATTTTCTGGACAAATAGCCCATAAAATATCGGTTACTACCGACGCGCTTGAGCATATGGCGAATTACATTACAAACATGTTTGTTGAGGAAGGACTATCAATAATCGTAAGTGCTATTCTGCTTGCTCTGATTAACCCATACCTCGGCCTCTTTATGTTCGTATGGGGAATCCTACTCAGTCTCGGAGTACTTCCTTATGCGAAACGGATGAATGCTCGTGCGAATGAATATGCTGAAGTTGAGTCAAAGACAACCGGCATATTTGTGGACTTTTTCACAAATATCGCAGCGGTGAAGGTGTATGGTCAAGACGTAAGGCATGAAAGCGCATACGCACAAATCGAAGCTGAGCAAAAAGCATTCCGTCGACTGGGATTGTGGAATGTCCTTGCGACTAACTATATGGGCATTTCTATTATTGTTCTCACAGGGGGTCTCGTTGCTATAACAACTCTTCTTTTCGAGCGTAACTTAGTGACCGTGGGTGAAATTGTATTTATTACAGGCATCGCATTGCGAGCAGTCTCGCTTGCTTGGGAGCTAGGGGGAGGAACGATCAGTTTTATACGTGAGCGAGGTGAATGCCAGCAGAACTTAAAAGATCTTATCGTTGCTCCAACCGTACTCGATGGAGGAAATGCATCGTTTGAAAGGCATGATCAAGTGGCGATTGATTATCGAGATGTGACATTTGGCTACGATACTTCTCATCCGATACTTCACCACCTGTCACTTTCTATAATGGCGGGAGAGAAACTTGGAATCGTTGGTCTCTCTGGGGCGGGTAAGACAACCCTCGCAGGTCTTCTATTGCGATTCTTTGACGCTCAAGAAGGATCCGTGCTCCTAAATGGAGTCGAGGTACGCGACTTATTGCAAGAATACCTGAGATCCCACATCTCCTATATATCTCAAGATACATCGCTTTTCCATATGACCATCGCAGAAAATATAGCGTACGGATCGCCAGAAGCGTCTCCAGAAGAAATTAAGGAGGCATCTAGACTTGCGTATGCTGACGAGTTCATTCAGCAACTCCCAGAGAAGTACGAGAGTATCGTTGGCGAGCGAGGAATCAAACTTTCTGGAGGGCAACGTCAGCGTGTAGCAATTGCTCGTGCAATCTTAGCAAACCGACCTTTGTTCTTGCTTGATGAAGCAACGAGTGCCCTGGATAGTGACAGTGAAGGCAAGATACAGTCTGGTCTAGCATCGTTGATGGAGGGTAAGACTGTAATTGCTATTGCCCACCGTCTCTCCACACTTTCCCATATGGATCGCATAATATTCCTTGAGGGGGGAGAAATTCTTGAGAATGGAACGCATGAGGAGTTGATACAGAAAAATGGGAAATATGCTGCTCTGTGGCGTATGCAAGCTGGTGGATTTTTGCCCTGATTTATTTCAGCCATACTTTCAACCTGCTGAGTGTAATTAACGCATATCAAATGGGGTCCTATTTGATTTATGACCGACAAGAGCAACAAGTAAAACTAAAAGCCCGAAAGGGCTTTTAGTTTAAACAAGCATGAGTGTCGCTAGTTATCTCCCTGCAGTACCGACAACGAACAAATAGATACCAACGATAAGTAGCGCAATGGCAGCTACTCTGTATCCATTCTTCCTATCAAAGTGTTTCATCAGGTGATTAAGCACACTCGTAGGAAGGGTAAGGAGCACGGTGCACTTCAGGAAGAATGCCCAACCAATAACAGTGATGAGAACTTGAAGGAAAGTCCCATGCCACACGCTATGGGTTAGTACGAGTACTAGACCAATAACAAGACCTACAAAGCTAAGAGGGTAGATAGAGGCTCGCTCCTCGCGATACATCGTAAGCATGTGAAGGTACATGCGCTTGTGCTTAAGCATGGATACGGAAAGGACAACAAACAGAAGTCCAAAGAATTGAGCAAAGAAGAAGGTCAGAATCATACTAGTGTGTTAGTTCTCATGTCTTTAGTATATCCGAACAAAAGACGAGAATACTCACATTCCAAGACTCAGACAACCTCTTTTAAACAGGAGTATACTTATACGCATATGGAACTACTTATCATTCTTGTTGCTGTACTCGTAGTAGTACTCGCCCTTTCGCTGCGCGTGGTTAAGGAGTATGACCGCGGTGTTGTGTTCTTCCTCGGAAAGGTAACTGGAGTACGCGGTCCCGGCCTCATTATCCTCATCCCTATCCTCGAGCAGATGACCAAGGTAACGCTTCGTACGATAACGATGAATATTCCTTCGCAGAAAATAATCACAAAGGACAACGTCTCGATAGATATTGCTGCAGTTACGTACTACCACATCGTTGATCCGCAGCGATCAGTAGTTGCCATTGAAAACGTATACGACGCGGTCAATCAGATTAGCCAGACAACCGTTCGAAACGTTGTCGGACAATTTATGCTCGACCAACTCCTTTCACAGACCAGCACCATTAACATGCAGATCAAGGAAGTTATTGATACGCATACCGAACCATGGGGCGCTCAGGTAACTGCAGTTGAGATCAAGGACATTACGCTCCCTGATAACATGCAGCGTGCTATGGCGAAGGAGGCTGAAGCAGAGCGTGAACGCCGCGCAAAGATTGTTGCCGCTGAAGGAGAATTCCAGGCAGCAGTTAAGCTCGGAGAAGCGGCTGACATTATGGCTCAGCATCCTGTAGCACTCCAGCTTCGCACGCTCCAAACCATGGCAGAGATAAGTGTTGAAAAGAACTCAACTATTATCTTCCCAGCCCAGTTCATGACAACTGTTCAAGAGGCGATGAAATTCATGTCCTTTGATTCTAAGAAGTAGCGGTCAATCTCTCCCTTACACATGGCAGATTCTTTAGTTAATTTTATCGCTAAAATACTCAAGCCTCTCTTCAGGCCTTTTGCAAAACAACTTGCACGACCTAAGAAAGGATCTACGTGGCATTACGAAGCTGTAACTGTTGCGATTATTCTTATAATTACCGCAGTGCTAACCTCGCCTTCTTTATCAAGCGTGCGGGAAAGCGCACAAGCTTTGAAGGAATTCTGTATCATATGGCTTTCTGCAGCAGCAGTATTCGGTTCGTTCTTACACGCGCAGGTGGGAACCTATATGGCTGAAGACATGAGCATTTCAGAAACGCCACTTACTCCTTGCTATACAAAACTTGGCGAATACTGGGTATATAAAGAAATTCTTTGGTTCCTCGTTTTCTTTATAAGCGGCGCATATCCAGCTATAGCAGGAAATATTATCTTTCTCCTGTTTCCTGCGTGGCGGAAGATTTATAAGGAGGAGAGACAGGAAAGCCAAGTTTTATCGTAGTTCCTTCTCCAACTACACTTGTGGCAGTTATGGTTCCGCCATGCTGCTCTACGATACTTTTGGTTATGGCAAGACCAAGTCCCGTTCCTTTGGTTCCGTATGGAGCATTCCTGCTTCTAAAGAAACGATCAAATATATATGGCAACTCCTGCTCTGAAATTCCTATGCCAGAATCCCGCACTTCTATAACAGCCATGCTCTCTGAATAGGTGAGAGAAATAGAAACCTGTTTCTCCGCGTTTGTTCGTTGATACTTGAGCGCATTGCTCATGAGATTCATGAATGCCTCGCGTAATTGCTTAACTCGTCCTTGCATTGAGATATCTGGCGCTATAGAACATGCAACTCGCACTCCGAGCGGCGCAGCAATAGTCTCAATCTCCTCACAGATATCGGCCACAAGCTCGCTCATAGAAACGTCTTCCATCAGGGCCTGCTCGTGTCCGTGTTCAAGTCGAGCTAACTCAAGAAGGCTATATACAAATACCGAGAAGTTCGCGAGAGATTGCTCCGCTGAATGAATCTTGGCGTCGTTAAGTGACGTAAGTTTTATCTCTTCTAACTTAGTTTGAAAGATGGCAAGCGGTGTCTGAAGGCCGTGTGTTATATCCATAAGCATGTGTCGCTGGCTCTCCTCCATATCTCTAAGTTCCTGTGTGCGTTCTGCAACCTTTTCTTCTAATTCTTCCGCATGCTGCTTAACTTCCTCAAATAATCTAATACGAGACAAGGCAACTGCTGCTTGGCGTGAGAAGGTCATCAAAAATTGGATATCTGCCTCGGTATACTTATCGCCTGAACGTTTTTCTCCTGCCTCAATGATACCGATGTTCTTCCCGTCAAGCATAATAGGCACGGTCCATGTTTTGCGGTCTAATAGGCCAGCATCGCGCAGACTCAATTCCAAAGAATCTCCAAGTTGTATACGAACATGTTTTGCTCGCAAGCTTGCAGACAGACAGGCTTCTGTTCCTGCAACCAATTCCTTAAAGTCTCTGCTGGCATAGAATGCGAGACTCAGGTCGTGAAAAGTCTGCCCATAATCATGCGTACCTTTAAAGAAAAACGAATCTGTAACCCTTCTAAATTGCTGTTCTATAAAAGGAATGCCCAAAACACCTGCAGCAATAGTTATAAGAGCACCAACCATTTCTTTAGTATTTGAAGGATTGCCTAGAAAACTAAGCAGCGTAATAACAAGTAGATAAAACCCAATAACAACAGTGAGAAGAATACTGTATATAAGACCGCGCTGAATAACGAATCGAATATCGAGGAGCTGGTGTCTAACAATCGCAGCGGCCGTGATAAATGAGAAGGCAACAGAACCAATGAGGCCAAGAAGATTAAACTGGAAAACCCCGAGCGCAGGGAGGAGAATGTCAAACAATATAAAAGTAAGCAGAAAGGTTGAAATTGCCAATGCTAGATACAACATCTGAATTCGCTCACGCCCGCTAGATTTAAGGAGGTTTCGTACAAAGAAGTACAAACCCAAAAGTGAATATCCAAGAATGGTAGCTGCGTAGACGTGTATTAGCGGACCGTTGATGGGCCGCACTAGATTGTTCTCGATGCTAATGCCAGAAATAAATAGGTTAAAGGGAAGTAATAGGAAGGCAGCAGCAAGTGGAAGGAATAGCAAAAAGAACCGTTTGGAAGGCAGATGCCCGTACGGAAAGACTCGAGCAAAGAGCATGAACCCACCTGCCATAACGAATGTTCCTGCAAGCGTCGGTTTGTCGAAAGAAAAGTTATGCGTCAGGTATAAAAAGGAGAGTCCCAAAGACCACGCACTAATACCCAATGTAAACAGAAAGAAAGAGGCATTAAGAATCCTACCCGGGTTCTTGATTAGAACACCAATGCCAATAAGCAGGTTTGCAAGACTTACAATATCGAATATTAAGCAGTACTGGTACGTCATAAAACAATTTAATAATCTCATAAGAACACCCTCGGTATATACCGAGGGTGTAAAGGTTACGGATAAGACTGAACGATTTCCTCGATAGAGAGTATGTAGAGGCAGGGCGAGGGATGGGTACGGTAATATGCCATACCATCTTCTCGCACGTACTTCCGCACCTGCTCAAGATCAAGCTCCGCTCCCTCAATTGGATTACAGGGAATACCAAAGGAGCGTAATCTGTTAACGGCATACGGCTTAGCTTCAATAACCATATGGGCTTTTCCGAAATCCCGAGCTAATCTTGCGGCCGCTGAAAATACAAGATGCGATACGCCTGTCTGTATCGCAATCCATCTAGTTCCAACAACGGTCTTGGCTCTGCAGAAAGAGGGCTTGCAGCCGTAAAGTAACTCAAGGACAAATGGATTCTCCTCAACCGTGCTCTCAACAGCCATTGTTCCGACTAGCCGCCCATTAGATTTAGCGTTAACAATTACTCCATTCGTTGGAGGAGGCTCGCAAAGAAATCTCTTTCGCATGACCTCCTCAATGAAGCGGACTGTATTCTTTCTATCTTCTGTACCTATTGCTACAGAGAGGTTAATGAGAGGAGCTATTTTCATTGTGGGTATCTCGGATGTCTCTTCGTCTCTGCCCGCATATGCGCAGCATCAAAATGTAGATACAGCGGCATAAGCGGAGTTTCAAGAATACTGCGTAGGCTTGTAGAGCGTCCTAGAAGTTGAAGGACCAATCTGTTTGCAAGAAATCCCGTAGCCATAGGAGGATTGCTCGCAATAATTGAGACCTTTTCTTCTAACATAAGTCTTTCGAGGAAGGCACCTTTTTCTGCAGTGGCAAATCGATACTCAGGTATTTCAGGGACAACCGCATCAAGCATGGATTTAATAATCAAATGCATTGCTGCCTTATCGTGGTTTGCAGATTTCCTACATAACTCTTTAGCCCGTTCATACGAACATCCAATTACTTCCTCAATAGGGATGCCACCAGGAGTATATAGAAACAGGTTGGTGGAGAAGCCGATGCTATTACAGTTCAACAACGGGACACCTGCACTACGTGCTCTTTGGTGAAGCAAGATGCGCGCATCCATCGCAAGAAGTTCTATCTCGTCACAGATAAGGTCGCACCCAGACACGAAAGACTCAACGCTGTCCTCAGTAATACCGAGTGGATAGACTGCTATCGTAGTGTCGTCAGCGATCTCTCGCATCAGACGTGCGGTCTCCACAGCCTTTGATTTTCCTATGGTGCTCTGCTGGGCTGCGAACTGGCGATTAACATTCGACTGGTCAAATGTCTCACAATCCGCAATGCGAACTTCACCAACACCCATTCGCACTAGAATTGCTGCGAGTAGGCCTCCCATGCCACCACAGCCCGCTATGCCAACCACAGCTTCCCTAAGCAGCAGCTGTTCCTCTTTTGTAATCCAACCGATATTTCTATCAGTGCGTTCTGAATAATCTTCAGAACCCCTCCTCAAAGGAAAGATCGTATACTGCTGTGTTGCGCTACGTGCCATAGAAGTCTTCTCCGGTTGAAAGAACAGAAAGAACATATTCCGAGAGTGACTCTACAAGAAGAGGGGTCATGGAAATCTATAGATTAAGTAAGATTTTCCTGGACTATCTAACAAGTCTGTACCCGCGACCCGGAACCGTCTGAATTATTCGATTGCTCGGCTGGTCTCCAATCTTTTTCCTAAGAGCTAGGATGTGAGACTCGATAGTATTTGAGAAAATATCTATATTCATATCCCATACATGTTCCATAATCATTGAGCGAGAAAGGAGGGCGCCTTCGTTTCGCATAAAGTATTGAAGTAACATATATTCTTTTCTAGTAAGAGAAACAGGCACATCATCTTTGGTAACTATTCCGCTCTTGGAATCAAGGACGAGTCCGTTAAGTTCATAAACGTCACCATAGTTAGTGGTTGGACGGCGAAGTAGTGCTCTCATACGCGCAAGCAACTCGCTAAGAACGAAAGGTTTGGATAGATAATCATCCGCACCTGCATTCAGTAAAAGTGTTTTCTCTCTTGGATCAGTTTTCACTGACACAACGAGGATAGGCATGGTCCTCCCATTGCGTCTTATCTCCTCGCATACTTGCTGCCCATCTTTCTTGGGTAGCAGGTTATCAAGCACAACCATGTCGTAGTCATTAACTTTGGCGTAGTGGGAACCAAGTTCTCCGTCAGACGCTATGTCGACAGCGAAGAATTCAGCCTCAAGTGTTTCTTTTAAGAACCTGGCAATTTTCTCCTCGTCTTCAACAACAAGTATTCTCATATGCCGGAAGCATAACGAAGCGAGATAAGATAAAGCTGAAGATATCTCTTGGGCTGTGGATAGCGGGATGGTATGGTTCTGGCATGCAAGCAGTGATATTGGCCGCCGGGAAGGGCACACGTATGCAGGGCCTCACAGAACAGGTCCCTAAGCCCATGCTTAAAGTTGCTGGAAAGACCCTCCTGGAACATAAATTCGATGTACTACCCTCTGAAATAGACGAGATTATTCTCATAATTGGTTACCAAGGAGAGGTTATCCGAGACTGCTTTGGAGAGTCTTATAAAGGAATCCCAATTAAATATGTGGAACAAGAGAAGATTGACGGTACTGGAAGTGCGCTTTGGCTTGCCAGACCCTTACTCAAGGACCGCTTTATCGTAATGATGGGCGACGATCTCTATTGTGAAGCTGATGCCAAGAGCTGTATACAAACTAAAGACTGGTCAATGCTCGTTGAGAAAACTGAGACCATGGCAGCAGGTGGGAGAGTGGTAACTAACGATGAAGGAATTATTACCGACATTGAAGAGGGAGACCATACAGGGAAGCCAGGCCACATGAATACGAATATGTTGGTATTAGACACGCGAGTCTTTGAATACCCGTTGGTTTCGAAGGCTGTTGGAAGCGAAGAGTACGGACTTCCACAAACAATCCTTCAAGCCTCAAAGAATTCCGGCATCCCCCTCGCTGCAATTTGCTCAACATTCTGGTTTCAGGTTACGGCTCCAGAAGATCTGACTCGTGCCGAGGCCCGACTGAAAGAGATTGAAGGGAAGGGCTAGGCGTAGTAAGGTGGTTTTATTGCTGGTGTAGCTCAGGTAGTTAGAGCATGGGACTCATAAACCCAAGGTCGAAGGTGCAAGTCCTTCCACCAGCACCCGACTTTATATGGATTTCATCTCGCTCTGGCATACTTAGCGCGCTCCAATCCCAAAGACACTCAACCAGGACTTCTTTAAAATATGGAACCCAGACATGGCGTATGTCCTGGGGTATTTTGCTGCGGACGGCAGCATGCTAAGGAACAAGCGAGAGAGCTGCTTCATAGAATTTACTTCTACGGATTTAATACTCCTTGAATTGGTACAGAAGGCAACAGGCTCCAGTCACAAGATTTCCATCAGGAAGCCAAAATTAAATTGTAAGACCGCCTACCGCCTACAGATTGGAAGTAAGGAATGGTTTAAAGATCTGACCGATTTGGGATTTACACAGAATAAAAGTAATACATTGGTATTTCCAAATATACCCAGTGAATTCATGGGGCCTTTTGTTCGAGGCTACTTCGATGGAGACGGGTGTGCATACCTCAAAAAACATTGGTCGTCATGGCATAAAAAAGATGTCTGGGTTTTTGTAACCCGTTTTACATCCGGGAGTAAGGAATTCTTGCTAGATCTTCTAGCGCTTCTGAAGCAACACGGTTTGGTTGGAGGACACCTAAACACAAAAGCAAAGGGAGGGTTTGATTTGGTCTTCAGCCGTCGGGATAGTGTTGCACTATATAAGCTTATGTATCATACTGCCCAGGTCTCTGCTTTGTTTCTTCCCCGTAAACGGGAAAAGATAGAGCAGGCGATTGAAGTCTTAGGGCTTGACAAAACGTGCGGTCGTAGCTCAACTGGTTAGAGCACCCGCCTGTAGACGTGCAGCTTTCTGTCGAAATGGCAGATTGAAACTCTCTGGGATATCGGTGAAGGCTAAGTTTTCCATCTGGAAGATATGCGAATACCGAGGGAACCCCATATGAATTAATATGGGGGCGCCGTAGAGACTAGATACCGGAGCACCTACGGAAAGAGATTTCTATGGTGAAGATATAGTCCACGCCTTTACGAAAGTATTGGATTAGTGCACGCGGGAGGTTGCGAGTTCAAGTCTCGTCGACCGCGCACTACAGGACTAACGTCCTAGAATACAGAAAGACCGCCCAATGTGGCGGTCTTTCTGGTTCAAACTAATCGCATGATAGTCTTCTATCTATGGATAGGCCTGAAGTACTCGGAGTAGATGTTGGGGGAGTCATTCTCGACTTCATTCGTTATTTCGATACCGACCTCGATTTCAAAGGGGATAATTATCTTCAGACACCTGAGATTGAAGGGGCTATAGATTCAATCGCAGAACTAAATAAGGGTAGGTTTAAGGACCGAGTTCATGTAGTAACTCGGTACGATACGACTCATGGACCTGGACGAGTGATTGAGTGGTTGGAGAGTAAGGACTTCTTTGGTCGTACCGGCATTCCTATGGAGCGGTATCATCCGTGCGCTGAACGACACGAGAAAGCACCAATTTGTGTTGAGCTTGGCATTACGCATTTCGTAGATGACCGAGCTGAAGTACTTAGCCACATGATAGGCCAAGTTGAGAACCTGTATCTGTTTAAGTCTCCAGACGCTGAGAAGGAAGAGTTCGCTTCTGTTCTCTCAAGCCTCAAGAAGGCAGATTCCTGGGAGGAACTACTTGGGGAGCTCAGATAACTGGCCAATACGGGGGATGCTGATGCATCGCCCTTCGGCAAGTGCTTCCCGTATCCTGGTTCCAATAACGTTCAGTAGCCCGCGCAACGTTACGGAAGAACATCAGAAACAACAAGGAAAGACCGCCCAACAGGGCGGTCTTTCTGGTTCAGACGGGTTGTGAGGTAGGATTAAGGAATGACAGAGCGATTTGAAAAAAGTCCAACGCCCAACAGTTTTCTTAAAGATCTTGCGGTAATTGAGGAGAGAGCGGAGGCGCACGACTCAAATGTTGAAAGGGTAAGTATGAATGAAGGAGCGGCTTTACAGGTTTTGCCTACTGATACGCAGGAGAAAATATTATTAACCCGTTCCCTTAACGGCTGCACCTGTCTAGTTATAGTTGGTGAACACGAAGATGGGACTCGTGAAGCCCTTATGACGCATTACCCGCAGGTTTATTTTGAAGACAATAGAGATAAGCTCCATGAGCTTTCAGAAGCTACACGCATAGCATTAGCTAAACAGAAGCACGCAACGGCGTTTGTGGTCGGCGAAATGAAAGGAGGCAAACTACAACCTGCCAGCATTTTAACCGCGGGGATGCTTCCAGCACTAGTTGCGAGTGAACTTGGGGCTGATACGACCCTTCAAGTAATTCCATACGCAGAATCAACTCTTGCCGAAAGCCGCGAGGGTAATGGAAGTCTGGTTGTGCGCATCCCACCAGCAGGGAGCGGAAATCCTAATTACAAAGCATGGTTTACAAGCGGTGACCTAGTCTAACCGCAGTTCCAACATCGTTCACTAGACCGCGCCAACGTTAAAACAAAGAAAGGCTGTCCATATGGGCAGCTTTTCTGGTTCAAATACCTATCCCCATCGATCCGTAATAAGCATTGCTGTCGGTCTATACTTCCAGTATGTATAGCAACTCAAATTTTCGCCACGGACAGCACCAGCACGCGATGACCTTTGTAACGATACTTATAACTCTCGGTACCGCATATGCGCCCATAGCTGAAGCCGCTGATAGTTCTCGACTCATTTCTCAAGCAGAGATTGCTAAGAACATGAAGGTCTTAGTACAAGAGATCGAGCAGTCCCATGCAGAGACAGAAGATGTCGACCTCTATAGTTTCGCAAGGTTCACGCAGCTTGAAAATGAGCTTACTGCCTCAAAGAAAGGTGGGAAAGACATACACAAAGCTCTTCTGGCACTCAAAAAACTTGATAAGAAGTATGCCAATAATAACGCGTACTTGTATATAACAAGCTGGATCATGGATGATGTGTTTCTTGAAATACCAACTGACGGTGTCTCTGTAAAAGAACGCGATGCCCTTGTTGGATTCCTTGATCAGCTCTCAGTAAATCACGGTAATACGGGAAGGATGCAAAAGGTGCGTCTCATGAATATCATTCTTTGGGATCATCCAGAGTTTGCTGACACTTTCTATAACCACCTTGATGCAGAGGAGTTACTCGTTTTCAACTCAGGAATGAGTGCCGGAGAGAGTCTTACGATATTTCCAGGCGCAGAAGAATATGAAGTAGTAGGCGGAGACATACTTGCTCCGGTGTTTGCTGATCCCAGCTTAGAGCAGGCTGATGAGGTCGGCCGTCTCCTTGCATCAAAGAAGGGTGAAAGCCGGTTCGCATGGGCTGAGCGGGTCGCTTCTGTCTCTCGTTACCAGTATTTCAGAGGTGTGAAGCCAACGCGTAAGAGTGTGCGGACTGCGGAACTTGCGATCGAGAAGGAGCGAAGCGCATGGCAGGATAAGAAACTTTTGAAAGAGAACGTGCTCTATGGAGCAACTCCCGGAGAAGATGATCGCTTTATGGACGAGCGTGAGCTAGCGAGGATTAAGGAGCTGGTAACCGATCTCCGCGTATTCGCTGCCAAGGAGGGAACCACCTACGGACCTCGTGAAGCACAGGCTGAGCTTCTTAAGGCGATAGAAGATACGGAGGGGCCTATCACGACAATATTGCATATGCACGGGAACGACGAGATGATCCTCTTTCAAGACGCGGAAGGTTCTAATGAGAATGAAGATATTCTGTGGGCCGATGAGCTTGCGAACGCATTTGCTGCCCGATACGCAAAGAATCCGAAAAGAACAGAAACAGATGTGGTTATTCTGGAAAGCTGCTCAGCGGGCTCCTTCGGCCGATTGTTTATAGAAGAATTACTCGCTCAAGGGATTCCTCTCCCTATCGTGTTTGCGGCGGGCGAGGCTGGACAGAGCACCTATAGCAAGACAGACGGAGGTTCCGAGGTGGCTGAGAAATACTTGTTTACAGGGAATCAAACCCTAGGGGATCTATACGATAACTACACATGGGGACTACGCTCCAACCCGTTGTTGTTCGTGCCCCAGTCTTCAAATAAGAAGATGCTTTTGCAGGTATCATAGATAAGCCATTAGCGCTTCATATCTAGTAGCCGCTTCAACAGCATTCATGAGATGCCTGAACCAGGTATACTTTTTATATGGAAACGCTTGAGATGCAGAATGAGGTAAAACAGGAGTACGAGAAGATGCTTGTCCTTCCTCAGCAGCCTCGGCGCAAACAATTCATCCTTTGCCCTGTAGGCTTAATCGGAGCAGGGAAGACTACGGTAACAAAGCCGCTGGCCGAGAAGCTTATGCTCGTGCGCATTTCAGGTGATGAGATAAGAAAGAAGCTTAAGGAGCATGGATTAAGCTATGACGGACTAGTTAGGATTGCTGCCGAGCTTTCCAAGAAGTATCTAGCGGAAGGCTATAGTATCGCGCTAGATAGTGATGCGATGAGTCCCCGCAGTAAGGTAGTAATTGAGAATGCGGAACAGGAATTCGGTGCGATGCCGGTATGGATACATATCAATCCACCAGAAGAGTTTATCTTGAACAAACTCCGCACCTTCAAACATACCTGGCTCTTTAAGGACGCAGACGAGGCAATCGCTAATTATATGAGACGTAAGAATCTACACGAGAACCTTAAAGGAATACCGTTTGTGTATACCTTTGACACATCCCGAGATGACCTTGAACATCAAATCAATGAGGCGATTTTGTTGATAGAGCAATTTGTTGCGTTACCGTAATACTGGTTCCAATATCGCGTACTAAGACGCGTACGTTGCAAAACTGCCTCTTTGGGAAGTTTTGTTCCTGTAGAAAAGCGACACCATTTAGAATATTCATTCGTACTTTAATAAGAACAAACTATAATGATTTGATATGCCCGAAACCAAAACAAACCCTCTACTTGAGGGTCCAATATTACGCTCCCTTATTACGCTTGCCGTACCTATAGTTCTTGCGAATATCCTCCAGGCTGGGTACCAGCTTATTGATGCGTTCTGGGTAGGACGTCTGGGAGGATCAGCCGTTGCTGCTGTGGCAGTCTCGTTCCCGGTGATGTTCCTTTCTATTGCTATTGGTGCCGGGCTAGCTGTAGCTGGCTCGACACTCATCGCACAGTACGTTGGTGCGAAGAATCACGATATGGTTAACCATGTCGCAGCACAAACGCTGTTGATGATCGTATTCGTATCTATTGTGCTCGGGTTCATAGGATATGCGATCGCACCGTCTCTTCTCCATCTCATGGGTGTTGCGCCAGACGTATATACGAGCGCTCTTGGGTTCATGCGTGTGTCGTTCGTGGGACTCGTATTCAACTTCAGCTTCTTTATGTTCCAGTCCATCATGCGTGGTATTGGGGAAGCGAAACTGCCGGTATACATCGTCCTTGGTACCGTTATCTTGAACTTCATTCTTGACCCGCTCTTTATCTTTGGATGGGGATCAATACCAGCACTTGGAGTTATGGGTGCTGCGCTTGCAACTCTGGGTACGCAGAGTATTGCCGCGATTGTAGGACTCATGGTTTTGTTTAGCGGAAAGTACGGCATACATCTTTCTTGGAAGGATTTCGCACCAGACTTCACCTACATCAAACGAGCTTTCTTCTTGGGCTTTCCAGCTTCAATTGAGCAATCAGCTCGGGCACTCGGACTTACCGTTATGACCTTCCTCATCGCGAGCTTTGGTACCCTTACCGTTGCTGCGTACGGAGTGGGAGGCAACGTGCTTCAAGTTGTGATGATTCCCGCTATGGGCCTTTCCATGGCGGTTGCAACCTTGGTAGGGCAGAACATCGGAGCAGGGAATATAGATCGAGCCGCACGTATTGGAAGACTGGGTGCGTGGCTTGGCTTCTGGATTCTCACAGGCCTTGGGGTAATTGTGTTCATTTTTGCTCCGTATTTCGTTGGCTTCTTCGTTCCTGGAGACCAGGAGGTTATTGCAGCCGGAACTATATTCCTCCGCACCATGTCTCTTGCTTGGGGATTCCTGGGTGTGCAGCTAGCACTTACGGGTGTACTGCGCGCTTCGGGGAACATGGTTATGACCATGGTAATAACACTCGTATCGCAATGGGTTATTCAGTTCCCATTGGCGTACGTGCTTTCAAAGCACACCGCACTCGGGGCCGCTGGCATATGGTGGGCGTTCCCGATAACCAACATTCTTATCGCTCTTATAACTATTGCTATATACAGCAAGGGAGATTGGAAGAAGAAGCGACTTACAGATTCTGAAGAGATTCTAACTGAGAAAGTATCTGAAGAAATTATCGCAGAAGAGTCTTTTACTAGCAGGCAGTCTTAATCTGGAGGGTATTCGGAACAAGTAAGTCTTTAGGTATACTTATCTTATGAAAAACGTAGCAATTATCCTTGGAGTGCTTTTGGTTGTGCTCGCTATTGCGTTCTTCGTTATTGGTACCAAGAAAGCGGGCACGGAGAGTGGGACGGCTACCACAACGCCAAGCGTCCTCTCGTTCAAAGACTGTTTGAGCGCTGGATACCCGGTTACTGGCACTTCGCCCCGCCAGTGCAAGACTCCCGAAGGTCTCACTTACGCGGAAGAACTTCCTGCACCCCCTCCTATATATGTACATGCCTCAGCGGACCTAATTGTTATAGACCTTCCATTTCCTGGCGCTGTTACCGGCAAAGAATTTAAAGTAACAGGGAAAGCACGCGGTACGTGGTTCTTTGAAGCAAGTTTCCCCGTAGAGGTCCTTGATAGGAACGGAAACATTCTTTCAACGGGAATTGGACAAGCACAAGGAGAATGGATGACAGAAAACTTTGTACCGTTTTCTGCGGATATAAAGGTACCGGATACCTACCAAGGTCCCGCAACGCTGGTGCTTAAGAAGGACAATCCTTCAGGCATGCCAGAGAATGATGCCTCAGTATCATTTCCTATAACAATCGAATACTAGTATGGGTTGGATACCTCTCTCGCTTATAGGTGCAGGTTTTGCGGCACTCGTGGCCATCTTTGGAAAGATTGGGCTGCAAGGCGTGGACTCAACTACTGCCACAACCATTCGCTCCATTATCATGGCCATCTTCCTGGTTACGGTTGCGCTTAGTCTTGGGAAGATAGACTTCAACAATCTTCCGCACGGCAAAGCGCTTTTGTTCATCGGACTCTCAGGCATTGCAGGCGCTCTCTCGTGGCTTGCTATGTTTGCAGCGCTTAAGGTTGGTCCTGCTCCTGGAGTCTCTGCGCTTGATAGGTTGTCCGTGGTATTTGTGTTGATTTTCTCTCTCATCTTCCTCGGTACACAGTTTTCATGGAAACTACTGATTGGTGCCGGTATGATTGCCGTTGGCGCAATGTTGATGATTTAACCAGTTAAGCTTATTCCTATGCACGGATACGTCGCGAACATCGAGGAGAAGACGTTAACTAACGAATATTTTAGAGAAGTACTATACACCGACGAGCGGCTACAGCTTGTTGTTATGACACTGCAACCAAACGAAGATATAGGAGAAGAGGTGCATGAATTGGATCAGTTCATCCGTGTAGAGGAGGGAGAAGGGAAGGCAGTATTAAATGGAGAAGAACATGTCATTAAGGACGGCTCTGCCATAATCGTTCCTAAAGGTACACGCCACAACATAATCAACACCTCAAGCGAGAACAAGCTAAAGCTCTACACGCTATATGCTCCGCCCGAGCACAAGGATGGAACTATTCATAAAACCAAGGGAGAAGCAGAGACAGATGAGAAAGATGAATTTGATGGTGAAACAACCGAAGCTGCTTAACGCACTCTCGCTTCAACAATAAGGGGGAGGTGATCCGAAAAGCGAGACTCGCCGGGGATACTCGTGTGCAGGACTTCGAAGTGTTCGCTAAGAAATAAGGCCTGCAGAGCATGCTTGGGTTTCCAGGATGGATAGTTGGGAAGCGCACACATATGTATGAGACCTGCTTTCTGAAAGAGTTCGAAAGCCGCTGGATCTCGCTGGTTGAAGTCGCCACCTAATATAACAGGGCCTCTGGTCTTCTTTATTATTTCTATAACCTCATTAAATTGGCTCGTGCGTGCCTTCTGTCCAAGTGCAAAATGCGCAACGAATACGGTTATGCGAGTGTCTCCAGCCATGACCGTTGCTTCGCCTAACGTGCGAGGGTTAACTCGTGCAGATAGCTTGTGGAGTCTGGTGCGCTCTATAGGGAGGTTTGTAAGAATGGCGTTCCCTTCGTCTATAGATGTTCCAACCCGCTTGCAGGGAAAGAACTTAGAATTCACAAGTTCTGTTTGTGCTTGCACCATATCAAGCTGCGAGAGACTCCTGGCGCGCGTGGATGCGGCATCAACCTCCATGCAAAGTGCCAAATCAACCCTTTCCTTCTTAAGAAGTCTGCCTGCATCAACAACGTGTTCTCCAGGATGGGGAAGAATGTATCGCCAGCCACGCGTAAGATACTGGCCGTATCCTTTTGTTACCCCTATGCCAGACTGGAGGTTTGTTACGCCGATGCGAATCTTCATAGATAGATAGTACCTGAGCAATTAGGAAGATTTGAGGAAGAGAATGCTATCGTTTGTGTATGGAAAAACATCATCTCCCAACCTGGCACCATAAAGACCTGGCCGAGCGCAGTACTGGCGAACGCGTTGCTGACGCCGTGGCTTCATACATGGGTTCTTGGAAGTTCATCATTCTGCAAAGCGTTCTAGTTATACTTTGGATTTTCCTAAATATGGCAGCCTTCAGTTTCCATTGGGATCCCTGGCCGTTTATACTTCTTAATCTCCTATTCTCAACCCAAGCTGCCTACGCTGCCCCTATTATTATGATGGCGCAGAACCGAGCGGCAGACCGAGATCGTCAACAGGCACTCGCAGACTATCAAACTAACTGCGAAGCAAAGCTTGAGATTGAGAGTATCCAGAAGGAACTGGCTCGTATTGAGAACGACAAGCTGGATAAAATTCTTAACCTGCTAGAGAATAAGTAAACTTGTTGCAAGTCGCGACATAACTTTACTACTTTTAATAAAAGTAGATAATAGAGCGAATGAAATATTCTTCACTCACAAAAGAAGAACTTACCAAGCTCTATTTAGCAGAAAAGCTATCTGTTCGAGCGATAGCAAATCTTTACTCTTGCTCAGAGCAGAGAATCAATTATTGGCTTCATAAATTCGAGATAGAAAAGCGCAGTATATCTGAATCGCTATATCTTAAACATAATCCATCAGGAGACCCTTTCTTCTTCAAAGAACCGAAAACGCTAGAAGAAGCCTTTTTATTTGGTCTAGGAATAGGTTTGTATTGGGGTGAAGGCAACAAGAAGAATACTCACTCAATACGACTGGGAAATACTGACCCTAAACTTATAGTGAAGTTTATCGAATTTCTAACCGAAACATATGGTGTAAAGAAGGAGAAATTTAGATTTGGACTTCAGATCTTTAGTGACATAAATTCTGAAAAGGCACTAAGCTTTTGGATAAAGAAGTTGGGTGTGTCACGTAAACAGTTTGGTAAGGTGATTGTTACTCCAGCGAGAGGTGTTGGGAATTACAGACAGAAGACACTTTACGGAGTGCTGACCATATATGTTTCAAACAAAAAGCTTAGAGACCTTATTGTAGCTGAGGTTGAAAAGCTTTAGAAAATAGCCTATTGTGCATTTATTCCGTAAGGAATAAGCCGATGTAGCTCAGTTGGTAGAGCGCGTCCATGGTGGGTCGCAAACCCCTGCCCACAAGTTTCGCGAGGAACTAGTGAATCCCGAATAACGGTTAATAGCTCCACAAGCCAAGACCGTGGCGATCAGTTGTTGATCGCCCGAACGACTGACAAGGGTGTCTCTCTGAGACAAAGATACAGTCTAGCCCTTCTCCGAGTGGACAAGAGAGAAGGTGTAAGCGAAGGACGAGGTCGTCGGTTCAATCCCGACCATCGGCTCAAAAGGGGAGTACAATTCAGGAAATGAAATACAAGCCTGTTCTCGTGGGGGTGTGTCTTGTGTTCCTTATAGCTGGCAGCATAACCTTTTTCGTTTCTAAGAAAGAGGAAGTAAAACCAGCCGCTGGATATCACCAGTCTATGTACTACGGAAGCAATCCCGGGTTCTTTACTGAATCAATCGCACCGTTTCAAGACACGCAGCCTCTAACACCCGCTCCCCGCATATTCATAGTTAACCAACACGTCCTGGCAGCTTCGCTGATTGCACACCAGTTCATGCTTGCGGCAGATCCTAAAGTTGAGCACGTAATACTCGTAACGCAGAACAATTGGAATGCAGGTACTGCTCCTCGTATAACAAGCCGCTATGGATGGAAGACCCCTCTTGGCGATATGGAACCAGACACTCCCTTTATTAATGCGCTCGAGGAAAAGAATCTAGTGGTTGTAGATGAAACTATATTTGCTAGGGAACACGGGATAACAGGTGTTATGCCCTATGTCGCCGCAGCGTACCCTAACGCACGCGTCACCACTATTGTTATACGAGACAAGACACAGGACGCGCTGCTCGACGAGCTCGCAAAAGAAATAGAGACTGTAGATCTATCTAATACGGTTGTTGTGGCTTCGATAGATATGTCTCACTATCTCCCGGAGTATCTCGCAGACGTACATGACCGACGTACTATAGAAGCTATACAAAGCTTCGACTACGCCGGACTCCCTGCGTTAGATATCGATACCGCCCCTACGCTGCATGTTGCTTTGAAAGTGGCGGAGCAGAAAGGCCTGCAGCAGTTTGTAGAAACGGGTCACGTGAACTCGGCTACTATTGTAGGAAATCCGAATCTCAACCTTACAACTAGTTACATAACGGGATACTTCGCAAAAGGAGAAGCAGTACGGGCTAAGACTCTCCACCTACTGTTCGTTGGAGACGTAATGCTTGATAGAGGGGTCGCACTTCATGCAGAGAAGCATGGCGTGTCCTCATTGCTTGCAAGCCTTGAACGGATGTTCCTTGGGAACGATGCAGTTATTGGAAACCTGGAGGGCACCATAACAGAAAACGCATCCATCTCCATTCAAGACAACACAAAGCTCAAATTCACTTTCGCTCCTAGCTATGCAAGGTGGTTAGCTGACTCCGGATTCACCGCGGTTAGCCAAGCAAACAACCATGCGCTTGATTTCGGTACGCAAGGATACATGGAGACACGTGAGCGCCTCACAAACGCAGGAGTGCTTTCTTTCGGGTCTCCGCTCAACAATCTAAATCTAACAACCAGGCTACCTATACGGGACAAGGTTGTATGTCTTGTTGGATACCATTCGCTCTACAACCCAGACACGATAGCTATTGTGAGCGAGATACAGAATATTCGGCAAACCTGTTCAAGGGTTATTGTTATGTCGCATTGGGGTATCGAATACCAAGGAACCCAGAGTCCCGCTCAAGAAACTGCAGCCCATTCATTTATTGATGCAGGAGCAGACATTGTTGTTGGTGCCCACCCGCATGTGGTGCAACCAATAGAGGTATACAAGGGACATCCTATCTTCTACTCCCTCGGCAACTTTATCTTTGACCAAGACTTCTCCTTCGCAACTACGCATGGTCTTGCGGTGCACATGGAGCTGGGCGAGAAGGAAGATCGCTTTACATTGGTACCTATAAGCATTAAAGAAGCAGAGGCCTCCATTGCAGAAGGAAGGCCGGCAGATATTGTACGAAAAGCTCTTGTTGACAGTCGTTTGTCCGCAGACCTAGCGACCTCTATACTTGAGACAAGCAGCTTTACTCTTAGCCACTAATCATGACTTCCAACGAACCAACTCCTACTGAAGTTCCTGCACGGCATTTCCCTCTATCCCAGGTACTAACTACAGTGCTCATACTTATAGTGCTCGGGGGTCTGGGCTGGTTGATCTGGCATAAAGAAGTACTACAGCGGCAATCGAATCAAGCGATTCTTCCTGCGGGCGAAGTTGCTTGGAAAAGTATTATTGGGGAAGAACCAATACGCACTATTGCTGCAAAAGATCAGTATGTTGAAAAGACCTACGATATCTACGATCTGGGTACTCTGATTGGTGGTCTGCATGCAGGTTCGCACGTGGCACTTGCTCTAGGACATCAATATTATAGCGATGGGTATGAAGTGTCCCCAGAAGAGTTCGGATACTATGAATACTATTACTTCCTTTCGGATGCGGAAGGAAATGCAACTGGATGGTGGAACAGGCCTGATGCTCTGGTTGGCGGATACCCGCACATTCCTCCTGAATTAGGATTTGATTCAGTCCCGGAAATTTCCTCAAATGAATTGCCAGCGGATCTTCCTAGTCTAACTCGTTCAAATCAAATGGATAGCTCAGGGCAGGGAGTGGTAGTTGAGCCCACGTTGTATCTTGGTTCCAAAGATCACTACACGCTAACAGGCGCAACGTTGGATGGAAATCCTATTGTTAAAGCCACTGCAGAATTAGAAACAACATTTGCAGCAGCTGAGCGATATACATACTATGTACAGCTGCCTTTTGGAGCAGTTATGGGAATGAGCCTCGCACCAAACTTCATTAAGAACACTGAGGCAGGCACTCCAGAGCTCACCTGGTCTATGGGTACTACCACCGTGTCTGCTTACAACTTCCAGTATCACGCGTATGGTTGGGTAGAATGTTTTGACAACATTAGAGACATGGCCAACTTTGAGTCTTCCTTGGTACAGACAGGTACGACTGCGCAAGGGGAAGCCGTATTTGAACTTACTCCTACAGGGCATGAGATTGAATATAGATGTCTGTACGACAAGACGCAGCGGTACGACTATAACCCCGGGACAAACGAGTCAATTGGTTACTATCCAGTTCCATACGAACAGTTCATTACAGAGCACCCAGTCTTCTTCTGGAAGCATCCGTACGCGTCATGGATAGGATTTGTGCGTCAGGATGTAGTTCCTGCTGCTGAAAAAGGAAAACCAGTTATCTACCTCTACCCAACGGAAGAAACTCAGGCAACGGTAATGGTTGATCCTAAGGGAGGGTTCACCAAGACTATCCCTGCATATAACGGAGGATGGAATGTAACAGCACGCCCTGATGGACGCATAACAAACTCAGACGGCATAGACTATCCATATCTCTTCTGGGAAGGAGGAGGGGAAGGTGTTACGGCACTTCCCAAGGAAGGATTCGTGGCATCTAAAGAAGACGTAGGAAGTCTCATTGATGAGAAGCTCGCGCTCTACGGACTGAACGATCAGGAACGAAAGGATTTCTTGGAGTTCTGGGTCCCAAAGCTTTCAAAAGCACCTTACTACTTCATAACTTTCGTCTCAAGAGAAGATATTGATCGCACGGCTCCTCTCACCATAACGCCCACACCTGACTCGGTTATCCGTGTGCTCATGGACTACAAACCATTGCAGGCTCCTATTAACGTGCAACCTCTTCAGATTCCAACCACTATTCGAGAAGGATTTACCGTTGTTGAGTGGGGAGGTGTACTTCGAGACTAACTCACGTCATCTTCATGCCTAATTGTAATAATAGGTACGAACATGCAAGACACGGAGATATTTCTGCTTCGGGGCGAAGCACACAACCCCTGGCATTTATATGTAGGTGTCATACTCTGCAATAAGGAAAAGAAGGTAGCGATAGTCCAAGACAATGACGGTACCTATGTACTGCCTCGTGAGACGGTAAGCTCTGAAGACAACCTGGTGCGACTCGTACACAGGCTCATCCTAGAGCGGGTTGGCGTGGTACCGCACGTAGATCAGTATCTTGGCCTACATGTCATGCCTTTTGATAGGTTTGATGGCACCAAGATAGAGAAGACCGTGCTCTATTTCAAAGCACACTTTGAAAGCGTGTATCATGAGAAATTCTCAGAAGGTATCAAAGACGAAAGGCTGCGCTGGGTATCGT
>JAQBRG010000002.1:0-113431 GCA_028286615.1 Parcubacteria group bacterium | reverse complement strand
TAACCGCGTAACGGAAAATCGTTCACGCGGTTTTCCTATTTTGCTGGCAGTCTGGGACGATGTTGGAACTTTTATGACATCGAGCCAGAGATATAGGCCGTAAGCTTTGAATCGTCTAAATAGCGAGAATCTTCAAACCTTCCATCTAAATTCCAACGCAAGAGTCTATGTAAACCATCTTGGTGGAATAGACTGCCCAGAGAAGGATCTACTAAGCTTCGCCTACCTTTTCCTTCCATTGTTGGCTTTGTGCTTAGAAATATTGGAGAGAAATCCTTTCCTTGCCAGTACATCATCTTTGCCCAACAAGTTGGATTATTCTTTGCATACTCTGACTCTATATTTCTTAACTTCTTGGTGGCATCAGTAAGGGTCATGCCTTTCTCTCCAACGAGCTCCTCTCCAGTCTCTTCTGCGGCATGGTGCGAGAAGACAATGCCGAGAATGTCTTTGCTATCTAGCTCGCAAAGCGACCACTCTCCCTTAGCAACTTCGTTTGCCCACTCCAAATGTTTCAATCCCCATTTATTCCCTGCAAAATGCGGCGAGTCTAGATCAATTGGGTGTTCTTGTGCAAAGAATTCGCTTACCTCTGAGTATGGGATCTGCTTCAGTACTTTCATAGATTTAATACTACCAGGTATATGGTCATCAATTGCTTTGCTGTGTATCTGCGAAATTACTTGACGTATTGTATAATAGGTGTTATTCTAGAGATAGGGTTTTAAGGAGCACAACATGTCACCCAGGACCATAAATGAGTCTCTGATACTTTGCAGTGAAGAAGGAGAACCGTTGGCTTTTGTCTTCAAGCCCTCCAAACTTTTTCGGCCAGACATTATAGCCAGGGAGCTCGCGGCGAATCGCCAGTACCTTCGTACCACTTTCCCTGAAAAGCAGTTTGAAGTACATCCGGCGGGCGCCACTTTCAACGACCTCGAGGAAATGTGCTTCGCGTGTTATGTCGTAGTCGAAATCTAGGAACCTCTTTGGAGAATTTAGAAAAAGGCGCATTGGCTAAAACCAGTGCGCTTTTCTACTTATTTATTACTGGCAGTCTGGGACGATGTTGGAACCTTTATGCAATTTGTGGTAGGTTCTGTCCAGACCTAATCAGACCTAAAGGAGATACGCATGTTTGCTTTCTGGATCGACATCGCTGGCATATTATTTGCCATCGCCGGCAACATTCTCTTCGGTTGGGCGTTCGGTGCGCGTAAGATACAGCCCGACGGATTGTGGACGCTTCTGATTCTGTTCCTTGGCTTTGTTGCTTATCTGTCTGGCCACGGCTTATCCACGTGGGCAGCCGCTGAGGGAGCCTGGCCGCTCATTGCGAGCGGAAGCTGGTGGGTGCCATTCTCAGGACCTGTGCTGTGTGTTCTTGCTTTCATCCTAACCATCCAGGTTACCCGAATCATAAGGAAGCCCAAGGAAGAGGCCGAGCATGCCGCAAAAAACGCTAGAGCCGCTCGCTGGGCAGAGCACCGCCACCTAGCGTTCGCGCTGGGATACGCCATGCAAGTTCGCGGCCAGACTGGATATTCGGACGCGCTTGAAAACTTCCTGAATTTCCTGCGCGAGCGCAATCCGAATGTTACTGAGGAAGGGGCAAGGGAGCTCGCGACCTCAGAGATGGCTGCTCGAGCTGTGGGCCGCTGATCAAGTGTGCGCCCAACCTTCATGTGAAGGTTGGGCGCACAACTCATTTCTACGTCTGGCAGACTAGGTATCGAACAATACTCTATAGATGGTATACAATACCCCACATGCCAACCGGAGAAGGAATTAATTTCATAGTTGAGGGAGGAAGACCTCTTTCAGGTTCTATTCGTACCAACTGTTCAAAGAACGGGGCCGTTGCACTTCTTGCAGCTTCCCTTCTTAACAAAGGAACAACTACTCTTAGAAACGTACCGAAGATTGAAGAAGTACATCGCCTCGTTGAGGTACTTCGTTCACTGAACGTATCTTGCGAGTGGCAGGACCGCGATCTTCGTATCACACCTCCTGAAGTAATATCGCTTGAAACCATAGACAAAGCCGCTGCAACTCGTACCCGCAGCATCCTCATGTTCATCGGTCCCCTCCTCCATCTCTTCCCTTCTTTTGATATTCCCCAGTCTGGAGGATGCACCCTTGGTCTTCGTTCAGTACGTCCGCATCTTTGGGCCCTTGAGAAGTTTGGCGTATCCATTGAAACTGAGAGCGACCGTTTCAACATCACGCACGACGGTCTTTCTCCAGCAACCGTTATCCTCTACGAATCTAGCGACACCGCGACTATTAACTCGCTCTTTGCTGCGGCACGTATAGATGGCACTTCAGTTATTAAATACGCTTCCGCAAACTACCAGGTCCAAGAGATCTGCGGATACCTTGAAGCGCTTGGCGTAAAGATTGAAGGTATCGGCTCAACCACATTAACTGTGCACGGCGTACCCGAGATAAATATGGATGTGTCATATGCCGTTGCTGAGGATCCAACTGATGCCATGTTCTTCATCGCTTCCGCCGTTGCAACCAAGTCCCGCCTAACCGTTGAGCGCGCTCCTATAGACTTCCTTGAAGTGGAACTTGCGGTACTTGAGAAGATGGGACTTAAGTACACAACGACAGATGCAGGCACTGCACTCAACGGCATAACAAAGCTCGTTGATATACATCTCGAGCCTTCTGAACTGATTGCCTTCCCTGAAAAGATCCACGCACGTCCATACCCGGGCCTTAATATAGACAACCTTCCCTTCTTTGCCGTTATTGGCACCCAAGCTGAAGGACAGACTCTTATACACGATTGGGTATACGAGAAGCGCGCCATCTACTACACCGAGCTCGATCGTCTTGGAGCTGACACCACCCTTATGGATCCGCATCGCATCCAGATTAATGGCGTGTCGCACCTTCGTGGCGCAGAACTCGTATGTCCTCCCGCCCTTCGTCCTGCAACCATCCTTCTCATTGGTATGCTCGCAGCAGAAGGACGTTCCATACTTCGTAACGTATACAGCATCAACCGAGGCTATGAAGATCTGGTTGCCCGTCTCCAGTCTATAGGTGCACAAATAGAACAAGCGTAGAGAGCCCGGGTGTACTATCTATACAGGTAGAAGCCAGTACACAGGAGGGTGTCGTGGGTGCTTCAATTCATACCAAAGCCGAAGAACTGTTCTTCCAGGCAAGCTCAAACGAACCTGGGGTCGCGTGGTGCAAAAGCACTTACGACCAAGAGGTTGCGAAGATCGAAAGTCTTCTAACAAGGTGCATCGCAGAATCTCCTGAACACATAGGGACTGCGGTCATCATGTACAACGGGCAGATGCTTCCTTTCAATCTCAGCCAGTATTGCAATGTTTCCCCGCCCTAAGAGAATTTCTTGGGGTGGGACTTTTATACGCGCTTCATACTAAAGGTGTACAGTGTTGGCATGTTTGTTATCGACGTTATTCCGCTTTCTCGCTCAATGCTTGCTGGGCCTCTTTCATACAGAAGCATCAAGAAGCTTGCTCCAGGAAGCATCGTTGAGGTGCCGCTCCGAAAGCAGCGAGTGCGCGGCATTGTTGTTGGCAGCACTCCTGTATCAGAAGCCAAAGCCATGTTGAAGCGTGCGCACTTTACTCTTGCCGCGAGCTCAGTAAAGACTTCGGGCGCACTCCCACGTGCACTCGTAGAAGCGGCTCTAGAAACAGCTACGTACCACGCAGCACCGCTTGGCAGCGTTATGGCCACCCTATTCGCAGAGACTCTTCCGGAAACATTGCCAGAGACGTTTAAGAAAGGCCCTGGCTTTGAACAGATAGAGGTTGAGAGACCGTTTCTAGAGCGTATACAGGTATATCGAAAGCATCTAGAAGAAAACCCCAAGAGCGCGGCGCTTATAGTTGCTCCGAGTCTTGCAGAAGTTGAGCGACTTAAGAGGTTATTTGCAGATATTAAACCAATTGTTCTCTCAAGTGCTTTAACTGGTACCAAACGAGAGGAAGCAATAGAAAAAGCAGCGCACGCAACAGGTCTGGTTATCTCAACTCCCTCTTTTGCTTTTGTGCCCATAGCAAAACTCTCGGCCATAATCCTCGAGCGTCCTAGTGGTGCTGGGTATCGCACACAGAAGCGTCCGCACTTGGATCTGTCGCTAACTCTGCGCACTCTTGCTAAGGCACGTGCGCTGCCGCTATTCCTTGGAGACCTCCCGCTTCCTCTTGAACTGCGTACCAACCCTAGACATGCATTAAAGAAAGTAACTCTCGGAGAGGTTGAGATGCTTGATGTACGAGAACGCGCTGACGGCGAACAATGGAAAGCGATTCCCCCTGCGCTGTTAGAGGAAATATCTAAAGTACATGGAGACGGCGGAAGGGTTGCCGTTCTCACGATACGTCGCGGATATGCGCCAACCGTTATCTGTAGAGATTGCGGAACGGCTCTTAAAGACGCGCGAGGAAATACTCTGTCCTTTGCAACTGAGAACGGAAAGAAAGTATTCAGGTCTCCAGACGGAACCGTAGACGAGAAGACGGCTATTCTTTGTGACGTGTGTAATAGCTGGAACTTGTTGCCGTTAGGTATTGGAGTTGAGCGAGTTGAGGAAGAATTGCGCGCTACGTTTCCTACGGCATCTATTATCCGGTTTGATGCTGATACTATCCGCACACCTGCTATGGCACGGAAGGCGGTGCTGGCCGCAAAGGAACCAGGAGCTATTCTCGTAGGTACTGAGTTTCTCCTTCCCTATCTAGACCCCAGCGAACCGTTAGAGCTTGCTGCGGTTGCCTCAGCAGATTCGCTGCTTTCTCTTCCTTTCTGGCGCGCCCGTGAACGATTCGTACGTCTCTCTCTAACGCTCCGAGAACGCGCAGCACGTACCATTCTTGCAACCAGACGCCCTGAAGATACTGCGCTTGATGCAATACTGCGCCCTGAGAGCTCCTCTTTCTTTGCAGAAGAAACCAGTCTTCGAAAAGCACTTGGCTATCCGCCCTATGCAACTCTTATCTCTTTTGAGGCTGAAGGTTCGCAACTAAAGCTGGACGACGCACATCAAGCGATTCGTGCCGTTGCCCCGGAGCATGCATTGTCCGTGCTTCCAGATCGCGCACTTCCAAACAATCGCTTCAGGAGAATGTGGCTCTACCGCTTCCCGGAAGATATGTGGCCGAATGAAGACATTGCGAGCCGTATATCACAACTTCCTCCAGCGGTTCGCGTACGTATTGACCCTGAGAGTTTTTGGTAGTATAAAGATATTGGCTCGCGCTTTCCCACACCAATCGCGAGTCATGGGGCTCGGGGCCAACCTTGGCCGCTTGGTCTCGAGTCCCGCCCCGTCCTTTCTGAATTTGAATAGCTCTCAAGACCATTCCAACCCAAAGGTCTAATGAACCCAAGTGCGAATACATAAGCACGGAATTCTTGAGAGTTGGTTCCGCAGCTTAATCCCCTTTGTTGCGAACCTTGTGTGGCCTGCTGGCGTGAGCGCTCACGTTGCTTTGATCCCGAGAATTTATCATGGTTCTCGAGCCCAAACAGAGCAGCCCGGCTGTTCCGCCAGCAGGCACACTAAACCCGAACGTCACACCTTTTTCAGGTCGTGACGTTTTCCTTTTATCCCAAGTATTGGTACCGTACTTCTATGCTTCCCATCGTCCAAGAAGGAGACCCTGTTCTCCGCCAGGCTGCAGCTCCCGTACCCGAGGAGCTCTTTGGTACGCCTGAACTCCAGAAGATAGTTGCAGAGATGGACGAGACGCTTGATGCGCAGCTTGATGGCGTGGCGCTCGCTGCTCCCCAAGTTGGTATTCCCTACCGCATATTCCTTATTCGCTATGACCGTATGGAGCCGTCTCCGCTTGAAGGAGAACCTGAGCGTCCTGCAGATCTTGGCGTCTATATAAACCCTGAGTTTGTACGTGCTTCTCAACGAAAGATTGATATGGAAGAAGGCTGTCTCTCTGTACGAGGTATTTATGGCAGCACCAAGAGGCACGAGCGTTATACGATGCGAGCGCGAGATGCAAGCGGCAATGTATTTGAGCGAGGAGGTGGCGGTATTCTTGCGCAGGCCTTTCAGCACGAGACCGACCATCTTAACGGAATTCTATTCATAGACCATGCGAGCGATATGCGTGAGGTACGAAGAGAAGATATAGACCATGAACCCAAGCTCTCCTAAATTTGCATTCTTTGGTACTCCGTACGTATCAAGAGATACGCTTGAGATTTTGTATACCCGAGGTTTTATACCCACTGTTATAGTTACTTCCCCCGACGCTCCTCGAGGACGAGGTCTAACCCTTACACCTTCTGAGACAAGGGGGTGGGCAGTTGCGCACAACATAGAAGTTCTTACGCCTGAAAAAATAACTCCTGAGGTTATAGAAGATATTAAGAAGTATGGGTGCGAGTACGCGCTCGTTGTTGCGTATGGAAAGATTCTTCCCCAAGCACTCATAGACGCATTCCCTCTTGGCGTTCTTAACATCCATTATTCTCTCCTTCCTAAATACCGTGGAGCTTCTCCGGTTGAATGCGCACTACTTAATGGAGACACGGTTACGGGCGTTGCTATACAGAAGATGGTATTCGCGCTTGATGCAGGAGACATCCTCGCCATTAAGGAAGTTGCTATAGAGCCAGCTGAGACAACTCGCGAGTTACGACCTCGCTTGGTGCAGATTGGCGCAGAATTGCTTGCAGACACACTTCCTGCGTTTATAGACAACGAGATACTGGCAATTCCTCAAGACCATACGCTTGCTACTAAGTGCGGAAAGATTAAGAAAGAAGAAGGGGCACTGTCCCTTCAAGGAGATGCACAAGAGAATTGGAACAAGTACCGAGCGTATGCAGAATCTCCTGGTACGTATTTCTTTGCTGAGCGCGCAGGAAAGAAAATACGAGTAAAGATTATTTCTGCTTTCTTTAAGGACGGACATTTCATACCTGAACGTATTGTTCCGGAGGGAAAAAAAGAAATGTCTTATGGGGACTTTGTTCGAAGCCTGTAAGATCAAAGCCCGCTTGGGGGGCGGGCTTCAATAGATCTCAGGTCTGGTCTGTTTCCACGACCTGAACCACAAAGGCTTTCTCTGCCATTACCGGTGGAGGTATAGGATCTTCGCGATCTGGAGATCTACGTTCCTGGCCAAAATAGTGCTCGCCAGTTTCGCCATAACTTCTTAATTGAGCTTTGGCATTTCTTAGCGCCGTACGCGTGAGCATATCAATCCCCTTATTGTTCAACCTGCTTAAAGTCTATACCAACTGAAGTGCTTTTAAAACTAACCTTGCAAACCTTGCACGAAGCTCTTCATGGCAGCGCCTCCTCGACGTACCAGACTTTGCTGTCTCTCACGAGCAGTCTTAACCTCCTTGGCTAGTTCATCCGTAACTTTGTCTATAGCCGCTTCAATACTTTCTTCAAGTGCTGCGGCACGAAACCTGGCTCCTGGAACATCAAGATTTATATCAGCACGCCAAATGCGTCCACCGTTATGATGCTCTCCTGTCTCGCGACCGAGATCCACGTACGCATGTGCTGCTTCTTTTACCGCTCCTAAATACTTGCCCAGCCCTTGAATCTTCTTCCCTGCATACGCTGTTACTTCTGGAGGGAGATCGTAATTGGTTCCTTTGAATTGCGTGTGCATGATGTTGGGTACGTTAGCGGTGTAACTACCAGAAGCTTACTCCTTTGTTCCAAAGTTCTGATGAAGATACTCGATTATGTCGTCAGCCTCATACATTTCAACCTTTTTGTCCTCATCAACCAGGTACGGCGTCTGGCGCTTTCCTCCTCTGGCTTCAAGTTCTTCAGAAACATCTATATCAATGACGTTCTTCTCGTTAAACGTTATACCGAGCTCTTTAGCTGCGGCGTGTACTTTGGCGCAGTATGGACATCCGTCCTTTACGTAGAGGGTTAGCATAAAAAGGTATTAGGGATATCTCTCTAGTGTATCAAAAGTCTGGCCCGCTACCTGAGAGGTGCGGGCCAACTTGTTATACGTACATAGTTTTGACGTGTTTGATCATCTTTTCCCGAGCTCTTGCAACGCGGGATTTTATCGTGCCTTGAGCAACACCCAGGAGGTTAGCCATCTCAATGTAGGTGTGTCCGTCACCAATAAGCTCAAGTGCTTGGCGATGGCTCGGCGTGAGCAGTTTCAAGCACTCCAACTCCTTTCGCGCTTGAATCCCTTCAAGTACGCGAGGTGTCACTTTCTCTGCACGATCCTCAAGGTCAAGAGAATCCATGAATACCGTTCGGGACTCGCGCTGAGCATCGCTATAGCGACGGTTTTTCTGAATCGTCATGAGCCAAGCGCCAAAATTCGTACCGGGCGTAAAGCTTTCCCAGTTCTTCAGAGCTCTTTCGCAAGTTTGTTGCACGAGATCCTCTGCAAGACTTTCATTGAAGTTCGTAAGATTAAAAGCCTGGGCCTTTAATAGACCCAACTTGCTTATTAGCAGACGGCCAAATTCCTCATATGTCATTACATCCCCCTGAAAAGAACAATGACGTTTAGACTATCAGTTCTGTATGCCTTGTATAGCCGCATTGCTGAATTGGTAAATTGAGCTAAAATGCGAATGTTCGCCTTTGCTTCGACTTAGGCGAACATTTGGCAAGGACTTAGGTCCTTTCCTCATTCCCCTGTAGCTCAGCGGTAGAGCAATCGACTGTGGTACGTGTGTCCTTTTGGTATAATCGTTTGAATATGCCAGAGACACGAACCTATGCCGATCGTGCAGAATACATGAAGAAGGCCGTCGTGAAGAGACGCAAGAAACTTCGCGATATGGCCCTCGAACATGGCGGTGGCAAATGCATAATTTGTGGATACAACCGATGCAAGCGAGCAATGGTCTTCCACCATCTTGACCCCTCTAAGAAAGACTTCGGTCTTTCTATGAAAGGGATAACAAGGTCTTGGGAGAAGACTCTCGTTGAATTGGAGAAATGCGTCCTCTTATGTGCAAATTGCCATGCTGAAGTGCACGACGGTATTACGCAGCTTCCTGAAGTAATTCAGGAATGAATAAGGAGGTGAATTGCTGGAAGCCTTAACGAGAAAGTCGAAGGTAATCAGCAGCCAAGCTTTCCAAGTAATTGGATTGAAGGTTCAGAGACTATCCCGTAAGGGAGTACTGTCGCGAAAGCGATCGGAAGCGCCTCCCGCCCTAATTCTTATTGAATGGGCGATGATATAGTCCACCCTTTTCGGAAACGATAAGATACGTGTAATCGATTGGTCGCAGGTTCGATCCCTGCCGGGGGAGCATACAGAAAGAGCCGTATAAGACACGGCTCTTTCGCGTTAACCCAATCAGGAATCGAATATCAGTCGCTGATTTTTTTGAACGATATGGTTGTTGCGCTTTGATTCGTCGTACTGGTATTTGGGGGTATAGCAATTGCTGCCGCATTTCCAGCAGCAGCATTCACGCTTAGGAACGAATTCTGGGTAGTTGTTTGGATTATGACGCTTCCATATATCGAACCATCTGGAGTCTTTCCAATCATCGTATAGGCGAGTGGCGCCATGGCCGCTATAGATGTGCCCGTGTACAAGACTACGCCTCCGTCCGTGGGATAATTCATTTGATAATTCACTTCATACCTACCTGCGTCAGCCAACGTAAAGATGGTGCCGCTTGCGGTAAATGGCGGATTGAAAACAGCAGTTGCTGAATTGATGCTTGACGATGAAAGGACTGTCGTTGTGTAGGTAAAGGGCTGGCCGGCACCTATCGTTGCAGGCTGCGATCCAAACCGGACGTATTGTGCTGATGTAATAACGCCAGATGTCCCTGCAGCACCTGCTGGGCCAGTCGCGCCCGCAGGACCAGTGGCTCCTGTTGCGCCAGTGCTGCCATTCGTTCCTGCGGTACCATTTACACCTGACGTGCCCGTATTCCCGATGCTGCCAGTTGCTCCGGTAGCACCCGTAGCTCCTGTCGTACCCGCACTTCCGTTAGTACCGTTTGTGCCAGCCGCACCTGTACTTCCGGTAATTCCTGTTGCGCCAGTGCTGCCATTCGTTCCAGCTGTGCCAACATTCCCCGCTGCACCATCGGCACCGTTCTGACCTGCAGTCCCGGTAAGTCCAGTAGCGCCGGTGGCACCCGCGCTACCGTTAGTGCCAGCTGCACCAGTTGAGCCATTAGAACCCGATGCTCCTACACCCCCCGTCGCGCCGTCGATACCATTCTGTCCTGAAGCTCCAGTTGCGCCAGCACTACCTATTGCTCCATTCGTGCCATCAGTACCACTTATCCCTGTAAGGCCGGTAGCACCTGTACTACCAGCGGCACCATTATTTCCTGTTGCGCCGACAGTTCCAGCAAGTCCCGTTGCTCCAGTACTACCGGTTGCCCCGATTGAACCATCGACACCTGAAGCACCATTAGCGCCTATTCCTCCAGTGGCACCCGTGCCACCTCTTCCACCAGAACCTCGCCCTCCTGTCGCGCCTGTACTGCCTATTATTCCCCCTCCCATGGCGAGCTGGTTCAGTCTCACCTTTGTTATTGGTCCAACGATACCTACCGATTCGATCCCTTCCTGTGTTTGGAAGCGTTTAACCGCACTTTCTGTGAGCGGGCCGAAATAGCCACTAACCACTCCTTCGGGATAAATACTTGGAAACTGCTTGAGTAATTCTTGCAAGCCGCGAACCTGGTCGTTGGTTGCACCCAACTGCGATGTTTTTGTGAATATTGTTTTAGTAAGCCTTGGCGCACTGTTTGAGCTTTGCGCGTAAACAACAGCGAACGGCAACGAAAAGAGAATTACAAGAACAAGTCCAGAAATTGTTTTCATAACTTATGCTAGCGCCTTTATGCAATAGTCCCTACGAACTTAATCTGATACTCATGACTTATGTGAATGAAATTACACACCGCACTTTTCCATGAGTCGTATCAAATGCAGCTGATGAGCCATATCGCCCATATACTCGCGATTGAACAGGAGCGGTATATTAATATGATGTTCGGGGAGCTGACAATTCCTGTAAGTGTGATATAATTCTAAATAGTTGCGTACCTTGTCAACCGGGTCCTATAGCGGAATGCTGGATCCATAGAGCGGCGGAAAGCTGCAAGGAGACACAGATGCACGAAGTGCAGACACCCGAGCGAATCGAAGTGCTGATTAGGCAGTTCCCTTTTCTACGCCAATTCGTGGATGAATGGAACGGCTACGGCGAAAACCATCGCCTCCATATTCACGTTGATCGCATGGACGAACGGCTAATGTTCTATAAGCCAGAAGTTCTCGCGATGAACTCCGGCTCTTACTGGACCCGAATGGAAGGTGATGCGGTTGCTGGTTACAGTAAGGCTAACGCTTACGTGATCATGAATAATGATCTCTACAACACCCATTCATGCTGGACTTGGGATGAGCGCGAGGTCTACACCGTCCGCAGCATGTTGATGCCATACACCCACCGGCTCGATAACGTCGCCTATCTTGTTCAGGTGCAGGACACGTTCTGGCATGCGCTCGTCCAAGCGAGCGGCCTGAGTCCGTTCGGCGAACTCAGGTCTGCTGAACGCCGGATTACCGTACATCGTCCACCTCAACAACGTAAGGGTGGCCTGAAAGGTCTGTATGAAAGTGCGTCATTCGACAGACACGCGCAACTTAGTACGCGTCAGTTCATCGACGGAGTAATCAAGAACCAACCCGAGTACATAGGTGTCAGTGGGCAAATCGACAGGCTCATCGAGCAGTTCGTTTCCGTTGCCTATAACCAAGGGCTACGGTCTCGCATCGATCGTTCTCAATCACGGGGCATGTCTGGTATGTTCGGCGACGTGAAGCTCATGACCTACGTCATGGCCGGTCGGGTGATGCTCACCTTCAACCGGAAAAAGACGAGCGTCAGCCTGCTTGCTTCAGAAGATGGCGCGCCCTGCATGGGACTGCAAAGCCTCAGCGGGACCTTCCCTGAAGTTCGTGATGTCATTCAGACCGTCATCGATGTCTTTCTCAATCGCGACAGTCTAATGATGATGCCGTACGACAACCTCAAAGATGATAAGAAGGTCAGCATCGGCTGAGACATACAGGCTTCACCCAATTAGCCTCTAATGGGAGCCCTCACAACTTCGATGGTTGTGAGGGTTTTTCTATACATTTCTAGTGCCTAAACAGATTCGTACTTCGTGCAGCACGTGGAGCAAAACTTGACAAACTATTTTAGTATATGATACTGTCATTCACAGTTTGAACGTGCTCGAACTTTAAGTTCGAAGCCAACATCGGGAACAAAATCATGTCGAAACCCTCAAAGGCTTTCTTCGTCTCCACTCATCACAGCGGATGGCGATGCGGCAAGCCACTCGAAATTCTCGGCGTGGTCTTCGTGACCCCCGAAGGACAACAGCCGCGAGCCTGCTTCCATGTCCGTGACAATGAGGACGGCGAGGAAGACTATGCGGTCGTCTCGGAACCGCACCACTATGAACTCGTCTCCGCCGAGGACGTCATCGCCGGCAGGATTCCTGAAGTCGTTAATTAGCGCCGGTACGGAAAACAAGTCCACCATTGAAGTCGCCCACTGGGTCACTACATCTTGGTGGGCTTCTTCTTTTTATATAAAGCACGCTTGAAGCTTGAGTTACAGATAGGGCTGACAAATTCAAAACTTGTGATATAACCACATTAGATTCAACTTGCATTGGGAGGCATTCTTGACACGCGTAATAACTCATCTTGGCCTTGGCAACGTCGAGTTGCTAACTAACAGCCCTGCTGTCGATGTCCATCTGGAGAAACCGTTCTTAGGCAAATCACTCGTCTGTCTGTCGTCTTCTGACGTCTTTCATTTCTCCGACTGGGGAATAATTCGTGCAATTCGGGTAGACAGCAGCAACGGCGCAACCGAGCTCAAACTATTCAATTTGCAGTTCTATCCTTCGAAGGAAGAAGCTGAACTTATTTTCAGCCGTCAATTTCTTCCGCCTAACGAAACTTGTTTCCTTTTCGACCTTGCGTCCGGAGATCTGAGCTTCAGCCAAGCCCTGAATCCCTTTGAAGGAAACTTTCTTGTTCTCCGCCCCTGGGTCGATAGATGGAGCCTCGATTCGCCGACACGTCCGACATCGCTTTTCCGAGACCGGGACTACGCCCTCACGAGAATCACTGCCGAGCTGGAGCGGATAGCCGGCTGCTCGGGAATCACCGCATTCGTCCTAATCGACATGGGCGAGAAACCTCAACTCGTTAAATTCTCTTTGATGATAGCTCCGCCCGACGGAATCATCTTTGAGAAAGAGTTCCCAGCCTAACCGCCCGAAGAAGCCCGAGGGAACAATCCTCTGCTGCTTCCTCGGGCGGCTTCTTTTATACAGATTTCAATTTGGATCCAGCTCATGGTTATGAACTTGGCCTGATATGATGTGAGAAATGCCTCGTGCCTCGTCATTTACATTCGGAACGTACAACGTCGATACCAGTAATTCGATTGTCAGCTTTACCTACAAAGTTGAACTAGCGAATGGGAAAGTAAAGACGTATACCGACCGACTCTATTTTAAAGATGTGACACCGGAGTTGTGGGAGAAGGTGCCGAAAGCCGTGCTGGAGCCAACGCTCCAGGCACTTCTCCTTATGCTTGGCATTAACTACTGGACCGTCTTTCCAACGAACAATATACGTATTGAAGGGTTTACTCTCACACGCGAGCAAGCACAATTTTGGGACGCTCTCTATTTGAATGGTCTTGCAGAATTCTTCTATCTTATGAAGATGGATTTCCGTGATCTCATCGCATTTCCATACGATGATTCTGCTGTAGCGCCCGCATCTGCACGATTCATACGTCCCGCACGAGCACTTCTTTTGAATGGAGCTGGTAAAGATTCCATTCTTTCCGCAGAAATATTGAAAGCCTCTGGCACACCATTCGACTTTTTTGCTTTTGCTCCATCACTTGCCCATGAGCGTGTTGCGAAGCTTGTAGGTGCAAAGACTATCAGTGTCACTCGTCGTCGCGACCCGCACATAAAACTAACTGCAATACGGTATGGTGTGTCAGCTGCATACCCTTCGGTTTCCACTTTTACATTCATTGCCACTTTACTAGCCGAGCTTCTTGGTTATGATTCGATTATCTTCTCTAATGAACGCAGTGCTGATATTGGTAATCTCACTTACCTAGGCTTGCCGGTTAATCATCAATGGTGCAAATCATCCGAAGCGGAAAAGCTAACCAACGATTACATACAGCGTATTATAACGCCGGATATCAGAACGAGTTCGCTCTTGCGGGAATATAGCGAACTTGAGATTATGCAGCGCTTTGTACGCTACCCGCAGTACCTACACCAAGTCACAAGCTGCAATAGTTATTTCTGCTACTCCCGCCTAGAGCAGCTTTTCTTGCGCACGCCTTACTGGTGCAATGAGTGCCCTAAATGCATGTTCCTCTTCGCATGCTTCGCGGCATTTCTTCCAAAGAAAGAGGTAGTTAAAATATTCGGTGCAAATCTATATGCTAGGAAAAGCCGCCTACCTCTTATCAGACGAATTCTGGGTATTGAAGGATTCAAACCGCTTGATTGTGTAGGGGAACCAGAGGAAATGATTCTCGCCATGCACTACGCAGCGCGTAATAAAGAATATGCAGGTACGCCAGCAATGCGGCTTTTTGAAGAACATTTTCCATCAAACTACGATATTGCTGCTGTTGAACGAGAGGTCTTCGCTGGCGAGCGCTAGGGCTCGCAGAACCACTCGACACTGTCGGGTGACTCTCGTGTATAAGACATAAGAAAACAGACATAGAAAGGATTGGTTTGAACCAAATAAGCACGACCCGTCACAGACGGGTCGTGTAGCTACTAGAACAAATCTTCAAAGCGCATGGCTCAACCAAAGATCTTTGTCTTCCATCCCTTCAATCTTCCCTGCGGCCTCTTCCAGGACTGGGGGTTCGTAGTCTGGGAACAGCTTGAACCTTTTGTCGCCATAAATAAAAGCAACCATAAATGGAGAAAGAGTGATTTCCGTAATGTAATCGAATGCCATATACACCCTCCGATCTTCATCACGGTCTTTGAACGGAATCACTATTCCACGGCCATTGGCTTCCAGATTGAGATTAAGCTTGGTGGCAACATGGCTTAACAGCGTAAGCACGAAGACGGGCTTGTTGGGTTCTCGAAGGTCGAGAATAGTCTTTTGCATTCCTGCGATTACGTGCGACGGATAGTCGGTCAGAGGACAAAAAGGCGCAACGATAGTTTTATCGAGCACTACCTCATCCACCAACCTGCACTTATACACACCGCCACTGTAGTATTCGTAGTTCGGGCAACTTCCACAGGAAGGCACCAAACCAAGTATCTTGGGGGTGGACATCAGAAACCTCTTTTCTGGGCTGGGCTCTTTTAATCAAAGAGCGATTGAAGACTAACTGGACGGAACTCTAACTTTTTAAATCTAATTAATCAATTGGAGGGAGGGGGCGGGTTTTCTTTTATACAAAACAGGTTTAAGTGCAGTTAGTTGTCCCAATCTACGTACGTGGTAAAGATATAAGCAGAGAGGAGAATAGCAATGGGAGACATTCTAGAATTCCCTGAAGTTCCAGACCGTTGGCCGAGTAGCCGTCCTGGATTGAGAAAGCCTAACGGTCCTTGGAGAGCGATTGATCTAAAAGGAAAGCCTCCAGAGGGTCATCAATCGCCTTCATACGGACCTCGTGGCAAGGTTCTCATCGCCACCGAGCAAGTATGGATTGAAGGGCACACTCAGAGGGTGTACGTAGTTGTTGAACTCATCAATATACGAGACACGTTTTACCCGCACGACGTAATCTTTGCGTCATACAAGGACATGAGTAAGCGGCGGCGTCTTGCAGAGACTACGTTCCGGCTCTCGATGAAGATCTGGGATGTCTTTGAAGTGGAGCGAAAGCCGCTTGTGGAATCAGTTTGCGTCGGAGCGAAACACGATCCGACGTCTCCGTGGAAAGGAGTTCCTCAAGCCAGTGTCTACGCACTCAACTTCTTTGGCCTTGATAATGAGGGCTACCGCATCGACTAAGCTAGGTCGGTGCGGTTTTCTTTTACGTAACCATTCTAGCTAGTGCGCCTTAGCAGTCCATTCTTGACTTCAGTTCCCTATCAAGTACCGTAAGCGCAGATGCTATTTGAAAATTCAGCATCTGGTAACCTTCTTCAACCCTAGAAAGGAATCGTGATGAGCGCTTTGCCTCCAAAAATGGTCACGCTTCCTGACGGAAATGTGGTGGAGTTATCAGACCCGAAAACTGCGACTTGGTGCCTGACGCACGACGGCACTGGATACATTGATCCGAAGTACGTCGCGCCTGATCCGGATCAGCCTCGGCGTCATATGAACGCGGCGAAGCTTGCGGAACTCGAGGAGAGCGTTGCGACAGCAGGTGTGCGAGAACCCATCACGGTGACGCCTCTTTCGGCAGCATCTTGGGTGCATGTCGCATCCGAATACGCAGAAGCTTTCTTTGCTGCGGTAAGCGGACATCGGAGATGGTCGAGTGCGAGCAAGGCGGTCTTGAAAGCTATTCCCATACGGGTAAAGTTTTATGCTGACGAGGCAGCGCATCGTGAAGACGCCTCTCTGCTAAACGGCAACCGTGAAGACCTTACACCCCTTGAAGAAGGGTTGGATATCATCCGACAACGTGAGCTTGGAAGGACAATCGATTCGATTGCCAAGCATTACGGATGTTCAGCGCCCCAAATCTATAACCGCATAAACCTTACGAGACTGCATCCAAGCATTCAGTTGCTTATAGATCCTGAGATTCCTACCAAGCAACGCCTTCCCACCACGGTGGCGGGTACGCTCGGCGGGATCAAGGCACCGACCTTTGAAGAATGGGAAGACGCCCATGAAAATCTAGGTAGCCTTATCCGAAACAAAGATGGCATCCAGGAGCCTATCGACGGACTCAGCGAAGACGGTCGACGGTTTGCACTTCAATTGTTATTGCTCGCCGTTATTCAGCAACGCTCTCTCAACATGGGACGTGCAATCGAGCTTATCAAGAGCCAGACGCTCAAGCTCGCTTCTCACGGCGTTGCGCGAAGCGGACCGAAATCTGAACGTCTGCAGCCACGCAAGCGCCGCGAGATTGTCGCCAACTTCGCAAAAGGGATAAGCGACAGTGTGCTTATGGATTGGGGTTTCCAAGAATTTAGGCGTGTGTATGAACTTGCACCTAAAGAGGAGATGGATGAACTCATATCCCAACTGGAAGACTCGAGGGAGTTTATAGGAGGGTTTATTAAAATCCTTACTAAGATTTCTTCAGAAAAAAGACCGACTCCTCCAGAAGCACTGCGTCTTATCGCGGTACGAAAAGAAGAAGCCCTTAGGCGAGCCAGGCTCTAAGAACCCCACTCATTAAGAGAGGCGCCCATTCGGGTTTCCTTTCTTAGTGAGTGGTTTTTTATAAAAGTGACTTTTCCATCTTTTCTGGTATAACTACAACAGACGTTCAATTGGAGATTCGGGTATGGGACGCATAGCAATTGGTATCTTGGGTTTGGGGATGATGGCGGCTGGGGTAGGAGTTCTCTTTGCGATGTTCGCAATCACACGAGGATTCTTGCAAAATAGTTCGCAGCTAGCCGTATTGGATCTTTCCGATATTACCCTGCTCTTGCTGGTATGTGTGGGCTTCTTGGTAGTTTTTCTCTACGGCGGTTGGAAAATTGTCTCGGCCGTCCTACTTCGCAGAACGCACCCAGGTGCTGAATGGCACTAGTCTTGAATCGAGAGTGCGGCGAATGTACTGCGTGTTGTTTTACGCACTCCGTAGCCACGGCTGAAACAAAAGTAACCGGCATGTTCGAGTGGTGTAAGCATTGCGCTATTGGTGCAGGCTGCGGAATTTATCCAACTCGACCTAGCTCTTGCCGTACCTATCGCTGCATGTGGCTGGTCGGCAGTCTTAAGGAAGAACATCGGCCTGACCGTTGGGGCGTGATTCTGGACTACTGGGACATTCCAGGCGAACAGCAGAAGCTCGTAAACATCTGGGAGTATATAGAGGGCAAGCTTCAGTCAATCGAAGTCCAGACCATAGTCGAGGATCTTGTTGCAACTGGTGTGTATGTTGTAGCGGCGAGACCGAGAAGCGGCAAAGACCAGAAACTTTACTTCCCTGCCGAAATGTTCGAAAGCGATAAGATTCGCTACGTTGAAGCCGCTGTACTCGCGTTAAGGAACGCCGAGAAACAAGCAAGGTCGCAGGCATGAGGTTACAACCCTCTACCTGCGACTTTTTGTATACAAAAACGCCCCAACCCACCCCATGTCTTGATTAAGAAGAGATATCATGGTATTATCAACCCATGAAAGGAGTAGACGTGGATCGTGAGCGAAGCGAGAAGAAGCTCTCTATTGCTGAGTTTCTGAAGTTTTATAATGCTGAACTCCCAGCAGAGTTCCCGCACGCCTCCCTCCCTATCCTGAAAGAATTCAGCAAGAAGTACCCTGAGCTATTTAAGATTAGCGATACTTGGTCTCTCGACCAGCATCGCAAGAAGCTTATGGACTGGCTTCCAATGCACCTGCGATCTGCAGCGCAATAAGCTAGGAACAAAAGAGCCTCCACAGGGAGGCTCTTTTGTTTGATACAAGTCGCTATTGGTACAGCCTCTATTCCGTACTACACTTCCCCTATGATTGACCCCTACGGCAAAGACCAGGAGCAGTTGAAAAAGGATGCTGCTCGAGATGCCGCGAAGCTAGAAGCTCGAGTAGAGGCACAGAAGAAAGACAAGGAACGCCAGCATGCACGTACCGTTGCTATAGATGTAGCAAAGCTCGAAGGAGATCTCAGGCGAGCTGAAAGCGCTCTTGCCATACAGATGCGAGAAAAGGATGCTGCTGAGAACCGTCTTCGCCTATCCAAGCAAGTTACGTACAGAGCGTCCTCACAACCAGAGCATACCGTTGAAGAAAAAGAACGCTCAGTACGAGAACTTGAGTCAAACCTACGAAAAGCACGTGACGAGCACCGAACGCTTACAGAAGACTTAGCTAGTTCAACACGCCAACTGCAAGAATCTCATAAATCCCTAAGCCTGAAAGGAGAACAGACAAGAAGCGAGCACACGAAACTTGAAAGCGAATTGGCACAGAAACAAGAAGCGCTGCGAGCCCTATCTCGCGACATCGCAACCCTTGAGGGCAAGATACGTGAGAGCAAGCAAGAAGCGCGAAGCAGCACCGGCACAGACATCACAAAGGAACGGGAGATTGCGAACCTCAAAACAGCTATTAGCCGAAACGAGCAGGAGGAAAAGGACTTTGAGAGCGAACTTGCTCTTGAGACTCGTGCTCTTGCTGAAGAGAAACGAAAACTGGAGCAAGAACAGCAGAAAGTTACCGGTGCAGAACGTGAAGGAGAAGACGCTACCCGCCGCAAACGAGACAGCGAGCAAAAGGTTGAAGACCTCCAAAAGACCGTGGCTGATATAAAGCGAAAGATTGAGACCTTGAAGCGAGGAGGAGCTACCCTCCACTAGCACGAGCATTTTATGGCACTCCGTAGTATGGTGTACGCAACCACTAACACATAGATACATTTATATGGGAAAGAACAGCCACGGGGTTAGCCCGAAGAAGGTACGCAAGCATCCGCACAAGACCGCCAAGCGCCTCGCGATTAAAGCAGCAGCGAAGAAAGCACGATAAACAGAAACTGCCCTTATGAGGGCAGTTTCTGTTTATAGCGCCTTATAGCCACTACGGAGAAGGACAGAGCCACTGCGGCGTCATCGTTCCAACTCCATTTCCTATCTCGTAATAACAACTTCTGAGTCCCCCATCGTTTGCCATCCTTGTAGCATTAACAGGATCCTGAAGATTTACATAGAGAATGTACTTCTGTCGATCTACCGATACGTCATATGCGTAGTAACTTCCATTTCCATCTTTTACGGCAGGAAGCAGGGCTTCAGCGACAATCCCGTGCCACGGGTACGCGCCTCCACAAGGCTGGGCCCATGTTGTTGGATATCCATCAAGGAAGGTGTCAGGTTGTGTGCCTGTATGCAGCCAATCCCCATCAGTAGCAACGGTGATCCCGGGAGAAGGTGCTGGCAGAGCACCGCAAGGATACGCGTTGTATTTGGAATAAAATAGTTCGAGAGCCTGCTGCATTGAATGCATGGTCTGGAGGCGTCCAGCATCTCGTGCCTTTACCTGAGCGAGCGTAAACGAAGAGAATAGTATGGTACTAAGGAGACCGATTATGGCTATAACAACCATAAGTTCAATAAGGGTAAAACCTCTATTCTCCATATGAACGTGCTGGATCAGATGTTTCTTGCCCATAGGATATCTCTTATCATACCAGATACTGAATAATGAAGAGCAGGATGTTTGACACCGAAAACAAAGTATTGTAAATTGACTAGGTCAAACGCAGTGCTGAGTAAAGAAGACGAGTCGAGTTTCCCTCTTCAGCCTCCTGCACTTGATAGTTATCAGGTGCATCGATCTTACTCACAATATGATGGAAGGAACAATTGCCGGTCTTACCGACAAGGGATTCGGATTCATCAAGCGCGACGGAATGGACAAAGACCTCTTTTTCCACTCTAACGAGCTTGTGAACGTCAAATTCGACGATCTTCAAACAGGTGACAAAGTGTCATTTGAGACTGCAGAAGGCCCTAAGGGACTTAATGCAATCAAGGTCAGCCGCATTTAAGGAAAAGCGCCCCTCGGGGCGCTTTTTTCTATCCCTTTACCGGCTTACACTTTGCGCATCTGCAGCCAAAGGGCTTTATATGCTCATCGAAATACTCTTTTCCGTAATCGTAGTTCAGCTCTTCTCCTTCTTTAATGGCTCGCGTCGTAAGAATGAATACTCGAGCTTTGTTAATCTCTGCCTCACAGTTAGGTTTGCAGGAATGGTTAATGTACCCCGCTTTGTTAATTTTTGGCTTTCCGTCTAGAGTCTTGTTCTTGCTGATTTCAAATAAGTATTTGCTCTTGCTTGTCTCGGACTCTTCCTTTGAGACAACCCGCCCTACGTACTCAATGACGCAAACGCCTTTTGGAATAGGTTCGCCAGCAAAAAGCCCGAGGCCTGCACTTGAACGCTTTACATTTAATTTGAAATCTCCGGGAATGAATTTGCTTTTGGCCATATAGAATATCGATAGTACCTTACGCGCGCCACTAGTGCACGCATATGCTACACTCCCCGCATGACGCCTCCTGTACTAGCTATTAGCGGAGTGCTCGGGCTTCTTGTTATAGGACTCGGGGGCTTCTCCTTCTGGAGCTATAGCGGGCACGAACGAACCAAACAGGAACTAGGTGCAACACAAACTGAACTAGCTTCGACAACTGCAGCATATATAAAAGCACAGGAGACACTTGCTGAAGAAGCTAGAGAGAAAGAGGGTCTCTCAAAAGATCTTGATTCCGCAAAAGAAGAGAACCGCTCTTCCGTTCAGCAGCTTGCCTCGCTCGCTGACAAAGTTGAGACGTTAGACAAGCTAGCCAATACGGACAAGCAGCTCTTAGAAAAGTATTCAAAAGTGTACTTCCTCAACGAGAACTACATTCCTTCAAAGCTAGGAACGATTGATTCCGAATATGTGCTTGAGGAAGGCCGCGAACTTGAATTCCATGGAGACGCACTTCCCTATCTAGAGAGAATGCTAAAGGCTGCAGAAAAAGACACCGCGACGCTCAAGGTTGTTTCTGCCTATCGTTCCTTTGGTACGCAGGCCGAGCTTAAAGCAAGCTATCGTCTTACGTACGGCGTTGGAGCAAACCGCTTCTCAGCCGAACAGGGGTACTCAGAACACCAGCTGGGCACTACGCTTGACCTCACCACGCCAGCTATAGCAGGGCTCGCCATTAATTTCGACACGTCTCCTGGTTATAAATGGCTTACGGAGAACGCCTGGCGTTACGGGTTTATACTCTCGTACCCTAAAGGCAATGCGTACTACCAATACGAGCCATGGCATTGGCGCTTTGTTGGTACAGACTTAGCTGAGAAGCTCCATGACGAGAACAAATACTTTTACGATTTAGACCAAAGAGAGATTGATACGTATTTAGTGTCTCTTTTCGACTAACGCTGGAATTGATAGAATACGGTATATGAATGAAGGACCTAATAACGTGCACTATTTACCAAACGCTGAGATTGGGCCAAAGCCTGAGAAAGTTACTGCCCTGCCTGAAAAGCTCGCTGAGATTCGCTCAGTTATCTCAGGGGCAGACATAGATCCTGCAGACCTTGAAGAAGCCAGGAAACAAGTAGGCCATTTCAACCCGAGAGATGTAATCACGCTCATTAACGACGCTAACGATATTAGCGAACGCGCTCCTTTCTACATGGCTCTTATGGATCGTCTGGCGCCTCCTGAAATCGCGGACGATTAAGATCCTTTCGTCGCAATCTTTGCCACACCTCTAAAGAGTTCCTCGGTGTAGTCCCTGCCCTTCTTCCAAAGCTGCGTCATGTTTGGAACACGGCTTGGTTCATAAAGACCAGCATACGGGTTCTTCTTGCCTCCAATTATGTCCCTAAATATCATGGCGCTAATGGCGCTATACGTCATGCCGTTACCTGAGAACGCTGTTGCAAGAAGGCGGCGCGGCGCAACTTGGCCGATGTAAGCAAGCCCATCAAGTGGTTCCAAAATATATCCAGACCATTCTCGTACAAGCTTGTATCTCTCTCCAAACAGCTCCTCTGCATAGTTCTCAAGCTCTGAGAAGATACGCTCCTCTGAAAATTTAAGCTCCGCACGATGATCCATGCCACCAAGAATAATACGGTCATGCTCATGCATACGATCTACTCGGAAATATTGGTATGGATTGTCTGCATCCTCGTACGTACCCTCTGGATACGACCCTTTGGGTGCCTCAAGCTCAATGATGTAGGACTTATACATTCCTTTCTTTAGGAACACTTCCTTGGGGTTATCAAACGGCTGGTAGGTTGCGGTTATGGTCCAGTCTGCCGCTATGGTGTACTTCCCGGCTGAAACCTTAGCTAACCCCTTGCCCTTGCTGTGCTCTTTGGCTTCCGTTAGTTCGAAGATTTGTACACCCATACGTTCTAGAGCCTGTACGAGGCCGGCCACGAACTTAACGGCGTGATATTTGCCTTGATTCTCAACGGTTATAACACCCTTATTGCTAAAGCCGAGATCAGTTGGCGTGTCTGTAACAGAAAAGCCAAGAGTCCTCATGGCTTCGTATTCAGTCTTAAGATCTCTCCACTCGCTCCTGGAGTTTGCGTAGATATAATTGTTGCAGCGATTAAATTCGCAGTCTATTTCTTCGTCCTCAACAATACGTTCGATTAGGTCAATTGCCTTTCCATGAGAATTCCAAACATCTTTTGCTCCTTTCTTTCCGAACATGTCTATAAGATCGCTGTAATCAGTATCAACTATCTGCGACAAGAAGCCGGTAGTGTATCCAGTACCCATCTGTGAGAGTCTGCCTTTCTCTATAACAACAACCTCCTTCTTCGCCTTAGCGAGCAGATACGCACTTAAGAGTCCGGCGAGACCTCCTCCAATAACGAGAACTTCGGTACTAATATCTTCTTTGAGTTTCGGGAACTGTGGCAGCTTTGTATCTGAGACCCAAGTTGATGTCTGTGGTATGGCCATGCCTTATTTATAAGGAAACCCGGCTGAAGGCCGGGTGAATTCCTCATAAAATCACGGTGGGAGCGCGTGAGAATACTTTATTTGAGTACGCTCCACATATCAGGATCTTCCCCGCCATCGAACTTGAAGACGGCTACACCCTTGAGCCCGAGCCTCTTTGCCAGATCTACTTTCTGCTTGATAGCACCGTCATCGCTCCATGTTAGGTACTGCACAGGTGCTTGGCGCTTCTGCTTCTTAGCAAGGGCAAGGGCTCCTGCAGCGGCAAGATCTCCTGATGCAGTGCCCTTGGGTGCAAGTGCTTCAAGGAAGCTCTGAGAAGGAAGGGCCGCCGGCGTGTTCTTTGGTACGTAAGAGAACGAGAGTTCCCCTGCACGGTTACGTGTTGGCGTTATGTTGTATTCCTTTGCGAGGTCTACAGCGTACTGCGGATTGAATGCCTCTATCTTGGTGTAGTCAAAACCGTTACCTGTAGTGAATGGCATTACCTGATAGATGTAGCCATAGGTTGCGATGCCGATAACCATCTTCTTCTTGTCTATATCCCGAGCCATATAGTTCACCACCTTCTCAACCCATGCCGTGTCTGCAACAGGCGCGTAGATCTCGCCAGCAGCGCGTGCGACTGCATTTAACTGGAGGTCTGCGGTCTGTTGGTCGTAGGTCATGATACGTACTCTGTCGCAGTACTTGTTTATCTCAGGAAGATCGTTCGCGTACTCTATATTTGCGGGTGGTGTGCCAGCGAAGCGTGCCTCAAGAGGCATGCGTGCTTCGATAGTACAGGCGAGCGTTTTCTTGGTCTTCTCCTTTGCTAATGCTACAGAAAGCTCTTTGAGAAAGGCGGAGTAGTAGGTGCGGGTCTCTGCTTTCTTTCCCTCGTAGTCTATGTCTACACCGTCAAAGTTGTTCTTCTCAACCGCTGCGACAATATTCTTTATGTGCGCCGCGCGTTTCTGAGGATCTGAGAGAATAGCGTGAATGGAAGCAGTATCGCTCCACATAAGGGTTGGTACGACGCGTACTCCCTTCTTCTTTGCGTTCTTAATAAGCTTCTGCCACGTAGAGCTATTTACGTTCATGGCATCGTTAAGGCTTCCATCCGATTTAACGATGTAGCCGAAAGGATTTATCTCAGTTAACTGACTGAGATGCGAGTTAGCATCATTCGTTCCTGCGTCAGCACGCCAGTACGGTATCCATCCGGATACTTCAAACGAAGAACTGTTGCTCGTTTTAGAACTTTTAGACGAGCTTGCGGCGTATGTTGAAAGAGGCGCTGCTGCAACAGCAAGCATGAGGCTACCCAGCACAACGAATTTGGAAAATGTAAGGAAAGATCTGTTCATAGTTGTCTAGTATACCAAACAGCAAAACCCGCCGGAAGGCGGGTTTTGCGTGAGGGCTTCATTGCCCATGTGCATTAAATTAGCGCATTGCAAGTGAAGCATCGCTGAACATTGTTACGAGTTCGGCCTGGGTCTGAGGTGCGTTCTTGGGGTTAACATGGCCAACCACCGTTACTGACACTCCCTGACACACACCGAGCACACGACTAGGGTTCATCGCCTTGCCGTTAACCATAACCGTATCGGTTGGGTCAAACAGCACGTCGATTTTGTTAGTCATACGCGCGTTCATGGTGTCTCCAATCACGCGGTACCCGATAAGGTGTTCAACTTCGCTAAAGCGGCAGGACGGAGTGTCCTTCGCAGTGCGCTCTATTTTGACTACAGTACCGAACGGCAACTCTGCCGCGAGGTCCTGTGATCGTGCCGCGATGATCTCGGGGTTCGAGAACATCCCGCTGGCTGCAGTAAACGGATCTCCGTCTGTCTGCTCAGGCACAGCGTTGTACGACGTCATATGCACAGTAAGCGTAGGACCTGATTCATGCGCGGTGGCCACCTTGTTATGGGTAAGCTCCGGAGCAACGATCTCAGGTGCGGGCGCTGCAGTGACTTGCGTCATTTCTGCATGCGCGGGCGTTCCTGCGCTACCTGGCAAAAGGAAAAAGCCCATAAGGGCTATTGCAATAAAAGGCATATATACGAGACGTCCGAAGACGAACTCGTAGAGCTATACTAGCACCTATTGACATACCTGTCAAGGGCTGGTGTTCTGTTTTGACGTATCTAGACTCAAATGGTGTTTGGGTTGTCAAGGATATAATATGGCTTATTTGCTCACTAAATCACCCATTATTTCCCTTAAAATTCAAGTAGCTCGTCACCGCAAACCCCTTGATTTAGGCTGAATTGGGAGTAATATATAATCATATTAATTTATAAGACAAAATATGGCTACAATATCTGTACCCCTAACAGCTGAGCTTCAGGAAAGTCTAGACGCCCTTGTGGCAAATGGGGCTGGCTCTAACAAAGCTGACGTGATGCGTCGCGCACTTGCCTGGTTTGCTGAGGAAGAAGCCATTGAGGCTGTCCTTCGAGCCGAACGTGAAGTAGCAAGCGGCAAGATTCTACGTGGAGACGATGCTAGAAAAATACTTCTTGGAGAATAACTCATGAAAGTATCCTACGCTCCGCAGTTCAAGCGTCAGTTTAAGAAGCTTCCAAAAGCTCTCCAGGAGGAGGTCTTCCAAAAGATAGAGTTATTCCGGAATATTAAGCAACACTCCCTTCTCAAGGTACATAAGCTCAAAGGAAAACTTCAGGGACGTTTAAGCTTTTCCGTAAATTATCGCTTTCGCATTATCTTTATATGGGAGACACAAGACCAATCAGCCATATTTCTCTCGATTGGAGACCATTCGGTGTATGACATGTAATTGCTTGGAGCTCTCGTCATAATTCTCTTAACTCAAAAGGGCATAATCTGCCCATGTCAAAACAAGAAGATCTAGATAGGTGGCATTTATTAAAGAAACAAATTGATTCGAGATTGCCGTCAGATATTCCGCGCTTTCGGGTCAAAGAGGTCTGGCTTTGTCACTTAGGCAAGAATGTAGGCCATGAGGAGAACGGTAGCGGTGGTGATTTCTTAAGACCTATCTTAATTGTAAGAAAGTTTAATAAGAACCTGTTTATTGGTATCCCGCTAAGTTCACAGATTAAGGATTCTGTTTTCTACTATCCACTAGGAGAAGTAAGAGAAACAGAAGCGGCCGCAATTTTGTCGCAAACTAGACCTGTGAGCTCAAAACGTCTCAAGTGGAAAATGCATACACTTTCTGATTCTGAATTCGAGGCAGCGAAAAAAGCTGCCAGAGAAAGACTCTTTGGCAGCTAATTCCATTTAACCCCCTAAGGGGTAGGCCGAAGCTCATTGCATCTTCCTCTCAAGATCATTTTACAGATATTAAGAGTAGATTTGTATAGAGTGTAGTACAAAAAATTAGTAATGCAAGATGTTACGATAAGCGCATGAAGAAATCGCAGAAAAGACTATGGTTTCGTGCTAAAGATTACGGTTGGGGTTGGGTACCCGTTACCTGGCAAGGTTGGCTCATTACTCTCATCTTTGGTTTTCTGTATGCAGGATCTGTAATCCTGTTCATGGGCTGGCTTGGGACGACCACAGAGACAGGGGGTGCTGACTTACGCAACAATCTTTTCAGTATCCTTGAATTTATAGCCTGGATTGCGTTCTTAACGTTCGGACTTATACGAATTTGCTATCGATACGGTGAACGTCCTGTTTGGCGATGGGGTCGAAAGGCAGAAGATACATAGGATTCAGTTTTATCTTAAGAGAATCTTAAATGGATTTAATCGGCATAGGGTACTCTCCTATCCATGCCAGAACAAACAACACGTAAGAGTCGTCAAAAAAATACAGCAGTTAACAGAGAACTTTCAAATGGTGATCGACTTTCAGTAATAGCTCTTTTAGATGCTTTGATCGGTGAGGCACAAGTTGCTGGAACCTCTGATCTACACATGGACCCCGAGGGAGAATCAGTAAGAATACGATTCCGTTGTGACGGAATTCTTGAAGAACGCTACAAGTTCCCGCAAAAGATACACGCAGAGCTTCTTTCACGAGTTCGTGTGTTAGCTGGGTTACGAACGGATGAGCACCAGCTTCCTCAGGACGGCCGATTTAGATTTGCTCTGTCTTCTCACGACTGGCTCGATATCCGAGTATCAATTATGCCTACGTATCATGGCGGCAACGTTGTTCTACGTCTTCTTTCTCCTCGATCAGAGTCCATGACTCTTGAAGGTCTTGGTTTTATGGATGAGCATCGCGTAAAGATAGAAAACACCCTTACTCACCCACACGGCCTCATTCTTGTTACAGGCCCTACAGGCAGCGGAAAAACGTCATCACTTTATACGTTTGCGAAAATACTTAATATTCCTGACCGTTCTCTAGTATCGATTGAAGACCCTATCGAGTATTCTCTTCCTGGTGTACGCCAAATTGAAACTAATCACAGCGCAGGATTAACCTTCTCAACTGGCCTACGTGCAATTCTTCGGCAGGATCCAGATGTGCTCATTGTTGGAGAGATACGAGATAGGGAGACCGCCGGACTGGCCATAAACGCTGCTCTTACAGGGCACCTGGTCTTGTCGACGCTACATGCTACTGATGCGCTCACCTCGATTCCTCGTCTTCTCGATCTTGGGGTTGAGCCCTATCTCCTTGCCTCTACAGTCAGACTGATTATTGCCCAAAGACTAGTACGTCGTATATGTGCAGAATGCAAAGTTGAACATACTCCGTCGTTAAATGAACAACACCTGCTTTCTGAGATGCTGCCTGCAAATGAGAGGATTCCTCAGAAACTCTTTAAAGGGGTTGGGTGTGCGTCCTGCGCAAATGGCTTTAAGGGACGAGTTGGGCTTTACGAGGTGGTCGAGCCTCGTGACTTAGTTCCCGAGGTCTTGTTTGGTGATCCTGAAGATATATTTGGAGGGAGTATAGGTACGCCGTTAGGTTTGCACTCACTGATGCTCGACGGAATACGAAAAGCGGCAAGCGGTATTACCACCCTCTCTGAGGTCTTACGAGTCTGCCATGCGCAATAACGAGAGACCTCTTTTCCTTATGTTTGGGGCTCAGGAACGCATTCTCTTCGCGCGCCAGCTTTCAACATTCCTCGCATCTGGCATGCCGCTTCTTACTGCACTCGACTTTATGCAAGAGACAGAAAGAAATAAAGGAACTGTCTTTATCATTACCTCACTTGCTAAGGCTGTGTCCGCTGGACGAGCGCTCGCGGATGCACTCAACGAATTTCCGCGACATTTTGATCACTTCACCATAACCCTTATTCGCATGGGAGAGAGTAGTGGCACTCTTGCGGATAGCCTTGAGCACGCAGGCTTAACACTAAAGAAACAACGTACAGTACGTCAAAAGGCGTTAAGTGCTCTTATATATCCTGGCATTATTGTGATATCAACCATTGGAATCTGCATAATGCTAACTACCTACGCGTTTCCAAAAATAGTTCCTCTGTTCGAAGGCTTCAAATCAGAGCTTCCCTTTTCAACTCGATTACTTATTAAGGTGAGCAACTTCACGTCGGATTATGGGCTGTATGTGTTTATGGGAATAATAATTCTTATCTCGGTGTTTTGGTGGGCACAGCGATACGAGCACATACAACGTGCTCGTGAGAAATTTCTTTACGCCATTCCACTTCTTGGGCGTGTGTTTAAGGCACATGCCTTAACGTCTTTGGGTCATGTCCTATCCACGTTAGTCGCTAATCGTGTACAACTCATGCCAGCGCTCGCCCTTGCTGCGGAAGCGAGCCCTTCTTTGTTGTACAGAGAAGTTCTCATACAAGCTGTGCAGACAGTGCGAGCAGGAGGGAAAATTTCAGACGCATTCAAGTCTCAGACTCGTCTGATTCCCCTTTCTTGCATACAACTGCTTTCAACAGGAGAGGCAACTGGCACGCTCCATCAAAGCCTCTCGATTATCGAACGTATGTATGAGGAGGAGCTGGAGCAGCTTTCAAAAGATCTTGCGACTCTCATTGAGCCGGTATTGATGATTGTCATCGGTCTTATGGTTGGCTTCATTGCTTTAGCAATCATTACGCCTGTGTACCAGATAACTCAGGATGTAGGCATCCGTTAACTATGAGGGGCTTCACAATATTCGAGACTCTTATAGTGCTTGCTCTGGTTTCTATTGGCTTAGTGATGAGTGTTGTTGAAGTTACGAGCCTTACCCGTGCACAGAACCGTAACGAGACAGAAATAGTGGTGGAGATGCTCCGACGTGCCCGCGCAGACACGCTTCAGGGTGCGTGTGCTGAATCATGCGCACACCCTCCCTCTCACGGGGTTATCTACATAAATAATTCTTTCGTTCGATTTGAAGGCTCCTCGTATGTAGACCGTACAAACGATGGGGAGCGTGTAAATCAAGAACAAGATTTTCACGTGGAAGGCCTAACCGAGATCGTATTCAGTGCACAAGATGGTGGGGTCTTAAATCCGGGCTCAATGCATCTCGTATATCCAGATCATATGGATACCATATTTATAAATTCTGAAGGCGGCATCCGCGTCAATGAATAACTTCTACTTATATGCGAGGCTTTTCTACTCTTGAAATACTTATTGCGTTTGCTATTGGTATCAGCACACTAGTAGCGGTTTTGTTAGTGGTGCTTGGTACCCCAACGATGCTTGAAAATATTGCCTTACGCGGTACTGCAATAGACCAAGTTTCTGAAATGCTTGATGATGCACGGATACGAGCAAAGGGTAATTTCTCAAACATAATTACCATTGGGACTACTACCATAGGTTCTTATGAGACAAGCGGTGCCTCTTCTTCAACGGCAAACGGGGCCACAAAGAAATTCTCGGCCACAATTTCCTGGGAGGATGGTATGGGTGAGACACGCTTTGCATCAGTACGTTCAGCAATTACAAATACTGAAAATCTTAATTCAGATTGCGATCCCGTACCCACAGGAGATTGGTCTCGTGCTCGTGCTGTTTCGAGTGCTCGTGTTACTCCCAAGGGCTCCTATCCAATTACTGACCTCGCTTTCTCAGACACTTTAGCGGCAATTACAGTTCAGTCTACTTCAAGGGTAAGTGATCCGACTATCTTTTTTGTGAACCTCGTAAACCCAGCTTCTCCGAAAACAATTGCGAGCTTTGATAATGCACCGATGAGTACAGTTGGGTTTTCCGCTGTAGAGATTGGAGATGGATATGCATACGCAGGAAACTCCTTCGGAAGCGCTAGTGCAGTCACATGCAGAACAGCATCTTCGTGTGATCAGATTAGAACTTATAAACTCAGTGCGAGTAACAAATCGTCTTTCCTTAGCAGTTATAAATTCCCGACATCCTCGACTCCTAAAGCTATAGATGCGAACGGGCGCAGCGCAGCGGTTCAAAGTCTTACCTATTACCAACATCGACTCTACGTTGGATTAGTAAAGACAAAAGCAGGTAGCGAGTTCAATATTCTTGATGCTAGGAATCCTGCGCGACTGGTTCTACTTGGAAGCTATCGTATAGGACTTGGTGTTGAGGCAATTCTTGTGCAAGGGAATTATGCATATGTCGCTACGGAAGATCACAGCAATACTGGCGTAGACTTACTGGTCCTAGACATTAGCAACCCACGATCCATTAAGAAAGTTGGAACAGGACTTCAAGTACCGGGTATCGCATACCCTCGAGATCTCGCTATTTCTGGAGATCGTCTTCTCTTTGTAAGAACACACGTAAATGATACGGTGCCTGAATTTTATTCTTTCGACCTCAAACCAGACGGCGGGTTAGGAAATAGCTACACCCAACACACCTATAAGAATGTGTATGGGATTGAGTCTCAGGGAGATCTTGCATTTCTTCTTACCGGGAACGAGCTTGGTATATGGGACACATATAACACCGCTAACACCAAACAGATATATCAGACGCCTCTTGGGGTTAACCAGACGGCAAGCGCACTTAAATGTCATGGCGGCACTTTATATGTAGCCTCTTCGAATAGCTTGGGTTTTGGGTATTTAACAGCCATAGCTGGCTCTTAGTTATGCGTGCATTTACCTTATTTGAAACACTCATATACATCGCACTGTTTAGCATCTTGGTTTCTGGTCTAATTGCTTGCTATTTACAAGTCCAAAGCTCAGCTGAAGAAAACCATATTGAAATAGTCTCCAAGGAAGAGGCTTTGTTTATACTTGCAAAAATATCTTCGTTTGAAGACCAAGGATTTATTGTTCAGACGGGTGACACTTCCTCAGAGATCTTAGTCCTTCAAAACAACACGGGTGATGTAGTGAAGTTTTATAGTGACGAAGGAGACTTTATTTTAAAGAAAAATACAGTTGCCATGCCTTTAAATAGTAACAATATTGTTGTTACTGATTTTAAGGTATCTATATCTGAAATTTATGAGTATTCATTCTCGATTGCCTCGACAACATACAGTGCGCGACTTTATCTGCCATGAAGAGTACCAAACTACATCGAGGGTACGCAGCGTTAATTAGCATCCTGGTCATTAGTTCAGTGCTTATAGTCCTTGTTCTTCAAGGAGCTAGAGAGATTATTTCTCTTAGGCTCACACTTTTTGAAGCAGAACTCCACACACAAGCAAAAGCACAGGCTATAGCATGTGCTGAGCTTGTGCAAAGGAAGCTGAAAATAATTCCTTCTTACAGACCAGCTCCATCAGGTGACGTTCTAACGCTTGACCGAGATCTAACGTGCAGTGTTTTAAGCGTTGAATTGCATGGCGATTCTTATACTGTCGCTACTCAAGGGCGATCAGAATCTGTAGTCGTAGAGCGGCAATTCACATTTCATAAATAATTTATCGTTTTCTAGCAGAAACCAGGGGTGTGTTTGCGTATGCTCTAGGCGTACCAGACTAATAATAATTCCATGCATATTACTACCAACCCTGTGCAGCGAGGTTTTACCCTCATCGAAATTCTTGTCGTTATTGGCATGCTCGCAATTCTGGCAACTGTTGTGATTGTGTCTATTAATCCCATGAGGCAGTTTGCTCAGGCAAGAAACTCGCAACGTGAAGCGAACGTGGCAGCCATACTTAACGGTATTGGTCAGCGTCTTGCTGATAACAGGGGTATCTTTCCTAAAGGCTCCTGCGCGTCGTTACCCGCAGTTAAACTTCCTATGGCTAATTCGCAAAGCGGCTTCGACATTAGGCCATGTCTTGTGCCTACATACATGAGCGAATTGCCTATGGATCCAAAGGAAGGGTTTAACACATGTACGGCCCCAACGTGTGCCTCAGGAGAAAACTACGATACGGGATACACCATCGTTCAAGATTTCGCCACAGCACGCGTAACCGTATGTGCTGATGGACATGCAGAGGGTCCTATTCCAGGCAGCGCCAAATTCTGTCTTAGCAACTAAGATATGTCTTGTTATACACGCATAAGAGGCCCTTAATGTCCTTTTATGCTCTATGCTGTATGTAAATGGCCATGAACCTAGACACATACCACGAAGACCGTCCCTGGGGTGGATTTGACCAATTCATACATAACGAACCGTGTACCGTTAAGATTCTGACGGTACACCCTGAGAAGCGATTCTCTCTACAGAAACATTCGAGACGCTCTGAGTTTTGGCAAGTTATAGAGGGTAGCGGCACCGTTCATATTGGAGACGTGGAGAAAGAAGTATCCGTTGGAGACCGGATTGAGATTCCAGTAGATACCCTTCATCGTCTTACGGGCGGCCCTGCTGGCATCAAAGTCTTGGAGATTGCGCGTGGGGAGTTCGACGAGAACGATATTGAACGAGTTGAAGACGACTTCGGCCGTATAACATAACTATGGATAGCGACTTCCTAGTTATTATTCCAGCGATAATCGCGGCAAGCGTAACCACCATTCTCTTCCTGTACGGGATATGGCAGTTCTTGTGGATAGAGCGCGTAGAGAAAGGATTCAGAGTCGCTCTTGAAGTCCTTCGACTAAATCGCGCAAAAGGAAATCCTATCCTTTCTCCAACTTCTCACGAGTGGGAGGCAGCGGGAGTTATGAATCCTGGGGCAGTTATCGTAAATGGACTTACGCATCTTTTCTATCGAGCAATTGGAAAAGATGGAGTGTCTCGCATAGGTCATGCCACATCAAAAGATGGAGTAGTTGTAGACGATCGACTTCCCTACCCGGTCTTTTCTCTTGATGGCCAGGATGCTCTTCGCCCAACGGACCGCGCGTATATCGAAAAGACTTACCCAAACTTGGTAGCTTCAGGAGGAAGTTGGGGCGGGTGTGAAGATCCGCGTGCAGTACAGATTGAAGACCGTGTATATCTCACGTTCTCTGCCTTTCATAACTGGCAATCTTTGCGCATGGCGGTTACTTCAATTCTTGCAGATGAGTTAGCGAAGAAAAAGTGGAACTGGACTAAGCCAGTATTCCTTTCTGCTCCTAACCAAGTACATAAGAACTGGATGCTTTTCCCAGAGAAGATACATGGAAAATTCGCAATACTACACAGCATCTTTCCGAAAGTTGAAATTGAGTACGTAGATGAGTTGGATAATGTTGGAAAGACAAAGCCCTTCATATCAAGTTACGAAGGAGCTCGTTCAGACACAGCAGACGAGTCCTCTGGAGTCTGGCATGATCGAGTGCGCGGTGCAGGACCCCCTCCCATGCGAACTGATAGGGGGTGGCTCCTTCTGTATCACGCCATGGAAAAGGGCCAGCCTCACAAATATAAGATGGGGGCTATGCTTCTTGATCTAGACGATCCAACAAAGGTCTTGGCTCGTTCTCCTCGACCCATACTTGAGCCAGTTGAAGACTACGAGAATGAGGGTAAGCCAGGCGTGGTATATGCCTGCGGCGCTACTATCCAGAACGACACTCTTCAGGTGTATTATGGCGGAGGTGATTCGGTAGTCTGTACAGCAGGAGCTAAGCTTTCTTCCTTTATTGATTCCATCTTGCACAACCAAGCGCCACTACTCACTACTGTCTAATTCATGCTTGTTGTTAAACGCTCACCAGAGAATCCTATAATCGCTCCAAACAGTGGGCGTGCATTTGAGGCTGTTGGCGCATTCAATCCTTCAGTTGTTGTCAAAGATGGTACGCGACACGTGTTCTACAGAGCTCATGCGGAACCAGATGCCATTCGGACTCCAGGGCGAGCCTTTTCAACTGTTGGGTATGCAGCGACCAAGACGGCAGTATTCGATGAGTCCCAGCAGGTTATATCTCCAACTGAAGAATGGGAACACTATGGTTGCGAAGATCCCCGAGCTACGTACTTCGAAGGAAAATGGTATGTGTTCTACACCGCCCTCGGAGGTTACCCTTTTGGTCCCGACAATATCAAAGTTGCGGTAGCTGTTGGCGACAGCCCCACGACTCTAACTGAGAAGCATCTTGTTACGCCTTTTAATGCAAAAGCTGCCACGCTTTTCCCTGAACGTATAAATGGAGAGGTTGTACTGTTGTTAACTGCGCATACCGATTGGACTGAAGCTAATTCTCATCCAACTATTGGTATCGCTCGCGCAAAGCAGGTTGAGGACTTCTGGAATCCAGAATTCTGGAAAGAATGGCACGAGAACCTCGCTGAGCACGCGCTTCCTGATGTGCGTCGTTCTGATACAGAGCACATGGAGATTGCTGCAACCCCGGTACGCATTCCTCAAGGCTGGCTTCTTATTTATTCTCACATTCAGAATTACTACGACGAGCACAAACGTCTCTTTGGCGTTGAGGCACTTCTTCTTGACGCAAATGATCCTCAAAAGATTATTGGCTGCACTAGCTATCCTTTCATGGTGCCCGAGGAGTCATACGAGCGGTACGGGCTTGTTAGCAACATAGTCTTCCCCACTAGCGCGGTTATTGAGGGCGATATTCTTTCTGTCTACTACGGAGCTGCAGATACCTCTTCAGCCCTTGCTACTCTCTCGCTCTCAGATCTTCTTGAGACCATGACCCCAGAGGGCCGCGCTGCTTTCGCAACTCGTTTCGAGGGCAATCCTATACTTTCCCCTACACAAAATGCTTGGGAGACCCGTTCAGTATGTAACGCAGCAGCAATTGATGTAGAAGGTTCTGTACATCTTCTGTATCGAGCCATGGGTGCAGAGAACACTTCGGTTATGGGTTATGCGCGTCTTGCAGACGGCCTGCATGTGGATGAACGTTCAGATGTTCCAGCATACGCTCCTCGAGAAGACTTTGAGAAGAAGCACGGGAAGCCAGATGGCAACTCTGGCTGCGAAGATCCGAGAGCAATTGTGTTTGAGAATCGAGTGCATCTTTGCTACACCGCATACGATGGAGAGCATGAGACACGTGGTGCGTACAGCAGTATTTCAGTAGAAGACTTTGTCGCAAAACGTTTTGATGCGTGGAGTACCCCTTTGCTTGTTACTCCAGCGGGCATGAACAACAAAGACATTGCGATATTCCCTGAGCCAGTTGCTGGCAAGTTCCTGTTTATGCATCGCATTGATCCAGACATCTGTCTCGACGAACTTGATACACTACCCCCTAACCGAGAGACGAACCGCTGTATCGAGCTTATGGGCCCACGACCAGGAATGTGGGACGCCATTAAAGTCGGTGCTGCATCACAACCTATTAAAGTTCCTGAAGGCTGGCTCTTTATTTACCATGGTGTGGGTGGAGACCACGAATACCGCTTAGGTGCTGCACTTCTGGACGAGGCGGGTACTACCGTTATCGCAAGAACCGTTGCTCCAATACTTGAGCCAGTACTCCCTTGGGAACGTGAGGGCATGGTGCCGAATGTGGTCTTTTCGTGCGGTATCGTGCTTAGAGACGATACGCTCTATATCTATTACGGAGGCGCGGATACTTCTCTTGGTGTTGCCACCCTTTCAAAGGAGAAGCTTATGAAGAAACTACTTCCCAATCTATGATTCCTCGCGTTGTTATGTTCGACATAGACAGAACACTTGCACGAAGCAAGTCTGAAATTACGCCATCAATGGCGAGCAGTCTGAAGGAGCTTCTTTCGCATACGAGTGTTGGGATTATATCTGGAGGAAAACTAGAGCAGTTTTTGAAACAAGTTGTTGACCAGCTGCCTAAAGACACCGATTTGCACAAGCTGTATCTCATGCCCACATCGGGCGCCGCACTGCACGAATACCGCGACGCATGGACACTTGTATACGAAGAAAGGCTTAGTGCTCAAGAAGAAGCGAAGATTGAAGAGGTGCTAGAGAAGGTCTTGAAAGAAACGTATATTATTGACCAAAGCATTCCTTCTCATGGACCTCGTATTGAGAACCGCGGGGCACAGGTTGCACTATCCGCCCTTGGACAGCAAGCACCAGTTGAGGAAAAAGAAGCATGGGATCCAAGCGGGGAGAAACGAAATGCTCTTCGGGAAATAATATCTGCACAGCTTCCAGACTTCGACGTTAAGCGCGGAGGTGCCACAACCATAGACATAACAAAGCATGGTATCAACAAGGCGTTTGGAGTACGCAAACTGAGCGAGCATCTCAACGTACCAATTTCAGAAATGCTTTATATAGGAGACGAGCTCGGTCCTAACGGAAACGATGAGGTTGTAAAAGAAACGGGTATTCCAACTCATGCCGTAGCAGGGCCCGAAGATACTGAGGAGTTTGTTAAAAACCTAATCTCTCAGGACTAAGACTTAGGGAACGGATATTCCGCAATCTGTTCCCATTGTTCTGTAGTGCCTCCTGTTTTGTATACGTGTAAAGATTCTGCAATAAAGGTGAGAGGTAATGGAAGGGTTAGTGAGGACACCATTTCCCTTTTAAGATCTTCTGGTACGTTTCCATAGAAGAGACTTAGGTGCGGAGTAAAGGCACCAGCGTCGTTAAGTCCGAATACATTCGCTGCTCTAGCATGCAATGCTTCGAGGGCTTCGTTCGGATTAACTTTCAAGTATAGAGCACGGAAGAATGTCTCTTCCATACCCATGTCTTCTAGAGAAAGTGTTATAGGCGTGCTGTTTTGTGCAAAACTCTGTGCAAGAGATATCACCTGCTCTTCGTTCCCTTCGGGTATTTTCATCAGCGTTACGTGTGGCTCAAAAAGCACTCCCTGGTATCTCTCTGCCAACGTCTTAATAACTCCGGAAAGAGTCTCTTTAAGTTCCCCTGAAGGCATCAGGAAAAGATGGAAACCAGTTGTCGTATTGTCACTAGGGTTCATGGGTGTATTTTACCTTATAGATTCGTTACATATCCTTCATGAAGGCTTCATCCAGGATAGGCTTTAGTATAGACTGTTACATCTAACTACCTTTATTTATGCGTATCCTAATTGTTGAAGATGAGGTCAAGCTTGCTGAAGGCTTAAAGCGAGGACTTGAATCCAAGGGCTTCGCGGTGGACTGGATAGCAGAGAGCGACAAGGCTCGAACGCGCATTCTCCTCTATCGCGACGAGTACGATCTTATTCTCCTAGATCTTATGCTCCCTGGCGTAGATGGGGCCACCATCACGCGAGATGCCCGTGCTGAAGGAGTTAAGACTCCGATTATCATCCTTACCGCTCGAGACGAAACGGAGTACAAAGTTGAGCTTCTTAACTGCGGCGCTGACGACTACCTCGCGAAGCCATTCTCCTTTGACGAGCTTGTAGCACGCATTAACGCGGTGCTTCGTCGTCCTGAGCAGTCCATCTCAACTAAGCTTGAGGTGCGCGATATCGTCCTTGACCCTTCTAGGCGAGTTGTTACGAAAGCAGGAGAGGAGCTCCAGCTAACCCTTAAGGAGTATTCTCTTCTTGAATTCTTCCTCCGCCACCCTGGCGAAGCCATGTCTCGAGAGAGTATTATGGATCATGTGTGGAGCTTCGACTTCCCTGGCTTTAGTAATGTACTTGATGTACATATGAAGAACCTTCGTAAGAAGCTCGATACCTACAATGACAATCCCCTATTTGAGACAGTACGTGGCGTGGGCTACCGCCTTAATTCATAGGTACAAGGCTAATCTATTCTTTCGGGCCGCTACACATATCGCGGTTCTTACATTCCTGCTGGCCATAGCCATGCTGGTTGTCTTTGGGTGGAGCATTCAGTACGCCCAAGACAAGACCATAACTGTCTTGGGAGAACGTGCTCAGGAACGGGCACTGACAGGAACAACAGTTGAATCGCTTCCTGATGCTATTGAACGGGTAGGTTTCAGTTCCTTCTGGTATTTCTTTGTCTTGATCGCGCTTGTGATTACAGCGTTTGGTTTCGTGCTTGGCCGCTTTGCGTTGTGGCCAACCCGTAACTCGCTCGGTGCCCAGAAACAATTCATCGGAAACGTTGCGCATGAAATACGTACGCCGCTTGCGATTATCAAGACCAATACGGAAGTTGCCCTGTTCGACCAGACTTTGCCTCTATATATAAAACAAACCTTCGAAGACACCATCGAGGAGCTCGATCGTATCTCCGAGATTATTAACAACATCCTTACCTTCGACACACTCACAAGACCTCGGAACTTAAAGATGGAGCCGGTTGATATGGGGGCAGTTGCCACCACTATTGCAGCGCGTCACCAAGCTATGGCAAACTCCCGCGGCATTGAGCTCGTAACGACTATAGAGCCGCACAAACCTATTGTCGGGAACATAACGGCACTTGAGCAGGTTGTAACTAACCTAACCAAGAATGCTCTTAACTACACTCCGGCAGATAGCAATGGAAAGGTTGAGATTATCGTATCCGGGAATGATGACGGCGCCGTTTCAGTAACTGTCTCAGACACAGGTATTGGTATAGCCCAGAAGGATCTTTTTCACATATTTGAACCGTTCTATAGAGGCGATACGTCTCGTGCACGCAATATTGGTACTGGAAGTTCGGGCCTTGGCCTCGCTATCGTGAATGAGATCATACGCATGCACCACGGCACTGTTAACATCCGTAGTGCTTTAGGTCGTGGTACAGCTATTAAAGTAATGCTTCCTGGGGTAAAAACTGAGACTCCGAGTGTTGACGAGCAAGAAGGTCCGGACAGCATGAACGAAGTTTCTGTAGACTTTACCTAGTTCATCTTTTACTCATATACACTTGTGCATACTACTTGCACGAGGCATCGCCGCGGCTCGCGCATCATGCGCACTTCTGACTAACTGCGCCTCATCTGCTCTTTCAATTCCGTCTTGGTGCATGCTACCTCGATGGAGACATTAACCGTTACAAGCGCTAACACACTGCGCCTATGATACGGAGACACGGATAGTCGGCCGAGGCGTATATCTTCAAAGAAGATATACGCCTCGGCCGCGTTTCATTTTTCTCATATCTCTCTTCTGTATACTTCTCGCGTGTATATAGACCCAGAGAATCCAGAACGAATATTCCTTTTCATAGACGAAAGCGGAGACCCGGGTTCTTTGGAATCTCCCGACAGCAGTACTTTCTACCAATTGAACATAGTTGCTGTTACGCGCAGCAGTCTAAAGGTTATCTCGCAGCACCTTTCTCGCTTCCGCTATTTTCAGGATGCGGGGAAAGAACTAAAACGATATATCACTCCAAAATTCAAAAAGAAATTATGTGAGTTATTTGAAATATGTAGCGAGAATCCAGGTATCGAATTAGGAATATTTCACATAACAAAGAAGAACTATACTGGCCCATATTTAGAAGTGGGTAATGAAAAGTTTAGCCATAACCCGAAGAGGTTTAGTAATTTTCTTATTAGAAGGTCTCTGGAGACCTTCTTGAAAGATATTTTGCCTAGGAATAATGCTGGATTATTTTCTAAAGGGCTAGAAATAGAAGTTGTCTTCGACAGATTTCTGTTAAATGAAAGGGACGAGCAAAACTTGAAAGATTATCTTAGAAAAAAATCCTATCTGCCGTCACTTTCACATATTACCCAGGTAGATTCTGATTATTCCGATTTTGTTCAGTTTGCTGACTATTTAGGAAAGTTGGCAAAAGATGTACTGGTAGATACGACACACGACTGTAGTCTAGAATACGTCTCTATTTATAAGTTAGATAATCCTGACAATGTGCAAAAAAGAAAAGGACCCTGACACCCATAATGGGCACAGACTCCTTTCCATCTATCACATACCCAAGTAGATATGCGTAAAATTATCTTAACATTATTGGTTTTCAAACCAACCTTGCTAGATAGGGCGAAAGGGGCCCGGACACCCGTATTGGGCACCTAACCCCCTTCTCATTCCGGCAACGCCGGCACTAAAAATATATCACTTCGTAGATTCCCTGTGAAGTTTTCACTTAATTCTTTAAGCCAACACCTCTCTTAAAGAGCCAGAGCGATAGTACAAGAAGTACCACTGATATTCCTCCCATAATCGCAAACGATAGTCCTACACTTACATCTGATATACCTAGGAATCCATATCTAAATGCATTAACCATATAAAGAATAGGGTTAAAGAACGAGATGGTCTGGAATATAGGAGGAAGCATCGAGACTGAGTAGAAGACTCCCCCTAGGTATGTAAGCGGTGTAAGTACAAAGGTTGGCACGATGGAAATCGCATCAAAGGTCTTCGCGAAGATACCGTTCACCAGACCCGCTAGAGAGAACAGGAGAGCTGTCATAAAGGCTGCAGCGAAGATAATGAACGGGTTCGCCACATGTAGGTGTGTGAAGAAGAGCGAAACAATGAGCACCAACACACCCACGATCATCGCGCGAGCCACGCCTCCGAAAATATAGCCAGCAATAATAGACCAGCGAGGCATAGGTGAGACAAGAAGCTCATCAATGGTGTTCTGCCACTTCGTGAAGTAGAAGGTAGAGACCGTGTTCATGTACGCACTCGTAATAATCGTCATCATAATGAGTCCGGGCATGATGAACTGCATATATGAATATCCTGCGATGGGTGCGACTTGTGAGCCGATGAATGCACCGAAGATAACGAAGTAGAGGGTTGTGGTAACAACGGGTGGGAGCAGCGTCTGAGACCAGATGCGGAAAATACGCACCAGCTCTTTGCGAGCCATGGTATTGAATCCGATGAGTGCGGGAGAGTTTTTCATACTAATTCTTCTCGATAAGGTTCACGAATATCTCTTCAAGGCGACTTCCGTTGTTGCGAATATTAAGGATATGAACGCCGATCTTAGACATCTGGCGAATGTAATCGTTCACCGTCTCGCCTGGCTTAAGGGTCAGTTCGAGCGTTGTATCATCCACCACCTTAACGGGCATATCTCGTACCAGTGCTACCTGAGCTGGGATTATTGCTTCTTGCGTATCAAGTACAAGCGTTACAAAGTTCAATTGCTTGAGCAATTCCTTCACGCTTCCCTCTTTTATAATCTCTCCCTTGTTGATGATTGCTACACGGCGGCAAAGCTGCTCAGCTTCTTCAAGGTAGTGCGTGGTGAGAACGATAGTAGTCCCTTCTTCGTTTAGCTTCCTAAGGAATTCCCACATGCCGCGACGAAGCTCTACATCAACTCCAGCCGTTGGTTCGTCGAGCAGAAGCACTTTAGGCTGATGGACTAGTGCACGAGCAATAAGTAGACGGCGCTTCATACCTCCAGAGAGCTTCATGGACTGCGTGTTGCGCTTGTCCCATAGACCAAGTGCTGTGAGAACTGGTTCTGCTCGTTCAATAGCTATCTTGCGAGGAATACCGTAGTACCCAGCCTGCGAAACTACAATATCGAGCGGGGTCTCGAAGATATTGAAGTTAAATTCCTGGGGCACGAGACCGATGTGTGCCTTTGCTTCGTCCGCATTCTTGTCTAGAGACAGGCCGCTGATGTACGCCTCTCCTGAAGTTTTAACGATAAGACTTGAGAGAATGCTGATGAGTGTGGTCTTGCCAGCACCGTTAGGGCCTAGGAGTGCGAAGAATTCTCCCTTTTCAATCGTGAGATTAATCCCCTTGAGAGCGTCTACTGACGGGTCCCCTTTACCCTTGCCTTTGTATGCCTTTTTTAGGTCAACAACCTTAATTGCCGCTGATTCAGTCGATACTTCCATAGATAATCCGAGTATACCATTTATGCGTCGTCTTCGAGAGAAAGAGCTCCAAGATAGTCAGATTTCCCAAGATCTACGCCATTATGACGCAAGATCGCGTATGCCGTGGTCATGTGGAAGAAGAAGTTTGGAAGCGCATATTCAGTGGCATATGAGAAGCCTGTAATGTACTTTCCTGGGAACCATTTAATACGTACTTGGGTGTCTTCGTTCCCATCAATATCCTCCGGCTTAATCTCCTTCAGAACGGCCACGGTCTTCAAAAGACGTTCGCGGAGTTCCTCAATTGTGGTTTCTGTGTCTGGCATTGAAACTGGATCCTCTCCCTTCAGGCGTGCTGGGAATGCTTTCGCCGCGTCTGAGGCTAGCTGAATTTGTTTTGCGAATGGGAATTGGTCTGGCGAAAGTCGTGATGTTAATAGGGTGTTTACATCAAACTTCTTGTTTTCCGCGTGTATAAGCGTCTTGTCGAAGAAAATAGCCATATTCTCAAGACCTTTGATGAATACGGGGATGGTGACGTTGTAGAGCGAGGTGGTCATGAAAATACTGCTAGGGATATGGGGTCAGTATACAGAGGTCGCCAAGATCTTGATTGGGGGATATCTTTTCCGCTATCAAATCTATATATCGCTTATAAATGCTACAATCGAGCCATGAAGTTTTTCCTTGTTCCGCTTATAGGCTCGGCGGTTATCTTGCTCGGCATCTTAATTGGTCTTGGTCCATGGGCGCTTATTACTGCCCTGCTCCTCACGGCACTTGAAGTTACCCTTTCCTTTGATAACGCGGTAGTGAATGCAAAGGTGCTTACCACCATGACTCCCAAGTGGCAGAAGCGATTCCTTACTTGGGGAATGCTTATCGCTGTATTTGGTACTCGTCTCATCCTTCCCATACTTATAGTGTCAGCAAGCGTGTGGATGTCTCCACTTATGGTTGCCAAGCTCGCAGCATTTAACCCTGAAGCGTATGGACACCTGCTTGAAGGAGCTAAGCATGCAATTTACGCGTTTGGAGCAACCTTCCTTCTCATGGTTTCGCTTAAGTATTTCTTTGACGAGACCAAGGGCGTGCACTGGATCAAGCTTATAGAACGAAAACTTGTTAAGTGGGGACGCATCGAGGCCATTGAGATTGGTATTGCACTATTGAGCTTGATCCTCATTTCATTTCTTGTTGGCGAAGAGCAAGCAACCGTACTCGTTGCTGGCATTACGGGCATAATCCTCTTCATCTCTATGCAGGGACTTGCGAACTCCTTCTCTGCTGGAGTAGCGCAGGCTGGAGCCGCAGGACTTTCTCTCTTCCTCTACCTCAACGTGCTCGATTCAGCGTTCTCGCTTGATAGCGTTGTTGGAGCCTTTGCCCTTACAACTGCTATTCCCGTTATCGTTGCGGGTCTTGGTATTGGTGCCTGGTTCGTTCGTTCTCTTACGATTTACTTCGTTAAGATGAAGACGCTTGATACGTTGGTGTACCTCGAACATGGCGCGCACTGGGCAATCTTTGGACTTGCTGCGTGTATGTTTAGCGGTCTTCTCTTTGAAGTGCCAGAGATTATAACTGGCGGTATCGGTATCGTGTTTGTTGCAGCTGCGTATTATTCTTCGCTTCGTTTTCAGAAGGCCAGCCGAAAATAATTGTTCTTCTTTTACGTGAGTGCTGTTATGCACGTAAGCAGTACGGTGCCGATATATAAATGCGGTATTCTACATATACGAACTGCACTTTCATACGATGCTTCCAATTTACCTTGCTACCCTAGGCGCTACTCTCGCAACCGTTCTGGTTGCGTATGCAATAGTGCGTGAATTGCTGCACGTACATGGATTTGAAAAAGTGAAGGCAGTAAAAGAGGTTAAGGAAGTAGTGTCAGCTTCTGTGCCTGTTACGCATTCGGATCTATATACTGCAATAAAAGCGCGAGTACATGGCGAGGTATCTGAAGATCTTGCTGAGCGAGGAAAATATAGTCGAGACACCAGCGTATTCACCAAGACCCCGGAACTCGTGGTGTATCCAAAAGATGCGCATGACGTATCCGCATTGGTTAAGGTTGTGCGAGACGAAAGACGTAAAGGAAAGACAGTGTCGGTAACCGCACGATCTGCAGGAACGGATATGTCAGGAGGTCCGCTTACTGATTCGGTGGTTGCGGTGTTCACAAAGCACATGAATCATATCGTTGAGGTTGGAGACGGCTACGCCGTTACTGAACCCGGCGTGTATTACCGAGACTTCGAAAAGGCTACGCTCGCTAAGAAGATAGACGGACTTGGGCAACTCATGCCTTCATACCCAGCGTCCCGAGAGATCTGCGCTATGGGCGGGATTGTTAATAACGATTCAGGAGGCGAACGCACGCTTGAATACGGCAAGACCCATGACTACGTTGAGGAACTCGACGTAGTGCTTTCAGACGGTACGGAAACAACGTTCAAAGCTCTTTCAAAGAACGAGCTTCTTGCGAAGCAAAAGCTCCACAGCTTTGAAGGAGACATATATAGGAACCTCTCAAAGCTTCTTGAAGACAACAAGGAGACCATTAAGAATGCGAAGCCAAAGGTTTCAAAGAACTCAGCTGGGTATGCGCTTTGGGATATCGATGTGAACGGGCGCTTTAATCTTGCAAAGCTCATAACAGGAGCGCAGGGCACGCTCGCCCTTGTTACCAAAGCCAGGCTTCGCTTGGTTAAAGAAGAACGTTCACGCGCCATGCTGGTTATCTTCCTTTCAGATCTCAACGTGTTGCCTGAGATTGTACGGCGTGTACTTCCCTTCAATCCTGAATCTTTCGAGTCCTACGATGACCACACGTTCAAGCTCGCTATACGATTCCTTCCTGGACTGCTCGCGCGCTTGGGTCTTGTGCGCGCAATGCGTCTCGGTTTCTCGTTCCTTCCTGAGGTTGGATTGGTTCTTCAAGGCGGCGTACCGAAGCTTGTGTTAATGGCCGAGTTTTCTGAAGACACTCCCGAAGATGCACTTCATGTTGCGGAGCGCGCACGCGTTGCGCTTGCAGACATGAACTTGCAGACACGCATCAACAAGAACGACAGAGCTTCAGAGAAGTACTGGATTATTCGTCGCGAAAGCTTTGCGCTCTTACGCCAGCACTCAAAAGGCCTTTATGCCGCTCCTTTCATAGACGATTTTGTTGTGCCTCCCGATTGCTACCCGCAGTTCTTGCCCGAGCTCAACACCCTTCTCGCGCAGTACAAACTTATATATACGATTGCCGGGCACATTGGAAACGGAAACTTCCATATCATTCCCCTTATGGATCTCTCAAAGCCCGAGACACGCAGCGTTATTCTTGAGCTTTCTCCTAAGGTGTACGAGCTTGTTATTAAATATGGCGGTACCACAACCGGCGAACACAACGACGGGATTATCCGTACGCCATACCTTCCAATGCTCTTTGGCACCGAGATGGTTATGCTGTTTGCAGACACCAAGAAGATCTTTGATCCAGAGAATATCTTTAATCCTGGAAAGAAAGTTGGAGGTACCTTCGAAGATATTGAGAAGAATATGTTGAGAAAGATTTAATTAGCACGCTATACTTCCTTCATGAAAAGATTTTTCTCCTTCAGCTTGCTGGCAACATTGTTCGCGCCGTTTGTTGCATCAGCGCACGAGGTATACGTACTCACGCCGGGACAAATATCAGAAGATCTTGCAAAGCCTCCATTTGATATGGTTGCTGTCCTTTTGGCAGACATGCATCTATTTGTGTTCTGGGCCTTCATAGGAATACTCATGGTTATGATTGTGTTCCTTATATCTATATCTCGAAGATTTGAGAACGCAGTTGATCCGATGCTTATGAAGCTGAAGAAGCACGCACCGTTCGTTAGTCGCGTGACGATTGGTCTCGCCTTTCTCGCTGCAGCATTCTTCGGTGCAAGTTACGGACCAGAACTTCCTTTCCTTGCGAGCTTTGGAGCCTACACCCCACTCATTGTTGCCCTCTTCGTTGTTACCGGAATACTCATAACTATTGGACTGTACACGCGCATTGCCGCAGGCGTTGCTCTTCTTATCTTTCTCGCCAATGTATATTTCCACGGAGAGTACATGCTTACGTATGCAAACTACCTAGGCGAGATATTGGTACTCCTTATCCTTGGCGCGCATACCTGGGGACTCGATACGCTTAGACATGGAAAGAAGCCGGGCGCGATGAGCAAGTACACGCGTATGTTTGCTCCGTTTGCGTTCATGATATTGCGCGTATCTTTTGGTATCTCCCTTTTGTATGCCTCTATATATGCCAAGTTCCTTCACAACCACCTGGCGCTTCAAGTTGCTTCAGGACAATTTGGCGGACATGCCCTAAGCCTCGCGCAGACTCTCGGCTTTGAGCCTCATTTCCTCGTACTTGGTGCGGGAATAGTTGAGATTGTTATTGGTCTCTTCTTCTTGCTCGGTATTGAGATACGTTTTACCGCACTCTTCCTTGAGTTCTGGCTTGCTCTTTCTTTGTATTACTTCGGCGAAACGGTATGGCCGCACCTGGTACTCATTGGTATTCCTATTGCCTTCATCTTCTACGGATACGACAAATATTCTCTTGAAGGACTCTTCTTCAAACGAGGCAAACGAGAGCCGGTGTTATAGGGCTCTGCACACCGCTTAAACTTGTTATTTAACTGTGTTTGTAGCATACTCGAATTAACTCGCAGAACTCCAAATTGCCCCCAAAAGCGTTCGGCATCAGCGAGGTTACTAAGTTCAAGTTCACTAGAGAGACATGGCAACAAGCAAACTATATGTCGGCGGTATTCCTTACCGTACGACCGAAGACGAACTCCGCGCCGCTTTTGAGGAAGCAGGCTCGGTTGTATCAGCAAGCATTATTAGCGATCGTATGACCGGCCGCTCACGCGGATTCGGTTTCGTGGAAATGGCATCTGAGCCTGAGGCTGAGGCTGCTGTAACACGATGGGACGGCAAGGAATTTGATGGGCGTATGCTCTCAGTTTCCATGGCGCGTCCTCAAGGCGATCGCCCTCCTCGCGAGAACAATGATCGTGGAGGCTTCGGCGGTGGAAACCGTGGCGGAGGCTTCGGCGGTGGAAACAATCGTGGAGGTGGTGGCGGATACGGAGGTGGTTTCGGTGGCGGCAATGACCGTGGCGGATACTAATTCCAACGACACAAAAGAAAAGACCCTCCAAAAGGAGGGTCTTTTCTTTTGTGTGTATTAAGCAAAACCGCGGTTCGATGCGTACCCGCTTGGGATAAAGTATCCTTTCTGTGGACGCGTAAGGGGACGATGGCTTCCAGCTATTACGGCTGGCTTAGACCACTGTGCTGCCGCCACATTCTTTTCGAAGACTGGGCGAGATGCAACTGAGCGGTGCTGCATAACGGCATCTACATCAAAACAGCTTTCCTGTGCTACCTTTTCTACATCATCGAACTGGTGGAGGCAGACGCGAAGTATCGTATGGACTTCGCGGGAAAGACGATCCTTCACGAAGCCAGGGTTCTTGAGGGAGGTACCGTTTTTCTCTTTCATATGTATATACTATACACTTAATGTAATATATGTCAATACTCCCTTCTAACGAGGACATCCAGCTTCTTTTGCGCGACAAGTACGAAGGAGATACCAATACAGATATTTCCGCAGACAAAGCCCGCCTTGTTGCTGGGGAGCCTTTGGCGTATGTAATTGGGTGGATTCCCTTCTTGGGCCTTAAGATACACCTCAATTCCAAGCCACTCATTCCCCGTCCTGAGACTGAACACTGGACCGAGGAACTAATTGCTCGTCTACAAGAACGTTTTGGAAAGGAGCCTTTTTCCATACTCGATCTCTGTGCTGGTTCTGGAGCTATTGGTTTGGCGGTACTGGCTAAGTTCCCTTCCGCGGACGTTTCGTTTAGCGAGCTTATGCCAGAGCATGTTGAGCAAATTAAACAAAATATAGAAAAGAATGGATTGGATGATACTCGTGCAGACATACGAATTAGCGATCTATATGCAGCTTTTAATGGAAAGAGATTCGACGTCGTTGTATCAAACCCTCCCTATATTCCAAGCGAACGATCTCTCGACGAGAGTGTTACAGGCTTCGAACCTGCCGAGGCACTCTTTTCTGGAGAAGACGGTCTCGACTTAATACGTCGTATTGCTACTGAAACTCCTTCCTATCTAAAAAAAGATGGGGAGCTGTGGCTAGAGGCAGATATAGAAAACATTGAGGAGGCGCGAAGGCTCATTCATTCGGGAAAGGCTACGGACACAGAGATACGCACTGACCAGTATGGCCGGGCTCGACTGGTCGTGGCACACTATACGTAATGGATTCTGTTTCCACCTCCACCATTCCTGGCATTCAGGTGCCCAGTCTTGTTGGTGCTATTAACTTTCATAAAGTCGTGCCGGTTCTGTTTACCCTTCTCTTCATTCTTTGGGTTATCTATACCCTTGTTGCTGCGTATCACTGGTTCAGATACGGACATCGTTCTGCGATAGCTATTCCTGCTCTTGCTGTGCATGTTGCTGTCTCGGCAGTTTTCGCTCTCTATGCGGCAAGCGGTCTACATTAATATATGGAAGAATTTGAACTAGAGCCTGGAGAACACGTTATTAAGACCATACGTAAGCATTGGTTTGTGTTCGTGGTTTCTCTTATCCCTGTAGTCCTTCTGGCATGGCTTCCTACACTCCTTCCGCATGCATACACATGGCTTGCGAGCGTTACGCTTCAGGGACAAGCGCCGGCATTTGATCCCGCAACACTTCCCTTTAACGCATCTTTGTTCCGTACCTTCTTAGGATTGTGGTGGTTATTGCTTTGGATAGGAGCATTCAATATGTTCACTCAGTACTATCTCAACATGTGGGTTATTACGAACATGCGTATTGTTGAGATTAGCCAATACGGATTCTTTAACAGGCGAGTAGCAAGCTTCCTTCTCGGACGAGTACAGGATGTTACAACTGGTGTCTACGGTCTCTTCGGTACCCTAATCGGATACGGCACGGTTAAAGTAGAGACGGCAGGAGAAGATTCTAATAGCTTCGTTATGTCTGCTATTGAGAACCCCGAAGGGATGCGGGACTTAATTATGCGTGAGATTTCAGAGCTGCATAAGACATTAGAAAAAGCTGGGGAAGGCGTCTAAAATTTGCTACACTAGCCTCAATGAGCGAGCTTTCAACAGACCCCTACAAGGGCGTGCGGGATTTCTATCCTAACGAATGGGCACAGCTTTCTGCGGTATTTGATGTCTTCCGCAAAGTGCTCCAGGCGCATGGGTACGAGGAATACAACGCATCTCCTCTTGAGCGAGCTGAGCTATACGAAGCAAAGACTTCAGAAGAAATCGTTAGCGAACAGACCTATACCTTTGAAGACCGCGGAGGCCGTCGCGTGACCCTTCGCCCTGAGATGACGCCTACGCTTGCACGTATGGTTGCGGGAAAGCGTCGCGAACTCGTATTCCCTCTTCGTTGGTTTTCTATACCTAACGTATTTAGATACGAACGCCCTCAACGTGGACGTCTGCGTGAGCACTTCCAGTTAAACGTAGACCTTCTTGGAATTGCGGACGCTAAAGCTGATGGCGAGATTATTGTTATTGCCTCAAAGCTACTTCAAGAACTTGGTGCAAAGAATGAAGATTTTGTTATCCGCATTAACTCTCGCACCCTTCTTGATGCTGCGTGCGCTGCGGCCGGATACGACACCAAAGAAGCTAAAGCAAACTACCTTCGACTTCTAGACCGAAAAGCAAAGATGTCTGCTGAGGAATTTGCGGCAGGTCTAGCAGGACGCGTTGATCCCCTTGATCTGATTCTTAACGACGGAGGCGATTCCGTTACCTTAGAGAAAGCAAAGCTTCTTGCTCTTATCGAAGCATTCAAGATGCGCGGTATGACAAACGTAGTATTTGATCCAGAGATTGTACGCGGCTTTGACTACTACACTGGCACTGTGTTTGAAATCTATGACACCAATCCCGAGAACCCTCGCGCATTGTTTGGCGGAGGCAGATACGACAATCTTGTAGGACTCTTTGGAGGAGAACCAATTCCAGCAGTTGGTGTAGCTATGGGAGACGTAACACTTATGGACTTCCTTACCACACACGGTATTGCTCCTAAAGCTTCTTCTGCTCCTAGACTATTCATAGGTACTCCTTCAGAAAGCGATATTGGTGCGGCTCAGGCATTTGCAGACGATCTACGTACCCAAGGAGTTTCGGTTCTTGTGAATGTTGGTACTAAGGGACTTGGAGACCAGGTTAAAGAAGCCGTTAAGCGAGGCATCCCGTATTTTATTGCTCTTGGGGAAAGCGAGGCCGCATCCGGAACCGTTAAGCTTAAGATTCTTGCAGACAGCAAAGAAGAGGAGCTAGCTCAAGACAAGGTTGCCAGCCGTATTAACTCTTAAGCAACAAGCATGAGGGAAATTACTTTCGATATAGAAACTGCGAACCTTCTCCCGTCTTTAGCACGCCAGGATGTTACGCGTCTAGACTTGGCTGTTGTTGCTATTCATGACTCAGAGACCGGGGAATACTCTTCCTACTCAAAGGAAGAACTTCCTAAACTCTGGCCCATTATCGAGAAAGCAGACATGCTTATTGGTTTCAACTCTGACTCTTTCGACATTCCTCTCCTCAACCACTACTACGCAGGAGACTTAACCAAGATTCGTTCTCTCGATCTTCTGGTTGAAGTGCAGAAAGTACTCGGACGACGTATCCGCCTTCAGTCTATTGCCGAAGCAACCCTCAAGGTTAGCAAGTCTGGAGACGGTCTTAAGTCTGTTGAATGGTGGCAACAGGGGTTGTATGACAAGGTGCGTGAGTATTGTATCCAAGACGTACGCATAACCCGTGAGATATTTGATTACGCTATAAAGAATCAGGCCCTTAAATACAAAGACCTCAAAGATATTCGAGAGATGAAGATTGATACGTCTTCTTGGACTCGTCCTCTTGATCAACCCGGATTTACACACACCCTTCCTTTCTAGGTTGCATAATCCCGTTTTCTGTAGCATGCTGCATTCAGCATAAGTTAATGGAGGATGTGCGTTGAAAATCCTTTCTGAGATCTTTCCTGATCGTGCTGGAGACGGCCTGAAAACCATTGCTAAACAAGCCAGCGAAAAAGCTGGAGTAAAAGCAACTTGTTGCTGGATTACCCGCACGGGCGGATCTCGTTATCAGCCCAGATGCTTGGTTGAGCATGTGCCAGCGAATTCGAATGTGGAGCCTGCTCTTCGAGACAATGGATGTTCCCCTGGATAGGCTATCTAATCAGTGCCCCTCAAGAACACCGGCCTCTTACGCCAGCAAATAGTTCGCCCTCTGCCCTCGGAAACAGCGTTCCGAGGGCATGATCTTTTATCCTCGTGCTATGATTTTTTTATGCAACCAGCCTCTATACGCGAGCGCTATCTCATTCCAGGCGCAATTGTGCTTGCCGGTATTATTCTCGCCATTACCATCTTCGTTGTTAGATCTCACCAAGAAGCAGTTAGTGCAGGAGACCCAACTGCAGTTCGTCCCGTTACACCTAGCGACCACCTCATTGGAAACCCTCAGGCAGCCGTAACAATCGTTGAGTATGGAGATATAGACTCCTCATACAGCAAGCAACTTCAAACAACACTTGAGCAGCTTATGAGCGAATACGCTTCTGGCGGACAAGTTGCGTGGGTATATAGACACTTTCCTCTAGCGGACATGCATCCTAACTCCCTCTCACACGCTGAAGCTGCTGAATGTGCAGCTTCTCTAGGCGCGCCTGATGCATTCTGGCGCTTTATAGACTTAGTTCAGGCACAGGCTCCCGCTGAGAACCAGTTTGATCCAAAGGATTATCCTACAGTTGTTACCCAGCTCGGTATTTCAGTTGACACCTTTAATACCTGCTTAAGCTCACACCAGTTCAGCAAACACGTAACGGACGACGCCATTAATGCACTTAACGCAGGAGCAGACGGATCTCCTTACGTGGTACTTCTTGTTAAGGGACAGAAGCCTTCAACCATAAGCGGTACTATTCCGTACCAGAGCTTGAAGCGGATTATAGACCAGGCGGTATCTAAAGCGGGACAATAGCCCTACTTGATATTTTCGCTATACATGGGAAAATAATTGCGTATTAACTTAGATACCTCTATGGAAAATCCCTTCGATAAAATTAGTAACGCGTTCAAATCTGAAGAAAAGCCCAAGGCTCCTGAAGGAGCAATTGAGGGTATGGACGCAGAGAACGTGGTTCCTATGGCTGAGCAGAACATAATCGTACGAGACTCACTCGGTAACGTAGTAGGTACTGCTAAGACTCCAGAGGAAGAACGTGCTATGCAGCGCCAGGCTGCTATTGACCAGCGAGAAGCTGCGTAAGCAGTTAAAGAAAAACCGCCTGCAATGCAGGCGGTTTTTCTTATTGTTTTAACTGAAACGAATCGAGCACCACGGACACGCAACTTCGTTACACGGCTCATTCCAGAACGAAAGAGTGAGTATCTCTTCTGCAGATTTCTTAACAAGAGCCTCAAGCTCATCCATCGCCTCATTTGATATAGGGAACAGTTCAGTACGTATTCTTCCCTTCTCATCTGGTTCTACGAATTCAATAATGCCGTCCTGCATAACGCGAGGAGTTTCAGTATGTGCGAGAAGGAGCTTGTAGAAGACGAGCTGGCGATAGTAATTGCCGTCGCCTTCTTTGGTATTTCCCATAAGCTCGTTGCGGCTTCTAGGCTTTCCAGTCTTGTAGTCCACAACTGACGCTCCGTTACTCGTTTCATCTATACGATCTAGCTTTCCTTTAACTGTAAATTCCGTACCGTCTGTAAGCTTGAGCTTGGCTTCAACAGCAAGCTCGGCTTCAGTGCGCTCTGGCCAGCTCACGTGCCTGTCTTCCCACCATAGTCCTAGAGACCGTTCTCCCTTTGCTTGGAGTTCTTTGAGTTCAGCGTCTGAGAGAGGAGAACGTGTAAGGGTGTGGGTGAAGGAAGAGATAAGTCCCTCCGCTCCAATATCTATGCCCTTCTTGCGTTCAAGTGCGTATCTGTGGAGAGCCGCATGCACAGCAGTTCCATACAGCATGAACTTGTTCTCCGCTTCAGGAATACGCAGCAGGTTCACATAGAAATACTTCCAGGGACATTCTAAATAGTTGTTGAGAGCTGTTGCTGAAAGGCCTTGAGAAATGAATGCGTGCTTGAGAGTTTCAAGATCGTCTTTGGAAGGCTGGTTCCCTTCGCGCTTCGGGGTGCGTTCTGTGAGAAGCGGGTCTTCGTACGTAGCCTTTGATACTTCTTCTTGGACCAGTTCTTTTGTTAGATCTTCAAGAAGCGTAGAAGGTGCGTCAGCACGTCCGTCGCTACGAGTTGCAGCGTATGAAATGGTTGCGTGGTTCTTGGCGCGCGTAATAGCAACGTAGAGGAGGCGGCGTTCGTCTTCAAGTTCTGCACTTCCTGAAAGAATGTCTGGCAGATGGAAATGCTCAGGACGGGAACGGGTAGACCAGCTGCTTTCTGTGAGGCGAGGAATGAAGGTGTAGAGGAACTCTCTTCCCTTTGCTTTGTGTACGGTCATAACCTTAACCTTTCCAGGAGCTTCTGTTACGTCTCCTGTAAGAGAGATATTCCTTTCTTCGTATAGATCTAGGATCTGGAGGGAACGCGCGAGCATGGCGTCGTGCTCCCTTCGAGAAAGGTCTTCAAGAGTACGGAGTAGTGCACGAATAGCTGCTAGGGATTCTGCGCGGTCTGGTGCTCCAAGGATACGAGGAAGAATACCTGAAAGACGTAGTGCTTCTTCAGCTACAACAGCAGGACGCTCTATGGTTGCTACACGTACGAGCTGTTCTATAAGAGCACCAAGCGCGAGTGCTGCGGCTTCGTCTCCAAGGCGAGCTTCCTTTAGTTTCTCAGGAGAACGCATAAGAGAAAGTACGGGCATACGTTCCTTCTTTGCATACTGCATAACGCGCCACACATCTGCAGCTGAAAGCGGGAATGCGGGGAGCGTCATTATGCCAATAAGATTCTCGTCTCTCGGTTCTGCAATGGCTTTAAGGAGTCGTATGAGCGCCTGTACGTAACGGTTCCTAAGCGCGCTTGTTTCTCCTCCTGCACTCACGGCTATGTCTGCTTTCTTAAGTTCTTCTACTAGGAAACTAACGTCGCTATTGGTGCGCCCAAACACTGCAATGTCTTCTGCTTTAGTTCCTTCTTCTATTAGAGCTTTAATACGTGTAGCAAGTTCTGCACCCTCTTGTTCAGGAGTCTCGCACGCAACAACGCTTATAGGTCTCGCCTTTGCATCGCTCTTAGCAACCAAGGGAGCGCGAGAAAGACGCTCGTCTGGAGACGCGACAATGAGGGAGAGGGCGGTATCGAGAATGCTTTGGGTTGAGCGATAGTTCTCTATGAGTGCGATTATCTTCGTGTCGGTAAAGCGTTCACGGAAATAGTGCACGTTATCGAGGTCTGCTCCTTGGAAACGATAGATAGCCTGCTTCTCGTCTCCCACAATAAAGAGATTGGGACGAGCGTCGTAGTCCGTAAGGAGTTCAAGGAGTGCGTTCTGTGCGGCGTTAGCGTCCTGATGTTCGTCTGCTAACACATACTGCGTGCTTTCCTGTACCTGGAGACGAAGGTTCTCGTCTTCGGTTAAGCCTCGTACTGCTTCAAGAATAAGATCATCAAAGTCGTAGCGCTTGCGTGCGGTTAGTCCTGCTTCATATGCTTTATATACCGTAAGGAGATCTCGGGTCTTTTCTATCTTCTTCTGAAGGGTTAAGAAATCTCCTTTCATCTTCCCTTCGTACTTTCCTTTTGTATTGAACTTGTCTGGAATAGCTTCAAAGTCTGCTTCAGCTTCTATTATTCGCTCGAGCAGCTTCTCTGGAGTTACGTTTTCTCGCTTAAGCGTTGGAATAGCACCGCTAACGAAACGGTAGTAGTAGAGAGGGTCGCCATAGGGACGAAGATGCGTAACTTCGCTTGTGAGTATGGCGGCCTCAATAATCTCAGCCCGTTCAGCATCGCTTGCTACCTGCCCTCCTACAATCCTTGGGAAGGCATCTGGGTATCGGCTGATAAGAGACTCGGCAAAGCCGTGGAAGGTGTGCATACGGACCTTCCAGGCGGTTGTGCCGCCAATCATAGCCGAGAGACGCTCTCGCATATTGGAAGCGGCACTTTCCGTAAAGGTGAGGGCCAAGATAGCGTCTGGGGGCGTATCGGTCTTCTGGAGGATGTTCGCAACGCGTAGGGTGAGAACCTGGGTCTTTCCCGTGCCAGGTCCCGCAATTACAAAGACAGGGCCGTCTATGCTGTCTACGGCCAATTTCTGCTCCTTATTGAGCTTCTTGTATGCCTCGTCGAATGCTGCGCTTGATGCCATTACATTCATTTTACGACAAAGACTCGTAATCTCCCTGTTTATTGACGTATGTACTTATACGTGCTTAAATACATTCAGCAAACAACCCATTTGAAGTGAGGTTAACATGTCCTTTAAATTCGACACAGGATACGTTTCTCGCTTTATTGCGGGTGACGGGAAGAACTTCGGCTTTATTAAAGTAGAGGGTCGGCACGTTGCAGACCTTTTCTTTCATTTGCGCGAAGGAGTGACGTTTGTTGCAAGGAGTCCCGGCTTACGCTGGACTCCCCCATCCGAGGGGCAGCTAACGCCAATTAAAGGCGACCATCTGGCCTTCGTGATCGCCACCAATGCAAAGGGGTCTCTGGCAAGGCCGTGGGGACTCTATGCGAACTACAAGGACGCTTTGGATCAGGTCGCCAATCTTCCTTTCTATCGCGTTACACAGATTCTGGAACGGCGCGGCTCTACTGCAATTGAGACTGTGCTCTGGGAGAGCCAGGATCTGGTGAAACTCAACGGCACTTTCCCACGCCACCAACTCTTCCACAACGACAAGTTGGCCTATTTCAAATCCAACGATAGTCAGACCAGAACGCGGTTTGAGAAAAAAGAGGCGGGACAAGAGTGGACGGTGTGCGAAGATCCGCGCACCATCATCTACGAGAAACGTTCTGAAAGAGCCTGGCGTCGATACTAATTCTTGGTTAATACCAAAACCGCTCGAGCCCCAGCTCGAGCGGCCTTTGTTTACTCTTTAGAATCTATAGGTTCGAAGTTGGTTTCGTAAGGCTAAATAGTTTGGGATAGTGCGAGCTACTTCTACCCAGAAGCGAGGCGAATGATTATGCTCTTTCGTGTGGCAGAGCTCATGCACAATTATGTAGTCTGCCAGTTCTGGAGGAAGAAAAGCTATACGGTAGTTAAAGCTAAGGTTTCCTTTTGCTGAACAACTTCCCCACCGAGTCTTTTGGTTACGTATGGATATGGTGCCGTATGTGAAATTGTAGACCTTATTGAAATGTATGAGGCGGGCTGTGACGAGAGTACGAGCTTGTTCTTGAGCTTCTTTATATGCTTTCGAGTTACGACGTATACGTGGAAGTTGTTCCTTAGGAAGCCTTGGCTTTCTTTTCTCTATTCGCTCTTGCGCCCTTTCAATCCAGTCCGCATGTTTGGCAACGAAAGCTTCTACCTTCGATGAAGGCATTCTCTTTGGTTTAGTTATAACTACCTGCCCATTCTCACGGACGGTTATACGTACATGCTTTGCTCGACTGCTTTCTCGTACTTCGTACTTATATTTCAACAAGATACTTTTTACTCTTTGATATTTTCATTCCAATACCTTTCCCTTCATGCGCAAAATCATATGCCCAATATTCGATACCAGTCCTATTAGTTTGAGCCAACATAACTAAAGAGTAGACTTTCTTGGCAACAAGTAACTTCTGCCATTTCAGCATAGGAATAAGAGCTTGGTTTACGTCGAAGTCTTTTTGCTTAAACGAGCTCTTCATTTCGGCAATTACTACACTATCTCGCCATTCAAACCCTCCATCGATTTCTATCTGAGCTTTGGTCATGTCTAGTTCAGCATCCCCAACGACCAAATGAATACCGGCTTTTTGTCTACCTCCAGTAAACAAAACCCCCTTGTCCTTGAGGTTGTAAAAGTCTGCAATTATTCCAATATGATTAGCTATAGCCAATAACGTTGTCTCGCCAGGATTAGAACGATGACGCATAGACTCATCTATACCCGCTATCATTCCAGCTGTTAATTCTTGCTGTGCAGTAAACTTGCCACCTTCAGAAGGTTCATTTAGTTCAATAGCTGCTGGTCGTTCAACAATTCTCCAACTATCTCTCGTTAGAGGAATTTTCTTAACACCTCTAAGCTTTAAGGCATTGAGTCCGTTCGAACTTGAGTTGAATATTCGTATCTCTCCTTGACCAGATTGTGTGTATTGCGAAAGAATTGGATTTAAATCAGCCTTTGTATACACAACAGAAGTAACTCCTTCAGCTCGATTGTCCCAAAGCTTTTTTAGTAGAGTATCCCAAGCTTCTTCTTTCCATGATGGTTTCTTGGGCATAACTAGAGCAGGTTTGGATTCATGTTGATATCTTTATATCTTTTTATAGATAGATCAAGATAATCTTTCTCGAGATCAATACCTATGAATTTGCGTCCGTGCGTAATTGAAGCTAGACCAGTTGTTGAGCTGCCTGTGAAAGGATCAAGCACGACATCGCCCTCGTTTGTGCTTGATAGCACAATTCTTTTAAGAAGATCTATCGGCTTCTGAGTAGGATGCTTCCCATGCTTCTTTTCAGAAGGTTTTGGAGTTCCCATAGACCATACAGATCGCATTTGAAGGCCTGGTTTCTTAAGAGCATCTTCTGGCCAGTTCCCTTCTTTCATTAACTTGTAGTTGAAAATGTGTTTAGCCTTTTTCTCCTTTCTAGCCCAGATAATTGTCTCGTGACTAGCAGTAAAGAAACGTCCACTTAAGTTGGGAGACGCATTCGGTTTAAACCAAGAGATATCGTTCAGAATATGAAAATCTAGCGCTTGCAGCGCGTGGCCACATTGATAGATAGAGTGGTATGTTCCGCTAACCCATAAGGTTCCGTGAGGTTTTAATACGCGCCGTACAGCTTGCAGCCAGCGAAAATGAAAATCGTAGTCGTCTTCGAATCCCTTACTCTTATCCCAATCCCCTTTATTAACACTTACCATTTTTCCAGCATGTACAGTAAACCCTCCATTCGAAAGATTGTAGGGAGGATCTGCGAAAACCATATCTATAGACTCTTCTGGCATTTGATTCAGAAGCTCTATAGAGTCTCCGTTATAGAGCAAGAAATCCTTCTCTTTGAAGTATGGCTCAGTTTCGAGTTTTGAAGCTATTCGGTTAGTGGCACTTGCGGGCATTGAGAATATTATATCAGTTTCCATATTTTGAGCGTTAGAGACAAAGTCTCTCATATATGGCTTAAATCCATTTAAAATAAAGTTAAGAAAATGCTGAAATTAAAATGTGGACAAGATAAATATTAAACAGCGGGAACTACCTCCTTTCTTAGATATGCCAGACCATTTAAACGACCTTCTTCTGTGATAGCTTTTACATCTATATGAAAAGGTTTCTTAAAAATAGAGTCTCCCTTTGCAGTCCATTCGATGATGACGTCGTCTACCCATCCATGGAGAGCTTCATCTGTAAGTGTCTTAATATTTAATGTGTAATTTAAATACTCATACGAGGCACATACATATACGAAAGTCTCGCCTTTATTCTCAGACGACTTCAGCAAAATCCGGGACCAGTAACTATCTCTTGAATTGTCTCGATGAAGTGTTCCCCTTATGACATTCATAACTTTATTTAAATTATACAGTAATTAGACGATTAAACTTTTGCTCTAGTGCTTGGTTACTTGCAACCAGGCCTCGCTTAGCGGGTCTTAAAGGATATATATTAAATCCTTTGTAGAGGATAGATGAATAATCCCCCACCTCTCGCATCCAGAAGTTGTCACGAATCGCTGGCAGAAAGTTGAAACCCATTTCTCGAAGAGAGAAATAAATCGATCCCAGAACAACATCGTTTATCTGGTGCAGATGGCTCTCCTCATTATCAAGCTGGATTATTGGATGAATTATACGTGGCGTAGGAGTTCTTCCCCTAGGAAAAGAATTCATGCAGTGCTCGTCCATGTGAGCCTTAACCCCCTGACCGAACTTGTCGGCAAGGATCATGCCTTGATCATCTACCTCCTCAAGATAAGAGTGGAATTTAGCGACAACGTCATTAAGCGCATACTGCTGTGTTCGTTTCTGCGTTTCAACATCAATTGCCATCCGTACCTTTTCTCCCTTCATTGTGCCTGTATGATAAAAACCTTGCGGGCTTACACATACAATAATCCTCGCACCCGATGAACGCACCAAGTCCAATACCTGATTTTTTATTGCTGCATGAATCTTTTCATTAAAAAGAGCTTCACCCTTCCATTTGTTATTACTCCACTTAACTGGCCTCTCCTTCCGAATCCCGGCTCCTGCCTTGAGGGTAAGAAGCTGTTCGGCAAGTACTCGTGCTTCCGAATCAGGCACAACGATGCCGCCGTAGAGAAAGTAATCAACTTTCGGATCCCACGTTACATTACAGTCGTCGGTAATAAAAAGCCTCATGTAGAGGCAATCTTAGCGCAATTTTGCACTTATGACTTGATGCCTCGGTAACTCGAGAAACAACAGTGATACTTTGTATGATACGAAATCATTTGAAATTCGGATTTGACGCAAAGAGAAATTGCTGCAAATTATCTAATTCAAGCTAAATATTAGGTAAAGCATGGACCTCAGATCCAAATAATGTGCTTAGTGCTCCGAGCGAATAATCCTCAAGTTTTTGAGTGAAGAGAAGCGCTAACCGTTTCTTTGGTCTAGAGCTGCAAACATAAAAGAGGTTCCTTGAACGCTCAAACGTATCTATTTTATCTACAGGAACCGTGGTATTCATCCACGTAAGCATTTGATCAAAATTATACTGACTCCAACCACGACCCAAGACAATGAGGACATTTTCGAATTCAGCACCTTTAACACTGTGTTTCGTCGCAAATGGAGTATAAGCATTGCTAAATTGCGCAAATGAAATTACCTCCTTGTACATAATCTTCTTAAGTGCGCGAAGCCGTCCAATACTCTTAGGTTCTTCAGCTCCATCCTCTAGAACAAAATCCTCAAATTCCTTTTCTTTACGCTCCAGAACCTCTGGTAAACGTGGGTATTTCTTGTCTCTAATATATTCAACTATCTGACCTATTGTACCGGTATGTCTAAGTGCAATAAGTCCATTCATGCTTTCAGACCATTTTATTTTATCTTGATGAGTAATCATTAAGGGTTTACGTCCACCAAGAACTGTGAACATATCCCCGAACTTCTTATTTTCGTAAGCAGCACATAAAGGCTCGAGAGTATCAACAAAGTAAGCAACATATTTATCCTCTTTTTTTATAAACGATTCATTTCTCTCAAATACATCTGCGAAGTTCTTGTACCCTTGCTCTTCAGCCAGCACATTATGTGTAAGCATTAATATCTTAGTCTTAGTGGGATCGAAATCCCAACCTTGTGTTATCAAGTTAGTTCTTAAGTTCAGGAGATAAGCATGTGCTGCTTCCGACGACACATCACCATTCCAATGAGCGCCTGTACGTCTAACGCCTGCCCAATTATTCGTATGATACGCTGCTGCAGTTCCTGCTGCGTCAGGATCCTTGACTTCTTGCGGAAGTTCCTGCCTTAAGGCATTAAGCACGTTTACCACGGCAGGAACAGATCTAAAATTTGAATTCTTCTCAATAATATCCAGACTCTCGTGTTCAATTTTTCCACAACCATCACCGTAGATTTTCTGCCAGTGGTCTCCAAAAAAACCTATCAGTATGGGTTCATCTTTCCCAAGGAAATGCCTTTGAATTGCGTCTGCAAATTTCTTATTCGTATCTTGATACTCGTCTATAAATAAAACTGGATACTGACTAAGAAAAAAAGTTCTAAACTTTGGCTTTTCTAAGAGGGTAACAATTAAATCAAGCACGTCGTCGTGATACAGATTGATCTGATGTTCCTCAATCGAAGGATATCCCAAGTCATAGACAACTTCTCTTAATCCAAGATCTGTAACCTCGGTTACAGTCATTCTTTCAGCCCATTTACCTATAGATGGTAATGCTACTCTCAATTCTGGCTGAAAATTCCTAATTAAAGACCAACAGAAGGCGTGGATTGTATCCGAGTGAATAATAGGGTTTTTATCTGTTCTCGATTCTATCTCGTTTTTTGCAACGTTTGTGAAAGTAATACAGGCTATTTTTTGCTGTCGCCTTCTGAGTTCTGGACCAGAATTCTTTAATAGAAACTCTAAAGATTTTATCAGCGAATATGTTTTTCCTGCACCTGCGCCTGCCTCGAGGATAAAGCTCTTGCGTTCAGTGATACATCTATATACAGCATCAAGGGCTGCTTGTGCTGCTTCTTCTGCCGGATTTTTTGTAGATGTAAGACTCATTAAGAAATATTCTGTTCGTGGTTATCGTGTGTTTCTTCAACTGTTACAGTTGTCGCATGCGGAACACCCGACGGTTCACCTGCTAACCATTGCAACCCTTCACGAATATATAAAGGTGCGGTCCATTCAGTCTCATTAATACCGTACTTGAGAGCAAACTGAGTTTTCCGAATTCCCTTAGTCAAATCCCACACTTCGGCCTCCCGTTCAGGGATACTCTTACCCTCCAGACCAAAAAGAACGGGGTTAGCGAGCATAAAAGCTCCCTCGAAACTTCGTCCGCAACTCTCTCCTTCAGCTTCCGGAACCTGGTAAGCAATTCGCTTTATACCCACAATCTTCTGGTCCGAAGTCTTTGAAAGAAGCTGGGGAACAGACTCAACATCTACAAACCAATTATTTATGCAGGAATTTGAACTCTGTTCACCTTCAGAAACAATGCACGCCTTCTTGTGAGCAGTATCCGCTCCACTCTCAGTCTTCACTGAATCAATATCAGTTAAAATAAGTGTACGAAGTTCCAGAAAATTCAAAAGCTCAAAAAAGATTTGGGCATAAGCTCCGCCAACCTCCACGACGGTGATATATTGGCTACCGAGTTTTACATCTTCAGCTTGAGACAAATCTACATGTTGAATAATCTTTGGCAGCATTAGACGTTCAGACGTCCCTTCAATTAAGATTGCCTTGTCAGCAAAAAGCAGGTCGGATTTAGTCAACGTCATGTACTGATGCAAAAAGTTTCTGTCGGGAACAGAAGCTCCATCCAAACCTACACGCAGATCCTTAATTCGTGTTTTACAGAATACTTTTCCAGAAACTTCTTCTGGAGTTGAAATAAAGTACCTTGTAGCGTCGAAAGAAGCCTCGTTTGCAATATGGGATGAGTGAGTCGATACAACAAACTGAACAGGCCATGGATTACCGCCGTTATATTTCTCAGCAAAGACCTTTGCTATGGCATCTAGCTGTCTTATAAAGACTTCTTGCATCTGTGGATGCAGATGCGCCTCGGGCTCCTCTATAAAAACCACTTGAATTCCTGGAGTATCTGCACTAGCCTTGTAAGTCTTGAAAAACTCCAAAAGTTTGAGGAGTATGAATATAAGATTACGTGCACCTAAACCATTAAAGGCCTCAGGTAGACTTATGCCGTTTACGCCGGTGTATCTAATTTTTGTGTTGTCTTTCAGGAGCCGTTTAACATCCAGGGTTGTTTCCGTTAGAAGTCCTGGATCCGCAAGACCCGGATAACCAAATAATGATAAGGCGGGCACGAGCTTCCTTAGGTTCTCATTGAAGTCTAAATCAATATCATGTTGAACTCCTTTTACGGCTATTTCCAAATCTTGAGCAGTCTTTCGGTCACTTTCGTCAGCTGATTCTGCAAGTGCTGTTGTAAAGAGAATCTCAAGAATCTTTCCGAGAATATCTTTGTCCTTATATGTCTCGTCATCCAGTCCTCTTTGTGCATTAATAAAACCAACATTTAAAAGTGTGTGGAGCTTAGACCATTCTAACTCCTTAGTATTCGTAATATCGTTCGGATCGATTGCATTTAGGCTGATACTGTAGAGCTTTGGGATACGTTCTTTCATTGCCAAAAAGAAAGCGCCACGTGCTGATTGATCAAACTCAAGACCTTCAAATAAGTTTTTGACTTTGCCGTCTCCCAACTGATAAGAGATTGCGATTATTGCGGACGTGCAATCTGGATTCAAATCAATTATGAAATTCGAAAGCGGACCAAAGTCGACGGAGTTTTTCTCATAACTCACTGTCATCAATACTTCAATAACAGGAAGAGCTTTGCGAACCTCCTCATCAGTCGTCTCTTCATGAAGGAGAGTAAAGGCACTCCAAAACTCCTCATGTGCACATAAAGAAAAGTCTTCAAGACGAAACGATACATTTTTTTCAGAGAGGAGTCTGCGAATAAGCTCTGTTAAAGAAGTCTTTCCGCTGTTATTCCTACCCACAATAAGCGTTGTCGCTTTTTCAAGCGAGAGAGATACGTCTTGAAGAAGACGGAAATTTTTGATGCTGATCTTGTCTATATTCATATGAGGCGAGGTTTATTATATGCCTTTTATTGAGCGTAGCAGTATTAACTCGATTTGACACTTTCTAACAAGCCTTGGACGGAGAACTCATCTCAAAGGGATCCATGTCTCTAAGTCATTCCCGAGCTTTTATCTTTATTAATCCGAATAGATCCTTCGATACTTTTTTAGACAACTGTATGTTTAGTAAAAAGCCCGCATAGCGGGCTTTTTACTAAATTTTAATAACTCTTCAACCTCCTCGCCTTCTCATGCGTCCTTATCTTCTCCAGTGCCTTCGCCTCAATCTGGCGAATACGCTCTCGAGTAACACCGAATTCTTTTCCAACCTCTTCAAGAGTATGGTACACGCCGTCTAGAAGACCGTGTCGCATCTCAAGAATCTTGCGTTCCTTTGGTGAGAGGTCTTCGAGAATGTCTCGAACCTGCTCTCCAAGAATACGTTCTGAAGACTCCTGTACCGGAGAAGGAATCTTGTCATCTGCGATAAAGTCACCAAGGGTTGAACGATCGTCATCATCTGAACCAATAGGGTTCTCAAGAGAAAGAGTATCCTGGTTTATTTTCTCGATCTGGTAGATCTTGTCTACCTCAACACCCATCTCAATAGCAATCTCTTCTGGTTGAGGATCACGTCCTAGAGCCTGTGCGAGACGGCGAGAGATCTGCTTGTACTTAGCGATGGTTTCAACCATGTGCACCGGAATACGGATGGTGCGGGACTGGTCAGCAAGAGCTCGTGTAATAGCCTGGCGAATCCACCACGTAGCGTATGTTGAGAACTTGAATCCCTTGTTCCAATCGAACTTGTCTACGGCCTTGAAGAGACCGAGGTTTCCTTCCTGGATAAGGTCTAGGAGCGTAAGGTCCGGAGAACGGCCTACGTACTTCTTTGCGATAGACACAACGAGACGGAGGTTAGAACGCGCAAGGATGTTGCGAGCTTCGTCCTCTCCCTTCTCAATGCGCTTAGCCAGTTCCCTTTCTTCGCTTGCGGTTAGAAGAGGATACTGTCCAATCTCGCGAAGATAGATCTGGATGGAGTCGTAGGTAGCAGAGTCTCGTCCCTTGATGTTGCGGGTAGCGAGATACTGGTCAGTTGTATCTTCGAGCATGCCTCCTTCAAGGATGTCGATGCCGTTGCTTGCGAAACGCTCGTAGAGTTCTTCAAGGAAGTTAACGTCGTCTTCAACGTACGGGAACTCCTTAATAATCTCAGAGTAGGTAATGTAGCCGCGCTCCTTTCCTTTCTGTACGAGCTTCTCAGCCTTGTCTCCCTTCTCAACAGCAAGCTTGGCTTTAGCGCCTCCTGCAGCAACACGCACAACGGCCATTGCTTTTCCGTTCTTTGAAAGCGCTCCCTTCTTTGCAGGAACTTTCTTGGCGGACTTAGCAGGTGCAGCCTTCTTAACCGCTTTCTTAGGAGCGGCTTTCTTAACAGGTTTCTTTGCGGCAACCTTTTTTGGTGCTGCTTTCTTTGCAACCTTCTTTTTCGATGTAGCCATAGGGAAAAGGAGTTAGTGTAGAAACACGAGTAATATAGTTTATGAAAACGATGCGAAACGCTTTGCAAGATCTCGGCAATCATCTGCCGCTTGTATAATCGCGTCGGTATCTTTTGAGGTCTCTGCCATGCGGAGGCGCATAGTAGCTTCAGCGAGCCTCTCTCCGAGGACCGCTTTTTCAAAGGAACGTATGAGGTCGTCTGCTGCGTGTAGTCCCGGGTCCTCGCCAAAGGCTTGCCCTGATTCGAATACGATTCGCTCAGGGATAGGATCGTCTGGGAACGCCGCTCCGATAATACGAGAATACTCGCTTTTGAGCATTTCAGCAAGTTCTGTGTCCGGATAATTGGCAACAACTGCCTGAAGTAGAAGGCCGTATCGTTCAGCTCCCTGTGTGAGTTTTGGGGCTACAGGAACCTCTCTAGGAGCTTGAAACACGGGACCGGAGTCAAGGTTCCCTTCCCGAGGAAGACGGCTCAGAGAAGCTCGTACGGCGTCTGGCGCTATGCCAAGACTGCGCGCTGTTACGGCAATAAAATGCTCCTGTTCCATAGGGCTTTGGAAGGCCTGGATGAGCGGAAGTACGGTTCGTTCCGCAGCCAGAATAAGGCGATGCGGATCGGTCTCGCTCGCTGCAAGCACTGAGAGGAAGAACTCAACAACAGGCTCAGCTTCAGCCACTCGTTTTTTGAATCCCTCTGGATCTTCGCTCGCTAGATCTGCCGGGTCCTTTCCTTCAGGCATGCGTACTGCCTTAACACGCATACCGGAGCGAAGTGCTGCAATAGCATTCTTCATAGAAGCTGCGAGTCCCGCTCGGTCTGCATCAAGCGCGAGCATGAGATTGTCTGCGTAGCGCTTTATAAGGGTAAGGTGTTCTTTGGAAAGCGCGGTACCTGAGAGCGCGATAGTATTCTGGAATCCTATCTGGTGCAGCATGAGCAAATCCATCTGCCCTTCAACAAGCACCGCAAAGCCACGGGTTCGAATAGCATCCTTTGCTTTCTCCATACCAAAGAGAACTTCGTGCTTCTTGTAGAGCTCGGTCTCAGGACTATTTAAATACTTTGCCTGTTCGTCTGGAGATAGCGCGCGACCTGTAAAGGCAACCGTGCGTCCTGCGGGATCTTTAATAGGAAACATAAGCCGGTTACGGAATCTGTCGTACCAGGTACCGCTCTTACCATCTGCTTCTTTAATGAGTCCGGCGGCGGCAAGTTCCGCAACAGAGAACCCTTCTGCGTTCAGGCGCTCTAGAACGGTGCGCCATGCATCAGGAGCGAGACCTATGTTCCAGGTCTTAATACTCTCAGGCGTTAGTCCTCGAGAGAGTGCGTACTTGTATGCTTCTCCCGTTGGTTCTAGTGCTTCTACAAAGAGTTGTTCAGCTCGAGCCAGAGCTTCACGCAGCTTATCCAATCGAGATCTATCAACCGTTCTCTCGCGTGTTATCTCAATACCCGCCTTCTCAGCGAGAATCTTGAGAGAGCCGGTGAAGTCCACACCTTCCATTTTCTGTACGAAGGTAAACATGTCGCCTCCCTGCCCTGAGGAGAAGCAAAAGAAGGTACCGCGATCTGGAGACACGAAGAAAGAAGGAGTCTTTTCCTTATTGAAAGGAGAGAGTCCCCTCCAGTCCTTCCCTGCTTTCGTTAGCTTCACATAGGGCTTTACCACCTCCAGAATATTGAGTTTCTGCTTTATGAGTTCTACGGTATCGCCAGCCATTCCTTCCATTCTACTTCAAAAAGATGATAGGAGTATGGCCAGCATCTACCCTGCATAAAACAACACCATTAAGGATTATGGAGCTAGTATTGCAACGTGAATTTCAAGGCGTACAATTGTGCACATACCCTGTGAGGGGTTCCGAGAAAGCCCGCCTTGTGCGGGTTTTCGTTTGACATCATTCTGTCTAGTAGATTTACAATTCTAAGGTAGCTGAATTTCAATAATTTCTCCGTCTCCAAGCTTGGGAGGAATCTGCATATTCAGATGCCTCATAATCGTTTTAATCGGGCCACCGTGGGACACCATCACGACAATCTCTCCGCCCTGCTGCGCAAGAGACTTGAATGTGCTTAGTACTCTTTCAGTGAAGTTTGTGAGACTTTCTCCTTCAGGATCAGTATTGGCAGGATCTTTATGTTTCTCTACAGCATCAGGATATTTCTCAATCGCTTCCTCTTTAGTTAGACCGCCCAAGACACCGTAGTCGCGCTCCCGTAGACCATCAACCAGTTCTATCTCGGTCTTAAGAACTTCATTGAGAATCTTTGCAGATTCTTGTGCTCGTATAAGTGTGCTGGTGTAGAGCCTATCAACCTGTACACCAACCAGTTGTTGAGCAGTCTCATGTAACTGTTGCTGACCTAGTTCAGTGAGGTGATCGTCATATATTCCACCATAACGGTCTTCGAGATCTCCGGTTGTCTCTCCGTGTCTAATAAGAAGTATTTTCATAAACTAAATTATACCCTCAGATATGAAACCTGTTTTCGTATGCAAATAGAACGCCGCCAGTGCATTTCTGCATCTGGCGGCGGTTTGGGTTTTATCCCCTGATAGCCACAAGGGCCTTTCGGGCAGCTTCCTTCGCCCTTTCGCTAGTGAAGCGAAGAGACGGGGGTGGAGGCGGAGCTTCAGGAACCTTCCGAGGCCGGCCTTGCCCACGGTACGCGTACGGGGGCGAATGAGGATGGTTCCCGGGGAAATCAGTAGAACGAGTCAGAAGCTCTTCCAACATGGGGATGGCCTCTTTCGCATCCTTACCAAGACTTCCGAGCAGATTGCATGCAAACTCGTGCATGTCAGAGGTGCCCATCCCGAAAATTCCAGGAGTTCGATTCCGTACCCGGCCCGTAACAGGGTCTTCGTATTCCAAGGCCTTCATCAGGTGCGGCAGCGCTTCTTTCGAGACGCCAATCCTTTCGAGCACGTCGAGCGCGGAGCTGACCACGCTGGCTTCTTTCATGAGAAGACATTTGGCCAGCGACACCGACACTTGCTCAGGCGTGGCCTTGATGTCCCGAAGGACATAGCAAGCCATGCTTCGGTTTTCCTCGCGTTCGTTCTCGTTCAGAATGTACTGCGCGAGAACAGGGGCGGCAGGATTTCCGCGCTCCCCCATATTCACGAGGGTGTTCATCGCGGCATTCTTCGCGCCGTACTGGTAGTCAGCTTCGCAGTCCGAAGAGAGGACCATCGTGACGGCCGAAATCGCATGCGCAGCTTCACCACGAAGGGCGAGGAACGCATTGATCGCAGCCACAGCGATTTTCCCCGAGTGCTCATGACTGATCATGAGCTTCGAGAGCAGCGCGTGAACCCGTTCGCTGAGCACGCCTTGAAACCCGAGAGCGATGAGGCCCTCAACTTTGCAGTCATTCGACTCCTCCCTTTCGAGAGCTTGCAGAATCACCACACCGATATACACGCTCTTTTCCATGCGCTGAGCTTGCTGGAAGGCAGCCTTGCGCATAAGCGCAGACTCGCAACCAGCGGCGGCGATTACAACGGCCTTGAGGCCGGCATCGATTTTCGTATGGGCCTGGGCCATGTAAATACCTCGTTTTTCGATGTTCAGTTCCTGTATATAAAGTAACACAAAAACAGTAACTATGCAAGTTGTCTGAGGTTGCAAAAAGAAACACCAGCCTCTCAGCTGGTGTTTCTTTTGTCGCACTAAACTTCTTATGCCTCGTTCGTAGCGGCAACTTCTGCGGCTAGGCGTTCTGCATCAACAACTCGTTGCTCTGCAGCACGGCGCTCCTGCATCTTCTGGATGTGGGCGAACTTCTGGCTTCCGGCGAATCCGGTACCTGCGGGGATAAGGCGTCCAAGGATAACGTTCTCCTTAAGACCGCGAAGCGTATCAACAGATCCCTTAAGAGATGCGTTGATAAGAATCTTGGTGGTCTGCTCGAAGGACGCAGCTGAAAGGAATGAGCGACGTGAGAGTGCGGACTCCTTGATACCGAGAACCATTTCTCGAACCTTTGGTGCAATCTTTCCATCGTCTTCCATAAGCTTGCGCTCTTCTTCGAATTCCCAGTGCTCAACCACGTCGCCAACAGACCAATCGGAATCTCCGGCGTCGGTAACCTTGGCACGGCTGAACATCTGCTTAACAACAACTTCAAGGTGCTTGCGAGACACAGACGCTCCCTGGAGTTCGTAGATCTTGCTGGTCTCAGCAATGATGTACTCCTGCACCACTGAGCGGCCTGCGTGTTCGAAGAGCTCGTCGAGATCGGCAGAACCGTCTGACATAATCTGGCCCTTCTTCACGTTGTCTCCAACCTTAACGAGTGACTGGCGAGGATATGGAAGGACGTACTCGATAGATGTTCCATCGTTCTTTCCCTTCTTCTTCTCCTGTCCAGCTTCAACGGCAACCACGATGATGCGGTCACGGTTCTCCTCGCGCATCTCAACAACGAATCCATCGGTGCGAGACACGGCTGCTGCGTTCTTTGGAGAGCGCTTCTCGAAGACTTCCTCAACACGAGGGAGACCTGAGGTAATGTCTCCTCCAACGGACGCGGTTCCTCCGGCGTGGAAGGTACGCATAGTGAGCTGGGTTCCCGGCTCGCCGATTGCCTGAGCGGCAACCGTACCAACCGCTTCTCCAAGATCAACAGGGAGCTGTGTCGTGAGGTCCATTCCGTAACACATGCCACAGATACCATAGCGAGTTTCGCAGGACATAGGTGAGCGAAGCATAACGTTCTCAACTTCCGTGTTCTCGGCAATGGCACGAGCTTCTTCTGGAAGAAGATAATGATTCTTCTTGAAACCTCCCGCCTCACTTGAGAGAACGCGTCCACGAATGGCTTCAGCGAAATCGATAGTGATACCAGAAGCTGACACACGGCCAACCGTAATACCACGCTTCGTTCCACAATCCTTTTCAGTCACGATAGAGTCCTGCGCAACGTCGAAGAGACGACGTGTGAGGTATCCAGCGCGAGCAGTTCCGAGCGCGGTGTCGGTAAGACCCTTACGTGCACCGTGTGTCGACATGAAGTACTCAACAGGGTTGAATCCTTCGGTCATCGAGTTAACGATAGGCACTTCGATAGTCTCGCCGGCCGTGTTCTGGATAAGACCCTTCATACCGGCCATCTGCGTAAGGTTGCCGAGCGTACCGCGGGCGCCTGAGCGCACCATGTCTGCAACCGAACCCATAGGATCAAGCGCTTCCTCGACGAGTTTCTCAACTTCAGTCTTGGTGCCGTGCCAGATCTCAATAACCATACGGCGCTTCTCATCAGATGAGAGGAGTCCGTTCTCGAAGTTCTCTTCAACGGCTTCAACCTTCTTACGTGCGGCTGCGATAACAGCACCCTTGCCCTCAGGCACGGACACGTCGTCAACAGACCAGGACACGCCAGACTTGGTTGCGTATTCGAATCCGAACTTCTTAACCTTGTTCACGATACCTGGAATAGCATCGAGTCCGTAGCGAACGATACAGTCCATCATGATCGCTGAGAGTACCTTCTTGGTGATGGCATCGTTCACGAACGGATAGTCTGCAGGAAGCACGGTGTTGAAGAGAAGACGTCCAACGGTTGTCTCGAAAGTCTTTCCTTCGAACTGTGCGTACTTAGCCTTCTCAGGTGTTGGCATCACGTGGATGAGTGCACGAAGGTCTACTCCGTTGTATTCATGCGCAAGGATAGCCGCGTTAGGAGAAGCAAAGTAATTGCCCTCGCCCATTGCTCCTGGAATTTCCTTCGTAAGCCAGTATGTTCCGAGCACGATATCAAGCGGCTTCTCTGTAAGAACAACCATCTTTCCAGAACCTGGCTTCAAGATGTTCTTGTTAGCGCTCATCATGTTCTTCGCTTCCCACTGCGCCTCTTCAGAAAGAGGAACGTGGATAGCCATCTGGTCTCCGTCGAAGTCTGCGTTGAACGCAGGACACACGAGAGGGTGAAGCTGGATAGCATCGCCTTCAATAAGACGAGGACGGAATGCCTGGATTCCCTGGCGGTGAAGCGTAGGAGCGCGGTTCAAGAGAACATACTTCCCTGCGATTGCCTCTTCAAGGATTTCCCATACCTCAGCTACGCCGTCTTCGATAAGACGACCGGCGCCACGGATGTTGAACGCGAGTTCGCGCTGCAGAAGTCCTGCAATAACGAATGGGCGGAAGAGCTCAAGCGCCATGTGCTTAGGAAGACCACACTCGTCGAGCTCGAGGTCAGGACCCACAACAATAACGGAACGGCCTGAGTAGTCCACGCGCTTTCCAAGAAGGTTCTGGCGGAAGTATCCCTGCTTTCCCTTAAGGTAGTCGGCGAGAGACTTGAGTGGGCGGCGCTGTGCTGGAGTTAGTGCTCCGGCGCTCGCTCCGCTCTTTCGAATAGAGTTGTCGAGAAGTGCGTCAACGGCTTCCTGAAGAATACGCTTCTCGTTGCGGAGAATAACCTCAGGCGCGTGGATGTCGATGAGCTTCTTCAAACGGTTGTTGCGGTTGATAACACGACGGTACAGGTCGTTCACGTCAGATGTTGCGTGACGTCCTCCCTCGAGCGCAACCATAGGACGAAGTGCTGGCGGGATAACAGGAATCTTCGTGAGGAACATCCATTCAGGACGAATCTTCGCAGCGATCATGTTTGTAACAAGCGCAATCTGCTTTGCGAGCTTCTCCTTGCCTGCTGCTGCAGACTTCGGATACTTCTCTTCGAGCTGAATCTTCAGCTTGTTGAGGTCGAGGTTCTTGAATATGTCGTAAATAGCCTCGGCTCCGATCTTAGCTTCGAAGAGCGTGCTGTAACGAACTGAGAAGCGGTGGTAGGTTATCTCGTCAAAGACGCGTCCAACCACAACGCTTTCAATCTCAGTCTTAGCTGTGGTCATGCGCTCCTTAAGAGCGTCACGTTCCTTCTCTTCCTGAAGTGCCTTGTGCTTGGTCTTGTACTCGCTCTCAAGCTCAGCAAGCATGCGACGCTTCGTGTCCTCGTTTACTTTCGTAACGATGTAGCCCGCGAAGTAGATAACCTTCTCAAGGTCTGCCGCAGGAACTCCAAGAAGAAGTGCCATACGTGAAGGCATTGAGCGAAGGAACCAGATGTGCGCAACTGGCGTAACGAGCTCGATGTGACCCATGCGTTCGCGACGAACGATGCTGCGGGTTATTTCAACGCCACACTTGTCACAGATGATGCCCTTGTAACGGATACCCTTGTACTTGCCGCAGTAACACTCGTAGTCCTTTTCAGGGCCGAAGATCTTCTCGTCGAAGAGTCCGTGCTTTTCAGAGCGCTGGGTGCGGTAGTTGATGGTTTCCGGCTTGGTGATCTCGCCACGAGACCATTCGAGGATACGCTCAGGAGACGCAAGCGAAAGCTTGAGCGCATTCCATTCGTTTCGGCGTGGACCGCCTGTCCTCTTCGGACCCGAAGAATTCCCAGAGAAATTGTGTTGTGGTGCCATAAGTCAGGTGAGAGGTTAGGCGTCCAAGGCCGCGTCTTCGATAGGTTCAATATCGAGCGCGAGACCGCGGATCTGGTTAGTAAGTACCGAGAAGGATGCCGGTGTTCCTGCATGAGAAACGGGCTCGCCCTTCACGATTGCATCGAAGGTCGCAGAGCGTCCCTGGATATCGTCCGATTTGATGGTGAGCATTTCTCGAAGAGTGTACGCAGATCCGTAACCCAAGAGCGCCCACACTTCCATTTCTCCGAAACGCTGTCCTCCGTTCTGTGCCTTTCCTCCGAGCGGCTGCTGGGTGATAAGGGAGTACGGACCGATTGAGCGCATGTGGATCTTGTCTTCCACCATGTGATGGAGTTTCAAGATATACATGTAGCCAACTGAGATGGTCTGTGCGAATGCTTCGCCAGTACGTCCATCGAAGAGCTGCATCTTTCCGTTACGGGAGAATCCGGCAGCTTCGAGTTCGTCGCGGATTTCGTCAGCAGTTGCTCCAGCAAATGGAGGAACAATAGCCTGGTATCCGAGCGTGTGTGCTGCTAGACCGAGGTGCATCTCAAGAATCTGTCCAAGGTTCATACGAGATGGCACACCGAGCGGCGTAAGGATGAGGTCGATTGGGTTTCCGTCCTCGTCGTATGGCATGTCTTCAACGGGAAGCACGCGGGAGATAACTCCCTTGTTTCCGTGACGACCGGCGAGCTTGTCTCCAACCGATACGTTACGAACCTGTGCGACTGTTACGACAATCTTCTTGATGATGCCGCTTTCGAGCTGGTCTCCCTTCTCGCGTGAGAAGACGCGTACGCCGATAACACGGCCACGCTTTCCTCCTTCCATGCGAAGTGAGGTGTCCTTCACGTCCTTAGCCTTGTCTCCGAAGATAGAACGAAGAAGACGTTCTTCAGGAGTAAGCTGGGTCTCTCCCTTGGGAGTTACCTTTCCAACGAGAATGTCGCCGGGACGTACTTCAGCACCGATACGTACCACACCTTCCTCATCGAGGTTCTTAAGACGAAGCTCTCCCACGTTAGGAATATCGTGCGTGGTTACTTCAGCTCCAAGCTTCGTGTCGCGAACGGCACACTCGAAGTCTTCAATGTGAACGGTGGTGAACTTGGACTGCTCAACGAGTCGTTCAGACACGATGATGGCGTCCTCGTAGTTAGCACCGCTCCAAGACATGAAGGCAACGCGAACGTTCTGTCCGAGTGCCATCTGGCCCTGGTCGGAACTTGATGCGTCTGCGAGCACATCCCCCTTCTTAACCTTGTCGCCTGTCTTGATGATAGGACGCTGGTTAAAGGCAGAGTTCTGGTTGGTCTGTGTAAGGCCCTGAAGGCGGTACTCCTTTATTTTGCCCTTTGCGTCCTCAATGAGAATGCGACGAGCGTCTACGTATGTAGCGGTTCCGCTTTCAAGAGCGATAACAAGTCGTCCTGTGTTACGTGCTGCGTGCTCTTCAATACCCGTTGCAACCAAAGGAGCCTCAGGAATGAGGACAGGGGTTGCTTGCTTCTGCATGTTTGAACCCATGAGTGCACGGTTGGAGTCGTCATGATCAACGAATGGGATCATAGCTGTAGCAGCTGAGAACATCTGGTACGTCGAGGCATCGATGTAATCGATTTCGTCGCGACGAACAACTGCAGGCTCGCCACCTCGGCGCGCTTCAATAGTGTCGGGAACGATGTGCTTCTTAGCGTCTAGCGGCGTAGCGCCGTGGGCGATAACGTAATTCTCCTCATCAAGAGCGTTGAGGTATTCAATCTCGTCGGTAACAACTCCCTTCGTAACCTTTGCGTATGGTGTTTCGATAACACCGAACTCGTTGGTACGTGCATGAAGCGCGAGACGGAGAATAAGACCGATGTTCTGTCCTTCAGGCGTGTGGATTGGGCAGAGACGTCCGTAGTGCGATGGGTGCACGTCACGAACCTCGAAGCCTGCACGCTCGCGAGTGAGTCCGCCGGGACCGAGCGCTGAAAGAGTTCGCATGTTCTCAAGCTCAGCAAGAATGTTCTGCTGATCCATGAACTGCGAAAGCTGGTTGGCTGTGAAGAACTCACGGACTGAAGCCTGGAATGGACGAGGGTTAACAAGTGCCATAGGAAGCGTAGTCTCGCTTTCAATTGTGGACATGCGGTCCTGGATGTTTCGCTTCATGCGAGACATACCAACACGCATACGTGCCTGGAGAAGTTCTCCAACGAAACGAACACGACGGAAGCCGAGGTGATCGATGTCGTCTGGCTGCGCGTTAGGGTCCTGGTTCATGCGAGCGATCTCTCCAACGATGCGGAGAAGGTCGTCTACGGTAAGCACACGCTGGTCGAGCGCTTTCTTGTCGGTTGGAAGTCCGAAGCGGGCGTTGAGGCGGTGGCGTCCAACGCGGTTGAGGTCATAGCGTTCGGGGGCAAAAAGCGCGTTGACGTACTGCTTGGCGTTATCTGGGGTAGCGAGATCTCCGTCGCGCATACGGCGATGTATCTCAACGAACGCATCGTCCATGGACTGTGCGGTGTCGTGTGCGAGGGTTGCGGTGATAGCAGCCTGAGCTACTTCGTTTCCCTTGAACTTGGTTAGAAGCTCGTCACGAACTCCAGCACCGAAGACGGTAAGGAGGTTCGTGATTGGGAACTTACGCTTGCGGTCGATCTTAACGAAGATAGATCCGTCGGTGTCAGTTTCGATCTCGATCCATACGCCGCGAGACGGAAGAATCTTTGCACCGAAGTACTGCTTTCCTTTCACTTCCTCAGCAGCAAAGAATGCGCCGAAAGAACGAGCGAGCTGAGGCACGATTGCGCGCTCAACACCGGAAACGATGAATGATCCGTGCGGTGTCATCATTGGCATGTCCGCAAGGAAGATCTCCTGGGTCTTTTCAGAACCGAAAGTCTTGTTGATAAGGGTAACTGAAATCTTAACGGGCGCCTCGTAGGTGCGCATGTTCTCACGAGCAGACTCTTCGTCTGCTTTTGGTTCGCCGATCTCGAATCCGTCTATACGAAGTTCGAACTTCTTTCCAGAATAGTCTGGAATAGGAGAAAACTCTTTGAACAGTTCCTGAAGGCCGTCCTTCAAGAGCCAGTTAAAAGATTCACGTTGGTGTCCAACCAAGTCTGGGAAATCTACACGCGGCGGCTGGTACGCGCCGAACGTCTTGGGCACGAGCTTTTTTTGCTCCATGTCTGTGGCGTATTAGATGTGTGTCGAAACGAAAGAAACGCCGAAGCGCCCGTATAACAACGGGCGACGTCTCTCGTTGTCTCGAGACGCTGTTTTTAAAGTATTTTCCTGCTTTTCGCACTGCCTGCCCCCGTTACTCAATCTGTACCAGGAGTATACCGGCTTAGCACAGAGTACGTCAAGGGAAGGTGAAGAAGGGGTATGGGAATAGCAAAAACGACCAGCTCCGTGAGGAAACTGGTCGTTGTTAGGTTGAGGCGGGGTTGCCTAGTATGCGTGAGCGCCCTGGTTAGGACGGCTCGGCGTCGATGTGCAGGTCATAGCCGAAGGGCGCACCCTTGGCCGACTGGAGCGGAGCTTGCTGGTCACGGACGATTTCGTTCGCGCGTTCAAGCAAAGCTTCCTTCTGCTTCGCAGCTTCCTCCGTGGCCTCCTGCAGCTTTTTGCCGCAGAACACCGTGGTGAGAGCCAGGACGAGGCCGAAGCCCAACATCGCCAGGATCGAGACGTCCTTGAACGCGAAGAACAGGAAGACCGCGATGGTCGAGATGATCGTGCCGCTGCCGATGAACAGCAGATGGTCGAGCCTTTTCATCTCATGCCGCGGCAGGTCGTGCGCTGCCATGATGTAGTACAGCAGGAAGAGCGCGCCGCCGCCCGCGGTGATGACGAGGCAGGTCTTGCGGATCACGTCGATGTCGCCCAACCGAGCGAACACGACAGGTGCGATCAGCAGGAAGAGCGCCGTGGCACTCATGGCGAGCAGAAAGGTCCAAACTCGTTGCATATTTATGTCCCCTAAAAGGTACGTAGGCGCAGGATGCGCAATGAAAGCCAGGGTCTAACATACACCATATTGGTGTATTTGTCAATATGTTATGTAAAAGGCCCGTCCGGTGAGGGACGAGCCTTTACTGCATGGGGTTATGCAGCTTTTAGAACAGCGCGGCACGTGTGAACGAAATCAATCGCAAGCTCGTCTGGGTTACCAAAATCATTTCGGGTACCAACTATCCACTTTGCAAGGAAGGCTGGGCACCAGAACTTCTTAAGTGTTATGTGGAGATTATCCTTACGGCACTCCTCCGCCAAAGCTTGATAGAAAAGCTCATACACCGCGAGCGCTTTGCCTTCCGGTGAGTCTGCCGGCGTGACGAGATTGAGCAAAGGTTTACGCCCAATCAGAAACGGCGAGCCAAGATCGATACCTGGAATCGGGACCACAGCCTCGAGATGTATCGAAACGGTGCATTTATCCAGTACTGTCTGCACACTCTCATCAACCTTTGCCGAGACCCTGTCTAGATCTTTTTCGGTTATGCGTCGATAAGCGAACGGAAGACTCGCTTGTAGCTCAAGGATTCCAACGTATGCGCTTGGTATCAGTGCTTCGATAAGATCCATGCCAGACCACACACGGAATAGGAAGTCTTGGCTTATCGGTTTATCAACGGAAAGTCGGGCTGATCTCTTTGCGAGATACCTGCGCACCTTTCGCAGAAGGGTTACCGACGGTCTTTTCCCGAAAGGAATACCGGCTTCTTTGAGATTGAGCCTCGGCTCACCTTTTCCCATCAATCGTTGGGTCTTACCCGTGGCTGTCCGTAGTCCGAGGACCAGACATCCGTTTTCGATCTTCGAATTCTCGACTGGCTCGAACCAAACAAGCCCGTTACGGATGACTGCTTGAGCGAGCAGCTCCTTGAGCGCATCGTTTGAGTGCGTCATTTCGTTTCTCCATAGAGCTGTTGTCTGCCGGCACAGTACCGTAGAAGAGATTCGTTGACAACAATATTCCTGAGTGTTTTATTTGCTCAAGAGGAGGGACATCTGATGCGCGTAATTAAACTAGCTGCACTACAGCTTCTGGTTATTGCCGTTGGCTTGTTACCCACCGGCATTGTTCTTGGAGCAAATTTCTTGCCAGACTCAATTTGGTTGGTTGGAGTCTTACAAGATATCCGTTGGCCCACGCCCACATTTTACGGCTATGTTTTAACCCAATACGCCCTGGCACTTATATGCCTAGCGATATCTTTCGAAATGTGGCGCGAATACTGAAGAAAGTCTTAACCGGCTTTCTTCTTTTTTATATTCTTCGTGCGCCACGCATCAATCTTTTTATGGTCTCCGGTCTTAAGTACGGGAGGTACTGGATACTTCTTCCCTTCCCATTCAAGTACATCGGGACGCGTAAACGTCTCGCTCGCAGCTATACGACGCTCTTCAACAGATTCGTCCTTTCCAAGCACGCCTGGGATTCTTCGGGTTATCGCATCAACCATGGCCATAGCAGGTACTTCGCCTCCGGTGTATACCGCTTCGCCAACCGCAAACTTCTTGAGAGGCGCCATGGTCTTGAGGATCTTTGCAGCGCGTTCGTCTATGCCTTCGTATCGTCCACAGACAAATACAACCTCATCTAACTTCCCTAGCGCGTCTGCATCTTTGTTCGTAAATTGTTTGCCTGAGGGAGTGAACCAGATGATGGCTTTCTTAGTGGTGCGCTTGCCGAGAGCTTTCTTAACCGCTTTCACAACAGGAAGCGCCGTCATAACCATACCGGGACCTCCACCGTACGGACGCTCATCAACCTTGCCCCATTTGTTTGTTACGAAATCTCTTGGGCTCTGGTATGCAACAGATATCTTCTTCGCTTCTCGTGCGCGTCCAAGAATAGACGCACTGAGGTATGCGTCACAGGCTTCGGGGAAAAGGGTTATGAGATGGAATTTAATCATACGAAAGAAAGCGGCTCTCGCCGCTTGTCTTTTTATCCGAGGTCTTCGATTACCTCATCAAGCGGCCGGTCTTCCCTCTTGCCGCCCATGGGTTCGTTGATCTTGAGATTCACGCGAGCGTTGTGCTTCATACCAACAACGCGAAGGAGTGTGCGGAGTGCTTTAGCAATGGTGCCGTCACGTCCGATTATCTTGCCCATGTCGTCTGGAGAGACGGTAAGGGTAAGGAGTACACCCATCTCATCTACCGAGCGGTTAATAACAACCGCGTCAGGATTATCAACGAGTGCCTTAATTACGTATTCGAGAAATGCGTGATCTTGTTCCATAGTCGTACAGCGTTAACAGAAATAGGATTGGATAAGGAGAACGGGAGCGCGAAAAGCGCTTACGCAGCAACCTCTTCGGTCTCTGCGGGAGCAGCTTCTTCAACTGCTGGTGCTGCCTCTTCTTCGGTAACCTCAGCAACAACTTCTTCAGGAGCGGCTTCCTCTGCAGGAGCTGCAGCTGCAGCCTCCTCAGCAGCCTTGGTTGCGGCTGCTTCTTTCTCAGCAGCTTCAGCTGCCTTTGCGGCTGCAGCTTCTTCTTCAGCCTTGCGCTTTGCAATGTGCTTCTCGAGATTCTGCTTAGAGATAACAGCAGACTTTGTTCCTTCAAGGATTCCCTTGTTAATAAGGAGGTTCATGAGCGAAGGTGAAACCTGAGCTCCCTTTGCCATCCACTCCTTGATGCGGTCTGCCTTAACCGTCATGGCCTTGGTCTTAGGGTTATAGGTTCCTACGAGGTCAACGTACTTGCCCGCCTTAGGACCGGCGGTCTTTTCTAGCACTGCCATGCGAAAAGCCGCGTCGTTCTTACGGCCAATGCGCTGGAATCGGATCATCAACATATGTGCGGGCAGAGTAACAGAAAGCCAGCAAAGGGTCAAATACAAAGGGAAAAGGTGCGGCCTGAGGAATCAGTGCCGCACCTTTAAGTTAGTCCATTCGCCCCAACGCGGCATCATGACAAACCCGGCTTGTTCTGCCGTGTAGTCGTACCGACGGGTCATACGTTTCCGGATAGCGCTTACCTCTTCGATTTGTTTTTCAAGCGGGACCTTTGATACATCTGGATAGGCATAGAAGAGAGACTGATTTGCCCGATACAGCCGCACTCGCTTGAAGTTCGCTTTCCGTGCAAAAAGACAGCACGCTTCTACAAACATATTCGGCCAGTGTCGAAGGTCTTCGGGTATTGAAGCTCCGCCAACTCCTTGGAGCTGACGAATGCAGAGAGTGTCGTTCCAGAACTCAACGGCTAGTGCGAAGAGCGGGCCCTTGTCGCTCCAGATGGTGAACGCAAGAGGAGCTTCCCAATAAATCTTCGCGTCCTCAACTTCGCTGTACCCTCGCCCCATATACGATACGCAGCTTAGCTTGATGTACTGGGAAGACTTTTTCCAGAATGTACGCCTCACACATAGCCCAAGAAGACGCTTGAGTTTCTTGCCCCGTTTCGTTTTGTTCATACGGAAACAGTACATTTTCCACTTGCAGGTTCGGAGAAAACGATACTCTGCGATAAATATTCGGATGTACAAGATCTGCAGGAGTTTCCAGCAGATTCTAAGAATTATCATGCTGGCCTCCTTTGCTGATGCCTTGCGGGTTATACGCTGTTTTCTTGTGTATGTAAATAAGGACAGCTAATTCAAAGAAAGCGCCCCGACCGTTTGGCCAGAGCGCGACTTCTTATATTCGAGACAACCGCCACCGTTCGATGCGGGCGATGCTGAAACCGCAGAGAGCCCCAGCGCAGGCCGACAGAACAGGCCGGCCGAAGCCATATCCTGCAACGGCAAATATAGAGCCGAGCAGAAAAGCAGCAATGCGTTCGTTCGAGGCGGTGAAGCGATAGAGATGCACCACGACGAACTTGAGGAACAGAAACGTAAACCAAACCACAGAGAAAGGCGCGCAGAAGGGATTCCAGTATAGGCATCCCCGTTTCATCATTTGCGTCTTCGCTTCCACATCTCCAGGCTCTTCATCCCGTTGAAGCTCCACAAGAGTCTTGCGGGACATCGTGAGAACTTTGATTGTGTAGATGAACGAGGCGAGCGGGAACGCGAACAATGCTGTGAGAAAGTAAGATGGCAGGATAACGAATCGTAACTCACTAAGCACAGTCGTGTAAGGCGATTGTGCGAAACTCTTGTGCACTTCCGGGAAGCTGTACAACAGCGCACTTAGTGTCACAGCGACGAGGGTCGCCGCGCCGCTACTTACACACAATGCTGCGAGAGTGTGATTCCACACAACATGTTCTCTTAGGTAGGTTGGAAACGAGTGAAAGGAGCGAGGCGCAACGCGGGGCTGCCGTTGCCTCGGTGGCAGCAATTGGATCCAAGCTTTTTGGAACGCCTTCGAAAAGGCGGCTCGAAAGCCCGAGAAGTCGCACACCATCCACGCGATGACACCGCCTGACATTCCCCCACCAAGCACATTCCACGCCCAGTAATATCCCGGGATCACATTCCTCGCGACGAGTGCGCCGATTAGCGCGCCACAGAACACCGCAAGAGATAAACGAAACGGATTCATAATCTTTCTCCCAATGAACGTGGTCACAACCACTCTGTCTGCATTAATACAACGTGTCTACATGTATGTCAAAAAAGCGGCGACTCCTTCAGATGAAGAAAATCGCCGCAGGTCTCAGCTGGTCCCGTGTCGGGGGGATGAACCGGGACACGTAAAGCATAGCAGAAACAGCTTTATCTGCTAAAGTTGATGCAAATGGCCGAAAAGGAGATATACGAAGGACCGATAACTATTACGAAGACCGGCAAGGGCTTCTTTTCATATGACCCTGAAGAGGAGGATCTCTTCATATCTGGAGAGAATCTTGGAGGTGCATTCCCTAACGACACCGTTAAGGTTATGCATACGGGATTTGAAGTTGATTCACGTACTAAGAAGAACCGTGCCGTTGGCAAGGTTGTTGAGGTTGTAACAAGAAGCCGCGAAACATTCGTAGGAACTTTGGTTGAAAACAAAGAGGAGCATCTAACCATGATGATCCCGGACTGGAAGAAGATGTATGTTCCCTTCGTTGTTAAGGGAGAGTCTCTTCCTATTGGACAGAAAGTACTCATTCGTTATCAAGGATGGTCTTCAACACAACCGTATCCATGGGGCACGCTTGAAGAAATAATCGGACCCGCTGGAGAACACGAGACCGAGATGCGCGCACTCGCACTCTCTCAAGGATTCCGTTCAGACTTCCCTCCTGGCGTTATGCAGGAAGCAGACATGCTCGAGACTCAAGGAGCAGCAATGCTAGCTCAGGAAGCAGAAGAAGGAATCAAAGCGGGAACACGTAAAGACTTCCGTGGCGTAACAACGTTCACTATCGATCCATTCGATGCGAAAGACTTTGACGATGCGCTCTCCATGCAGAAGCTCGAGAACGGCAATATTGAGATTGGCGTCCATATTGCAGACGTGTCGCACTTTGTTCGTCCTGGAACAAGCATCGACGCTGAAGCACGCAAACGAGCTACATCCGTATATCTCGTAGACCGCACCATTCCCATGCTTCCTCACGTGCTTTCAAACAACCTCTGTTCTTTGAATCCTAATGAAGACCGTCTTGCGGTGTCTGCTGTATTCGAGCTCGACAAGGAAGCTGGAATTGTTAGCCGATGGTTTGGTCCAACTGTTATCCATTCGGACAAGCGCTTTACGTACGAAAACGCTCAGGAGGTTATAGACACTCAGAGCGGAGAATATCTTGAAGAGCTCAATACTATGAAGATGCTCGCAGACAAGATCCGTGCACGCCGCGTTGCTAAGGGCGCTATCGCTTTTGATACTCCTGAAGTAAAGATCATTCTTGATGAGAACGGAAAGCCTATTGATGTTGTTCTTAAGGAACGCCGCGACACTAACCTCCTTATCGAAGACTTCATGCTTCTCGCTAACGAAGCCGTTGCAGAGATGCTTACGGAGAACGCAAAGAAAGCGAACATTGTTGGCAGCACCATATACCGTACCCACGATCTTCCTGATGCAGACCGCATAGAGAACCTCTCTCAATTCCTCAAGGTACTTGGATACCATCTGCCTACCGCTGCAGGCAAAGTTAAGGGTGCGGACATCAACGCACTTCTTAAGCAGGTTGAGGGAAAGCCGGAAGAATATCTCATTAAAGTTGCGACACTTCGCTCTATGGCAAAGGCTATCTACACCACGAAGAACGTAGGGCACTTCGGTCTAGCTTTTGAGTTCTACACGCACTTCACCTCTCCTATCCGTCGCTACCCAGACCTTCTCGTACACCGTCTCCTTAAGAAGTACACGGTTAGCGGTGTTTTCGACAAGAAACAAATTGCAGAACTCGACGAACTTGCCTTCCACTCAAGCGAGCGAGAAGTTGCCGCTTCTGAAGCCGAACGAGATTCCATAAAGATGAAGCAGGTTGAATACATGGCGAGCCATGTGGGAGAAGAGTTCGATGCGGTTATCTCAGGCGTCTCAGACCGCGGACTCTTTGTTGAAATAAAGCAGACACGTGCCGAAGGTATGATTCGTATCCGCGAGCTTGGAGACGACTACTTCACTCATGACGAAAAACGATACCGTCTCGTTGGAGAACGCTCAAAGAAAGAATATGCACTTGGCGACCCTATCCGCGTGAAGCTTATGGATGCTCGTCTTGCAGAGCGAGAATTGGATTTCGCACTCGTACCTTAATCTTAGATATCTCGATACGTATCTTCTGAGCGTTTACGGATATCGTCTACTTCTATCTGATTATTCTTAAGAAAGTGGAACAAAATACGGTATTTGCCTGATCTTACTCTTAAATAGTCAGAACCTTTGAGCTTTTGAATATCTAAATTGATCCTTTGCTTCTCGTCATAAAGACAACGAAGCGTCTCGAGAATCTGCTCGCGGTGTTTCTTTTGGACCCGTTTTAGCAACTTGCTAATACTGTCCATAATCTAATCATTCAAAGACTCTAGAATTTTAATTAACTTCTTTAGAGGAATACCTTTCCCGCCATTATCTCTATCGGCATTGAAGACAATTAAATCGCCTCGAGAGGAGATTCGGGCGGGTCGAATCTCAAGAACTCCTTTAACTTCGCGCATAACAACCGTGTCTGCTTTGACCTTACGACGCCAAGCAACAGGCAGTGTTACCTGTCCTTTGCTGGTTATGCGACTCATTTTTGTAGTTGTAGCCATAAAGTAAGAAAGTATTACTTCCTTACCTTATCAATGTGAGTACTGCTTTGTCAAAAAGGGACCAGCATTACAGCTGATCCCAATTGTCTTCAGGTCTGGTTTGGAGCCACCTCCTCTTTCCCTCACGAAGTATCTCGTCCACCGAATGTTCTACCGCCAAGGCTTTGTAGTAGCGATAGTTTTCATCAAGTCCGAGCAGTATAGCTGCAAGCAAGATGAAGTGTTTTTCATAGTGCGAACGAACGTCTACCTCCAGCCTCCACGCGAGGTTGTGTGCAGCCAGCGCAACGCATGCGTATTCTCGCTGAGACAGGTGTGCGAGTCCGAACGGAAAATTCCGTTGTAGTGGTCCACGCTTTTTCCTCTCCTTACCAACCTTACGCTGTATTCTTTCGAGGGTTTCGAGTTCGGGACCAATTTTCGGAAGCATGTCATGCTTAACCTGGAATATGATTCCCTCTATAAGTTGCGACCTAATACTTCTTCCTGAATGTCCCCCTGCGTCATATAGCTGATAGAGCCTACGTAACAACGCATAGGCACAACTAGCACTTGAGCGTCGAAGGTCCATCTCTCGCCTCCTTTCTTTCTGAACGTATGAAAGCACTGAATACCTAGGGGTGCAATTGAGTGGCTGCTTGTAGCTTATTGGCTTCCAAGCTACGCTCTTTCAGGAGCTGTTTAGGAGTTACGAAGATGTCCGAAAGTGAACTTCCTCCGTCCGGGGTAGAGCGATGCCCGAACTGCATGAAGGTGAAGTGGTTCTATTGGGATCCAGACCATAGCCATCCGGACTCTGATTCGCAGTTTGTGCGGAAAGATACTCCGCATGTTTGCGTACTACCCACCACCTTCTTCGGCTGGATCTATCGCTTCTTCGTCGGTGCTTAGGAATAAGTGCAATCGCCGCGACTTACAACCGCGGCGATTCATCTTTATAGCTTCCTCCCGTCAAACGGCATTCTCGTAATAGTTGAGAGATCAATATCGTCTAAGCTTCGTACGTTAATTGCTATCCCTGGGACACCGTCTTTCCCTGTCGCTTTAGCAAAGGACTCAACGCCACAAGTCTTGCAGAAGAGGTGGTCTATCTTTTCGGTGTTGAAATTATACTTAGTTAAATTGTCTTCGCCCGAGAGAAGAGTGAACTGTGTCTCAGGCACGAAGCTAAGAATAAGACCGTGAATCTCACAGTATGTGCAGTTGCACTCAATAGCTGTCTGGGACAAGTCAATCTCAACTTCGTATCGCACCTTCTTGCAGTGGCATCCGCCGGTTCTTTTTTCCATATAGCTACATAGTACCTCGCGCACGCATTGCTTCAACTATACGAGAAACGGCGAGCGTATAGGATGCGTCTCGGAGCGTCATGCCATTTTCTTTCGCATATCCAGACACATCCTTGTACGCGCGCATCATGGTTGTCTCGAGTCTTTCCTTAACCGTCTGCGCCTCCCATCGCTCCCCTGTACGATTCTGTATCCATTCAAAGTACGACACCGTTACGCCACCTGCATTAGCAAGTACGTCAGGTATGACAATGTCGCCGCGTGCGGCGAGTATGGCATCTGCTTCAGGCGTAACTGGTCCGTTAGCTATCTCAAGTACGATACCTGCCTTAACCTCTCCCACGTTCTCTTTCGTTATCTGTTCTTCAAGGGCAGCTGGTACAAGAATTCCTGCTTCAGTTGTGAGGACCTCGCTCGCGTCTCCAGGAACACCTTCAGCGATAGCCCCCATGACAGGAAGTCCTCCTTCTTTAAGGGCGAGTACGCGTTCTACGTTAATTCCCTCTCGGTTTACAAGGGTTCCCTTGCTATCTGCTAGAGCGACAACTTTCGCGCCGAGCTCACTTAACAAATGTGCCGCTTGAGCACCCGCATTCCCTGCACCCTGCACAGAAGCTGTCATAGAACCAATATCAAGTTCCTTGTCTTCAAGCAATCCTTTGAGTACAGCTATTGCTCCGTCTGCGGTTGCGGTATCGCGTCCTAGAGACCCTCCGAGAGAAAGAGGCTTGCCCGTTATCATGCCCGGGGAGCTGTGTCCTACGATCTTCTCGTACTCGTCGAGCATCACGCCCATTATCTCAGCATTGGTATAGACGTCGGGAGCTGGAATATCCTGGTCTGGCCCTAGGTGTTCTGAGAAAGCTTGCACGTATGCACGAGCAACTCGATTCTGTTCAGACTTCGAGAGTTTCTTAGGATCAACGGCAACACCTCCCTTTCCTCCTCCAAGAGGAATACCGACAACGGCACACTTGATTGCCATCATAGCGGCGAGTGCAGAGACTTCGTCTTCGTCCGCGTCAGGATGGAAACGTATGCCGCCCTTGTACGGACCGCGAGCGTTATTAAATTGCACACGATATGCCGGAAGAGTTACCACACCTCCGTCATCAAGGGTTACACGAAGATCCGCTCGAAGGATGCGGTCTGGCGTTGTGAGGCGTGCACGCTCCAAGTCACTTAGTTGTAAAAAGTCTGCTGCCTTCCCTACGTATTGTTTAAAGTATTCGAATGCGGCCATATGCCCAAGCATACGCCTCTTGCATGAAGGGTGGGTGGGGATAAAGAACGAGCCTCCAGACTAAGGAGGCTCGGGACTATAGTACTCGTGGTACTTCATTCTTATTCTATTGAGTGAACCAAGAAGACCGTAGTCCGAATTGATTTTCCTACCAATTTTAGCTATTGCCAGCAACACAGTTGTTCGTTCTCTCCCACCCAGCTGAGATCCAATTTGCTCAACAGGAAAGGACATGTCTGTGTACGCGAGATACATAAGAGCCTGTCTTGGGGTAAGAACTTCTTTCCGTATGATGGCGCTACGAATATGTGCGGGCTGAATCTGAAACTCACTCGCTACGAGTTCCAGCAACTTACCGAAAGGGATGGCACGTGAATTCCTTATCTCGTAAAGCTCTGGTTCTAACTTGGCACTTTCGGTATTTACAGCGGTTTGCAGCAACCTGACGATAGACCTTCTGCTGTATTCCTTTCTTATCAGGTCTAGCACGCTTGTAACGTCGTCGTCATGTGCAAGTACGAGGTCACGAATCCTTTTTATCCCATGCACAACGGTTGTGTGGTCTGTAAGGTTTAGATGTCGAGCAATTTTTATGGTGGACATGCTCGTGTCTGCGTATGCAAGAAACATGCAGATGTGTCTCGCGCGAGCTATGGGGGCGATTCTGGTTTCGCTAAGAATAGCTTGCGTTGAGATGTGGCAATGACAACTCACCCATTCAAGTATGTTTTCAAAGCTGGTTCGCCTTTCCTTCTGAAGTTGTTCAGCCAAGGTTATGCGTCTTGGTCTCGTGGTGGCTCCAAGCATCCGTTTTCCTCCGGAACTTTGATCTCACCGCACCATACAGGAAAAGGAGTCTATTTAGCAACTGCTGTAGCTTCCTCGAACTTAACGGAAAGAAGCTTCGAAATACCGTCTCCTCCCATAGTTACGCCGTACAAGATGCCAGCGCGGCTCATAGTCTCGCGGTTATGCGTAATAACAATAAGCTGAGACTTCTTTGAAAGATTCTCGATCATGTCGCCATAACGGCGGCTGTTCGCTTCGTCGAGCGCAGCGTCTGTCTCGTCGAGAATAAGGAACGGAGGAGGGTTAACCTGACTCATAGCAAAGATAAGCGCGATAGAGGTTAGAGCGCGCTCGCCTCCTGAAAGCTGCATGAGTGCCTGTACTCGTTTCTTTGGAAGGTTAACGGATATCTCAATACCCGGCTTTCGGTTAACAGATTTAACTTCAGAAACTTCCTCGTCTTCGTCATCTTCCTCCATGCCAATAGGTGCGAACTCTTCAAGTACCAAACGTGCACCTCCTCCTCCGAACATAAGGCTAAAGAATTCTCCGAACGAGGTATTAACCTTCGCAAGTCCTTCAGCAAAACTCTTCTGAAGTTCAGTATCAAGATCATCTATAAGAGTACGGAGTCCTGCAGCGGACTTAGCAAGATCCTCGAGTTCGCGAGCGAGGAATGTCTCGCGTTCAGTTGCGTCCGTGTATTCCTTACGTACATCCTCTCCAGAGCCCCCTGCTTCTTCCACACGAATCTTAAGACGCTCCATGCCTCGCTTCCTATCTTCTTGCGCACGACGATCTTCCTGTGGGGCATCTTGGAGCTGCTCAAACGAAAGTGCGCTGTGTCCGACGAGTGCTATTGCTTCTCTCCTTCCTTGTTCCAAGTCTTCAGCAAGATACTCAAGCTCTCCCATCTTTCCTTCAAGACGCATGTGTTCCCCTTCGAGCTTCGCTTTGGACTCGGCCAGATCAATAAGGCGTCGGTTCTGTTCGCGGCCAGTCTCTTCGTGCGCGAGAGATGCTTCGCGAGCACGAGCAACCTGGGCGCGAGCTGCATCAACCCTGTCTCCAAGCGCTGCTTCCTGGCGAGAAAGTTGTTCGCGTTCTTTTTCAAGACGGTGCACTGCCTGCTCTTCGTCTGCGAGGAAATCGTCATGGTGCGAGGCGAAGCGTGCGAAGAAGGCATCCAAGAATCCCTTCAGTGCCTGAAGTGCTGCGTGGAGCATTGTTGGATCTGAGTCTCGGCTTATGGACGCATGCTTTTCCATCTCCTCACGAAGCGCGATCATATCCTCTCGAGGGATCTTTATGTATGGCTCCTCCATAACGGCAACACTGCGGCGCTTCGCTTCTTGGAGTGCGCCTTCAATGCGTCCAACTTCTCGCGCAAGCGTTCCTCGTTGCTGCATGAGTCGATCTAGCTCGCGTTCTGTCTGGCGTACTGCCTCAGAACGCTTCATGCCTTCAGTATCGTTGGTTGCTCGTTCTTCGTATGTAGAAAGGTCTGCTTCTATAACAGCGAGGCGCTCCTTCGTATCAGCAAGCATCTTAATTGCCTTCTCCTTTTCTGTACGGATATATACCTCCTCTATAGCGAAGTATGTCTGGCAGGCAGCACGAAGTTCCTTTGCAAGTTCTTCTGCGCGCTCAAGTCTTTCAACCTGTTTCTGGAGGAAACGAATATGGGGAGCAATCTCGCGACGCAATGCTTCAACCTCGCGCACATTGTCTTCGGTCTTCTCAAGCTTGCGCTCTGCTTCTTGTTTCTTGAATTCAAAAGCTTTAAGACCAAGTGCATCTTCGAGCATGGCACGACGCTCGCGAGGATGCGCGGTTAGGATACGGTCTGCTTCTCCTTGAGAGATTATGTGGTGCCCGGTGTCTCCCACGTTTGCTCCTGCAAGAAGTTCCTGTACGTCGCGCAAACGAACCTTGGATCCGTTAATTGCATACTCGCTCTGTCCATCTCTAAATACTGCACGCTCTATGGTTACCTCATCGAACTCCATCTTCGGAAAGATGCGCTTTGTGTTGTCGAAGACAACGGCAACGGCTGCGCGGTTTGCACGAGGAGTTGTGTGCGAGCCAGACCAGATAAGGTCTTCGCTGCGCTTGCCACGCATACTCTTCATGGACTGCTCTCCGAGCGCAAAACGGAAAGCTTCAGCAACGTTCGATTTTCCTGATCCGTTAGGGCCAACTACGGATGTAACCGAGGACGAGAAATCCAGCACGGTTTTCCGCGCGAAAGATTTAAACCCGGCAATTTCAAGCCGCTTCAGCATTTCCTAAATTATACAGCACCTCTGAAGAGCGTGCTTCGTATATTGACCCTAAAGACAGACTTGATATCCTAGCTAAGGAATTATGGCTTCGGCCCCACTCCCTTTTGGGAGGAATATTAAAAGCGAAACTCAAGGCACTTTTGTCTTGAGTTTCGCTTTTAACCGTAAGCTGAGACTTACCAACCCGTCTTCTCGAGTGCGTTTTGTGCTGCAGCCTGCTCCGCTTCCTGCTTAGACTTCCCGTCTCCTCGTCCAATCTCTTCGTTTCCGAGAAATACGCCAACGGTGAACTGCTTGTCGTGGTCTGGACCTTCTTCGCTCAGAGTCTTGTATGTAGGAGTCGTACTTCGTTTCTCCTGGGCTTCTTCTTGGAAATGGCTCTTGGCGTCCTGGTATGCGCGGTTTGCAATAACCGCATCAATCTTTGGATAGAGCTGTATAGCGAGGAACGATTCAGCAGCTTCAAATCCTTGGTCTAGGTATAGAGCTCCGAGTATTGCTTCAAACGCGTTAGCAAGAATAATCTGGCGAGCTCGTCCTATATCTTTCTTCTCTCCCTTAGAAAGAAGGAGCATGTCGTTAATGCCGAGACCGTCCGCAACATCTGCGAGCGAGAACGTATTAACGAGAGCGGCGCGGTATGCCGTTAGGGTGCCTTCAGGCTTTGAAGGAAACTTCTCAAAAAGGAAACGGGTAACGGCAAGCTCGAGTACAGCGTCTCCAAGGAACTCAAGGCGTTCGTTATGCGTACCGAGGGTACGGTGTTCATTCAAATAGGAGCGATGCGTCAAAGCCTCGATAAGGAGGTCGAGGTTGATGAAGGTAAGCCCAAGGCGGGCGGCATGGTTTTTGAAGTCCTGCATTGCTGGAGTTATATCATACTTGCCGGTTATGTGAACCGAGGGAGGCTTTGGCTAGCGATACTTGGGTGCTGACTTATCAAGGAGCTTCTGAACTGCAGCCGTCACAATTGGAAGCATGTCGTCGTAGAAATTGAGGTCGAGGATATCTGTAAGACGGAACCATTTCGTATCGTCTAGTCCCCCAGTCTTCTTAAGTACGAGCGGTTCGAACTCTGAATGCACCAAGAAGAACCACACATGCTTTCGTATCTTTCCTTTCTCGGGATGCGAAGCAACGTATTCGTTCTCTCCCACATTGTCTTCAACCTTTACGTTCATAAGACCGAGCTCTTCTCCAACGATACGCGCAACACCTTCTTGAGGAGTTGGATCCTTCTCAATATGTCCCTTTGAGAGCGTCCATCGTCCGAACACGTCGTGTACGAGTGCGAGATAGTACTGGCCTTCGTGGAAGGTGTAGACAATAGCGCCTCCATATTTCTCAAGAGGAAGGTCTTCGTGCTTAATCTTGTCCTTCTTTCCCTTCTCGTCCTTACCTGGTTCGCCGAGCTCTTTGTATACGGCACCGAGTACTCCATTAACGAATCTGCCCGAGGAGTCCCCGCCAAATATCTTCGCCAGCTCAATGGCTTCGTTAATAGCTACTTTGGCTGGAACCTGCGCACGGTCTGCGAATAGAAGCTCGTATAGGCCTATACGAAGGATATTGCGGTCTACAGGAGCAATGCGCTCAAGAGGCCAATCTGGAGCGGCTTTGGTTATAACAAGATCGAGATCTTCTTTCTTTGCGAGCACACCCTGGAGAAGAGCTTCCATAAATGGCTTGTCGGTATCGTCTCCGCCGAACTCATCAACGTTGCGCTTGAGCATTTCCGTTGTTGCCGAATTTTCTGCATGCGAAGTATCCCACTCAAAGAGTGTCTGAAGGACAACAGAACGGGCGAGGTGCCGATTAGCCATATAGAAAGAACGTACACGTAGCATACTGGCAAAGCACAACGCCCGCTAGTAGCGGGCGTTGTGTATATCTTTTTATTAAAACGTCTTACGCACCAGCTCCTCCTCCGAAACCTGAACGAGCTTTTGCTTTTCCTTTCGTCATGCGGCCCATGATGCCCTGAGACTTTTTCTCAACAAGCTCTGTTGCAACGTGCTTGTCTGCGTGTACTGGTTCCTTAACACCATCGACAACATTGTCATCTTTGTGTGAGTGTTCCTTAACGCGCTTGTCACGCTTCTTGGTCTCAGCCTTCACTTCCTTCTTAGGAACGATCTGAATACCGCGGTACATGCCGGTTGACTCATCGATGCGGTGTGGGAGGCGAAGTGCACCTGACTCCTTATCGGTTACAAGATTACCCTCCACAAGCGCGTGATGGCTGCGGCGGTTACGGGTATGAGAACGGGTGTGGCGCATTCGTACTGACATAGTGGGAATACCGTACCACAGGGCCCTTAAAAGCGAAAGGGTGGCGCACCCTATGGCCTTGGCAGCTGCTAGCTTGTATGGAAGTATGAACTTGCTGGGGTATTTGGCATGACCCACATATTCCAGCAAAGCAGCCGTGGCCACTCTAGGCCATTTGTAGAAATCGGTTCCTTAGTTGGGGCACACCGATGAACTATACAGAAATATCGCATACCCGTGCTCGCAGATCTTTGAGCCGGCTCAAACAGCCGCCTGTCCGCCTAGACCCTGGCTAGTTCCTTTATCGAGCTGTTCAGGACTGCCACCAGCAAAACTGGTGAAAACCCGTGAGCAATAACGGAGATGGCTCCTTTCTAGAGCTTCGGCTCGAGAATGCCCTATCTAAACAGACCCTGCAGATTGCTCTGCAGGGTCACTATTTTTATATAAGTAGAAACGCCGTCCGAACCATTCTGGGTCGGGCGGCGCTACGGTTATTTCTCTTGAGCTTCTTGCTCAGTGTCCATGTACAGGAGAGGTTTGATCCATCCAGCTCCCGGACATTTTCTGACCTCAATCAGGGAGAACCTTCCGGGGTTACAGCCGAGGCCTGTTCCAACGGAACAGAACACTGCAGGAGCCCCATTGTCGGTTGTGGGCGTAAAAGCCTCACACCGGGAGTTCTTTGGGGCCTCCTCCAAGAGTTCAAGGGGCGTGTTCTCGGCAGGCTGTCGCATGCAGGGAAGGTTCTTGTAGACATCGAGAGGGTCGTCCGTTCTTTTCTTTTCTTGCTTCTTTGCGCATTTCCTCTGCTCCTCGCCTTTTGGCATTAGGTTTCTCACAACACTGAATTAAAGAACGAAGTTGAAACTATACCCCTAAAACCTGTATTAATCAAGGTGCAGGAAGGTTGCACGGTGTATAGCGCAGGGGCCGTGCGCTATAAGGGCGGCGTAATGCGCTTTGGTGCCATAGCCCTTATGTTGTTCAAATCCGTAGACTGAATGCTCTTCAGCGAGCCTAACCATAAGACGGTCCCGCGTAACTTTTGCAGCGAGTGCAGCAAGCATGATGGCAGGGATAATACCGTCTCCTCCGGTAACAGTTTCTTGATCGTACTCAGGTGGCGCTTTAAGAGATCCATCGAGCCACACCTTTCCCTGCTCAGGATCTGGCATTAATTTTCGCACTCCTCTAAATAACGCATCGCGAACGGCAAATGCGATTCCCTTTCCGTCTATTACCTTCTCGCTTGAAAGACATACTGTTACGCGTACGGTTCCTTTCTTTGCTTCTTCTTGGAGTATTTGAAAAAGTGCTTCTCGTTTCTTCTCAGTTAATTTCTTTGAATCGTTAAGGCCAGGGAAAGTACCAAGAATGTCGAAACCTTCTTGAACCATAGCAACACCGACGGCAACGGGACCAGCTATGGGACCCCGACCTGCCTCGTCTACGCCGACTATGTATTTAGTGGAGACCAAGTACATTACGATATTGCTCGCTGTCAAATGATTTTATAACGCGTTTCATTACTTCGAGCTGCTCGAGCGGGTCATCCACAACACTGTAAAGACTATTGATTGGTAGGTAGTGGTCAATACGTGTATCTGATTTAAGCATCGTAAGTACATCTTGAGCCCGAGGGTTCTCTTGAATTGTAGTCTCAATATCTGAAAATAATTTGTGTAAGTCATCATTCCCGCTCATGTAAGCGCGCACAATCCCTTTCCACACCTGATCTTTATCAACTTTTGTCTCATTAGCAATAACTTGAATGATTACGCTTAGTGCAAGGCGATCATTCACATATGCACCCATCGCAAGTCTCTCAAGAATAGCGGGATCAGTTAAATAACTACTATTACCAGTCCGTATTAGATATTCTCTTAGTACTTCATGTGCGATGTCTTCTGTAACAGCTTCATTGAGACTTAAAGCTGTTTGACTATCCGTACCAGTATTTGTTACGTGTCTTTCCCACAACCCATGACGTACGGTTGCTTCACTTATCTCTCCTCCTTCCATTCTTTCGAGTTGTTCTGTATATGCACCACGTATATGCGCTGACTCGTGCAAGAGACTCTTTAGTAAAGAAATATTGCGTTGGGCTCTGCTTTGTTGGACAGTAGAAGGCCATTCCAATGCAATTTCTCCCGAGTAGACCTTTGCTTCTCCTGCAGTCACGTAAAAACCTTCTCCATTATCACTAACATCAAAACTTATCCGTGTCGGGGAGACATCGTGCCCTGAAACATTTACCCGATCGGCCCCACCTGCTTTTTTAATTAAGCTATCGAAAATAGAGTTTATTGCATTGAAATCGACACTTTGTATAAACTCTTCTGGAGTTGAGGCTTTGTCGAAGTCTCCTGTTACTTGTTTGCTTTCAAGGCCTGCCGCTACTCTGGCATCGTCATTTACTGCCTCACTCATCGCAACCTTCTCAGGGCGAGCGCCTTTGTTTTTAGGCCAGAATTCCATAGAGAAATGTTATCACGCAAATTTGGTATTCTATACCTATGCCCGGACGCTTCATCCATCTCCACACCCACTCGCACTACTCCTTCCTCCAGGCGCTTCCTAAGGTCCCTGAGCTTGTTGGGGCTGCTAAAGACGCAGGAATGGACGCCGTGGGCCTTACAGACGCGGGAAACCTGCACGGTGCTATTGAGTTCTATAAGGTAGGTACAAAGAAAGGAGTAAAACCTATTATTGGTGTAGACGCGTATCTCGCTCCCCGTTCTCGCCTTGATAAGGAGCAGAGCGAGGAAGGAAAACGAACTCGTATCGTACTCCTCGCAGAAAACAACGAAGGGTATCAGAACCTTCTCATCCTTGTTACCAAAGCCTTTACAGAAGGTTTCTTCGAGAAGCCTCGTATGGATAAAGAGCTCCTCCGTGCACACAACAAAGGTCTGATAGCCATAATCCCGTCGTTCGCAGGAGATGTAGCACAGCAACTCAAAGCAGGAGATGCAAAAGGCGCTGCTGCAGTACTTGAGGAATACGTAACTATATTTGGCAAAGAGAATGTCTTCCTAGAAATCTCGCATCATCCGGGCGTTCCAGGACACATGTCTCGCATGGAAGCTATTAAGAAACTTTCTGTTTCTTCAGGCGTGCCGCTTGTTGCACAGCATGACGTCTACTACCTAAAGCCAGACGACCAGGAAGCGACTGAAGTTATGCGTCGTATCGCACACGGCAACCGAGGAGACGCTAACCAGGAAGAGGACTTCTCGTTTGTTACAGAAAAGCAGATGCGCGAATGGTTTAAGGATGTGCCCGAGGCCGTAGAGCATTCAGGAGAAATCGCAGACAGATGCAACGTAACCTTTGATCTTGGAAAGTGGACCTTCCCTGCTATTGATATTCCGGAAGGCGAGACGCATGAGTCTGAACTCCGTAAGCGAACCTACGCTGGAATTGAACATCGCAAGATGGAATTAACTGAGGAAGTGAAGACGCGTATTGAATACGAGCTCGACGTCATTATTACGAAGGGTTTCGCTCCCTACTTCCTTACCGTGTCTGATCTTCTTACCTACGCAAAGTCTGTAGGTATCCTTACAACCACTCGAGGATCAGCTGCGGGCTCCATTGTTTCGTACCTAACCGGCATCACAACCGTAGACCCTATTGCATACAAACTCCCCTTCGAGCGATTCCTCAACCCGGAACGTCCTAAAGCACCAGACATCGACATGGACTTCGCCGACAACCGTAGAGACGAGATGATCGCGTATGCCAAAAGGAAGTATGGAGAAGACCACGTAGCGCAGATTGGTACCTTCGGAACCCTTATGGCACGAGCTGCCGTGCGTGACGTGTCGCGAGCACTCGGGCACTCCTACGCAACAGGAGACCGTATTGCGAAGCTTATTCCCATGGGCTCTCAGGGCTTCCCAATGACGCTTAAGCACGCAAAGGAACTGGAGCCTGAACTTCTCTCGCTCTACAACGAAGACGACGACGTAAAAGAAATTTATGATCTTGCTGTGCGCATTGAAGGATGCGTACGGCATACGGGAGTGCACGCGGCTGGCGTGGTTATTTCTCCAACACCTCTAACGGATTGGACTCCTCTTCAGGTTGACCAGAAAACCGGCAAGCTTATAACGCAGTACGACATGCATGCCGTTGAAGAAGCTGGGCTGCTTAAGTTCGACTTCCTCGGCATTAAGAACCTCGCCATCCTCGCTGATGCTATCGCCCGCGTAAAAGAGAGCCGTGGCATAGAGATTGATATTGAAGAAATTCCTATGGACGATGCAAAGACCTTCGAGATGCTCGCTCGAGGGGAGACAGAGGGCACCTTCCAGTTGAACGGATCTGGTATGACGCGCTACCTCAAGGAACTTCGTCCCACAACCATCCACGACATCAACGCTATGGTTGCGCTCTATCGTCCAGGTCCGATGGAAACTATTCCTCAGTACATTGAACGCAAGAAGTCTCCACACCTCATTACCTTCCTCGACGAGCGCATGAAAGATTATCTCGATGCGTCATACGGGCTCCTTGTGTACCAAGACGACGTGCTCCTAACTGCCATTAAGCTTGGCGGCTATTCATGGCTTGAAGCAGATACGCTTCGAAAGGCTATGGGAAAGAAGATTCCTGTAGAAATGGAGGCCCAGAAGGAAAAGCTTCTTGCTGGATTCAAGGAATTCGGAAAGCTCTCTGATGCTAAAGGAGAACGCCTGTGGAAACTAATCGAACCGTTTGCGGCTTATGGATTCAACAAGGCGCACGCTGCTTGCTACGGAAAGGTTGCGTACCAGACCTCGTACATGAAGGCCAACTACCCTGTTGAATACATGGCAGCAGTGCTAACCGCAGATGCCGGAGATACCGAGTCTATTTCTACATTCGTAGACGAGTGTGAACGCATGAAGATACCCGTGCTGCCGCCAGACGTGAACGAGTCTGGTTCAGACTTCACGGTTGCTGGGGAAAACAAAGACGTTATCCGTTTCGGACTTACCTCTATTAAGAACTTCGGCGAGGGTATCTCTGAGTCCATAATCCAAGAACGAAAAGCACATGGACCCTTTACCTCCCTTGCAGACTTCCTTTCGCGCGGCGGCGGCAAATCCCTCAACAGAAAATCTCTTGAGTGTCTTATTAAATCAGGAGCACTAGATAGGTATGGAGATCGTGGCTACCTGCTCTCTCATATTGAATATCTTCTTTCTTTCCATAAAGACTCGACAGCAACAGCTCCACAAGATTCTCTCTTTGGTGCCATGGCAGCGCCTGCCCTTACCCTTCCTCCTTCAACAACCGAAACTCCTATCGGGCAGAAGCTTCTGTGGGAAAAAGAATTGCTCGGTATCTACATCTCCGGACACCCTCTTGATGCCCATGACGAGAAGGCCGCGAAGGCTGGTCTAACCATCGCGCAGATTATTGAGAACCCGCATCCAGGCCAGACTATTATCCTTCCCGTCCTCGTTGCCGAGTCCCGAGCACTTCTAACAAAGAAAGGAGACAAGATGGCATTCCTTAAACTTGAAGACCGCACCGAGTCAATTGAGGGAGTTATCTTCCCCAAGCTCTACAAAGACAACGCGCATCTGCTTGCTCCTGGTACCTGCATTATGATTAAGGCAACGGTGTCCGGAAGAAATGGAGAAACATCTCTAACACTCGAGAACTTGAAGGCACTGTGATATACCAAGAACAGGTATAGAAAAGGAACCTGTCCATGCCCACCTCTGAAGAGGCTACTGAAATTCTCGACCAACAAACCCGCGAAGCATTCCTCGGACGAAGAGGAGCTATTGAGATCGACTACATTGGTCCCAAAGCCGTTATCTTCGATCGCTTCGGTGACAACCCGCTAGACTCGGTTCCTGTGCACACGGCCGGAGCCACACATGCGCCTCAGCCAAAACGAGAGGACCTGAGGCTTCGTAAGGTGTTTGAGGGGCGGTAGGTCTTCTTTTTCTTAGCGGCGACTCCTTCGGGGTCGCCGTTTATGCTATCCTGGCAACACATGCCGACACTAGAAGAAAAGCGCCATACCCTCGCCCATCTGCTCGCCGCAGCAGTCCTTGAGCGCTACCCCCACGCCAAAGCAACCATTGGTCCTGCCGTAGATAACGGGTTCTATTACGACTTCGATTTCTCAGGAGGAGAAGCTCCTAAAGAGGCAGACCTGGAGCAGCTTCAGAAGGCTATGCGTGAACTCCTTCCAACCTGGACCGAAATGCATGGTACAGAAGTATCTGAGAAGGATGCTAAAGATCGCTTCAAAGAAAACTCTTTCAAGCTTGAGATAATCGATGGCATTACTGCTTCAGGGGAAACCATTACCCTCTACACCGCAGGAGACTTTACAGACCTTTGCCGAGGCGGACACAGCGAACACCCGGCACACGATATAAAGGCCGACTCTTTCATGCTTGAGCGAATTGCTGGTGCGTATTGGCGCGGAGACGAGAAGAATCCGATGCTAACTCGCATCTATGGACTCGCGTTTGATACCAAGGAAGACCTTGAGGCCTATGGAGTACAGCAAGAAGAGGCAAGAAAGCGCGACCACAGAAAATTAGGACGTGAGCTTGATCTGTTTACTTTCTCAGAGCTAGTTGGTTCTGGCATGCCTCTATTCACTCCCCGCGGCACTATAGTGCGAAGCGAGATTGTTAATTACTCGCGCGAACTTAATAACGAATTAGGGTTCGGCGAGGTCCACACTCCAAACGTAAACAAGGGAGAGTTGTTTAAGATCTCAGGACACTACGACCAGTACAAAGAGGACATGCTTACGGTCTCTTCTCAGTACGTAGAGGACGAGATGTTCCTAAAACCGATGAACTGTCCGCAGCATACACAGATATACGCATCTCAGCCGCGCAGCTATAGAGATCTTCCTATTAGATATTCGGACTTCTCTGTTCTGTATCGAGACGAGCGTCCTGGAGAACTTTCAGGCCTTACTCGCCTACGTTCCTTTGCTCAGGACGACGGACACACCTTCTGCAGAGAGGACCAGATTGAGGAGGAAGTTAGCAATATCCTTGAGTCTATAAAGAAGGCCCTTGCCACGTATCGTATTGAATACTGGATGCGTCTCTCTCTTAGAGATCCTGCAAACACCGATAAGTATATTGGGTCTAGCGAGGTATGGGACAAGTCTGAGGCAATCATGCGTTCCCTTCTTACTGAGAAAGGTGTTGAGTTTAGGGAAGCAGAAGGCGAGGCTGCATTCTACGGTCCGAAGATAGACATCATGGCTGTTGATGCGCTTGGAAGACAATGGCAGATATCAACTATCCAGCTGGATTTCGTACAGCCATCTCGTTTTGAACTCTTCTATATTGCTGAGGACGGGACAAAGAAGACTCCGGTTATGATCCATCGCGCGCTTGTAGGTTCTCCAGACCGCTTTATGGGAATTCTCATTGAACACTACGGGGGCGCCTTCCCTACCTGGCTTGCTCCAGTTCAAGTCCGTATTCTTCCCATCTCAGAAAAGCATGCAGACTTTGCTGCTGAGATATATACCGAACTCCGTGCTGCAAATATCCGTGTAGACAAGGAAGAGAACGAGTCTCTTGGAAAGCGTATTCGAAATGCGAAGAACGAGAAGGTTCCCTACGTGCTTGTTATGGGAGATGCAGAAGTTGAGGCAAAGACCGTGACGGTTGAAAGCAGGGACGCAGGCAAGCTAGAGCCTATGTCTGTTGCAGACTTTGTTGAGAAAGTTAAGAAAGAGATTAAGGAGCGCAAATAGATTTGGTATGCAGAAACCCCGGTCGCAGATGCGCCGGGGTTTTCAAATATCTATCGAGATTGAATCTCATTGCACATAGATCGGGTGGTGAGCGTTTTGCTCGAAGTATTTAATAGCGCCATAACCCAGAGTGCAAAAGCCGATAACCGCGAGCGCTGCCACGACTGCGAAAGCTGAGCTGCACGATCTCGACAACTTGTCGGCCCCGCCTTCAGGCTGCCCGCCCCGATATTCAAGTTTCGTCATAAGAACTCTCCCTGGTACTTTCCTCGGCAGGATTTCCTGCTCGTTCTACTTGGAAGTATGCTCCGGCTTTCCATAAACGCAAACAGCCCCGACTAAGTCGGGGCTGTTTGTCTTGTAAAAGTTTCTTTATCCGTTTGCTACAGCGAGTGCGCGAGTTAGCGCGAGCTTCACGCCGGTAACACCAGCTGAGTAGCTGCCGTCAACAACCGTTGCTAGCGAAGTAACCATGCGCTCGAGGAATGAAGGCGCGCAATCAGCAGTGATGCGAGCAACCTCAGGGTGGCAAGGAGTACCATCGATGCGAGAACGGTACGCATCATCAAGCGCGCAAACTGCGTGAGTTAGGAAGGTTTCTGAGTCTTCCCCGTTACGTGTCATGGTGCGGATGGTGTTGAATACAGTATCGCGATCGCCTCCGAGAAGTGCTTCAAGGAAGTGCGGTACTTCAGCATGTACTGGAGCTGCAGGTACTTCTGCCTTCTGAACTGGTGCAGGAATAGCAACAGGAGCTGGTGTAGCGATGTCTTCGTAGACTGCGTATGCAGGCTTCTCAACAGGAGCTGCGGGAGCAGGAGCCTCTTCCTTAGCAACTGAGTCGTTGTAACGAGCAAGGCCCTTTACAATGTCATCAATACTGAGAGTGTCGCCACCGAAGGATCGGAATCCCTGGTATGCAGAGTATCCTGCTGCAGCTGGTGCTACAGGAGCCTCGGGAGCTGAGTGCATGGTCTGAGGAGCAACATGTGCTGCTGGCTCGTGTTCACGACTTTCGTCATGAGAAGGGCCGTGCGCCTCGTTCTTAAGAGTCTGTCCTATTGCAGGCGGCATCTGAAGCGCTTCCTTTACAGATCCTCCTACTTTCTTTGCGCGAGCGAAGATAAATGGGATACCGTTGAAAAGCACGAGGTATGCAAGCGCTGCGCTCCAGAGGATAAGTACAATCCAGTAGACAGCAGTTCCCCATGGGCCGAGATCGAAGCCAGTGTATGGAACCTGTGAGAGGTACACGAATCCAAGAGGCTGCTCAGTTGAGAGCGTTACCTTTGGCTTAGGACTACCGCCGTGACGATGTCCACCACCGCCTCCACCTCCACAATTGCTGGTACAGGTAGTATCAGTATCAATCACAACCTTTACCTGACATGCCTGATTAAAGGCTGCTCCAGGAACAGTTGCGGTGTAGGTAGTGTCCTCAGTAGGATTCACGGTTACAGAACCAGATGGTACTGGCGTAACTGAGCCAACGCCCTGATCGATACTGATTGAACCTGCATTTGAGGTTACCCATGAAAGGATGACATTGTCTCCCTTGTTTATCTTTGTTGCGCTAGCGGTGAGCTGTACGCAGGCAGGACCCTGATCAATATGCGTGGTCTTTATCTTGACCGGTGCCTGACAGTTAACGCTTCCGGTAGCACCAGTAACAGTTGCGGTGTACGTAGTATCTACGAGTGGATGCACGATTGTTGAACCGGCTGCGACAGGAGTTACAGAACCTACACCCTGGTCAATAGTGATTGAGGTGGCGTCCTGCGTCTGCCATGCAAGTGTTACGGCATCACCTGGGTTTATTTCGTTAGGCGTTGCGGTAAGCGCAATACATACAGCTGGCTGAGGAACGCGAATGCGTACAGGAGCCTGACAATTCACGCTTCCGGTAGCACCGGTAACGGTTGCGATATATACAGTGTCTACAAGTGGGTTTACCACCACAGAGCCCTGCGCTACAGGAGTTACTGAACCAATACCGTGGTCAATAGAAATTGACGTTGCATTACGAGTCTGCCAAGTAAGCGTTACGGCATCGCCAGGATTAATGTCAGTTGCGCTAGCGGTAAGAGCCACACAGACTGCAGAGTTCTGATTACGAATGATACGCACTGGGGCCTGACAATTCACGCTTCCGGTAGCACCGGTGACGGTTGCGGTGTAGGTAGTATCTACGAGTGGGTGCACGATAACAGATCCTGCATCAACTGGAGTTACTGAACCTACTCCATTATCAATAGTGATAGACGTTGCGGCTTCAGTCTTCCATGAGAGGGTTACTGCATCCCCAGGATTAATATCCGTAACACTTGCTGTGAGGAATACACACTTTGCAGGTGTTGGAGGAACGATTGGTGGGTTTACGGGAGGATTAACTGGGGGAACGGTAGTTGTTGTTGGCGGGGTTGTAACAGAACAACAAGGAGAAACGTCGGGAGGAGGAACGTATGTAGTAATAGGTACGATAGGGGTGTTCGGATTACAACACGGAGATACGTCTGTATCTACGTCAGGAGTCTGATTAACGAGTACCGGTGAGACCGTTGGCACTTCTGAAGGCGTACCTGGGTTACAACATGGAGATACATCTGTATCAACATCTGGGGTCTGGTTAACAAGTACTGGGCTAACGGTTGGAATACCGCCGCCAATTGGGCTGTCCGGATTACAACAAGGAGAAACGTCCTTATCAGCATCTGGCTCGGGCGCAACATATACAGGTGTGACTTCAGTATCGCCTGAATCAGGAGGTGTGCTTGCCGGATCGTTATTAACGTTTGCAGGAGGAGGTGTGATGAGGAGCGTCGCTACCGTCGTAGGGGTGATGGTAGTCGTTAGAAGAGTGGTCAGAAGTGTAGTCGCTGGAGAAGTAGCCGCAATGGTTCCGGTTACAGTCACAGGCGAGACCATCACGTCAGCATGTGTGGTTATCGGCTGGGTGTAGCCGAGACCGAAGCTAAGGGCAGTACCCATAGCTACAACGCCAAGCACTGCAAAGATGCCGGTTTTAATCGGGTTCTGCGGTGCACATTCGATGTTGTTGTTGAAGATTTTCATGTGATTGTTTCTGAGCACTCTAATAATCAATTGTTAAATAATTCTCCTTGCTGCGTTATGCAGCGTATAAAAAAGGGAGTCGTGACGGGCGCGATAGTTTGCGCCCGTCACTTCTACCCTATTCGGTCTTGCCGTCGGTGAAGTTCCAGGTGTGAAGAAGGCCGTTCCAGCTCTTGGGAGTGACGGTCCGGCCTTTGTAGCCGATACGCGCCTCACCCTGCTTGTAGGCGCCTCCTCCGATGACCTTGCCCATGGTTTGACGACCGTTGGAACGGACGACACACGCAACAGACTTGCTCATCGAGACCATGACCCTGCGGGACAGTCGGACCTTGTAGAGGCCGTCCTGTTCAGCAACGAAGCTGATCCGGGGTTTCGCCCAGATCTTCACGTCGCCGAGGTCGTGAGCGGCGCGACGGAAGTCGCACTTCTCACGAGGGCACTCATCGACGAGCAGATTGCTCCACTCGTCTTCGCCGGCCTTGAGAAGCGCAGTGCACTTCGAGTCCGGCAGCGCCTCGTCTCCGAGCCACGCCCAGTGCAGTTCGTCCCCCTTGCGGAGGTCGTAGATCTGGGTGACGCACTCCTCTTCAGGAGCGTCCGGGACGCCGACCGGGTTGGCGCAGTCACGCGCAAACACGATCTTCTTGGTCACGGGGTTCATCCAGGCCTTTTCGCCTTTGTGGAATTCCCGAGCCAGACAGTCCCAGACGGCGGTGTATCCCTTGCCTTCCGGCTTGAGACACGCCATCCAGTGACGGCCCTCGGGCGCATCCACCACCTCGAGCGAGTCGAGATAGGCGGGCAGGTCCGCGACGGCGTTGAGGTTCTTCGCGTCAGGATCGCTCAGCTTGAGCATCTCCAGGAACTGCTTGGGTGAGGCGTGATTCACGCTCACCGGCCGGTTCCCTTTCGAGTCAGCCGCGAGGCTGGCCAGGATCTTGACCTTCAGTGCCCTTGGATTCGGACTGCCCGGATCGAAGGTATTGCCCACCGCGGCGAACGAGATGTTCGGCTGCCCGATGAAGAGCAGCGTTGCGAGTAGGGCGACGAGAAACTTTCTCATCATCGGTAACTCTCCCTGTTGCTTGGCCGCCCCACCATGGGGCAGACGATATAAAGATCACCTTAGTCCATCTGGATTGCAGCGACCTATCCGTCCACGAGACTAGCTCGCGAGCGGATAGCTCTCTACAAGATTCGCCGTAACGATGAAGCGGTCAGTCTTCTTTCCAAATGAGTCACAGGTAGCAAGCGTAAGCTTCTTGCCCGTAACCGTTAGAGGAATCGCGGCTGACTCAGCGTCTGCCTGCGTAACCGTTTCTACGGCATATACATATACATAGCCTTCGCCGGTAACCGTAATACGGTCACCTTCCTTAAGCTTCTGGATGTCATTGAACGCCTTGAACGACTTATTGTTCACTACGGGCAGATAGCTTGAGTGCCCGAAGATGATGACATTACCATCCTCTCCCACTTTTGCCGAGGTTGGGTAACGAACGGCTCCTGAGAGAAGTTCGTGGTCCAAAGTCTCAACATCGGTTGTCTGTGGGTTCGCAATCTTAACCGAAAGCTTGATTGAGGGAATCTCAATGAGTTCCGGGTAGACAGTGGGCACCTCAGCAACCGTGGCCGCTACGGGAGCTGCCACAAGTGCGTCTGATTTCTTTTCTGCTGCTTCCGGTACGATATCAAACGCAGCAAGCGTTCCAAACGATACCAGGAAGACAACGAGGAAAACACCCAGGAAGCTCCACTTCCGGCTGTAGGCGCGCCCGAAGGCACGAATCAAACTTGCTATCTTTGTGACAAGTGTCATAAGCGATCCCCTATATAATTACACTATAAAAGAGTTATTGTCAAGTAGCTACCTCTTATGCCTCTTCCGGGTGCTCATACTACCTTCAGGTTCCTGAACGTAGCCTGAAGCAACCCTCGGACCCCAGTAGTTGACAAAGAATAAGGGGTGTGGTAAACACTATGCATATGGAAATAACGACCATCAAGACCCAAAACCGCTCAACCAAGCATGTCGCCGTTAACGCGCTTGCGATCGTTGGCTTTATTGTGCTCGTACTTATAGGTATGGGACTCGCTGTATACGCAGCGCGCTTCGTACCAACAGCAGCTAACCGTATCGGTGCCGCTGCAGTATATCTGTCGACTGTATTTACTGGTAATGATGATAAGGACCCCGATCTTCAGGTAGTTGATCCTGGTACTTCTATCTCATTTGGAGATGACACTGCGAGCTCAACGCCCGCAACTTCAACTCCCGATACAACGACAACCACTACAACTACAGTTCCTGCTACAACTGCAGGTACACAGACAACCACCACAACTACGGTTGGTGGCGGTCAGGTATCGACAGCTCCTCTATATGGACAAGCAGATCTTGCTATAGAGAACATGACGGTTGGGTATTGTACGTCTAACTCTCCGGATTCATTCGTACGCTCAAGCTCAGTACCTAATGGCGAGTATGGAGGCATATCCTTCACTACCATCAACCGCGGTACGAATATAAGCGGACGCTACGAATTCAAAGCAGTGCTTCCAACTTCCCCATCTCTTACCTACACCTCCCCTAGCCAGCAGTCTCTACGCCCAGGCGAGCACATCGATTCGAAACTTTGTTTCACCCGTCCTCGCGATGGAGACGATCGCAAGATCTCTATCGAGCTCGACTCTGAGCATGATGTGAACGAGTCTAACGAGAACAACAACTCAGACTCTGCAACTATCAATATTAAGAACTAATCAAGAAGGGTCTTGATTCAAACAGCCCCGGCGATGCCGGGGCTGTTTTGACATGCGTCGGAAACAAAGGCATTATCACGCCAGACCGGATTAACCCGGGCAACTCATTTTTGGGAGTTCTTTGTCATGGAGACCGCAGTCGAAGTTATTGAAACGAGGCCAGGAATTGAGCTTCACATGGCTCAGACCGAGATTGACAACCCGAGCGTCTTCGCTCGGTGGTGTTTTTCTCCGGAAATATTGGAGCGTATGAAACTGGGTCTAAGCAAAGGCTATGGTTACGCCGTAGTTATGCAAGCTCGACTCGATGGCGACAGCTGGCCTTATGCCAAGACGTTTCGCGAACTCAAGCAACCTTTTCAAGGTGGCACCTACATTGAGTTCCCGTGCGCTGGCAGCTGGGAGGTTGGTCTATATCTTTTTGAACGGATGCATGTAGATGCTGGCAGAGATACGAGCAAGGAGCTCGAAGAAGCTCTTGGAAATTGTTTTCTGAAAAAGGATAATGGCGGATACGCGATAACCTTGCCCTCGGCTTCCAAGGTCTGGACTGGCCTTTCACTCGATACCGAAGGAGTACCAAGAAAAACTGAACAGGAAAAAGCGGGCAAAGAAGTTGTCCGTATCAATAGTAATTATTTTCTGTCTGGTTACGCGATTGCTACGCATGGCGTCCCTGTGGATGTGCCGAAAGAAATCTTTGCTGCGCCGCCGTCTAAAGCAACACTCGCCTACACCAACTATTTCTTCAGGAACAAGATGGACGACGAATGTGATCTGCGGTGGCGTCTTCTGATCATGGTTCCGGGATTCTTCCCATGGATTCTTTGGGAATTCGTGAAACGGTTTTTCCAAGTAATCTTTGGTGTCCTGTGTTTGCTACTCGGTTTCGTAAGCGGCCCGGAAATCTTCGGTCGCGCATTCGTTCCGAGAATAGCATTCCGGGTAAACATGGGCAGCAGCGAGTTAAACGAAAACTACAATCCGGAACTCTGGAAGATCTTCCGTAGACCCGGCGGCATATGGTATACGCCGCTTTTCCTACTGATATACGCTGGCCTTATTAAGCTTCTACTGCTCGGAAAGCAGTTCGTTCTTCCTTCGGTAATAATAGCTGCGCAACGTGCAGTGCCGCACCATGACAATCGATATCTGCTTGGTGGGCTTATCGGAGCCATAATCGGACTTCTGATCTTCATGCAGTCCAAGAACATCAAGGAAGCCATCATGGAACACCTTGAAGCGACTGCTCCTCAAAGGGACAAGAGGCGGTGGGAAAGAAGGAATCGACGCACAAATATCGCTAAAGAGCGGACCCTCGCTATTGGCAAGTTAAAAGCCGAGCTTGTGGCGCGCAACGCAGAATCGCTGGTCTGCGGAACAGTCCAAGCACATGTTTCGCTCAAAGCACTGCCAGTTGAACTGAGAACGTTCGATTTACGCTTCAGCGATTTAAAGCGAAAGGTCTGCAGACCGTTCGGTTAAGAATAAATTGGTTTGAATAAAGCCAAAGGCCCGGGAACTCCCCGGGCCTTTTCTTTTATACGTCGAGCGTAGCCATCTTCGCATTGCTTTGGATAAAGCTCTTGCGACTAGCCACATCTGTTCCCATGAGGATGTCGAAGATGCGATCTGCTTCCCCTGCATCCTCAACCGTTACGCGCTTAAGCACGCGGTTCTTAGGATTCATGGTTGTCTCCCAAAGTTCTTCTGGGTTCATCTCTCCAAGACCTTTGTATCGCTGTATGGTTATTTTTACTCCCTTCTTGGTTGCAACCTCAGCTTCAGGAGCCTCGTCTCCTTCTTCCTCAGTTCCCTGCTCCTCGTCTGCAGCTTCAACAGCTAGTTCTGCATCCTTTCCAAGAAGCTTGAATTTCTCTTCGTCTGAGTACGCGTACATAACCTCTTTGCCTCGCTTTATCTTGTAGAGCGGTGGTTGAGCGATGTATATAAAGCCACCATCAATAACCGGACGGAAGTGGCGGTATAGGAGTGTAAGCAAAAGCGTACGAATGTGTGCCCCGTCCACGTCGGCGTCGGTTGCGATGATAACGGTGTGGTAGCGAAGCTTGCTGATATCGAAGATGTCGCCAATTGCGGTACCGAGCGCAACTACCAGGTTCTTGATCTGTTCAGACGCGAGCATCTTATCAAGACGTGCACGCTCAATATTAAGAATCTTTCCACGAAGCGGAAGGATTGCCTGGGTACGACGATCGCGACCCATCTTAGCCGAGCCGCCAGCTGAGTCTCCCTCCACAATAAAGAGTTCTGATTCAGAAGCGTCCTTGGTCTGGCAGTCTGCGAGCTTTCCGGGAAGCGTCATGCCTTCGAGCGCTCCCTTACGAAGGACGGAGTCCTTAGCGGCCTTTGCAGCTTTACGTGCCTTAAGCGCAAGCAAGGACTTGTTTATGATTGCCCGTCCGTCGTCTGGGTTCTCTTCGAGGAACATGGCGAACGCAGCACCGAACACGCTCTCAACAGCGCCTCGAGCTTCAACCGAACCGAGCTTCGCTTTAGTCTGTCCTTCAAACTGAATCTCTGGCATCTTAACCGAGACAACGGCAGTTATACCTTCGAGTACGTCGTCTCCAGTGAAGTTCTCTTCGTTCTCTTTGAGGATACCTGCGGAACGTCCATAGCTGTTGATGGTTCTCGTGAGGGCCGTCTTGAAACCAGTTACGTGAGTACCGTATTCAGGGTTGTACGTATTGTTAGCAAATGCCATAAGACGCGGATTGATGTCGTCCACATACTGGAGCGCTACTTCAACACCCACATCGTCTGATTCTGAATCTACATAAAAGATATTCTTGTGTACGGGGGTCTGGTGTTTGTTATAAAAACCAACGAGAGAACGAAGACCATTCTCGAAATAGAAGGACATTGAGGGGGCGTCGAGACCAAGAGAGCGAAGGTATACAGTGTCTTCTGCTTCCATGGTGAAAGTCTCACGTGCATCGATAACGGTGATGCGAGTTCCTTTTACGAGATATGCCTGCTGGCGAAGATGTCCTACGATCTTCTCCCAGTTCCAGTTAATGCCGTCCTTGAAGATAGATACATCTGGCTTGAACATAACGATGGTGCCGGTGAAGCCAGACTTTCCAATCTGCTTAACCTTCGCCATGGCTTTACCAATCTTGTATTCCTGCATGTGGAGAGCTCCTTCTTTGTGCACGAGCACCTTGGTGTGTTCAGAAAGCGCATTTACAACCGATGCACCCACACCATGGAGACCTCCAGAAACTTTGTATCCTGATTCCTCTCCACCGAACTTTCCTCCGGCATGAAGCGTTGTCATGATGGTCTCAAGCGCTGAGACTTTGGTCTTTGGATGGATGCCAACTGGAATACCGCGTCCGTTATCTACGACGCGTACGTATCCACCTGGAAGAAGTGCCACCTCAATATCGTTTGCGAACCCGCCCATGGCCTCGTCTCTGGAGTTGTCGAAGATCTCCCAAATAAGGTGATGGAGACCGTCGGGACCAGTGGTTCCGATGTACATTCCTGGGCGTTTGCGGACAGGGTCAAGACCCTCAAGCACTGTAATGCTTGAAGCGTCGTATTCGTTACTTTTAGCAGCCTTTTTAGCCACTTTTGCGTCCCCTGCCTTAGCCATATCTTAGGTGAATTATAGCATGAATGAGGTGTCAAAACATCTATTCTGGGCAGGTATTCTATGGATTTATGTAAAGAAAATCGGATACCATGCCCCTGGTATCCGATTAGCTATATTCAAACGGCTCAAGCTCTATGAGAGTACCGCTCGTATCTTTGAGTATCCTAGATTCGGTGCACGAGAAGCGTTCACGGGTAGTTTCTAGCGAATACCATTCGCTGGTCGTCTTGCTTATCGTGTTGTGGTACACCGTCGAAGGTTTTACTTCAGGCTTCCGCAGCAAGTTCCCTTCAATGAGCTTGAACTCGTCAGGAGTCGTATGGAAGCGGCCTTCCTGTCTGCATCCCTTTTGGGCAGTGATTCTTCCAAGCTCGCCTCGCTCTCGAGTCTCTCGAATAGTCCATCCAGGCTCAAACGGATCATAGGTTACGATGGTCTTTCCATTCACAATTCGCCTCACTTCAAAGAGCTGCATGCGCTCGAAAGGGTTGCGGATGATGACCTTTACGCTTTGAGCAACACGAATGATTTGTGGCGTGTTCTTTCCAACAACACTCTCAACGTTAATGCGCACTTCCTTCTTCGTTTCCTTAAAAAGAAGTGCGGTTGATTTGGTTGAACATCTATCGAATTCTTCGAGATCAAACCCTGCGTTCGCAAGGAAGGTTCTCATGTGCGCTTCTGAAGTAAATTGTGCGTTGGCCATGCGAGCCCTCCTTTCTGCTCGGATACTACGCTGTTTATTTACGTATAGCAATATACGTGTCGCTTTAACAATTTATTCTACCGCACTTCAAATCCCGGAGTTGCATTTAATGCCTTTGCGATGCGCTCCATTGCAGGGTCTAGTTCAGCGTCAGAGAGAGTCCGTTCTGTTGATTCAAATACGAGACGGAAAGCATACGAGATACGTCCTTCTTTCTCAAAGCGATCAAAGAGATCAATACGTGCGAGGAATTCCCCTGCTTGTCCAAGGATTAGATTAGACACCTCAGACTCTTCAGTTCCCTCCGGAGTCCATACCGCAATATCGCGAAGCGCTGATGGGTATACGCTAAATGGTTTGTATGCAGAAAGAGAAAGCATACGAGGTGCGTACCCGTCTCCAAGCTTCTCTAGGTTTAACTTTGAAAGGTTAATCTCAACCAAGTCTCCTTCAAGGGAGTAACGTGGACTGATGTGCGCCTGTAGGATTTCCTGTTCGAAGGTTGCAATGTGCTCTTTAATTACTTCGTTTGCATTCGGTCCCGAGATCTTCGCAACACCAAGAGCGATTACGAGATCTTCGCCTGAGCTCGTAAAGACAGTGCCCGCTTCAAAGAGTTTTACCGAAGACACCGTACCGAGCGTGCGAGGTGCGACAGGTACTGCACGCGCAAGCGCGTCTTTCATGTTCCCCAGGAGAGTTGCGCGCAACCATGGCCTGTCAGACTGCAGTGGATTCGCAAGTTTTATTTCCCCCTCGGCTGCAAAGCTTGGGGTACTTATTTCCGTAAACCCGCGCTCGTTAAAGAAGTCCTTTATGCGTTCAATGCCGCGGAACCGTGCAAGCTCAGGTTCTGTTCCTAGCAGCGGCAGATCTTGTGGAGTTATACGATCGTAGCCAAGAATGCGACCCGCTTCTTCAACCAGGTCTTCAGGTATAACAAGGTCTCTACGCTCAAAGGGAGGTGTAACTACGAATGTTGTACTGCCCTCTCCTGCATGTCCCTCGTGTTCAACGAATGAGAAGCCGAGACGGTCAAAAGCATTCGCAACCTCGCTCGTATCAAATTCTGCACCAAGCACGCTATTGATCTGCGCGAGCGATACAGATACTGAAGCGAGGCGATCTTGTGGTAGCCCTGCCACAACATCAACCACTCCTTCAAGCTCGCCTCCTGCAACTTCCTGTATGAGAGCAAGGACGTCACGCATGCCATAGGCAGTTAGTTGTGAGGAAAGTTTATTCTGGAAACGAAGGGATGCGTCTGTGAAAAGCTTGAGAGATTGAGCTGCTTTGCGAACTGCAGTGCCGTCAAAGTTTGCAGACTCAATAATGATATCCGTGGTTGCTTCTGTTATTTGTGCAGCCTTTCCTCCCTTGATGCCGGCAATGCCTATTGGTGTGTTTCTATGCGCATCCGTTATAAGAAGCGTGCCTTCATCAAGCTGGTACTCCTCTCCAATAAGGGTAGTTACTACCTCTCCTGCATACGCTTTGCGTACCGCAATACCATATGCTCCGTCTTTCCTATCAAGTTTTGCTGCATCAAATGCGTGGAGCGGTTGTCCGATATTAAGCATTACGTAGTTCGTCGCATCAACCACGTTGTTAATTGAACGCTGGCCCACAGCCTCAAGCGCTTCTTTGAGCCACTGGGGTGAAGGGCCGACCTTAACTCCTTGCACTACAGCTCCCATGTATCTGGGACATGCATTCTCATCTTCAACCGAAACCGTTAGCAATTTAGATTCCGAGAATTCAGGAAGTGCCTCTGCGAGCGGATCCTTTTTCATTGGTACAGCGAGTACTGCTGAGAGTTCATGTGCAATGCCTCGATGTGAAAGCGCATATGCAGCACGGTCTGGAAGTACCTTTACGTCCATAACCTCTTTTCCCTTTTCTCCTTCAACGTCCTCTATTTCAAACGCGTGGAAGGTTAACGCGTCAACGAGCGTCTCCACTTTCGAAGAAAGAGGTTTATCAAAATACGAGTTAATCCAAGGTATAGAGACTTTCATAGCTATAGTTCAACTTCGTCAAAGCCGTACGCGAAACGCAGGTCTCCGGAATGGAACAGGCGTACATCAGGAATGCCATGCTTAACCATAACCAGTCGTTCAATACCTCCTCCGAATGCGAATCCTTGGTATCGCTTTGGGTCTAAGCCAACATTTATAAGTACCTGAGGATGCACCATACCTGCGCCCATAACTTCAAGCCAGCGCCCTTCTTTGCCTGGTGTCTCGTACCACACATCAACTTCAACAGAGGGTTCTGTGAAAGGAAAGAAGCTGGGACGAAAACGCACTTGAGCCTGCTCGCCAAGATATGCTTTGAAGAATTGGTCGAGCGTTCCTTTAAGATGCGCCATTGAAATTCCTTCGCCAACAACAAGACCTTCATTCTGGTAGAACTGCGCTTCGTGCGTAGCATCGGTTGCTTCGTTGCGGAATACTTTTCCCGGTACAACGATGCGATACGGCGGGAGAATGCCCTGAGCCATCTTCTCTTCCATATACCGGATCTGCACAGAGGATGTTTGGGTGCGGGGTACGCGTGGGGTATCTTCTTTTGTCCAGAAGGTGTCCTGCATATCGCGTGCTGGGTGGTCTGCGGGCACGTTGAGTGCCGTGAAGTTATGCCACTCGTCTTCAAGCTCGGGACCTGAGGCAACGGAGAAGCCTATACGGCCAAGAATTGAGGCAATCTCGCGGGTGGCAACCGTAATGGGGTGTAAGCGGCCAAGGGACATATGCGCTTGAGTATACACGGCCCTATATAGAAAAAATAGGGCTAATTTGCTATACTTTGCACAACTTCGGCCCTTTATGTCACTTGAGGTACTTGCCTACCCGTTCATCTTTCTCGGTCTGTACTTCGAGATTTTTATGCTGCTCACCTTCCTCTCGGCTCCGGCCAAGGAACGTCGCGACAGGTTGGCATCTTCTGCCACACCAAAGATAGGTATTATCGTTCCCTGCTGGAACGAAGAAACTACCATTGGAGGAACTGTCCGCTCTCTTCTTGCACTTGATTACCCCAAGGACAAGCTACGTATTATCCTCGTGGATGACGGATCTACAGACAACACTAGAATTGTTATGGATTCGTACGAAGGGAATTCTCAGATCACGATTATCCATAAAGAGAATGGAGGAAAGCACACCGCAGTTAACCGCGGTATTGAAGAAGCTACAGACTGCGAGTTCGTTGGATGTCTTGATGCGGATTCCTTCGTTGCAGAAGATGCGTTGCGAGAAATTGTCTCGTGCTTTGACGATCCTAAAGTTGCCGCAGCTACACCTGCCATGTCGGTCTTTGAGCCAAAGAGCATGCTTGAGCGTATGCAGAACGCTGAATACATCTTTGGTATCGTGCTTCGCCACACGCTCTCAG
>JAQBRG010000008.1:0-47403 GCA_028286615.1 Parcubacteria group bacterium | reverse complement strand
CTGTACTTCCTTGGTCTCAGAGACCTTGGCTTTGGAGCGGGCGGCACTTTCTCTCTTCTTCAGCTCGTACTGAAATTTACCATAATCCATGACTTTAGCAACGGGCGGCACGGCATTTGGCGATATTTCAATGAGATCGAGCCCTGCTTCCTGGGCAAGCTTGAGGGCTTCCTCGACTGTTATAACCCCAACGTTTTCGCCGTTTGCACCAATAACACGCAATTTAGGTGCGCGAATTTCTCGATTTATGCGTATACGTTCCGATTGAGTGCTCAAAGTGGTGTTTACAGAAGCATACCACGAAGATAGCAAGTAAACAAGCCGTACATTCGATAATGAAGCCTTAATCCTTTCCTCATGGCCGATAGTGCTTACTGTAGGGGTATTATCTAAATCCTTACATTTCTATGGCTACGATTGTTAACAATACTCCAGGCAGTGACAGCGGTAATGGGGCAGCGGGCTGGGTTATAGCAGGTGTTGTTATTGCGGCACTTGTCCTTATAGCTCTATTTGTATGGCCCGGATACAGCCGTAATGGCGCAACACCAGCAGCTACTGGCGGCTCGGTTAACGTAACGCTTCCTGCGGGAGGAGAAGGCTCTTCTGGAGGCGGTGCTGCTCAATAGTGCCTAAGAAGGTAGTAAAGAAGAAAACCCCACGAGAGACCTTGTGGGGTTTCCTCGTGGGGCACTATGGCCTAATCATGGAAAGGGAGTGAGCAGGTGTCCATCTTGTCATACATGATCTGCTCAATATCCTCAGCATGAGCCGCGGCATCAGGTCCTTTTGCCCGAAGCGTATCCAGACCTCTCCTGATGTCACCCCAAGACGGATTGTCGGTCTCAAGAACCTGAGCATCTTTCAATACTTGAGCGCCCCATTCCCGAGTTTGTGGCCGGTTCATTATTTCGCACCTTTCTTTGAACAGTCGACTAATACAATATCCCAGAAGCCTCTTGGCAGGCAAATGTGCATAAGAAAAGTGCCTATTTCTGGTACACTGCAATCCTACATGTCCCTCATCGAACTATTTCTCATAGCTCTCAGCCTTTCGCTCGATGCAGCCGCGGTTGCGATCTCCGCGGGTGCCTTCCAGGCATCCTTCAAAAGAGCCCTAAAGGTTGCTTTGTTCTTCGGTATCTTCCAGGGCGTTATGCCTCTCTTGGGTTGGGCAGCTGGACTAGCCTTTAAAGATTACGTATCTGAGTACGGGCACATAATCGGGTTTGTGCTCTTGCTCGGTGTTGGTGTGAAGATGTTGTTTGAAGCTCTCAAGAAAGAAGATGATAGCGAGAACAAAGATATTGTTAGCACAGGAACTCTCACGATACTCGCTATTGCCACGAGCATTGATGCATTAGTTGTAGGCATAACCTTTAACTTCGTTCCGGTTAGTATCCCTGTAGCAACCATACTGATTGGCGTTGTTACCTTCGCGATGTCCCTTATCGGCTTTTATTTAGGAGCAAAGAGCAAAGACATCCTTGGCTCAAAGATTGAGATTGTCGGTGCTGTTATTCTTGTGCTCCTCGCGTTTAAGATACTTTTGTTTTAGTACGAAGCTCAACGAGACTTATACCGATTATGAGCCAGAGGATACCAAGTACATATCCTCCAAGCACGTCGCTTAGATAATGCACACCTAAGTACAGCCGACTCAGACCAATAGCAAGAATGAGAAGCACAGAGAGGCAAACAATAAGTATGCGAACAGCAGTTGAATGCGTTCTCTTAACCCACACGTACGCAACAAATCCAAAGATAGCTAGTGATGAGGCGCTGTGCCCGCTTGGAAAGGAGAATAGTTTTTCTGCGTAGAACGCGATAGATATATCAGGACGGTCTCGAGCTATAAGCTGCTTTATGATGTTTACGCTTGCCGTAGAGCCGAGAGCGGTAACAAGAAAGGGAAGCACGTAACGTTTCTTTGCGAAGAATACATAAGAGATAGTAATAACCGCAATAATGAGTAGCATGCTCGTTGTACTGCCCAGTTCGGTTACGAACAAAAAGAATTTAGTTAGAGCGGGTGTACGCATTGAAGCGATTGCCTTTGCAATTGATACATCAATACCAACAATACGGTCTGAAGTCACGACGTCTTCAACAATATTTATAAAGATAAAAAGAAATACCACAAACAGGCTGCCAAGCCCAAGTATCCAAGGAGCAATGTTCCTAATTCTAGATAGATGCATTTAGTAAGAATACTCCACAAACACAAAAGCCCCGTGAGGGGCTTTTGTGTTTGTGTGTACTAACCTCTTACTTGTAGACACGTATCCAATCCGTATCCATCGTAGAAGGGAATGGGGTCGTGGAATCAGGGTTTCCTCCCCATGAGCCACCGACGCCAAGATTGGCAACGAGATACATCGGGATGCTGTTGAACACCTGGTTGATGCGATTCACCTCTACACCATCGAGATAGAAGATTATGTAGGTTGGTTCCCAGTCAGCCGCTATCACGTGATACGAAGTACTGAGGTCGGCGACCTTCGCCGTAAGCGTCAATCCAATATTAGGATTTGTCGGAGACGAGGTGTGAATCGAGTTGTAGAGCGTCGTCGGGTCCTGATCGAGCACTTCGAAGATGTCGAGCTCAGGTGGCCATCCAGCGTTGTTAGGGAGGAGCCAGAAGGCTGGCCAGAATCCTTGACCGCGAGGAAGCTTCGTTCTTATAGCCCAGTAGCCGTACGACTGCACGAAGGATTTCGAGGTCGTGACCATGCCTGAGGTGTAAGGCTGCACGATGTTGTACTTAGGACAGATAACATCTTGTTTCTTCGCGTCGAAGATCAAGTTGCCGCCAGCGACACGCACGTTCTCTTCGAGGTAACACTCTTTCTCGCTGTTACCTGAGAGGAATCGGTCGCCCCAGAGATACATCTCGTTCCAAGTGTTGGTGTTAAGTTTCGTCCCGTTGAACTCATCATGGAATTTGAGATTCATACCTGCGGGGTGGAAGTCGTCATTGAAGTTTCCGGTTATCGGGTCGCCGGCGTTCGGAATCGAAGTCTGAACTGGCATTCCAGGATACGCAGATGGATCATTCGGAGGACTGTACGGAAGATTTGTACCCGCCGTGACTGTGAGGGTGCCGATAATGTACGCCTCTTCACCGCCGGTCTTGGTTACGCCAGGACCAGGAGTAACAGGCATTTTTGGATATCCGCTCGCGAGCGAGAAGATTCCTGCACGTAGGCTGTATTTTCCAACCGGGATACCTGCGGGAACTTTAACCGAATTAGTCATTGAGTAGGGACCGGACCAGGTACGTGACGGTATTGGCGAGTCGTTCTGGAAGAGAATCCCACCGTTTGCATCAAGGACATGCACGAACATGTAGTAGTCAGCTGCCATCGGAACTCCAGTCCAGTTGTAGGTGATTGAAGCGACACCATTCTGCGGACCAGTGAGCCCACCTGAAGCCTTAAGGAGCACAGGAAGCCCTGTGGTGCTTGGAGTAGGTGTTGGTGGGGGAGTGGTAGAAGGAGGAGGAGTCGTAGGAGTAGAAGGAGTCGTTGTTACGGGCGCAGCACCAACCGTGATAGCAATTGATTTCGATGAGTTTCCGCCTGCACCGCTGCAAGTAAGAGTGTATGTCTGACTTGCTGTCATGCGCGGCACGGTAACGGTCCCTGCCGTTGGCTGGGAAGTAGACCAACCTGCACCACTTGCGGTGCAGCTCGTAGCGTTAGTCGAAGACCAGGTGAGGGTAACGCTATCGTTATAAGAGACGCTTGTGCGGTTTGCCGAGAAGGAAACCGTTGGATCAGGGGCAGTTGTGCCGTGTGTTGGCGTCGTTGGCGTGGGAATAGTTGTGGTTGTGTGCGTAGGCACAGGATCAGACGTCGTAGGGGTGGTGTGAGCCGGTGCCGGTGTTGAAGTAACAACGGTTCCCGTGTCGCCTGTGCTACTGGTAGAAACGCTTCGTACGGTGACTGAATCTGACTTTGTTACAGAACCTCCGGCTCCTGAACAAGTAACCCCGAAGCTTCGGGAAGTTTGCAGGTTAGATACCGTTACCTTTCCAGCAGTGAGGTTGCCGGCATTCCATAGCGAAGTGTCAGTAGCTGTACAGCTGGTGGCATCTTTCGAAGACCAAGTAATGGTCGTGGTTCCTCCTTGGGAAACCTCAGAAGGGGAGACAGAGAAAGAAACGGATGGAGCATTTGCAGAAGACACTCTAGCTACATCTACCGTTACAGATTTCTCTACAGAGCCTGAAGTACCTGAGCAGGTAAGTTTGTAGGTCTTGCCCGAGGTTAGGTTCTTTTGTGTATCAGAACCAGAAACTCTTTTTGACCCAGACCATGCACCTGAAGCGCGACAAGAACTTGCGTTCGTCGCAGTCCAAGAAATTTCTACAGAGTCCTTTGACTGAACAGGAGTTTTGCTTGCTGTGAGAGTAAGAGTAGGAGTACTAACTACTGTAGTTCCAGTTGAAACTAACGCGTTAAGTCTTTCGCGCGTAATAGGACCAACAGTACCTACAACTGGAATTCCATATGCTTGTTGGAATCTGCTAACAGCTGCACTCGTAAGTGTTCCGTAATAGCCGGTTGCTGTTTCCTGAAAATATCCGAGACGCTTCAACCATTCTTGAAGAATACGTACCTGGTCTCCAGAAGTGCCAATCGAAAGATTTGCGTTAACGCGCTCTGTGCTTGCACCGAGCACGTCTCCTGTTGAGGACGTGGCTCCAGCGTGAATTCCTGAAGCTGTGGGAGAAGCGGAATTGAACTGGCTAAAAGAATTAATTGCATTACGCGTCAACGCATCAGGAAGTCCTGTGACAGGAAGTCCGGCTGTAGTCTGGAATGAGCGAAGCGCGGTTTGCGTTTGTGAACCGAAGTACCCACGCTCAAGTGCGTTGAAGTACCCCATCTTTGCAAGTGCGTTTTGCAAGTCAGACACTTCGGCGTTTTGTATGCCGGGCGCAAGATCTGAAACGAGTAATGCTGCATGTGTGGTGAACGGTGCGAGAGTGAACAAGAGAATGCCCACTAGCAGGGGAAGCTTCCGAAGATTCATAATGGCGATAGGGGATGAGTAAAGTGTTTTCTGCAACACTCCCGTATGCTATCACGCAAGATACGGCCATTTAGCAGGCTTTTTCTTTTTAAGAAAAGAATAATGCAAGATTGTTTTGGAGAGTTACATTGGTTGTTTTGTACGCACGAGCCCTGGTAACGAACCATATCTGTATCTCTGCATACATTGGTCTGGATAAAGCTCTTTATAGGTATAAAATCTATCCGACTTCGCTAATAAGTAAGCCACATGGATAACTACGAGTTAGGTACCTTCGATATTTAGGCACCATCAACTTAAAAGATGTACTCTTCATGTTTTGAATCTGCTTGTAATCTCAGTGGAGGCTGCGAGGTTTAAATTTCCGTACAACGTCTAGGATTGTTTGAGAGAGTAACTGTTGATAAAGTCCGATAAGTTGTCAGAGGAGCTGGCCTTATGCAGAAGGCCATAAGAAGTATTTTCAGTGATAGCGGTAACCGACTTATTTTTCTCGTCGCATTGCGACAAACTGATCCCACGCATCTTTGAAAGAAGCGCTCCTGTTTAGAAGATCGTCAAAAGATCCAGCGTCAACTATCTGCCCCTTTTCAAAGATATAAATGCGATCGAAGAGTTTGAGCAAATTCATCTTATGGATAGAAGCTATGACGGTCTTGCCTACAAAGTCTTGCCAAATGTTTGTATAGATCTCGGTCTCATTTTCTGAATCAACAGAACTGGTTGATTCATCCAAAAGAATCATTTCTTTATCTCTAGCAAAAAGAAGTGCGCGTGAAAGTGCTAGACGCTGCTTCTGGCCACCAGAAAGACTCACTCCTTTTTCGTTTATTACAGAATCAAGACCGCTCGGCAGTTCCTGCACTACCTTCTCAAAGTTTGCGACACGCATCGCGTGCACGATGTCCTCCTCTGGATAGGCAATGCCCAGCGTTATGTTCTCGCGAATGGTTGAAGAGAATATTTCCGGTTCTTGTGGAACGAGCATGGTCTTAAGATCCAAGTCTGCGAAGGAGGTTGGTATACTCTCTGATCTATCCAAGGTCAGTGTTCCCTGAGCGGAAGGGTAAAGTCCATGGAGCACCTTAAGAAAAGTTGTCTTTCCTGATCCTGACTCTCCTATAACAGCGATTCGTTCTCCACGTTGAATTTGGAGACCTACCTTATATAGGTGTGGTACTTCTCCGCCTTCATCATAGGTAAACGTAAGGTCACTAATAGTAAGCGTTCCCCACGCGCTCGTGCTCTTTCGCTTGAGTATGTTTTTCGCAGCAAATGCATCTTCCACAGACTCCACGTTTAGTACTTGGTTTTTGTAGATAGCTAGGTCTTGATAGAAGTCAGTAAAGCCAAAATAAACGAATGTCAGATTGGTTAGGTACAGGAACAGGGTTGAAATTGTTCCGGCATCAATAGGCTGGTTACTTGAAGAGGCGTGATAGATGTAGAAGACGATGGGGAGAACAGCGATTGCCTGGAAAAGAATTCCTCCTGTAAACCACTTTGCTTCATTTAATTTCGAATTCGCTTGGTACTTGGTATAAGGCGCTTCTAAGCGAGAGACAATACCTTTTAAGACAGGCATCTCGATATGAAGTATTTTTACGCTGGTGATGTTAGAGAGCGCATCGAATATGCTTGCCATCGCCTTGTTACTGAATTCATTAAGACGTCGATACTGCGGTATGAGATATCTATCAAATTGGAAGATAACAATAAAAGAAACAACAACTAGCACGAAGACGAATATACCTATCGCCGGAGAGAAGTAGAACAAAACAATGGAGGTACCCAGCAACTTAATAACTATCTGTAAGATTTGAAACACATTCTTACCAAAGCTGCCCAGACCATCGCCAGCCTTATTAACCTTATCGATCGTATCTCCCGAGTCGTGCTCACCATGCCAGGTTAGTCCTAAGTCGAGCACACCCTTAAGTAGGTATCGTCGATAGTTAAGTTCTGCCCAGAATGCTACCGAACGCTCGATGATACGAGCGGGTCCGTGAAATGCCCAGAAGACTATCTCTATAAAGAATAGAAAGAAAAGTAATAGGAAAAGATAACCGTAATTCTCCGTTGCTATTCCTTGCTGCTGCACCTCGCGAATGAATGCTCCGAAAATTAAGGGAGGAAGGAGTGTGATCAGATTGGCTACTACGAACATGCCCGTATATAGGACAATCTGCCAATGTCTTCCTTTAGAAAATTGCCACAGTTTCCGAATGAGAAAGATAGTTGATTCTTGAGTCAGCGCCTTACCGAATTTCATAACAGTTGTTGTTGGTTATGGTAACGCACAAGGGGCTTGCCTGGAATGCAAGGCACACTAGTAACCTATTGGCCATCTTGCTAGATACAGCGGGAGCGAATCCTTTCGGCCAGGACTTCGCTACTGGGATGCAGAACTCTCTATTATTTAAGTAATGCCAGCGCTGCAATCGAGAGCACAATCGCTATAGCCTTGCGAGCATTCCAATGTTCCTTGTAGATAACAATCGAAAGGATGATGGGAATGAGTATGTAGAGCGAACTGATCGTATAGACAATTGCCAACGTACCGCCTGTAGCAAACGCGAACATTATTGTCATAAAGCTAAGGGACTGGGTAATACCCATGATGAGAACAAGCCACAGCGCTGCCGGAGAACTTTCCGTCTTGAAGAATGTAAAGGTTGCCGTTCTGTGTTTCTGTATAAGCAACAAGAAAGCACTCGCGACAGTAAATATTTCGCTCACCAGAAGGAAGAGCCACAGGTTGTTCGCAATGTTAGTTCCATACTTGGATAGGCCAATGGATACAGCCGCTGTTATTGAAGCGATAAGTAATATCTGGAGACCCAAGACAAGATTCTTCTGGCGTAAATTCTCTGACCTAGTAATCAGAAGTAGCGGGACACATAACGTTGTAACCAAACCAACCCATTCAATGGGAGTGAATGACTCTCGGAATACTAAGACTCCAAGAAGAATAGTGAGAAACGGTCCGGACACTTTATACAGCGGGAAGAATAGTGTCGCATCAATGAGACGGAGAGACTTTATTTTAAGAACTAATGTCAGGAAGGTAGTAACAGCTGCTGCGAGTGCGATGACTGTGGAGAATTCCCAGAAGTGTTCCATCCCGGCGAAGTAAAGAGTGCAACACAAAAGCATGAATGCGGAGATCATCGATGCGTACACGCTCAGTACGGCAATGTCGTAGTTCTTCACAGCGGCAACCTTGTGAGTGAAAGAACCAATTCCACCGGCGAGCGCCGATCCGATTGCAAGCAAGAACCATAATTCCATGAGTGGAAGTATAGCAGCCAGCATTTCGGGTGAGCCCAAAGACCCCGCGGGATTTTGAGAAAGTAGATTAGAACCTTTTGTTGCCTTCTGTGAGTTAAAATTAACTCACAATAAACGCCACTAAATCAATGCCACAAAAAATGAAAGCGTACGGTTCGTTCTCTGAATGGAAGAAGGACAAATCGCCTAAGAATCAAAAGCTTATCGGCGCGCTAGAGCGATTGGTAAAGGGTACGGCTCCTCAGCTCATGACCACCGTCAAATGGGGACAGGGCTGTTGGGTGAAAGGTACGGTACCAAAATTATTTATCCATACCGAGCCTGACCATGTACAGTTCGGTTTCTATAACGGCTCATCATTCAAAAAATGGAACGAGTTGTTGATAGGGAAAGGCAAGTATGTTCGCCACGTCAAAGTCCGTACCCTCAAAGACATTGATGTGCCTGTATTTACGGACCTGATTCTTCAGGCGGTAAAGTGAGCGTTCGGGTCATTTTACGAACTGCGAGATAACTTAGTCCATGACTTCTCAAGGTTGCGTGGTAAATTAGTGTCTATTAGATATTAGTCGCACTACTTATGACAGATCTTCATTACTCAAAACAAATTAATGCTCCTCGCGAGAAAGTATGGGATGTGCTGCTTGATGATGCGACGTATCGTGAATGGACCTCGGTATTCATGCCAGGGTCCTACTATCAGGGTGATTGGAGCGAAGGCTCGAAGATGCTTTTCCTCGGTCCAGCCGCGGAAGGCGAGAAGGAGGGCGGTATGGTGGCCCTCGTTAAAGAGAATCGCTCGCAAGAATTCATTTCCTTGGAGCATCACGCTGAAATGCGGAATGGAATCGAGGTGCCTATGGAGAGCAGTGGTTTTGAGAACTACACCCTGCAAGACAAGGATGGAGGCACTGAGGTATCCATAGACTTGCTCCACCTTCCTGATGAGTATGCTGGTATGTTTAATGAAGCCTGGCCCAAAGCTCTTGAAAAGATTAAAGAATTGGCAGAAAAGTAATTCTTGTAAGAATCTCTGCCGAGTTTTGCTGACAATGGGTCGCCTGATTAGGGCGACCCATTGCTCTATATATTTCTATAGAGGGGGGTGCATGCGATTAGAACCTTGATATAGTTTGTCTACATGGAAAGGCCGACAGTACAGCCGAATGGAGCTGAGAATTCACTTGAGAACCTGAGCAAGACTTTTGCTGCGGGAGGAATCAGCCCAGATAATTTTCTCGATAAGGTACTTGAACTCGATCAGGCAGACCGTGAACGTAAAAGTTCTTTGCTGGCGGCTGAGATTCTCTCTCAGCCTGAAATCGTTGAAGCGTTTCAGGAGACACAAGATCGCACGAAGTTTTATAGTATTCGATCACTAACTTTCTTCCATAAGGCCCAAATAAGACTCTCGAAAGGTGAAGCAGACGTAAAAGATGATTTTGAAAGAGCCCTCCACGACTCTCTAGAAGTTGGGCCTCAAAACGAAGACTGGGCAAACTATATCCGGGCAACTATTGCGTATCTTGATGGCGACCTCGATTCCTTAAGAGGACTTTCGGAGAAGATACATTTAAATAAATCCTTGGTGCAGAACTTCGTAAAAGGATTGGAAGAACGGGGGCACCCTGACTATCTGGCTGACTATTCAAAAGAAAGGGAACCAGACCAGATGTAGATTAGAAAACCGCCCGTAGAGGCGGTTTTCTAATGTCCCACGTGTTTCCGTGTGGTTCTATATCGGTGGAGGTGGTTATCTGACGTTAGAACCTCACTAATTCTGAAAAGTTTCTCACAGTTCTTATGGGTCGTGGACTCGTGGAAAGTCTAAGCTGGCTTCTTTTGGTGTCAGCGGACAAGTGATTTACTTCCGTGTCTACATTGTTATGCTTGGGACATGGAAACTCAAAATACGTCACCGCTCTCAACAAAAGTTCCTAGTCATAAAGACCAGATAATTACTTCAGTAGCAGCAATAATAACCATCTCTCTTTTTTACCCAGCTGTTAAAAGTATGGGTAATTACGACCCAAACGGATTTGTATTGGGAGGAATGGTATTCGCATTTCTGGTTACTATTTATTTCTATAGAAGGTTATCCAAGTCTCATGTAAAAGGTACAAAGGGGTCTCTCGGCTATCAACTCGCAAGAGCCCTGGGAATCATAGCGATGGTGACAGGAGCTCTGCTCTTTGGGCCATACTTCCTTTCTGTCATAGTATTTATATTGCCTGTAATTCTTACAGGAGCATATTTTAAATAATATCTAACTCGGGCTACTCAATCCAGCCAGAAGGAAATCCTATTGAGCTTTGGCAGCCGGCGTAGAGTAATTTTAAGAAATGAGAGAGCCGCCCCTTGGGAGGTTCTCTCATTTTCCTTATGCGTGGAGGTTGTTATCCGATATAAGAACCTCGCTGATACAAAGCAGTTCCACACACTTCCCACGAATTATTGATTCTTGGAAAGCCTAGGACAGTCTCTTTCTATGGATCAATAGGTCAATGCCTAAATAAATCGCATAATAAACAGCAAATACTATTGCAAGTATCGCCGAAAAGGTCATTTTTCCGCCGTAGGCGTAGATGTTTGTTATATATGTCATTCCGCCTATATAAATGGCCAATTCACAGAGACGAAATACTATCGCTCCAAAGATGGATGTCCCAAAGCGATTAATACGGATTACCTTTGTAAGTAAACGGAATAATCCCAGAATAATGAACGAGAGAATAACTGTTGGGATCAGTAGTATTGCAGCAACTTCAAACATGTAGAGATTCTAACATTGAAAGCCGCCTCATGGGCGGCTTTCTAAGCATAGTGAGTGTACTCAAAATGAGTATAGTTGTGGAATTGGTTATTCCAGGTTAGAACTTCGCTGATGCTAAACGGCTCCTCATATTTCCTACGAGTGGTTGATGACTGGGTATCACCATGAGTACACGAAAGCCAATACGTACCTACGGGGTACTCAGAACTAGGACGCTAGATTAGAACCTCCTTTTCGAAGCTTCATTCTGCGTGCGATAAGGAGCAGAGAGAGCAATGCATTACCTACCGCCCAAGCAATAACCCATGCAGATGAGAGGTACGTATAGTGCTCAACTGCGAGCAAGGTCAGCCCAAAACGAAGCGCATTAGTTATGTAAAGCGATAAGGTCTCGGAGTAAGGATCAATATACGATTTACGCACAGTTGGTATGAAGGCGAGCAAGTCAGCAACTATCACTAGTGTAAGCGAGATTTCTGGTTGATGAATGAAAAGCCAGAAAACAATCGCAAGTAAGGAAAGAATAGCGACAGCTGTGTCGGACTTCGTTATGTCCTTCTTGCCATTCCTTAAGCTTAGAAAGACTACACCTACGCACAAAAGTCCTGCTGCCGCTGTTACCCACGTAGCCGGACCAGCACCTCCCTGTATCTGTAGAGCAACAATCAGAATCGTAAGCAAACTCCACAACGACCAGCTGTATACATGAGGTCGAGTCTTACCAGAGATGATGTCTCGGTAATAGGGAATGTAGGCGACGAACGTGAGAATCACCCCGATGACTCCTATTGCTTCTTTCATTTCCTCACATGGTAGCACCTACGTTGCGGGCCTAGAGCATATAGAAAATAGGCATATACTTAGGGCCATGAAGCTATACCGTTTCAGTCCTGTCACGACCCATGCAGACCTACTCGAAGCCATTCGACATATCCATATCGAGTGCTTCAAGCTCTGCAACGCCTCTCTTGATGAATACCTACCTATAGCAGGGAATGTCGGCTTTTTCTGTCACTACGATGAGGAATACAAATTCCTGACTGAACTGCGCAAGCAACTCACGGAAGAGTCCGATAACGAAAATCAGAAGTATTTCCGTCTTCACGAACCTATCGTCATTCCAGCAGAAGGGGATATACCGGAAGCCACCTACACCCATCTCTACATTCGTCAGCCAGACATCTATCGCGCGCAGGCAGGTGATATAGATTTCGTTATGGAGCCGGAGCGCTATAAGAAGACGAAAGAATCACTCCAGCAGGGAGAAGCCATTCCTGGCGCACGAATTTTCCCGCGTGACGATCTCGATATGATTGAGCTCTATAACCCTGATGTGGATGCGCTTGGGTATATCAGCGTTAACGAAATGACAGAGAAAGTAAGAGTGAAAACGAATTTCGAATAAAATGTCAGCGATTAGAAATTCAGTTGGTGAGGAAACCTTTATAAGACTTGAAGCCGTTGCCGAGACGGAAGTAGCACTTGCGATGCAAATGCCATTACTTGATAAGTGGGGGAAAGAAAAGTATTACCAAAGAAGGGCCTTGCTGACTGAGCTCCTAAGTTTATTTCAGGAATTCGAAGAAAAAGATCTTAAGATAGCACCGCTAGATATCGTCACTATTTGTTTTAAGGCGAAGCTTTTAAAGGCTTGTCAGACAGATCATGAATTTGCGCAGAGAGCTGGTGGATCAGACCTATTTGCAGAACGTGCTTTTGTTTTCAGTTGGAGTGAAAAGAGTGAAAAGATCGAAGACATAATTGAAAAACACTTACTGGCCCTTGAGGGATCAATAATAAAGCGTGCACTAGTCGTGGAGATTAGTGACTTGAGAGATTTTGAAACAGAAAAGACTCGGTCTGAGTTTTTCGATGGGTTCTTTGGAAAATTTGATCCGTCCTACAGAGCATACGTGGATTTTGATCAAGAAAAACGTCATGCGAAGTTCAATAAAACTTTTACAGATTTATATCCAGGAGCCGGAGCAGACTCGATTCGACATTGTCCTTTAGCTTTTAGCTACGAAACCGAAGGAAGTTGGACGTACGTGTATTTTGTCGGGACAGCTCGACTACGCGCCTTCCTGAATGTCTTAAGAGTTGCAGCTTTTTTGTATCCAGCTCAAGTAGATTTTGGAACCGGTAAAGTTCAAATCATGGCACCTTCCTCACCGTATATGCTGAGACCTGAGGCTATGGGAGGTGGCTACAGTTGGGAGGAGGACGAAAAGAAACCCTGGGAAAAGATTCCTGATGGCGTCTTGTTTCTGTCCTTTGGGTATCGAGGTATTGTCCCAATGTTTTTAGATGGAAGAAACTTAGGCGGGGTTGAAAAGGTTTTTAACGAATCGAAAGTGATTTTTGAGCATCTGAAAAATCCATGGACTAGTCCATGTATTAGCGATATTGCTCCAACTTTGGATATATTAAGTTCCGCTACACAGATTCCAGACTTAGGTGCAAAAATCCTTCAAATTTATTGTTGTCTAGAACATCTATTTGTTCCGAAAGGGATTACCAAAGACATGACCAAATACATTATTGGAGCTATCAATGTACTGAAGCCTGAGTTAAAGCCTTGGTTTGATGATTTGTACAAACTCAGAAACAATTACGCCCATAGGGGGTATGTACAGCGGACCGAGACTACAAGAAGCATGACATCAACTTCTGTTCACAACGTACTGACGCTTTTGGTTGCAAAGTTAAATCAAAGCAAGCCTTCAATGTGAGCAGGAGAGGTGGTGGGAAATAAGGGCTCTATGATAGATGGCTGCAGAATAGTAGAACCTCCCAACGATAAAGACGTGTATATATTAAAAGGCCCGTTAGGGCCTTTTAATGAAACCATGTGGAGGTGCGGAGAGTTGAACTCCGGTCCGAATCTGGCTTTAAGAGCGAATCTACGACGCATAGCTCGTGTTGTAGGTTCAGCAGAAACATAGGAACTCGAGCGAAAACGTTCCTGCCTAATCCCATCTTTTAAGCCGAGAGCTGGGAAACCCTCGATACCGATCTCGTAGAGAATTCCGCCTCAGTTCCTAGCTACGAGAACCTAGAAAAAGAGACGTCGCTTAGGCGAAGAGGAGCCGAGGCTCAACCCTTACGCGTAAGCGAACGTGAAATCCTTAGCAGTAAAGTAAGGAGACACGCTTGCAGTTTTGTTTGCAAGTATTTGTGGTTGCGAGATTTAAGTGGTCAACAACCTTCCACTGCGTCGCACGTCTCTCAAAGTACAGACCGTCAAAGCCGGTCACCCCCGATCCACGAACCAATCAGGAGAGTGGTTCGTGGATCGCGAGCGGCCCACTAGCGTTTCAAAAGACGCGATGCTTCACGCTGCGCGTCTTTCTTTTTCATGTCTTCGCGTTTGTCTTCTTTGTTCTTTCCACGAACAATCGCAACGCGAATCTTGAGGTATCTCCCACTACTATATACCTCTAAAGGCACAACTGTCAACCCTTTCTTCGCCTCAGCCTCAAGCAATTCAGCTATTTCTTTCTTCTTAAGAAGAAGTTTGCGAGGACGAGCAGGCTCATATCCTGCAGGAGTATTCGCAACCTGATAGGGAGGAACAGACATACCTATAATGTATGCCTCTCCGCCGCGTACCAACACGCGGGCACCATCAAGCTTCCCGTGCTTCTGACGGATTGCTTTTGCTTCTGCGCCTGAAAGTTCGAGACCTGCTTGATAGGTTTCGAGCACCTCAAAGCGCAGATGCGCCTTCTTGTTCTCTATAAGACTCATGGTATGAGGGTAGCAGGTTTGGTCTAGAAATGCTTCTTCTTTCGCCTTCCTTCACGCTCTATTGTATAGTTCTTATACATATGTCACCTACTAAAAAACCTGCTATAAAGCCTCCCAAGAAGCCAACCCCGCCTCAGAAAGGAAAGGGAAAGAAAAATGGTCCGGGCCGTTTCCTCACACCGGGTACTCCAGGATTCGCTGGAAACATTCTTTCAACCATTTTGGTGCTCCTTCTTATAGTTTCTCTCTACAGCACATTCGTTGGACCCGGAACTAAGAGGGATGAGATAGCCCTCTCTCAGGTTGCAGGAGATGTTAAGGCAGGGCTCGTGAATTCAATAAAGATCTCAGGCAACCAGCTTGAGCTTAAGTACAACGACGGCATTGAGAAGACCGCCATGAAAGATCCTGATGCAGGACTTCCAGAGACTCTCGCGGCGTATGGCGTTACTCCTGAACAGCTTTCTGTTGTCTCAACCACCATTGCAAACGAATCAGGATTTAAATTCTGGTTCCTTAGTCTTGCTCCAATCATTCTTCCTATTATCTTGCTCGCAGGATTGTTCTGGTTCCTCACGCGTCAGGTTAAGGGGGCAGGCATGCAGGCGCTTTCATTCGGACAGAGCAAGGCACGCATGATTGATCCATCAGACACTGCGCAGCGCGTTACATTTGCTGACGTCGCTGGTGCCAAGGAGGCAAAAGAAGAACTCCTCGAGATTGTGGACTTCCTCAAGAACCCGAAGAAGTTCCTTGATATAGGAGCGCGTATCCCTAAAGGCATTCTTCTTATGGGTGCACCAGGTACAGGAAAGACGTTGCTCGCTCGTGCCGTTGCGGGAGAGGCTGGCGTACCGTTCTTCTCCATCTCAGGTTCTGAATTCGTTGAGATGTTCGTGGGTGTGGGAGCTTCACGCGTACGAGACCTCTTTAATATGGCTAAGCGCACAGCACCTTCTATTATCTTCGTGGACGAAATTGATGCGGTTGGACGCGTACGCGGTACGGGTATCGGAGGAGGGAATGACGAACGTGAACAGACCCTTAACCAGATTCTTGTTGAGATGGACGGATTCGATCCAACAGAGAAGGTTATTGTTATGGCCGCTACAAACCGTCCTGATGTTCTTGATCCGGCGCTTCTTCGCCCAGGACGCTTTGACCGCCGCGTAACGATTGATCTCCCAGATCGCAAAGACCGTCTCGAGATTCTTTCTGTGCATGCGCGTAAGAAGCCATTTGGTCCCGATATTAACTTTGATGTTATTGCAGAGCGTACTCCTGGATTCTCAGGTGCCGAACTCTACTCGCTTATGAACGAAGCAGCTATTCTTGCTGCTCGCGAAGAACGCAAAGAGATTACCCAGTACGATCTCATCCGTTCTATTGAAAAGGTTATGCTCGGTCCGGAACGCAAGAGTCACTTGCTCGGCAAGAGAGAGAAGGAACTTACTGCGTACCACGAAGCAGGACACGCACTTGTGTCTTCAGTCCTTGAGCACGCAGACCCAGTTCACAAGATCTCTATCATTAGCCGAGGACGTGCAGCTGGATACACGCTCAAACTTCCGTTTGACGACAAGAAGATGCAATCAAGAAAGAGCTTCCTTGATGACATCGCAGCAACGCTCGGGGGATTCGTTGCAGAAGAGATGGTATATGGCGACATCACCACCGGTCCTTCTAACGATCTTGCGGTTATAACAGCACTCGCACGCGACATGGTCTCTCGTTACGGTATGAGCGACGTGGTTGGTCCAGTAGCTTTTGCTACCGATCATAGCTACCGCAACGAAACCTACTCTCAGGAAATTGCAGCAAAGATAGATGCCGAAGTTACGCGTATCATCGAGGAAGGAAAGGTTAAGGCACGAGAAGTACTCAGTACGCATCGTGGAGCACTTAACGCTATAACCAAGAGATTGGTTGAGGTTGAGACGCTTGAGCGCGAAGAGTTTGAAAAGATTCTTATCGCTAACGGCATAACACCGAAGTCTAAGGAAGAAGAGGAGGAAGTAGCAATCTAAAAACTAGTAAAGAAGTTCCGCCCCTAAGCTATAAGCTTCGGGGCGGTTCTTTTTATATAACAACAATCTTCTCGTGCCAGGTAGCGAATCCGTTGACTCGGTACCAGTGTCGTTCGTCGCTAGTGCGAATGAGACCTAGCTCAACGAACGAAAGCAGCTCCTCCCATTGCTCAGGCGACAAGTCCTTATGGCGGCGAGCTCTATACAAGAGGAACGAACAGCGCCTACGTTCGTTGATATTGAATTGCCGGCGCGTGAGAATAATCACGTACTGCGGGAATCTAACAACGAACGCAATACGTATCGACAGATGGATAGAGGACATGAGTCCAATAAGGCCGAGAGTCAGCGATGGTTTGAGTACGAGTCTCCACAGCATGACCAGAAGCCAATGCCCGGCTCGCCTTAGAGGTCGGAAGATGCGCATTGGTATGCTCCAAAGAAAGGGTTCCTGTAAAAGAATAGCAGACTCTGGTAGATTGATTGGGCGCCTATAGCTCAATTGGTTAGAGCACTTAGCTTATACCTAAGCGGTTTCAGGTTCGAGTCCTGATGGGCGCACAAAACAAAAGCCCCGACGCTTGGCGCCGGGGCAGTCTTGTTCGGCTAGCCTTTTACAGCCAAACCAAGACGGAGTCTGTCAGCACCAGCCCGCCATCCTAGAGGCACGACAACGTCATCAGTTCCCGGAATTGGAATAGGTTCGGGCATGTCGTCGTCGCTGCGCACGATCGTAATGGTGTCGTCATTGGCTGGAGGTTCAAGCCCCCACCAACGCGGGCCGTTAAGGGACATGAAGTTTTCGAACCTCTGATCCATCGCCTTTCTCTCGATGAATTTGTTCGCGTACATCGGAATGGCATGCGGAAGTGCGCAACCGTTTGCTGCATCCTCGAAGGAAACGTGCTTGGTCTTGCTGGGATGTGGCGCGTCATCGTCACCTGAAATTGCTCGAGGATCTCCCGAGACCATAAAATCGGTTACAGCCTCCTGGTTTTCTGGAGTTTGGACGGTAGGCTTGCACTTGAGATCCGGTCCCTCACGCTCGAGGTCTCCTTCATTGAAGAAGGGGTGGTGAGGGGTAATGGTGGCGACGGTATTGCCCGATGTATCAGCCTTTACCCAGTCGACCCCCTCCTTCGTGCTTACGTGCTCAAAGCAGATGCGAAGGTTGGGGTGCTTGTCTCGCAGCCGCCACAAATGCTCACGCACCATGTGGGCTTCGCCGTGCTTAGGATCCAGCGGACGATTATATTTGTCGACCACGGCTTCAAAGTGACCCAAAAGGGGAACTCCGTTCGCAGCCATGGCCTCAAATTGATAATCACTATCTTCAAGTGCCATACCGAAACCGCTTCCGGTTGTTGCACCGGGATGCGGAGGATAGTGCTTGATCGCGCGGACGATTGTGGAATTTGCGATCTCCTCGATAACAGAGATTGTAATGTCCTTGGTGTGATACAACGTCATAATCAACCGAAGCTTCTTCAGTCCCTCCCGTTCAGCAATTTCCATGAGCTCGTCGTAATACTTGAGAGCTTCTTCCATGGTGCGTATGGGTCCGGTGTTCGGCATCACCAGCAGATACAACACGTACTGCATGATGATCTTCGCCATCGCCTGCATTAGCTGCGCGCGGCGCAGATGCGCATGGAAGTTCGATGGGCGAAGAAACGTAACGGACTCCATCCAGCCATCTTTTCCAATGATAACCTGCATACTTCAGCCCTCCTGAGCTTTAAAGATCGACGTGACCTGGGCGGAATGTACCACGCAAAAGGCAAAAGGAAAACGCGGAGGGTCTGGGACCATCCGCGCTATCTTCCGTTATAAGAACAAAGAATATGCACGCTTAATGATGCTTGGAATACGCCAAGGCCGAAGCACCACAACTGAAGTAATAGAGATCGAATTGGCTCCAGCATTGTAAACCAAGTCCACGTCGCGAGCGCGCATAATGCCGCCGCCAGCGTTGACGTAGGTCTCCTTATCGATCTTACGAAACATATTCAGCCATTCGAGTAATGCACTGAACAAATCTTTTCCGGACAACCCGCCCTTCCCGTAACGCAGGGGCATGGGAGAGCCGTGAGGGTACGCCCGCTTCCAGAACTCCGAGTGAAAGAGTTCATCGAAAGGTATCGCGTTAGAGATGCAAATACCTGAGCAGTGCTGGTGTTTTGTAATACGTGCAGCAGCCTCGGGCTCAGTAAGCAGATTAAGCTTGATGAATACAGGCAGCCCCAACTCCCCGAGCATGTCGAGAATCCATTTCGCTTTTTCTTCAATCTTGCTCATATCAGCACCCACGTTAGGGCAGGTGACATTCGCTTGTATCGCAAGTCTGAAACGACCCCGGAAATGCGGGAGTGCTACCTTGAGGCTTTCAACAAAATGGCGCACTTCTTTCTTCTGATCTTCTTCCGTCTTAGCCACTGGCATGACTGAGATCATGAACGGCTTTCTAAGATCTTGCCAGCGTTCCATAGCGAGAAGGGCATCGATGCCAGGACCTGAGAGACTCACTGAATTCACCATGCGCCCATTGAGAAAGTCCACACGGATACAGTCTGGGAACAGACGCTTGGGCGTGTAATTAGCTGTGAGTTCCATGTTGCCGGCGTTCTTGAAAGCCGTTGTGGTCTTGGCGACCAGCGTTGTCTTGTGGAGAGAGGGAATCAGAAAATGGAACCAATACCCCTCTCCGAAGAAACCACGTGTGCCGCTACCAACCCAAACAGGGCCAAACTTCTTTGTAAGGTTCATCTGACCCTCCTAAGGCCAATTAATTCATCTGGCCGCACTCTACCAGCGTTCTATTCCGGATGCACGCTTTCCTCAGCTCGGTCTGCAAGAGCTTTGAGAAGGGGGCTCTTAGAGAGTTTTGGATCTTCGCCAACAATACGAGACGCCTCAATACGCGCAGCCTCAACAAGCTTTAAATTCTTAAGAGCCTCCATGGCAATATCAGAGACGCCCCATTGCCTGCCGCCCATAAGTTCACCGGCACCTCGTTGAGAGAGATCGTATTCAGCTAGTTCAAAACCGTTCTTTGCTTCTTTGAGTGCAGTTAGACGCTGCTTGGTTGCTTCGCCATAACTCTCAGGAAGAACGAAACAATACGCTTGGTTTGAAGAACGGATAACACGTCCACGAAGCTGGTGCAGTTGAGCTAGACCAAAGCGCTCTGCTCCTTCAATTAAGATTACAGTTGCGTTAGGTACGTTCACACCAACCTCAACCACGGATGTCGCGACAAGAATATCCGTTACACCTTTCTCAAACGCGCTCATAGACGCTTCTTTTTCTGCGGGCGTCATCTTGCTGTGCAGAATATCTATCGTTGCTTCAGGGAATACTTCTGTTCCAAGACGCTCCGCCTCTGCTTTCACAGACTTGGCCATAACTGCCATTTCTTTTGTGGGATCAGGCTCGTTAATACGCGGACATATAACATATACCTGGCGTCCCTTCGCCATTTCCTCTCGAACTCGCTTGTACGCTTCTTCGCGTTTCTCGGGTCCAAGTATTTCCGTAATAACTGGTTTGCGGCCAACAGGCATTTCGTCCAGAAGCGATATGTCGAGATCTCCGTAGATAGTAAGAGCAAGCGTTCGCGGGATAGGAGTGGCGGTCATGGAAAGAAGGTGTGGAGACACTGTGTCTTTACGTACCAGCTTCTGTCGCTGTACTTTTCCAAAGCGATGCTGCTCGTCGATAATGGCGTACGCGAGGTTCTGGAATTCAAGAGATTTATATACGAGTGCGTGCGTACCTATAACAATAGGTATCTCGCCGTTCGCTACCCACTTAGCAAACTGAGCCCTCGATATCTTTGCAGACTCTTGCCCTCGAATCTTTGAGGGGAACTTCCTACACTCGTTGCCGGTTATAAGACCAATAGGAATAGGGTGGTCTTTGAAATATGAGACGAAGGTTGAGAAGTGCTGCTTAGCAAGAATTTCTGTAGGGCACATGTATGCAACTTGCAGCGTCCCGTTTCTTCGCCCTGGCGGAGTTGAAGTTGCAACCATGTACGCGGTTGCAGCGGCAACAGCAGTCTTTCCGCTACCCACATCTCCCTCAAGCAAACGACGCATGGGGTGAGCTGCTTCAAAATCTAGTGCAACTTGTTCAATTGTTCTTTGCTGCGCATTGGTTGGAGGGAACGGGAAGGACTTTATGAAAGCGTTAAGAGTTGTACGGTCTGTTTCTATAGGAAGAGACTTCTCAGCAACTGCTGCCAGCTTTCGCATCTGTACGCCAAGCTGAAGTGCGAACACCTCCTCAAATGCAAAACGTTTTCTTGCAGCTTGAGCATCTGGAAGTTTGCGAGGCGCATGTATCCAAACGAGTGCTGTTGCCAGCGAAGGGAGGTTGTACCGCTCAAGTATTTCGGCTGGAATCGGGTCTTCAACCTGTTCATGCAAATGAAGCTCAAAGAGTCTGCGAGCAGCGTGCAAGAGCCAGAGAGAAGACACGCCTTTGCTTTCAGGGTATATGGCAAAGAGTTGGTCCGTGCCTTCGAGCTGGCTCTCAGCAAAGAGTGTCTCGTGCACTTCCTCAGGAGGAATAGGGGAGCGGTCTATGTCGGGGTTCGCTACATAGATCTTTCCTGCAGTCCCAGCAACCTTACCGGTTATCTTCACAACCATGCCGTCATGAAGAGACTTGGCGATGTATGGCTGAGAGAACCACATCAGCTTTATCTTTCCTGAAGCATCCTCTAGATATGCTTCAGCAATAGGACGACGGCTCTTCCACGCCTTGCGCACTTCAGGCTTTCTAATCGTGCCGTAGAGAGTTACATCAGCGCCCGGGGTTATGCCCGCAACGGTACCCGTAGGGCCTGCGGCTTCGTATCTGGCCGGGAAATGGTACAGAAGGTCGCGAGCAGTTGTGATACCGAGCTTGGTAAGTGCGCGCTTCTGGTCCGGCTTGAGGCGGGTGAATATGGTGGTTACTGGTGTCTCCGGATGCATGGCTTCAAGTATAGCTTTTCTCGCGTTTCCATGCTCTCATGGAGGTATGACTTATCGATCATCTATTGCGTTTTTCGTACTCGTTTTCGTGTTTGGTGCCTTCGTTGCGCTCCCCGTGTCTGCATCAGCCGCAGTTACGCTTAAGTTCAGTGCTCCAGAGTGCAAGGTAAAGGTAACCAACTCTCGGATTCACTCAGGAGGTACCACAACCATTAAATGGACTAGCAAGAATGCCACCTCCATGACTGCTGTCTCGAAGAAAGATCTGTCTCCTAATTCAGGAAAGACGAAGATCGGTTTTGCTGTTCCTGGAAACTTTGAGATCCCTCTCGTATTTAAGGGTCCTGGCGGAGAGGCAACTTGCACGGCAGTTGTGCACGTTAAAGCGAAGACACTTAAGAAATAAAGGCTTGCTTGGGGCGAGCCTTCTTCGTTTCTTCACTAGAAAGAAAGGATGATGTTTATAAACCGTCATAAAGATATATATACCTATGCCACGACTTTTCCTTACGCTCCTCCTCATTGTTTCTATAACCTTTCCTTTTAGCCACGCAAACGCGGTAACCGCCAAAGACGCTTTTCCAACCACCGTTACCGCAGACGACCTCGTTAAGGCATATCAGGATGCTGGCATGAGTGGCAGTGACAAGTTCCGCATACTTATTGTTCCTGGGCACGAGCCAGACTTTGGCGGAGCCCAATTTGGTGGATTCTACGAGAGAGAACTTGTGGTTGATCTCTCAAAGAAACTCGCAAAGGAACTTGAGACAGACCCGCGCTTTGAGGTTATCCTTGCTCGCGATACCAACAGCTGGAGCGATGCTCTCAGCAATCTCTTTGACCGAAGCATGAAGACTATAAAGAAGTTTGTAGATACGCATAAGAAAGCAATGGCGAAGCTTGTTAAGAAGGGAAAGGTTGAGGAAAAGACCGACGAGGTTCAGCACGCTGCGGCACCAACGGATGTAGCACTTCGTCTTTACGGTGTTTCTAAATGGGCAAACGATAACGACATCGATCTTATGATCCATGTTCACCTTAACGATGAGACGAATCACGCACCTGATGTTGCCGGTACGCAGTCAGGCTTCGCAATTTATGTTCCAGACGAGCAGTACGGAAACGCTGAAGCTTCAAAGGCAGTTGCCGACTCGGTATTTAACAGACTGCACAATTCTCAAGGAGTGAGCACGCTTCCACTTGAGAATGCAGGAGTAGTCGAAGACCAGGAACTCATAGCACTCGGTGCATTCAACACATCTGAAGTGCCGAGCATGCTTATCGAGTACGGCTACATATACGAGCCACGCTTCTTAGATGATACTTCTCGCTCCAATGTATTCTCAGACTTCGCGTACCAGACCACGCTTGGTATTCGAGATTTCCTCGGCGCAGAAACCAAGACCCGGTACGATACCCGTGCGCTTCCGTATACCTTCAGCACCGATATCCTTGCTTCAACAACATCTACTACCACAGCAAGTACCGGTGTATACGCCCTACAGGCCTCTCTCCACAGCCTCAACTTTTATCCTGAACAAGGAAAGAACCTAACCGAGTGTCCAATATCAGGATTCATAAACACGTGTACAACGGATGGCGTAAGGGCGTTCCAGATGAGTAAGGGTATAGACCAGACAGGTGCTCTTGGTCCCGCAACACGCAATGCGCTCAATATGTTGTTTAGCGCTACGCCAAGCGTAGAACCTGTTCCTGCTGCAACGTCAGGCACTGTAGGAATGTGTGCTCCATTCACGTACTCGCTCAAGCTTGATAGCACCGATGCCAAGACAGGAGGAGAGGTGTCAAAACTGCAAACACTGCTCGCCAAAGATTCCTCTATCTATCCAGAGGGAAAGGTAACTGGCAACTTCGGTCCTGCTACAGACCGCGCACTTAAGCTGTTCCAGGTTAAGAATGGCATCGCTAAAGCGGGAGGTGCAGGGTACGGACTCGTGGGCCCCATGACTCGAGCAGCGCTCCTTGCCACCTGCAAATAAAAAGCGCATCCTGGCTCTATATGGATGCAAAAGATAAAAGAATTCTCGCAGAATTTAAGAAAGTTGGTGCGCGTATCGAAACAAAAGGACGAGTAAAGCTTAAGACCAAGGAAGCCCTTTCTCTCTTCTACACCCCAGGTGTAGGTGTTGCTTCCAAATACCTAGCTGAACACCCTGAAGAGGCTCGAAAGCTTTCTGTTAAGAAGAACTCGGTGGCGGTTATCTCTGACGGCTCTGCTGTACTTGGGCTCGGGAACATTGGTCCGTACGGCGCTCTTCCTGTTATGGAAGGAAAGGCACTTATCTTCAAAGAGCTTGCTAACATCGACGCGTGGCCAATCGTACTCAGTACGCAGGATCCGGATGAGATTGTCCGCACCATCTTGGCCATTGCTCCTGCGTGGGGAGGAATTAACCTTGAGGACATTAAGGCACCTGAATGTTTTGAAATAGAACGAAGACTTGTAGAGGCACTGGATATTCCTGTTATGCATGACGACCAGCACGGCACCGCTATCGTGGTGCTTGCGGGCCTTATAAACGCAGCGAAGGTTACGAAGAAAGTACTTAAGAACCTGAAGGTTTGTATTGCGGGGGCGGGAGCAGCTGGAGTTGCAACGGCGAAACTTCTAAAGGCTGCGGGTGTCTCAGACATTGTGATGCTAGACCGCGCGGGCATTGTGCATGCAAAGCGATCAGACCTAAACGCATCTAAGAAAGAACTTGCCTCATTTACGAATCCTCGTGGTATTGAAGGCGGTATTGCGGAGGCGCTTACAGGAGCAGACGTGTTTATAGGTGTATCTGGTCCCAATCTTCTTAGGGCCGCTGATATACAGCGCATGGCGCCTTCTGCTATTGTCTTTGCGCTCTCAAATCCAGTACCTGAGATTCTTCCTGAAGAAGCCAAGAAAGGAGGCGCTATGGTTATTGGCACAGGACGCTCTGATTTCCCGAACCAGATTAACAATGCCCTCGTATTCCCTGGAGTATTCCGTGGCGCGCTTGATAAGGGAGTGCGTATGATAACGATGGAAAGCAAACTCAGAGCCGCAAAGGCGCTCGCCGCGCTTGTTGAGAGACCAACAGCTACCAAGATCATTCCAGACGTGATGGATAAGCGGGTAGTGCCAGCTGTTGCCAAAGCTATTAGGTAGAGCGGTATACTGGAGGGCATGAAGAAGCGTACTCGCACTCCTGCCAAGAAATCTGTCCGTACTGCTAAGCGTACGGGTATATATCCTTTCCTGGTCTCAATTCCAGATCGCCTATATCCTTTCTCGACCATCGTTGAAGGGAAACGTGTGCGTTGGCAAGCGTCATACAACCACGCACTCGCACTCGCACGGAAAAGACTTGGGCCCGGGCATTACGGATACCGAGTACTCGCATACAGACAGGCCTGTCACTTCATCGGCGCTCTCGGAGTTATTGTTGTCTCAACCTTTATTTCCAAAGAACTCTTCGGAAGCGATGTGGCAATTTACGTCCTGCTAGTCCTTGCGATTGTCGCAGTTTCGTACCAGGAGTTCTATCTTCATCCCCGCTACTATGGCCAGCTATGGAGAAAAAGCGTTGCAGACTGGCTCGTGTGGACCATACCCATTGGCATCTATCTATTCACACATCTTCATTAACAAAAGAGCCGCAATGCGGCTCTTTTGTTAATCTCGTTGGATAGCTTGGCGCACTCGCTCAAATACCGTTGAGAACCATGCACGATCCTTCTGGAACCATTCTATGTGTGGACTTCCCAGTGTTTCAGGAAGCTCTCGGTACGGAACCCATCGTGCTTCTTTAATCTCAAGCGTCGGTGCAAGCAGAGCGTGGGGAGGAGCGGCAAAGAGAAACATCTTAACGGTCTTTTCTTCGAAAGTGTCTGAAGGGAGACGAGTAAATTCTCCAAGATCGTCGAGAAGTTCTAAGTCTGTAAGACCAGTCTCTTCCGCAATTTCTCGGCGAGCTGCTTCTTCGTCAGTCTCGCCTTCTTCTACATGCCCTTTGGGAAGCAGCCAGGAATTACTGTTGTTACTCAATACCATCGCTACGGTGCCGTGATCGCCAATAACAACACCGCCTGCTGAACGAGTGTGAGTAACTTCCATATCCTATGAGCGCGAACGTTGAGGCCAGAAAGCGAGAGCGAGTGCTGCGAATGCGAGCGCTACATCTCGGAAGAGGATAGGGAATTGACCCAAGTTGAAGAACACAATTGCTATAAGCATGAGTGCTGCTATCAAACTTGGGATACGTACTTTCTTTCCAAACAACATCCAGAGAGCGAGCACAACCTCTACAACTCCAAACGAATGCAGAAGAATCTCGGGATGTGCACTGAACGCATTTGAGAGAAACGCTGGGAAATATCCAATCCACGAATAGGGATCAAAGATTGCCGATATCGGTGGATAGATAAACGAGAGCGCCAAACCTAGGCGTAGCAGCGTCTCGCTTGGTGTTAAGGAAGAGAACGATTGCATGGTTACTTAACTACGATGGTACCGGTGTCTGACGCGCGTACGTGGTTGTGAAAATCAAAGGTACCTGCCTTTGTGAGGGTGAAGTCATAAGTACCGCCTGTTGCAACCGCCTTACATTCGTCAAAGGATCCGCCAGTTGCACAGTGCTGCTGAAGGTTCGTGCCGTCATACTCGGTGTGTGTAGGATGCTCGTTTGAAGCCACCCACATCTTACTTGCGGATTGGTTTACGAAATGTACGGTGTCTCCTACGCTAACGCTGACATTCTTGGGACTGAATCCCTGATCTGTGTACGCGACAGTAACTGTCTTGGCGCTTGCTGATACGCCAGCAGATACACCCACTCCTGCTGTGCCCGTGCTGCCCGTAGCTGCATCTGGATTGGTTGTCTCAACTCCTGCTGAGGTACCCGTGTCTCCCATAGGGGTTGGGGCTTTTGCTTTCTGAGCGTATGCATATGCGCCACCAAGTGCGACTAGAACAATAATAACGAGGACTATCCATCCGTTTCTATTCATAAGAAAGAAATTATCGTGAGTATTTTAATATTGTACGCCTGTGCCTTCGCTAGCCCTAGGTTCTTCCAGCGTCTAACCAGTGCTTGATACCTATATTCCTAAGAATGTTCTTATGCGAATATGGAGCTTTTTCTATGAAATTCTTATGTTCTAAGCCCGTACCACCAATGCATGATACACCCCTTATGTGAGTGCCTCATGAAGCGTGTTACCGAGGAAATGCAGTAAGAAGTTTGTCTGAATGATAGAAGTTAGCGCCAAGCTCGCCAAAAGCGTAGGTCTTTCCTCCAACGGTTATAGGTGCTCCTCCTGGCTGAGGGTTTGCGTTTGGATGTGAGTTAGCGAAACCAATATTGAAAAGTGTAACCAGTGCTTCGGGATTGTTACGAATATCAAATCCTGCAGTTTTCCATTGCGTCTCAATCTCTTTTATATATAACGCTGTATATAGATAGGAATAGTAGTGATCCTTGTCGTCCGTGAGACGACGGTAGAGTTCTGCGTCATGCTCTGTGCCTGCAGGGTAGGCGAGGAGGTCCGCAAACTTTGCACCTGGGTAAAAAGGAGAGGTGGAATCGTTTGCATAGACTTCTGCCTGAGCAGCCGTTTCTTGTTTGATACCTGATACGCCTAGAGAGAATTGCGAAAGGGAACCAAGTATCTTAAGTGGCTCGAAGTATCGCTTGAACACTTCACGCTCTGAGGTAAAGAACCGAATCTGCTCAGGAATAACCACTGAAGCCATGATGCGTCCATCAATCCCCGTCTCTTTTGAAACGCGTGCGATTACGGCTGCGTCTTTGGTAAGACCTCCTTCAACCACATTCCATTCAGGTGTTTCGGTCCAGTCACAGACCGTCTTGCTCTTGTCGTTGCAAGGCTGGCTCTTAACGGCCTGTTGCTTGTCAGGTGTTGAAGTCCCAAGGAAGAATTCGTTACGCAAGGCATTAGAACCCTGCACGTTCAAGAGATCAAAACGCATCGCAACGAATACTGCGGTGAAAAGTAAACCAACCAAGGCAAAAAGTCCTAGAAGGGTATAGAGAGCAATCTTAAGCCATTTATTCATAGGTGCGGAGACGGAGGGATTCGAACCCTCGAGGGACGTTAATCCCTGCCTCGTTAGCAGTGAGGTACTTTCGACCACTCAGCCACGTCTCCAATTCTCCTAACTTATCACTTCAATCGCCTGGAGCAAAGAAAAAGCCCTTCGCGTTTTACGGCGAAGGGCTGATGTTCCAGTTAAGGAACGATGGTTGCTTGGTCCGAAGACCGAAGCTTAGCGGACGTTGATCGTCGCGGCGTTCGAGACCAGGCCGGTCACGTTGGTCGCAGCGCCCGTGAGGTTGCTGCCGCTGACGGCGCCGGACCCGGTGACGTTCACGGCCACCTGGTGCACGGATTCGTTGACGGCGACGGCCGCGGCATTGAGGCCGAGGGCCAGGTTGCCGAAGGACGCCGTCTGATCGATGTCCAGCTTGTTGATCACAGCGCCGTCGAGGTTGGTCGCGGACTGGTCGAGAGTCGAGCTGGTGATGTTGCCGACGTTGATGTCGATGTTCGTCGCAGCCTGCGTGGTGCCGCCGACCTTGTTGACGACGCCCATGTTGGCGGCGGCGGTGACGTTGACGGTGGCCGCTTGCGCGCCCATGGCGAAGGACAGAGCGAACGCGGCGACGCCGGCGAGAAGGATCTTTTTCATTTCAGGTATTTTCCCATAGTGAATGGAGCATCCCCTTGCAGGGCCCCCTTGAATACGCACGATTCATTCCCTAATGTCGCGAACGACAAAAAGAAATTGTCCTCGCGTGCGAAAACGAGAACATTCGTTACCGGTCCTAGGAGTCTATCCTTTTCAGGATGGGCTGTTGGGACTGGCTGCGAACTTCAGAACCCTAACACAGCTATTTCTTCTGCGCAAGGGTAGAGACCGGAACCGGCCTTTTGCCGACGTAATTGCCAGAAAGTAAATAGTCGCCGTATTCCCGATGCGGCTCACAAACAGTGATGTGGGCCCATTGGGAGACCAGGTCGTAGGCCAGATAATCGGCTGAGTACTGCTGCGAGAGCTGCATCAACTGACGGTCTTCATGATCAAGGTTTAGTTCGATGTAGGTGTCAGAGCTGGGGCCGCCGAAGAACGACGCCACACCAGCCTTGATTTCCTGTCCCATCACATCCTTCTTGAAGGAGGATTTCGCGACGGTTACAGCCCCCTCAAGCATGTCGCCTCTGAGGCCGTGACCTCCAACGACGTTGGACATCCGTGCCGTCACGAGGTAGCGGGCGCCGAAAACGCGCTTCCCACCACCGATACCCTTTACCCGCAGCTCTTTGACATCCCCTGAACCGAAGTCCAGAGCAGAAAAAGACCCGCTGATTTGAAGGTCTGGGAGGGCAGCCGGATTGTATAGCGGCTGGCCCTTCTCATCGATTCTAGGAATTCGAGCGGCCATGTAGTCGCTCAGGTTTCGTGCGGCGATGCCGAGCTCAACGACTTTTATGCCGGTTTCGAGCAGGCTGTTCATTAGCATATCCTCGCCGCCATCGGAAAGGTATTTGCCCGACGCGCTATCAGCTGCGTAGACTTCCTTCCCAGTGCGTTGAGTGAAGTACAAGATACCCACCGCCGTTTCGCTTTGCTGAGGCGAGAGCTGGCTTTTCAGGCACTTGAGCGCATCAGCGTATGGACTCACATATCGGACGGGAGCAGGCTCGTGAAGGGTCGAAAGACCCCCCGTGAATGTGCCCCCTTGAGCAGATTGGCATGCGCTAAGCGTCATCCCCGCCAATATGGCGACGATGCTCATGATGTTCTTATTCATGTGTTTCCCCTTGGTTTCAGTGCGTCGCTGCAGCGCCGGTCGCCGTGAGCGAACCGTTTGCTGTGTTGACTTGGCTGGTTGCCGATTGGTTGACGCCATTGCTACTGGCCCCCGTTCGGTAGTTGATCCCCACGTTCGCGTTGGGCGAATCGGTGAGACTGGTCGACGAGCTATTGCTCGTGTAGTTCACCGCGTTGGTGGTCGACGAGCTATTGCTCGTGCAATCGCCTTCGCAGTTGTTGTTGGTGATAATGTCACCGTTTACGACTGATTGAGCCGGACCGTAGCCACCGTTCCTTGAACGTTGAATGGCCTCGGCAGTGGCCCGGTCAACGGCGCGATCGTTTGCGTCCCGAAACGTAGGGGAAGACCCCCAGGTTGCCGAAGGGCTCTGCGGCTCCGCGTAGCTTGATTCTGCGATGCACGCAAAAGCGAGCACCAGAGACAATAGCTTTCTCATGAACTGTTCCTATTCTTCTGTGAAAGACCAATACTTCGCTACTCCAGGGCCCACATGGGCTCTGTTATCTAGTAGATAAGCAAACGAAGTTGTTAATACCCTAATTCATTTTCAAGAAAAGTCAATGACTTAAAGGTATTATGTGAGCTATCTGGCTAGAGATAGAAGTGAGACATGAATTGCGCCTGCCATCTCAAGTGCCGCTTTTGCAGCACAAAAGCTGGATCCGGCTGCTGCTACATCGTCCAATACCATATATAGGTATGTTGGGTGAGGAAGATCGTGGTTTTTAAAGGTATTTATGCCAGCAAAACCGTTTTGAGAAGGAATATCACAGGTGCAGACAAGCAACCCGGCTTCATAGGTATGGCCACCACACCTCTCCACCTTCAGGGCTTCTTCAGCTATTCTTTCAACCGAGCTGTAACCCTTGAGTCTTTTTCGCGCAGCCGATAGAGGAATTGGAATAAGGACTATTGGTAGCGGATGAAGTTTGTGGAGATGTGCAGCGACCACCTGCCCAAGGATTTTTTGAGCCTTTCGATTGTTATTGACCCTTGCTTCAAGAATAAGTGCGCGAACGCGAGGGTCTTTATAAGGAAGAAGTACGGTAACGCCAATTCCGTCTAATTTAATACGACGCTGGCGAACAAGAGCTGAAATATCTTCGAGTGTGAGCCCACTCACAATCTTTTGTGTAGGGCGTGGTGGAAACAGCAGATCAAGTACGTACGAAATTAATTTCATACGCATAGCATGCGGGCGTCCTGCTAACGAAATGCTACAATTCTGATATGAGTTTCCTTGATTCGCTGTTTACGAAGAAAAAATCAGCGAGTGTTGTGGGCGTGGACATAGGCTCCTCGTCTCTTAAAGTTGTACAGCTACGCCGCCAGGGTGGTGGTGCAGTGCTTGAGACGTACGGCGAACTTGCTCTTGCTCCTTACACCGGAGGGGAAGTAGGACAGGCAACAAACCTACCAGCAGATAAAATTGCTGAGACATTGCGTGACCTTCTTCATGAAGCAAATATAACTACCAAAGAAAGCGGTATCTCCATTCCGTTCTCACGATCACTTCTTACACTCGTTGAGCTTCCACGTCGCGATGATCCTGCGCAGCAAAAGACTATTATTGAACTTGAGGCACGCAAATACATCCCTGTGCCGGTGTCAGAGATTCAGCTCGACTGGTTCATTATCCCTGAACCGCTTCCAGAAGGAGCAGAGCCTCCACAAAAGATCCAAGTACTCCTTGTTGCTGTGCAGAATGACGAGCTCACTCTTCTTCAGAGCGTTGTAACAGGAAGCCAGCTTGAGGCGAGCTTCTATGAGATTGAGATATTCAGCACCATTCGTTCTGTGGTGAATGAACCCGTTAAGCCTGTAGTCGTTCTTGATATCGGTGCCTCAGTATCAAAGGTATACGTGGTTGAGCACGGCGTAGTTGCTCTCTCGCACAACATTCCTCAGGGAGGACAGGACGTAACGCGCTCTATTGCTAGCGCGCATGGCCATACGTTCTCTCAAGCAGAAGTCTCAAAGAAAACATTCGGTTTCGGTTCGGCCACAGACAATAGTTACGAGCGCCAAACTATCGAACTCGTTTTCTCACGCATCTTCGAAGAAACGAAGCGCGCTATCTCTCAGTACGAAATGGCGCATAAGAAGACCGTGTCCGCACTTATTCTTACGGGCGGAGGAGGCGTTACAAAACAATTAAGAGAATACGCCCGCTCGTTCTTCTCTATTGATGTGCAAGTTGCGGACCCGTTCGCAAAAGTTGAAGCACCTTCCTTCATGCGACCTGTTCTTCAGGAAATCGGCCCTGAGTTTGCTGTTGCGGTTGGGCTCGCGCTTCGAAAACTTGAAGAAGGAGACTAGTGAAGTGTGTATAAACATTCGCAACTAACATTTTGACCGGTATACTACGATTGTGGCTCTCCCTCCTACTATTCCAACCTCGTTCGTTCCTAAGCAGCCGGTAAGCTCGCAGACTCGGCGTATTTCTTCAGGCACCAACGTGTTTCTCTTGATTGGTGTCGTTCTTTTTGGCATAAGCCTTGCGGCAGCTGCAGCAGCATTCGCGTATCAGAAGTATCTTGAGAATGTGCGTGACGGAGAAGTTGCACAGCTTGATTCGCTTCAGAGGAATATCGATCGTAGCAGTGTAGAAGATTTCATTCGTCTTCGAAATAGATTTATCGCAGGACAGACGTTGCTTGATAATCACGTAGGACTTTCGCAATTCTTTAATGTACTTGAAAGTATCACTCTTCAAAACGTACGATTTGAAACATTGAAGCTTGAAGTTAATCCTGACCACTCAGCATCGCTTGGAATGGAAGGGCATGCTGCTACGTTTAACGCTCTTGCTGCACAGTCCACGTCTTTTGCAGGGGACAAGCGTATAAAGCGTGCCATCTTCTCAGATATAGGCACTGAGAAGGGAGGAGGCGTCTCGTTCTCTCTTACGGCAGATCTTTCACCTGAGTTCGTCATACTTTCTTCCTTTGTAACTCCGCCAATTACTACTTCAAACGTTGTAACACCACCACCTACCAGCACCACGCCTGCAGCCAAGACAACTGCAACAACACCGGTGGCAAACCCAACGACACCAGTAAATGCCATGCCAACCGCAACTTCAACACCCTAGCCTATGATTTCCCGCCTTTTCCCAGTCGTACTCATTCTCATGGCAATCGGTATTCTCGTCATGTACGTACACCCTGTGTACACCACTACTATTGATGGCTTAAAGACTGAAATCGTTGGATACAAGCGTGCGCTAGCTGCAGCGGACGAGTTCAAACAAAAAGAAGCTAAGCTTGCTGCAGACAAAGCAAAGCTTGATCCTCAAAAGCTTACTCGTCTTCAAGCCATGCTTCCTGATGGCGTGGATAACGTGCAGCTCATCCTTGATCTCCAGGGTCTGGCTGCACGTTCAGGTCTTCAGCTCTCAAATTTCGATATTAAGAATGAGCCAACAGCACCAACTGTAACGGCGACACCTACCTCAATTCCGGCTACGCCGATTGCTGCGACAACCGCGGTTGGTGCAACTTCTGCAGTACAGGTATCAGGACCTACCGAAGCACTTGAGCTCTCGGTTAAGGCAACCGGTACTTATAGCGCCTTCCGAACCTTCCTTGATTCCGTCGAACGAAGCCTCCGTCTTCTTGATGTGGCTGCGATTGATGTTGCTAAGGGAGAGGGAACTGGAGTCTATACCTATACCGTAACTTTCCGCCTCTACTGGCTTCGCTAAATTTATATGCCTATCTCCAAGAAAACTCTCGGTATCATTGCAGGAATCATCGTTGTTGGCGGTGGCATTGCCTTTTTCTTGATGCGTCCCGCTGAAGAACCAGTAGTATCTGAAATAGGAGGATCATCAAACGGTACTGAAGCTCTGTTCATCACGCTTTCAAGCCAGCTTGATCCTGTTGCTTTTGATACCAGCGTATTCTCAGACCCACGCTTTGCAGCACTTGTAGACATACACACCAATATTATTCCTGAAGCATCTGGACGCCGGGATCCCTTTGCGCCGATCCCGGGAATGGCATCCTCGGCGCGCTAGCGCATGAATATACTCTCGTTACTTAAAGAACGCTCGCTCATAACAGCAGAAGAGATTCCTATTATTGAGGAAGAGGCTCGCGTGAGCGGAGCAACGCTTGAAGGCGTACTCGGGAAACGTGGTCTTTCTGAAGAGAAGATACTCGCTGCTGCAAGTGATACCTATTCCATACCCTCTCGCGTAGTTGCTGTGGACGGGGTAGACCATAAGGCGCTTGAGTATATTCCAGAAGAATCAGCCCGCCACTACGGGTTTGTGCCGCTTGCCGTAACGGACGGAGCGCTTGAGGTTGGTATTCTCGACCCAGATAATATTGAGGCGCTTGATGCGCTCCAGTTCATCTCTTCACGCGCGGGAATGCCGTACAAGCTTTTCATAATAAGCCGCACCTCTTTTGATCATGTCGTTAAGGAGTACGAAGACCTCTCAAACGAAGTGGGTGAGGCGCTCTCTGAGTTTGAAGGAGTTGCTACCGCTGAAGCAACTGCGGCTAATAAAGGTACGCCTGCACAATCTGTTGAAGAGCAGGTTATTAAAGCCGATGCACCGGTTACCAAGATCGTAGCGACCATACTTCGCTATGCAGTTGAAGGAGGCGCATCCGACATTCACATTGAACCAACGCCTGAGAAGACGCGCGTACGTTTCCGTATGGACGGCGACTTGCACACATCGCTCGAACTTCCTTCGAAGGTGCATCAGGCAGTTGTTGCACGTATCAAGATTCTTTCGCAGATTCGCCTCGACGAGAAACGAAAGCCGCAGGACGGACGCTTCTCAGCAACCGTTGAAGGCCGACGTATCGACTTCCGTGTCTCTACATTCCCAACCCAAGAAGGGGAGAAGGTAGTTATGCGTATCTTGGATCGCGCGAAGTCTATTGCAACACTTGAACAGCTTGGATTCCGTGAGAAAGACTTGGCTGATGTTAAAGAAATGCTCGACAGGCCATACGGCATCATTCTTGTTGCGGGCCCTACAGGGTCTGGTAAATCAACAACATTGTTTGCCATGCTTTCAGCACTTAACCGCGAGACACAGAACGTGGTGTCTGTGGAAGACCCGGTTGAGTATGAAATTCCTGGAGTTGCACAGTCCCAGGTTAAAGCTGAAATCGGATATACATTCGCTGCCGGTCTTCGTTCTATTCTCCGCCAGGACCCGGACATCATCATGGTTGGAGAGATTCGCGACAAAGAAACCGCACAGCTTGCCGTGCAAGCTGCTCTTACGGGACACCTCGTATTCTCAACAATCCACACTAATACGGCTGCAGGTGTTATTCCGCGCCTTGTAGACATGGGTGTGGACCCGTTCTTGATTGCACCAACCCTTATTGCTGCTATCGGCCAAAGACTTGTTCGTAAGATGTGTGACGGGGCAGCGGAAGCGGTGCCTATTTCAGAGAGTATTCGTGGCCTTTTGGAGAAGGAGTTTTCCGACCTACCGGAAGATTCCAAGGGTGCTATCCCTGAATTCAAGAATCTGTACCGCGCAAAGCCAACTGCAGACTGCCCAAGCGGTACGCGAGGACGTATGGCAGTGTTTGAAATACTCAAGATGGATAAGGAACTCGAGCACATAGTCCTTACGCATCCTGTTGAAGAGGAGGTCTACGCTCTCGCACGCTCGAAAGGTATGTTTACGGTGCGTGAGGATGCTATTATTAAGGCGCTTGCGGGGAAGATTCCCTTTGAAGAGGTGAATACCCTTGGCGGCACGCTCTTCTCTGACGAGGATGAACCAGAGAAAGAGGAAAAAGAACCATCCTAAGTTTATCTATACCTACTATGTATCGCTTGTATCTCCTAGATGACGACCGTTTCTTGCTCGACATGTACGCCGTTAAGTTCAGGGCCGCAGGCCACGAGGTAACTGCTTTCTCAACGGGAGACGAACTTTTGAAAGCGCTTCGAGAAAAGCCAGCACCAGATGCGCTCCTTGTCGACATTGTTATGCCAGCTATGGACGGTTTTGAAGTTATGGAAGCTATCCGCAAGGAGAAACTTGCTGCAACTACGAAGATTATTGTGCTTTCAAACCAGGGACAGGACTCAGACATTGATAAAGCTAAAGAATTGGGAGCAGCAGGCTACATCATCAAGGCCTCCGCCATCCCATCTGAGGTGTACACAGAAACTATTCGCATTATTGAAACAAAACCAGCATGAGCTCAGTACGCATAGAACCACTTCTCGATACCGTTATAGCTGAAGGAGGATCAGATCTCCATATTTCAGCTGGATCCCATCCAATTATCCGCGTGTCGGGTTCTATGGTGCCGCTTTTACAGCACCCCGTACTAACTCCTGAAGATACCGAAACGCTTTTGAAGAGCATCGTACCAAAGAATCTTTGGGACGGTTTTTATAGAGACCAGACCGTAGACTTCTCGTATGCACACGTAGGAGGCGCACGCTTCCGTGTAAACGGATACATAGTGCAAGGCGCTGCTACTATCGCGATGCGTCTTATTCCTCGTGAGATCCAGACGTTCCAAAGCCTCAACCTTCCTCCTATTCTCGAAGTGTTCACGCAACGTACCCAAGGATTCTTCTTGGTTGTGGGTCCGGTTGGACAGGGAAAGTCGACAACGCTTGCGACTATCCTCGACCGCATCAACGAAACTCGCGCTGAACACATCGTTACTATCGAAGACCCAATTGAGTACATCTTTGAACAGAAGAAGTCCCTCATTCACCAGCGCGAAGTGCATATCGATACGCCAAGCTTCCATGCAGCGCTTCACTCAGCATTCCGTGAGGACGTGAACGTGATCATGGTTGGAGAGATGCGCAGCCAGGAAACTATTTCTTCAGCGGTTACCGCGGCTGAAACAGGACACCTGGTTCTTTCAACACTCCACACCAATAACGCAGCTCAAACTATCGACCGTATCATCGACATGTTCCCACCTAACCAGCAGGGACAGGTTCGCGTGCAGCTTGCCGGATCGCTTGCTGGTATCTTCTCGCAGCGCCTCGTCCCTCGCATTCAGGGAGGGCAGATCCCAGCCTACGAGCTTCTCATCAACAACAACGCTATCGCGAACCTTATTCGCGAAGGACGCACTCATGAGATCTCAACCGTTATTCAGACCAGCTCTCAAGACGGCATGATTGATATGGATCGCTCACTCGCAGAACTCGTGCGTCGTGGCGAGGTTACTATCGAACACGCATACGAGCGCGCAACAGACCCAAAGACCTTCGAGCGCTATCTATAATCTATGCTATTTAGTTACCACGCACTTGATAAAGACGGACACGAGCGACAGGGAACTATCGAGGCTCTTTCTATGGACGTGGCGGTCTCAACACTGCAACGTCGCAATCTCATTGTTTCTTCCATAGATCCAGCGATTCAGAAGTCCAAGCTTTCAATTGAACTCGGTCTCTTCAAGCACGTCTCAAACAAGGAGGTGGTTATTCTTTCGCGTCAGATTGCTACGTTGTTCGAAGCCCAGGTGTCTGCGCTCCGTGTCTTCCGTCTTCTTGCCGCTGAGGTTGATAACAAATATCTTTCAGAGGTTTTGACCCAAGTTGCAGACGACTTGCAGGGGGGAAGTCCTATCTCTAAGGCCATGGCACGACATCCTAAGATATTTAGTAGCTTTTACGTGAACATGGTTCGTTCAGGAGAGGAGTCCGGAAAGCTTTCTGAGACCTTCGGTTATCTTGCTGACTACCTCGACCGTACGTACGCGGTTGTTACAAAAGCACAGAATGCACTTATCTATCCTGCATTCGTTATCGGTGTCTTCTTTATCGTGATGGGTCTGATGCTTACCATGGTTATTCCGCGCATTAGCGGCATTCTCAAGGACTCAGGACAGCAGATACCTATCTATACTCGTATTGTTATCGCGCTTTCCGACTTCCTTGTGCATTACGGCTTTCTCTTCCTTATCGCGATGGGTGTTGGAGCAATCTTTGCCTACAGAGCGACCAAGACTCCTGCGGGAAGTCTTTTCTTCGATAAGTTGAAGCTCGAGTTCCCGTATATTGGAGATCTCTTCCAGAAGCTCTACCTTTCTCGTATTGCTGACAACTTCGCTACTATGCTCGTGTCTGGCGTGCCGGTTGTTGAAGCCGTTGAAGTTACTGCCACGGTTGTGGGAAGCGCCACGTATGCGGGCGTACTCAAGACAGTGGGGGAGGATGTGCGTGGAGGCTCTAGTATTTCTGATGCACTCTCAAAGCACGCAGAGATTCCAGGCATCATGAGTGCCATGGTGCGCGTGGGTGAAGAAACAGGAGAGCTCGGCAATATTCTCACTACGCTTGCAAAGTTCTATCAGCGCGAAGTGAACACAGCTGTTGATACTCTTGTCGATCTTATCGAACCGATCATGATTGTGTTGCTCGGTCTTGGCGTCGGAACACTCCTCGCATCGGTGCTCATCCCTATCTACAACCTCGCAGGTTCGATTTAAGGAAATACTCACCGTCCATGTTATCCACACAATCCGCCACATTTATGGCGGATTGTCGTTAGAATAAGGGGAGCGGATATTTATCTACTAAGCCGCGGCAAATTAATAATCTTTTCTCATCATCATGACTCTTGCATCTTCTCTCCGACGCGGCCATGTTCTCAAGGGTTTCACCCTCATCGAACTCCTCGTCGTGATCGCGATCATCGGCATTCTCTCGTCCGTTGTGCTCGCATCTCTTAATACCGCACGTAACAAGGGTGCTGATGCGGCTATCAAGGCAAACCTTGCAAACGCACGTGCAGAAGCTGAGATCTTCTACGACTCAAACAGCAACAGCTACAACACAGGAACAGCAGGTCTCGCTGCTGGAGTGTGTGCCGCTTCTGGTACTAACGTAATCGGCGACAACGGAGCCGGAGCTACAACAGCCGGAAGTAGTGCAGTTGCTTGCTACGCAAGTGCAACTGCATGGGCTATGACTGCAGTTCTTAAGACAAGCACAGCAGACTACTACTGTGTTGACTCAACAGGATACGCAAACAAAGTAACTGGTACTCCAGCTGCTTCTGACTACTCTTGTCCATAAGACACGGGATTTAGTGTGAGCGGAAAACACCCTGGATACACCAGGGTGTTTTCTTTGTACGCGGTATACTGGTACCTAATGGAAATTATCATCACGGTGTTCTTTGCGCTTCTGGGTGCAGTACTCGCAAGTTTTATTGGAGTACTCTCTGAACGGCTCTACACCGGGGAAGCCTGGATTAACGATAGGTCTCGGTGCAACTCATGCGCGCGGGAGCTAGGTATGCGGGATCTTATCCCGGTATTTTCTTGGCTAGCATCAAAAGGACGTTGTTTCTCCTGTCACTCCCGCATACCGTTTCAGTACGCACTAACGGAGCTTGTACTTGCCGGGTTATTTGCTCTTAGTTACCACCAGCTAGGTCTTTCCTACGCCCTAGTCTTATTCCTTCTAGCCCTATCCGTACTTCTTTTCATTGTCCTCTACGATCTTCGCCACACGGTTGTTCCGCAAGGAGCTTCGAATCTTCTTCTTATCTTTTCTATAGGTTTTGCATATCTAACTGCACCAAGCCTTATCTCTCTCGGCATCTCGGGTCTTGTTGCTGGTGTTATAGGTCTGTTCTTCCTTGCGCTCTACGTATTCTCAAAGGGAAGGGCCATGGGATTGGGAGATGCGCCAGTTGCGCTCGCTCTTTCGCTCCTAGTTAGCTCAGCTGCAATCTCAGGCCTTCTGTTTTCGTTCTGGATAGGGGCACTTGTTGGGATAGTGATATTGGTGCGACACCCTCGAGGGCATAGAATGGGTATTGAGGTGCCGTTCGTGCCGTTTCTGGCAGCCGGCTATCTACTTGCCTTTTTTACACAATGGAATCCCTTTCAATTCTAAAGAATACGCATGAGGCACGGCCTCGCGGCTTCAGTCTCCTCGAGATGGTAATCGTGCTGGCCATCATCGGTCTAATCACCGGCATTCTTCTGCTTGGGGAGAATGATTTCAACCACTCCATCGTTCTAACTGATACCGCTTACACAATTGCGTTCACCTTCCGCGAAGCGCAGTCTCGAGGTCTTTCAAGCCGAGTTTTCTCTAATAGCGGAACCAATATCCTAAACTCAGGATACGGCGTGCACTTTGACCGTACCAAACCTGCAACATACGACTTATTCGCAGACGTTAGTCCTTCACAGCCAACCTCTGGAGGCACGAATGGCTTATGTCCATCAAGCGCGCCGCCTGGAACCCCTGAAGCGCGCCCGGGAGATTGTATCTACACTGTTGGAAGCGATGCGATTGTTCGATCCTTTGTATTCAATCGCAATTACACCATCAGCGATATCTGTGCGACAGGGAGCAGCGGAAAAGATTGTGCAAGCGGTAGCAATCTCGACACCCTTGATGTTGTCTTCCAGCGCCCCTCAACGGACAGCAACATTATAGGCACGAAGAACGGTACTTCGCGTGCGTACACGAGTGCCGGCATAACGGTGAAGTCTCCAGACGGTAAGAGCACAAGATGTATCAGTATAAGTAAGGTGGGCCAGATAGCAGTCATCGCCACTTGCCCATGATGTACTCCACTTCTCGTCGCGGCTTCAGTCTTCTCGAGCTTATCGTATCGGTAGCTATCTTTAGTATGGTGATGCTTGCGGTTACCTCGGCATATCTCACGCTCATTGCGCTTGATCGCGAGACACGCGCAACCAACGACCTCTCAACGAACCTTTCTTTCGCTATGGAAAGCATGTCGAGAGCCATTCGCACAGGAACTAACTATCTATGCCTAAGCGGGGGAGACGGCTCAACTTGTTCACGTTTTTCGTTTACCGATAACCAAGGACAAGCTGTTGTGTACTTCCTCAAGACTACGGACGGTACCGTAGCACGCTGCGTTGGTTCAGGAGCCTGTAACGACAACACAGCGATTTCACTTACCGATCCTCGCATCAAGTTTGATGCCACGAGCGGTCTTCGTTTTGCCGTTCATGGCGCTGGCAGTACCGCAGACCAAGACCAGCCGTACGTAACGATAGCGCTTCGTGGCACCATGGTTGCAAGCCCAACACGTTCAATTAGCTTTGCCATACAGACAGGCGTTAGCCAACGCACTCTTGACCTATGACGCACCAGAAACCTCAAGGATTTACTCTGGTTGAGACGATGGTTGCCATCACTATCGTGATGCTCGCTATTGCGGGACCATTTACCGTTGTGCAGAGTTCTGTGAACGCGGCGTATGTGGCTCGTGACGAACTTATTGCAACCTCGCTCGCTCAAGAAGGACTTGAGTTTGCGCGTAACGTTCGTGACGTGAACTATTTAAACGGGCAATCAACATTTGGTGCCGATGGATGGGTTAGCCGCATCAGTTCTTGCTTTGCGAACGCCACCTGCATGGTTGATCCGAATGCCGCACTCGCAAGCCAGATAACAATCTGTCCTTCAAGCGGATGCCTGCCACTCAATATTGAGGGCAACGCAAATCTCAACAACAAGTATGCGTACAACCACAGGGCTACATCCCAGACAAATACCGTGAGCCGCTTCACACGTAGCTTGCAGTTAACCCGCATTGCGGGAAGTCCAAACGAAGTTAAGCTCACGGTAACCGTAAGTTGGATCACTGCACGTATTCCGCACACGGTAACGGTGACCGAAAATATCACAAATTGGCTATGATGACCTCCCACACAATCCCATCTCGTGGATTCACGCTTCTTATTGCGGTTGTTATGACCTCCGTGCTTCTTTCAGTTGCTCTCGCGCTTATTGATGTGTCCTACAAGCAAGTGCTCCTGGCTTCCACTGCGCGTCTTTCTGGGATTGCAATTTATGCCGCTGATTCAGGTGTTGAATGTGCGCTGTATTACGACCGCCTTGCAACGTTTGCGTACGGCACCGCACCATCTTCCCAGTCCATTACCTGTAACGGAACGTCTGTTCCTGTTACGACCACGACATACTCAAGTTCAATACAGAAAACTACCTTCACTATGCCGTGTGTGGCTGGAGCTCAGTCTGACATAACGATGTACAAGACTAATGGGGTAGCCACCTGCAATTTCTCGGCTGGATCAAGCGCCCCTGTGTCTTCCACGTGTATATATACAACGGGCTATAGCAGCTGTAACTCCGCCGATCTAAGACGGGTCGAGCGTGCGTACAAGGTGACGTACTAGGCGTATACTGGCTCGGTATGGCCGTATCCAAAGAGACTCGCACACGAGCCAAAAAGCTCCGTGAAGCAATAACGAACTACCGCGCCGAATACCACGAGCGTGACGAATCCTCCATATCCCCTGAGGCCCTGGACTCTCTTAAGCACGAGCTCGCAGAGCTTGAGGCAGAGTTCCCTGAACTTGTAACCAAGGATTCGCCAACACAGAAGGTTGCCGGCTCTGTCTTGCCCAGCCTTAAGAAGGTGCCGCACCAGGTGCCGCAATGGTCTTTGAACGATGCGTTTAGCGAAGCGGACGTCAGAGCGTTTGATGAGCGTGTTGCTCGCGCACTTACCAAGGCTGAACACGTAGACGTTACTCCTGCATATGCTGTTGAACTTAAGATAGACGGACTCCATATCGTACTCACTTATAAGCAAGGAAAACTTATAACCGCAGCAACACGTGGAGACGGAGTAATGGGAGAAGATGTGACTCGCAACATCCTTACAATTAAAGATGTGCCTGCAGAGCTCCCACGTCCCATAGACCTTATTGTTGAAGGGGAAGTATTCATGACACGCTCGGGTCTTAAGAAACTAAACGTTGAACAAGAGAAAGCAGGGAAGCAGCTTTTCGCAAACCCACGTAATGCAGCAGCCGGTTCTATTCGCCAGCTTGATTCCTCAATAGCTGCAAACCGTCCGCTCTCTGTATTTTTGTATGACATCGATGTCTCAAGCGAGCAGCTTCCTGATACGCAGTTTGAAGAACTGCAGTATCTTCGAGACTTAGGGCTTCCCGTTAACCCGCACAGTATTCATGCCAAATCTATCGAGGACGTTATGGCCTTCTGGAAGAAGTGGCAAGGAAAGGCAAGAGACAAGGAAGACTACCAGATAGACGGTGTTGTTATAAAGACAAACGATAGAGGGCAGCAGGAAGTATTGGGATATACGGGCAAGGGTCCACGCTTCTCTATTGCATTTAAATTCCCTGCAGAACAGGTAACCACCGTTGTGGAAGACATAACGCTTCAGGTGGGTCGCACAGGAGTGCTTACTCCGGTAGCGCATCTTCGTGCTGTCTCAGTTGCAGGCAGTACTGTCGCTCGCGCAACGCTGCACAACGAAGATTTTATAGCAGAGAAGGATGTGCGCATTGGAGACACGGTTATCCTGCAGAAAGCAGGCGATATTATTCCTGAGATTGTGCAGGTGCTTACGGAGTTTAGAGAGAAAGGAGCAAAGAAGTGGGTGTTCCCAACACACTCAGCACTCTGTGGAGGAGATGGAAGTATTGAACGCGTAGAGGGGAATGCAGCGCGTCGCTGCAAAGTCTCAGGTTCGTTTGAGCAGCAGCTACGCAAGCTCGCACACTTCACAGGCAAGAGCGCTCTTGATATTGATGGGCTAGGCGCAAAGACCGTACAACTTCTCATGGAGCACGAGCTCGTGTCTGAGGTTGATGAGTTCTATGATCTAACCTATGACGAAGTACTTGCTCTCCCAGGTTTTAAAGAAAAGTCTGCACGCAATCTAATAGACGCCATTCAACTAAAGAAGAAGGTACCGTTCGCACGGCTCTTGGTTGGCCTTTCAATTCCACACGTTGGAGAAGAGACTGCACATCTTCTTGCGAGCGAGTTCGGCACGCTCGAGGCACTTCGAAAGACTAAAGAAGAAGACATTGCAGGCATTAAGGGAGTGGGGGAGATTGTGGCAAAAGAAGTAGCAGGCTGGTTTGCGGACTCTCAAAACACCGCACTGCTTGATAGGTTGTCTGCGCACATATCGGTACAGAAAGCTGAAAAAGAAAAGAAAGAAGGACCTCTTCTTGGGAAGACGGTTGTGGTAACCGGCACGCTTCCTGTCTTTTCTCGAGACGAGGCAGAGGATTTAGTACGGAAGAATGGGGGAAGTGTCTCAAGCTCTGTTTCTCGAAAGACCAGCTTTTTGCTTGCGGGCGAGAGCGCTGGCAGCAAACTCCAGAAAGCTGAAGAACTGGGAGTTGAGATTATAAACGAAACAGAGTTCCGCAGCCGCATAGGGCTGTGATACAGTGGCCCCATGGCAACTCCCGACGAAGTACGTAAACTAGCCTCGCTTGCGCGCATCTCCGTAACTGATGAGGAACTCCCTAAACTAGTCGCTGAGTTCGATGGCATTCTTGCGTATGTTGGAAAGCTTGAGGAACTAACGCTTCCTATAGGAAAAGACCAGGTACTTCCGGCACTCCGAAATGTTTTCCGAAAAGACGGCGAACCCCACACAACGGGCATGTATACCGAGAAGATAGTTGAGCAATTTCCAGAGAAGAAGGGCAACCATCTTTCGGTTAAGCAGATTATTTCCCATGACTAAGCCTCTAAACGAACTTTCCATAACTGAAGCAGCAGCAGCGCTGCGTGCTGGCACCTGCACTGTGCGCGAACTTTGGGACGCGTGTACGATTGCTGCAAAAGAAAAGAACGGGGAGCTGAACGCATACCTTGAATTATTTGATGCAGACGAAGAGGCTATTGAAGCAGCACAGAATCGTATTCACATAGAAGGTTCTGCAGCACCCGTGCTCTGCGGTATTCCTCTAGCCATTAAAGACAACATTCTTATAGAGGGACATATTGCGAGCGCAGCATCTAAGATGCTTGAGAATCACACCGCCACCTATGATGCTACTGTTATAACAAAGCTCAAAGAAGCAGGCGCACTCTTTCTCGGACGCACCAACATGGATGAGTTCGCCATGGGAGGATCTTCTGAACATTCAGCTTTCGGTCCTGTTAAGAATCCGCATGACGTATCGCGTGTGCCAGGCGGGTCTTCAGGAGGCTCGGCTTCAGCAGTTGCTGCACACGCTGCAATAGCAGCACTTGGCACTGACACCGGAGGCTCTATTCGCCAGCCAGCTGCCTATTGTGGTCTTGTTGGACTCAAGCCTACATACGGACGTAACTCACGACACGGATTAGTTGCTTTGGGGTCTTCACTCGACCAAGCAGGTCCACTCACTAAGACCGTTGCTGATGCAAAAGCTTTATACGAGGTTATGCGCGGACAGGACAACTTTGACTCAACAAGCATCCCGGAGAACCTATATGAAAAGAGAGAGGATGTGCATACACTCCGTATCGGTGTTCCATACGAACTTCTTGAGAAGGGCGTTGATGCTGAAGTCCGAGAGCAATTTGATGCGACTCTTAAATCTCTTAAAGAGGCAGGCCACACCATTGTTCCGGTCTCGCTCCCCACAAGCTCATACGCACTTCCTGTGTACTACGTGATTATGCCCGCTGAAGCGTCTACCAACCTCGCTCGCTTTGACGGTATACGTTACGGACATGCTGCGCGAGGCAAGACACTGCTCGACGATTATGTAGAGAGCCGCAGCGAAGGATTCGGGGAAGAGGTGCAGCGCCGTATTCTCCTTGGTACTTTCGTACTCTCTTCAGGCTACATCGATGCGTACTACCGCAAGGCAGATGCGGCACGTGCTGTACTTACTGCGGAGTACGACGAAGCGTTTAAAGAGGTTGATGTTATAGCGTTTCCAACGACACCCTCTCATTCGTTTAAGATTGGCGAGAAGAGCGATCCTGTTGCGATGTACCTTGAAGATATCTTTACCGTTACAGCGAACCTAACGGGCATGCCAGCTATTTCAGTACCCATGGGCACGGTTGAGAGAGAAGGAAAGAGCCTTCCTATCGGTATTCACTTTACAGCACCCAAAGGTGCAGAGAACCTTCTGTTTAAAGCGGGCGCTTTAGTTACTGGCGAGGAGTTATAATTACGGGAATGCAGAGCACGGGTCCCGACGTTCACTTCCTCAATATTGAGTACTTCTTCCGTCTCATCTATGAGGCGCTTACGACTTTTCATATCTCCGGGGGAACCTCGAACCTTAACTTAATTGGTATTGCTACAACCATCTGGATTATTGCCTGTATTATCGCTTTTGCAGTATGTGCTGCTGCGCTCTTTGTGCTCATGCAAGCTACTACTCGCATGTTTCAGATAAAAGCTGAGGATGCTCCTAAGTACACAACCATTCACGACGCACACCATGCTGAAGAGGAGCGTGACCACTCTCGTTGGAACCATGTAATGAACCTCATAGAGAGTCCGAGCGAGAACGATTGGCGCCAAGCCATTATCGAAGCAGACATCATGCTCGACGATCTTCTTTCACAACTTGGCTACCCAGGCGCTTCAGTTGGAGAGAAGTTGCGTGCAGTTGATCCAGCGCGTTTTGCAACTCTGCAGGAGGCGTGGGAGGCACATAAAGTGCGTAACGAGATTGCGCACCAGGGGTCCTCATATCCGCTTACTGATCAAATGGCATACCGTACTATCAAGCATTACGAGAATATAATGAGAGAACATGGAGAAATTCAATAACTTGGACAAACCCGAAGAGTTTAATTTAAAGACTCGTAAAGAGATTGATCTTGCGCTGAACGACATTAAGTCTAGCAAAGGACTGTCTTCGTCTTTTACTAATGCAAAAGATGCCAGGGCCTATTTAAAGAAAGGGAAGTAGATTAGAGTTTCCAATCTAAGTATCAACTGCGGCAATACCAGCAAGAATACGTCTTCTTAGAGAAGTCCCATTTCTTACTTTTATTCTTAGCGTGCCGGTATAGGTTGAAGAATCACGTGCTGGTTTGCCGTAACCAGATATAAAGGTAGATCTGCCAAATTGTTCCAACGGGATTCCTGTTTCTGCAGACCAGTAGTTGAGAATTCGGTCAGACTCCTTTTCATAAAGAATGTTAATACTTACTTGCGCAGATATTCGCTCTATCGATACGTTAAAACATTCCTCAAACCATTTCAAAATAGTTCTAATAATTGCTGGATCAGAATTAGTAAAACCACACTCCTGACTCCCACGCTTGTAACCCTCTCCCCAATACAGGCCCAGACCTAATACATACAGGTCTCGTTTAGAAATATTTCCCAAGTCTGCTTTACCCAATGATGCTTGGTTCTTAAGATCTTCTTGCTTAAGTAATTTATTACGCTCAATCCATGGTGTTAATGCAGCTAGACTTGCTTTACGTTGTTGCTTAGTTAAGGTCTGTCTCTGGGACTCAGTAAGTACAATATCTTTACACCAGCGGCTAACTGTACTCGCGCTTACGGCTAGCTCAGTTGCAATGCTCTTTATGCTGAATCCTTTTTTACGAAGACCAACTGCTTTAAGTTCATGACCTTTCTTCATATAGAATAGTATAAACGATTGACATAATATTTATATGAATATAGGTTCCAAAATATATATTGCGTCAATAGAGTTTTAAAGTATATTTTAAGCAGCTGCGTAGAGGAGAGGTACCTCGCGAGGCTTGAACAATTCGTGCGTGCACAAGAGCACTAATGTGTAAGATTATCTGCCAAATTCGGTGAAACCCTCACGTACGAAAGGACGAAAGGCAATGCCGAGCCAAGCCTGTCTTCGGATAGGAAGGTGTAGAGACTAGACGGTAGACACCCTTAGGGTGAAGGCATAGTCCAGACCACAAACTGAGTCAGGCAATGAAAATTG
>JAQBRG010000001.1:0-23577 GCA_028286615.1 Parcubacteria group bacterium | reverse complement strand
CCTGCGTAATATCAGCTAGTTGGTAGGGTAATGGCCTACCAAGGCTACGACGTTTAGGGGAGCTGAGAGGCTGACCCCCACCGATGGGACTGAGACACGGCCCATACTCCTACGGGAGGCCGCAGTCAAGAAACTTCCGCAATGGACGAAAGTCTGACGGAGCGACGCCGCGTGATGGACGAAGTGCTTCGGCACGTAAACATCTTTTATGGGGGACGAAATTTTTGACGGTACCCCATGAATAAGGGGCTCCTAACTCTGTGCCAGCAGGAGCGGTAATACAGAGGCCCCAAGCGTTACCCGGAATCACTGGGCGTAAAGGGTGTCAAGGCGGCTATGTTAGTCGTTCGTTAAATCTGTGGGCTCAACCTACAGTCTGCGAGCGAAACGGCATAGCTTGAGGTTTGGAGAGGTGCGTGGAACTCATGGTGTAGGGGTGAAATCCGTTGATATCATGGGGAACACCAAAGGCGAAGGCAGCGCACTGGCCAAAATCTGACGCTCACACACGAAAGCCAGGGGAGCGAACGGGATTAGATACCCCGGTAGTCCTGGCCCTAAACGCTGCTCGCTCGTTCTACGGAGTATCGACCCTCTGTGGGACTAAGCTAACGCGGTAAGCGAGCCGCCTGGGTAGTACGATCGCAAGATTAAAACTCAAAGGAATAGACGGGGACTCGCACAAGTGGTGGATCATGCGGCTTAATTCGTCGCTAAACGAAGAACCTTACCAAGGCTAGAAACCATACTGCATCCCACCCGAAAGGGAGGGAGCCTTCGAGGGTGTATGGCAGGTGATGCATGGTCGTCGTCAGTTCGTGGCTTGAGCTGTTCCCTTCAGTGGGGTAACGAACGCAACCCCCGTTGTCTGTTATTTTTCAGGCGAGACTGCCCCCTCACGGGGGAGGAAGGTGGGGATGACGCCAGATCAGCATGTCCCTTGATGCCTTGGGCTGCACGCATGATACAATGGGTGGTACAGAAGGACGCAATACCGTAAGGTGGAGCAAATCCCAAAAACCACCCCCAGTACGGATAGAGGTCTGCAACCGACCTCTTGAAGCCGGAATCACTAGTAATCGTGGGTCAGCTATACCACGGTGAATACGTTCTCGAGTCTTGTACTCACCGCCCGTCAACTCAGGGAAGTTGGAGGTGCCCGATATCTTGGTTTATCCAGGACTACGGCAAATTCAATGACAAGGAGTAAGTCGTAACAAGGCACGGCTAGCGGAAGCTGGTCGTGGAACATATCCAATTGGAACAGAGATGTCAGAAATGGCACTCATGTCGATCATCTCGCAAGAGATGGGGAAATGATACACATCCCTAAATGGTATACGGACGCAGGAAAAACGTACCTGTAGTAGGTTGAGAGCGCTCAATTGACGCTCGCAACAGACTGAATAGGCGGAACACAAAAGAACTCGTGCTCAAACCGTTTCTTACATACGTATATACTTTTCAGAACTTGGAGCTGCAAAGCCCTGTGCGGAAGGATCTTCCTCGGAATATCCTTCCGCACAGGGCTTTTGCGTTATGTGTGTGGCGAGAAGACTGTGGAAAAGATGGCAAATGCATTCAGGAATACTTTATCTAAGCCATAATTTTCTTTCATGTGCGCTGAGTATAATATTGGTATATGAAGGAAGAGCTTAGGATAAAGGTGGCAAGTGTTGAGGATAAAGTAGTCTCACTGGAGACGAAGGTAGACCGTCTAGAGCTTGCGATAGAAGAAATTCGTACAACACTGAATGCGATTTTCAGTTATATGAAAGAACGGTTTACGCATATTGATGAGTCAATTGGAGACCTAAGAACTCGCTTAAATAGAGTAGAGATAAAAATAGAAGATATGGATGACACTCTTCAGGCGGTTGCCCGTGCCGTTGATTTAGATGCGGTAACTCTCATAAGTCACGAAACCCGTATTAAGAAGCTTGAAAAAGTTGCTTAGGGTGGCCTCAGACCTTGGTTTCTGGTAGTATCCTTCCAAGCCCCTTAACGGGGGAATTTCAACGCAAGTGTAGCTCAGTTGGTAGAGCACTCGACTGATACTCGAGCGGTCGAAGGTTCGAATCCTTCCACTTGCACCAGGAGAAACCGCCGAAAGGCGGTTTCTTGATTAATATACAACACATGGTATAAAGTTAAAAGAGATTCATTTAGCTACGGGAGGCATGCGTGGCCCACACGGTATTGGTAGTTGTGATCGCGTTCGACCTGGATCGGGACAAGGAGACCAATGAAGTAATCCTCGGACCAGGAACGAAACGTGCGTGTGATGAAGCAATTCTTTACGCGCGTTCTATCCCATATGCAATCGTGCTTACGACCGCAACACGAGCTGGTCCGGAATACAATCGCGTACAAATGGGCGAGTTGATGCGCAAATATCTCTGGGACAAGGCTCCGGACCTTACTGCGCAATTCCTCGAAGCCAAGACATTCGACACGATCGGTGAGGTCTTTGAAGCCGCTAAATTTGCGTACTCGCAAAGATACGTGGTCTCGAAAGTGGTGTTCATCGTCAAGTCTTGGCACGCATTTCGCTTGAGGATGGTCGCCAACATCATCTTCAAATGGTACAAGCTACGACGTCCTTTCGTACAGACGCACGAACTACCCGCCTCCCGAAAGCTCATATGGCACGAGCGTATAGGAACTGTGGAGAATTGGTTTCGTCTGCAAATAATAAAAATGGTTGGTTATAGCTAAGGCTGTGACAAGTAGCTTGAGGCGCGCGTTGCAAGACGTGCGCCTTTTTCTATACCCTGAGACCGCATGGTTGAGATAAAAGAAAGAGCTATACTCAATACATATGCGAGACGTTCTTATTATCCTTGGTATGTGTGTTGCAGCTATTGCTGCGGGGGCTTGGCTTTTCTTTTCTACGCCCTCAGCATTCACCATCTCTCCTCTTGATGCGGGAGCTCTCACGAGTACAGGGAAACCTCCCTCAATAGACACGCAGGTTAGTACAACTACTCAAGCGGTAAGACCAGTAGAGTTTACGGCTATAGATACGGGCACTGCCTCAGAACTAAAGGAAAAGAAGAACTACGCAATATATTCCAAGGATGAGCTGGGACGTATATGGGGTCTGGCACATGACAATGAACCAGTGCCCGACGTAGATTTCTCCAAGGAGTATGTAGTAGCCATATTTGCAGGACAAAAGTCGTCCGGAGGGTATTCCGTCAAAGTCTCAAAAATTGAAGACAGTACAACTACTCGCAAGGTGTACATAACGCTTACTGCGCCAGGATCTGGATGCATAACCATCCAAGCGCTCACCAGCCCCTATCAGTTCGTTCGAGTTTCGAATACAACCCTTACGCTTTCTCGCCAAGAGAATACAGAAACAACTTCCTGTAACTAAGGCTGGTTGAATCGGTCGGTAAAAGGAACTCGATGTTCTGCATCTTCTGATATATAGCGCTTAAGTAATTTCTCGTCTGCATTCCACGCACTGCCGTCCCAAAACTCTAGTGGAGAGAAGTTGGTTTTATATTTTCCCTTGTCGCCATACGCAGTGCCTAGATATATATGTGAACGCCCATCTTCTTTAGCCCGCTTCGTACTGTCGAGCATGAGCCACATACCTAGCGCAGATTCCATTCGTTCAAGCTCAAAGCAAGAATACCAATAGTGCACCATGGAGCTGGTAGTAACCTCAAGTACGTAACCAATCGTATTTCCATCTTTGTGATAACGAACTCCTCGCAAGGGAAGCGGAGTAGCCAGAATGCCGTTGAGCCGCGCTTCGCTCATAATTCCTGCACCATGTCGCTTTTCAAAGTACGTTAAGAAGCAGGAACGAAAATCAGTACCAGTCTTTAGTGCTTCTCTTTCAACAATCTCGCATTCAAACTGCCCATCGAACTTCCTAAATATCCTTCTGTTTTCGCTATTTGGTTCCCACCCTACAAGCGGTACACGGACACTGCGTGCCATGTAGAAGAGACCTTGAGTATCTGGGTTCGTAGAAAAGGGAAGGTATCCATGTTCGTATACAGCACCCGGCTCTTCGTTGTTCTCTAGCTCAGCATATTCGGTATATCCGAATGCGTAAGAAGTGCCGTATGCGTGTCCAAACTCGCTCTTGAAAATGCGCATAGTTATTCCTTAGGAAAACGTTCGGCTACAGATGAGGCGAAAGAAGGCAGGGTACCTTCCAGATCCCCTGAGGTTAGAACAAGAACCACATCATTCTCTTCGAACCGATCGATACTCTCGGATACATGATGCGGATCATACATATGAGACTCTATACCGCTTGCAGCAACGCGCTCCAATATTTCTTGGTGTGAGAGCTGCTCATGCGTATCAGCACCTTGCGCTGCCGGGGCAGCAACTAGCAAGAGTGACGCATTCGCGAATACCTGGTCATACCAAGAGAGGTTGTTTCGGTTCCTCCAACTAAAAGTGTGAGGTTCGAAGACAATAACTAAACGCTTCTCTGCGAAGTGCAGACGAATAGCATCAATGGCAGATCGTGCTTTTTCATACGAAGTCCCAAAGCCTTCAAACACAGGGACTGCAGAATTAGGAGAAATATTATCAAGCCGTCTACGGACTCCTGGGAATGTTGCCACAGCTGCCTGCAGTGCTTCAGGGGACACAAGATCTCTGGAGAGTACATACGCACTTGCTGCAATGATATCTTCTACGTTATGACGACCAAACAGTCCTGTCTCAAGGTCTATGTCAGCTCCGTCTGGGCGAAGGAGTGTAAAACGGGTACGAGGACCAAACTCAATATTGGTAGCGCGGAAAGAGCCATGTTCAATGCCATACGGCACCACTGTCTTCCCAGATGCTTCAGTAAGGGCAAGAGCAGCTGGCTCGTCTGCACACACAACGACAATACCGTCCTTTTCTACAATTTTAAGCAGGTCTATAAAAGGCTTCTGATAGTCCTCGTATGTCGGGTAGACGTTTACATGGTCGTGCACAACTGCTGTAAGCACCACATCTCTTGGATGAAGATGCATAAACTTGGCTCGAGGATCGTCGTGAGCAGAAGGGTACTCGTCTCCCTCAAGTACAAACACATCATCGGAACCTAGTCCTGAAGGAGCTTGGAGTATTCCTCCTTCGGCAGGTTCTGCACCCACGAAGTATCCTGCATCAACACCTGAGTGGCGAAGAATGTGAGAGATAAGAGTTGTGGTAGTGGATTTGCCATAACTCCCTACAACGACAACATTCTGCCTATCAAGCGTGAGCTTTCCTAACATCTCAGGAAATGAATAGACCGGCTTCTTCGTAGCAAGAGCTGCACGTACTTCCTCGTTAATCTCTGGAGCAAGCTTCGCGTTACGGCCAATTACAAACCTGTCTACGTCTTCAGGAATATTCTCGGGAGAATAACCGAGGATAGGAGTAAGGCCGCCTTTCTTAAGGATGTCTCCAGGAGGTCCGTAACACTCGGCATCAGACCCGGTTACGCGCCAGCCAGCCTCTTTCAGAAGGAGAGCGGTGGCGCTCATGCCAACTCCGCAGAGACCTATAATATGTACGCTTTCGTTTATCTCACTTTTCATATCTCTGTATAGTACCAAAAAAGTACCGCCGGCTCCTTAAAAGCCGGCGAGTGTTCTTTTTCAGGAAAGCCTGATTACTGCTGCAGGATTTCTCCCGTCTTGATAATTCTTGTCTGGGTGTGTGGTACGAGCGAAGTCCAGAGAATTAAGCCAAAGTGCGGATCCTGTCGGACCGAATCTATATCTCCGCGCGAGAGCTGCAAACCAAGTGGACAACGCCAAGAAGTCCTCCTCGCCAATTTTCTTGAAGATTTCTTCCCCAGGGAAGTGTACGCCAAGCCACTGCTGAAGCTTCTGGTTCCACTTCTGGTGTCTGCCTTTGGAAAGTGAGTGAGGATAGTCTTCAGTACGTATTGCAAAATACATCCGGAATGTCATGTGTCCGGGACGAACATCAATCTCTCTAGACTGAATGTACTTCGCAACTGCACCAACGACACTTTCTTGCATACGCGGCTCACGCCCTGAGCGCACCGCGTCTTTACTGAAGAGCGAGTCACGCGAAACATGAGCTGCAACACACATGCCTTTGCCCGCAGCAACCGCTAGTCCACAACCTCCGAGATAAAAAAGACCCGTATCACCAGGCTCGGAAAGAATGCAGATATTGCTTGGACGAGCAGAATTCACATAGAGAGGAAGTTTGCCAAGCGAGCCCCTCTGCACCAGCTGATCTTCGCTAATCACATTGGTGTTGGTTGAATCCAAACTCGGTCTGAATACCCGTAGGGCTCCTTCCTTGGCGAGCTTCTTTCCTAGCTCTGCCGAAGTTAGGTTAGGGTCCGATGCTGGATAGCAAAGAACCCTGTAGGTAACGCCGCCATGTGTGTGATCGCGGCTGAGGGGTTCATACATACCCGCATTGATCGATTCTCCAGTGTTAGACATGCTTGTACCTCAAGAAGAACATCTCAATGGAAATTACATAAAAATACTACTTAGGTCAAGGTTTACCGCGAGCTCAGAGAGTGCGAAAGTGAGGCTATGGGAACACTTTCTGTTGTTGCAACTCCTATAGGCAACCTGGCCGACATAACGCTCCGTGCGCTTGAGACCCTCAAGCAGGCTGACGCTATTGCCTGTGAGGATACGCGCGTAACTTCGAAGCTTCTTTCAAGATACGACATTCAAAAGCCTCTCCTTGTGTATCACGCGCAAAGCGGAAAACTCTCCTCAAACCGTATTCTGGCTCTCCTTGGAGAAGGGAAGCACGTCGCACTTGTAACTGATGCAGGTACTCCAGGAATCTCAGACCCAGGAGGCTCTCTCGTTTCAGAAGTTCGAGAGCGCCTTGGAGACGAAGTCCGTATTGAGACCATACCCGGCCCTTCGGCCGTTGCAGCAGCAGTCTCAATTGCTGGCATACACGCAGACCAGTTCGTCTTCTTGGGATTTTTGCCGCACAAGAAAGGTCGCCAGACTCTCTTTAGAGAGATCGTTGAGATGGAACGGGCAGTTGTGTTTTATGAGTCTCCGCACCGTATTGAGAAAACACTTCAAAGCCTTGCTGAAGTGCTTCCGGAAGACAGAGAGGTTGTGGTACTCAGGGAACTCACCAAGATTCATGAGTCCCGTGTAGCAGGAACGGCTGTGGAAGTTGCCGAATACTTCGCTACGCATCCGGAACATGTCCGAGGAGAATTCGTAGTGTTAGTAGCTCCGTAACCTCCTACGGTATACTTGGGGGAATGTCGCGCGGAAGCACGCTTATCTTCATAGGTGCACTTGTTATTCTGAGTCCTTTCTCAGGGTTACCTATGAGTATTCTTTCCTGGGTCTTACCAATACTTGGCGGACTTGTGGCAATAGTAGGTGCATCGTTCCGTATAAGACCCGTGCAGATACACCAAGAATCGATTTCCCATGAAGCATCTTCCCAAAACCCTTCGTAACGCACGAGCCGCCATAGTGGCCCTCGGGCTTTTTGTGGTGCTGCTCGGTGTGGTGGTTATTCCGCATGCCATAGCCCTCGGTACCCAGTACGTACGAAACGACGGGAAGGCCACAAGTACACCTTTCTCCTTGAAGCGTGAGGCGGTACCAGCTAAGCCAGTCCTCGATACCGCAGCTTACGACAAGAAGATGCTTTCAGTAGCTAACAATCCCGCACCTGCCACATCTACGTCTTCTACAACCCCTGCGAAGGTCTATCCTTGGCCCGTGAAGGCGGCATACCCCAAGGCGGGTGCCATACTCCCATTCAAGCGCATAATCGCGTACTACGGCAATTTCTACTCGACTAAGATGGGCGCACTTGGAGAATACCCAGCACCTCAAATGCTTTCCATGTTGAAGCAAGAGAAGCAGAATTGGGAGACCGCGGACCCGAGCACGCCTGTTGTTGTGGCCATTGATTACATCGCCATAACCGCACAGGGAAGTCCGGGCAAGGATGGGAAGTATCGTTTGCGCATGCCTGATAGCCAGATAGATCACGCGCTTGAACTAGCACATGAAGTAAACGGCATCGTCATTCTTGATATCCAGGTTGGACTCTCAGATCTCCAAACAGAACTTCCTTTGCTTGAGAAATATCTCAAGATGCCTGAAGTGCACCTTGCTATAGACCCAGAATTTTCTATGAAGAATGGGGAAGTGCCAGGAAGTGTTATTGGTACTTTCTCTTCCGCCGACGTGAACTTTGCTGCAGGATACCTTGCGAAGATGGTGCAAGAGAACGATCTTCCTCCTAAGGTGCTTATCGTGCACCGCTTCACCCAACGCATGGTTACCGGATATGCGAACATAAGACCGCTTCCAGAAGTGCAGATTGTTATGACCATGGATGGATGGGGATCTCCCGCAAGAAAGATTGGTACATACAAATCTTTTATATACCCTGAACCTGTTCAATTCACTGGATTTAAGATCTTCTACAAGAACGATCTCAAGCCTCCTTCAACACGTCTTCTAATGCCAAGCGAACTTGTTAAGCTTTCGCCGCAGCCCATGTTTATCCAGTACCAGTAGATATTGACCGCTTATTTTGGATTGTTATAATGGACCCAATCACCAGGGAAAAGCACTGCTTGAGGTATCGTCCTCAGGTGGTGCTTTTTCAAATTTGAATCTTTCTTCCTATATCTTGTAGATACTGCATCTTATCTTTCGCAGCAATCTTTAATAAAGATGAACACTTCGCTCTATTTGGACTTAGCACAGCTGCTAAACGCCCTTTCTTACGCAGATACTCAGTAAGGGTATCGAAGTCCCCGTCATTTGTTATGAGTACTGCCTGTTCATATTCGTGGTAATAAAGCATCACATTAAAAGCCAAGTGAGCATCTACATTGCCTTTCTGGGTCTGTCCAACTCTTGCCGGCAGAACAGGTTTGAACTTAATAATATATCCATACTCTTGAAGCCGAGCATATAAATCTGAATATTGTGGTAAATACCCCATAAACAGATATGCTTTCTCAACTTTATACTTATCCCGCAGGTATATTCGGAGTTTTTTGTAGTCTAAATCAATTCCTGCATCAATAGCACCAAGGTGTAGGTTCTGAGCATCTATAAATGCATAATTCTTTCTGACCTGTTTTCCCATGCTCATAGTATCCAGATTTGAACTGAGGGCCCTGTAAAATATCTATAAATTCTTTCTGAAGAGAGAAGTGCCAAATATACAAGCTGCATAGTTTGCAAGCCGCGCTATAATCTCTCTATGGATAAGGAGAACCCCGAACGCGTCACATATTTTGCCGCTACAGACTCCCGTGGCAAGAAGGTGCCTTTTGGTATTAAGGCAAAAGACCGAGGCCGCCACATGTATGTGATAGGGAAGACAGGTATGGGTAAATCAACCCTGCTTGAGAACATGGCCATTCAAGATATCCGTAACGGAGAAGGCATGGCCTTTATCGATCCGCACGGAAGCGCCGTAGAAAAACTTCTCGACTACATCCCCGCAGACCGCATGAAGGACGTGGTGTATTTCGCACCATTCGATCTTGATCACCCTATCGCCTTCAATGTTATGGAGGATGTGGGATACGACAAGCGACACCTCGTAACCTCGGGGCTTATGGCAACGTTCAAGAAGATTTGGGAGGACGCATGGTCTGCTCGCATGGAGTACATCCTAACGAACACTCTTCTCGCTCTTCTTGAGTATCCAGACGCAACTCTTCTTGGTGTTAACCGTATGTATACCGACAAGGCATACCGAACGAAAGTCGTCGACAATATTAAGGACCCTGTGGTGAAAGACTTCTGGGTTAACGAATACGGCAAGTACACAGAGAAGTTTGCTGCTGAAGCAACTCCCGCTATTCAGAACAAGATCGGACAGTTCACCTCGAACCCGCTCATCCGTAACATCATCGGACAGCCTAAGTCTTCTTTTGATATTCGTGAGCTGATGGACAGCAAGAAGATTCTTCTCGTGAATCTTTCAAAGGGACTTGTTGGAGATGTGAATATGCGTCTTCTCGGTTCGATGATAACCACACGCCTCTTCTTGGGTGCCATGAGTCGCGCAAATCTTCCTTCACACGAACTCGCGAAGGCCCCGAATTTCTATTTCTATGTCGACGAGTTCCAGAACTTCGCGAATGATACTTTTGCTGAAATTCTTTCTGAAGCCCGTAAGTACCACTTGAACTTGATAATGGCGCACCAGTACGTGGCGCAGATGGAAGAAGAAGTGCAGGCCGCTGTATTCGGAAACGTGGGTACAACAGTTAGTTTCCGTGTGGGCCCTCTAGACGCTGAGCTTCTTGAGAAAGTATTCGCACCGAAATTCATTCAAGAAGACTTGGTTAACCTCGGATACACGCAGATCTACTTAAGCCTCATGATTGATGGCGTCGGCTCTCAGCCATTCTCAGCCATAACTATTCCGCCAATTGAAGCGCCTGCAAAATCAAACCGTACAGAAGTTATAAATATGTCCCGCAAGCAGTTTGGTACTGAACGCGCGGGTGTTGAAGAACGTATCTACGGAGAGCTGCTGCCACAAACTCCTCAACGAGCTGAACCTTCTGCAGCTCCTGTTCGCCGAGATACAGCTACGAAATATACGCCTCGCGAGACTCAAGACAGGCCTCGCCCGCAGGAAGACCGTCCGCGAGCTTCTGCTCCTCGTCGAGAAGAACCCCGTCGCGAGCCAGCTCCACGAGATGACAGGCGTCCGCAAGAACGCAGGCCTCAAACTGAGAATCGCCCTGTTCCACAACCTGCCGCGAGTGCCAAATCAAGCGAGGACTTGAAAGACATTCTTCGTGCAACAATTGCTAACGCCAAAGGAGAAAAGGAAAAGAAGGTACAGCAAAAAGACCATTCTCTGAAGGAAGCACTTGCAAACGTAGTGCACACTCAGGCACCCCCAAAGCAAGAACAGAAAGCAGAAGCTAAGCCTGAACCTAAGCAGCAAGACACTAATCTGCCGCCGCCCTCCTCAGTATTTGAAGTGCCTGAAGCGGTGCTCAAAGATATCTTCAAAGATACGTTCTAGGATATGAGGGATCTACTTTCCTCGCCCTATTTTGCAGTCTTCCTAGCACTCCTTGTCTTTTCAGCCCTTACACTTATTGTCATACAACGGACAACAAAGCCATGAAGCGCATTCTTATATTCTCTCTCAATTACTATCCTCGCTTCATTGGCGGGGCAGAAGTCGCTATTAAGGAGATAACAGACCGTCTTCCTGAGATAGAGTTCCATATGGTTACGCTTCGCTTTGACTCAAATCTCCCAAGAATTGAGAAAATCGGAAACGTGCTGGTGCACCGCATTGGGCCAGCGATTAAGAATCCATCGATTGCAGATCTTAAGAAGTTTCCACTTCATCTAAGCAAGCATCTTTACCAAATCCTTGCTGCACACACGGCGGGCGAATTGTACTGGACGTATAAGTACGATGCGGTCTGGGCAATGATGGCGCACTCAACAGGAATACCTGCAGGTATCTTCAAGATTTTCTATCCTAAAGTCCCGTACCTCCTTACGCTGCAAGAAGGAGATCCGCCTGAACATATTGAAAGGCTTGCGCGTCCCGTGTGGCCACTCTTTAAACGCGGCTTTACGAAAGCAGACTATCTCCAACCAATCTCAAACTTTTTAATGGAGTGGGGAACGCGCATGGGTTTTAAAGGTGTGGCCGAAGTTATACCTAACGGTGTAGACGTAGCGCGCTTCTCTTTTTCTTACCCTGAAGAAGACATAAGGATTAAAAGAGAAGAACTAGGAAAGAAAGAAGGTGACATCTTTTTGGTTACCACGTCGCGTCTCTACCGAAAGAATGCAGTTGATAGCGTCATACGTTCGCTGCCTATGCTTCCCGGAAACATCTCATTCCTTATATACGGAATAGGTCCCGAAGAAGAAAAGCTGCGAGCACTTGCTAAAGAATTAGGAGTCGAAACACGAGCGCGATTTATGGGTGAGGCGAAACACACTGACATTCCTCTTATTCTTAAGGCTTGCGATATATTCATTCGCCCCTCGCGCTCTGAAGGCATGGGCAACTCATTTATTGAAGCTATGGCCGCAGGCATGCCGGTTATAGCAACTCAAGAGGGAGGTATTTCAGACTTTCTCTTCGATGCGAAGCGCAATCCAGACAAAGAGACAACTGGGTGGGCAGTTTCCGTAGACACACCTTCAGACATTGCAGAGGCAGTGATGCATATTATTCAGAATCCTGAAGAAGTTAAGAAGGTGCTACAAAATGCCTCAAGAATGGTACAGGAACGCTACAACTGGGAGCATATTGCAGAGGGAATGCGGGGTCTTTTTGACCGCATGACCAATACGGATTCCAAGCTATAATTCCAGTATGAAGATCTGGATCACGGGAGCTGCTGGCGCGGTTGGGTCCCATGCAGCCGAACAGCTTGCTTTGGCGGGTCATGACGTGTCGGGCATTGATGCGTATACGGATTTCTACGATCCGGCATTCAAGGAACGCAATGCTCATGAGTTACAAGAGAAAGGTATACCTGTAACAAAAGGGGACCTTGCGACAGACAAAGTCTCAGGTTTTATTCCCGCCGATACCGAGTTCATATTCCACTTCGCTGCACAGCCCGGTATCTCATCCCTAACTTCGTACGACACGTACGTTCGCAACAATCTCACCGCAACTCACCATCTTCTTGAAGCTGCGTGCGGACTCTCTTCTTTGAAAGGATTTGTGTATATTTCTACATCCTCAGTATATGGAGCTCGAGCAAATGGAAGCGAAGAAGTTTTGCCCGAACCAACATCGGTGTATGGAGTTACAAAGCTTGCTGCAGAACAACTCGCACTTTCGTACGCTCGAGACGGAAGACTCCCAGTCTCTGTATTACGGTTCTTTTCGGTATACGGAGAGCGAGAACGCCCAGACAAACTGTTTCGTAAGTTGGCACAGGCTATAGATAGGGGAGAACCATTTCCGCTCTACGAAGGGAGCGAGAATCATATTCGTAGTTTTACTTACGTACGTGACTCGGTTCAAGCGTGCGTACGTATCGTTGAAGACTTTTCAAAACATGTTGGCCAGATATTTAATATTGGTACAGACATAACCGCTACGACAGGAGAAGCCATCGCGCTCATAGAAGGTGTTATGGGAAAGAAGGGCGTATACGATATGCGCCCACCGCGCCAAGGAGATCAGATAGAAACAAGAGCAAGTATAGAAAAGGCACGAAAGGCTTTTGGGTACGAACCAAAAACAACTCTTGAAGAAGGAATACGCAACGAGATAGCTTGGTACCAATCGCTATGAGGTTGTTAATTGCCACGCCGCTCTACCCACCCGAGTCCGGAGGCCCCGCTACTTATGCAAAGATTCTGGAAACTGAACTCCCGCTACAAGGAGTCGAAGTTGGCTTAGTGAAGTTCGGCGAGTTCAAGAAGTACCCTAAAGTAATTCGTCATATCTTGTATTTCTTTGCACTTCTTAAAGCGCTTAAAGATTCTGATGTGCTGCTTGCTCTTGATCCTGTCTCCACTGGTTTTCCAGCTGCGCTCGCTGCAGGAGTTATGAGAAAGACGTTCGTGGTGAAGATAGTGGGGGATTATGCCTGGGAACAAGGTACACAGAGATCCGGAATAACCGCTACGCTAGACGTATTCGTACAAGAAAAGCGTGTACCTTTTCAAGTTGCCTGTATGCGTTCGGTACAGCGCTTTGTGGCAAATCGTGCAGTGCGCGTCATTGTGCCGAGCGAATATCTGAAGCGCATAGTTCAAGCGTGGCGTATTCCTGGAGAAAAGATAGAAGTTATTCCGAACGCTCAACCGAAAGGTACTGTAGGCGTTGTTCCAGAAATAGTCAGCAGCTTATCTCGTCCTCGTATTGTAAGTGTGGCGCGTCTCGTTCCTTGGAAGGGTATGGACGGTGTAATTGATATGGTGGCAAGTCTGAAAGAAGAAATGCCCGAAGTTAGTCTGGTTATAGTGGGCAACGGTCCTGAACGAGAACGCCTTACCCGTAAAGCCGAAGGGACGCTCGGCAGCTCAGCTCTCTTAACAGGAGAACTTAGTCATGGAGAAACACTTGCCGTTATAAAGGATGCTGATCTCTTTGTACTTAACTCAACATACGAAGGCCTCTCGCACCTGCTTATAGAGGCGCTTTCGCTTGGAGCTGCAGTTGTTGCTACTAACGTGGGAGGGAATCCAGAACTTATTAAAGACCAAGAGAATGGTCTTCTGATTCCTTCGGGGGACCAAGAAGCCTTAGAACGCGCGTGTAGGAAGGTACTCAAAGATCTCGATCTTAAAGAAAAGATTCGCGCAGCAGCACCTGCTTCCGTGTCTGGCTATACTCAGGACATAATGATTGAGCGAACCATAGCGCTCCTACACTCACTCGTATGAAAGCCCTCTTTGTATCCAACGATCCAACTGTCTTTGATCCCGCAAGCCCTACACGTTTGCGAATGAAGGAGTACGCACAGGCTATTGGCGAACTCTATATAATTTCTCCTGCTCATACGAAGGTAGAAATACATGAAGGCAATCTCCATCTATTTGGTATCAAAGCAATGAAACTGTTTGCTCCAGGAGCTGTTGCAAGAAAAGCACGACAACTTGTACAAACTATGGGAATCGATGTGGTTTCCGCTCAAGATCCTTTTGAATATGGAATGGCGGCGCTCAAGGCTGTACGAGGAACAGCCGTGAAGCTGCACATACAAGTACACACAGATTTTCTATCCCCTTGGTTTGTACACGCGGGAGGATTCCGTTCACGAAAAGTACCTATGCCGTATTTGAATCGTATCCGTCGCCATATGGCTAAGCGGGTACTCATGAAAGCAAATGGCATAAGAGCGGTCTCAAAACGTGTTGCAGATTCTTTGGTCTCCAAATACGGAAATCGTATACCAGTACCATCAGTTATTCCTATAAGCGTTCCAGCAACTCTTCCAATAGCAGTTCCACTGCCTCCACTTCCGTTCACGTTTGTATTCATAACCGTAGGAAGGCTTGAAGCAGAGAAACGTATAGAAGATATTATTGATGCGCTTGCTCGTATAGCGCCCTTGTACCCTAGTATTGGACTCGTTGTCGTTGGCGATGGCCGTGAACGACACAAGCTCGAACATCTTGCACAAGCGCTACACATTAAAGATCGTGTCGTGTTTCTTGGCTGGCGTAACGACAGTCTCGGAATTATCAGGAGCGCACACGCCTACATTCAGGCAAGCGCGTATGAAGGATATGGAAGAACGCTTATAGAAGCAGCTCTCGCGCGCATACCTATTATCACAACTGATGTAGGGATTGTTGGCGAAGTGTTTAACGGGTACGAGGACGTGCTTTCAGCTCCTCCTGCAGATCCAGCAGCGCTCTCGGTCCAGATGCGCGGAATTCTTGAAGACTCGGCTGCGAGAATCTCGATGGTTATGAATGCAGAGAGGAAAGCCCGCGCGCATCTTGCAGAGAATACGAACCAAGCGGTGCGTATCGCGGCAGATCTCGCTCAGGCATATAGCAAAGTATGAGGCGAGTCTTAACTATAGGAGGAGGCACAGGCACATTCACCCTGCTCTCAGCGCTCAAGCGCATTCCGAACCTTTCATTAACGGCCATTGTTTCATCAGCTGACGATGGGGGATCAACAGGACGCTTGCGTGACGCATACGGCATTCTTCCACCAGGGGATGCACGGCAAGCACTCGTTGCGCTTGCTGAAGACGGGGACGTGCTTCGGGATTTGTTTGCCTACCGCTTCGCAAAAGGGGATGTGCGAGGACACAACCTAGGGAACTTGTTTCTTGTTGCGCTAACAGACTTGCTTGGATCAGATAGGGCGGCACTCGCTGAATGTTCCCGTATCCTACGCATTCAAGGTACGGTGCTGCCAGCCTCTGAAAAAGCAGCCATATTAATTGCGCAGTTTGCAGACGGTACGGAAGCAGAAGGGGAAGGTGTCATTGACGAACGAATTCCTGCACGAGGACATGTGCTCAACGTATCTTATAGGGAACCGGTAGAGCTTTCCTCGGCTGTTTCTGATGCCATAACAAACGCGGGCACTCTTGTTATGGGTCCCGGCGACCTCTATACATCGACTGCAGCAGCGTTGCTCGTATCAGGCATGAAGGAAGCAATAGCTGCCTCTTCAGCACAAATGATCTACGTTATGAATCTATTTACTAAGGCAGGACAAACCACCGGTTACAGTGCAAGCGAACACCTGCGTGAGGCCGAGAAATATGCAGGCCGTCCGTTTGATATGGTTATTGTTAATAAAGGCACATTCGCTCCAGAGGTGCTCGCTCGCTATGCTGAAGAAGGCGAGTATCCTGTAGAAGATGACCTTGGCGAGGACGCGAAGTTTGTGCGACAGGAAGTTGCCTCAGTGCATATGGTGCCGCCGGTTCCTGAAGACCCCGTGCCTCGTTCGCTTGCCCGACACGATTCAGAAAAACTAGCGAGTGCTCTCGCTCCCTACCTTCTCCCATGATGTACTTCCTTGATTTTGATAGAACAATATTCAAGACGGATGATTTTATTGAATACCTTAAATATCGACCTGGCACCGAACATCTAAGCTCTCTAGAAGAGCCTGAGTTGGCCAGTACGTTAGACGCGATGGCAGTACGAGGAGAACTTACTTTTGAGCCAGGAGAATTGCGTCAGTTTGTCTATGCAGATTCTCCAGAGTTCCTGCGCTTTGCGGGCAATGAGGCTACTATCATTACATTTGGAAATACTGCTCTACAAAAAATAAAGATACAGAGTGCACTGCACGGCATCCCACGTATTAGCGTCTTCTATACAGATACCGTACGTAAGGGGCTGTATCTTTTGCCGCGGCTCGCTTCCTACGGGAAATCTGTACTGGTTGATGATTCCGCCGTTGAGCTTGAGAGTGCTGCTGATTGCTTAGGTCTTGGGCTCTATGAGATGCGAAGAGACAAGGAGCCGGGAGATGGACGCTGGCCCGTGATATCCTCGCTTAACGAACTGCCATGACCAATCTCCTTTTTGTAACCCAAGTAATGGATCAGAATGACTCTGTTCTCGGTTTCTCCCACGGCTGGATTAAAGCACTGGCTCCTTTCATGGAAACCATCACAGTCGTATGTCTTTTTGAAGGTGAACACGACTTGCCAGATAACGTTCGTGTCTTTTCTCTCGGAAAGGAGGACGGTGCAAAACCCTCGTATGTATATGCACTACGCTTCCTCAGTATCGTATGGAAGATGCGCGCATCGTACGACTCGGTCTTTGTGCACATGAATCAGGAATATATTCTTATCGCAGGATGGCTGTGGAAGATTCTCGGAAAGCGTATCTATGTGTGGCGCAACCATTACGCGGGCTCGTGGCTAACTGATATTGCCGCTGCTTTCTGCGCCAAGGTATTTTGTACGTCAAAGCATTCGTACACCGCTAAATATCACAAAACAGTACTCATGCCGGTAGGGATTGATACTTCCCGTTTTTACATTAATGAACAAATAAAACGGGAGCCTCGGTCTATATTATTTTTTGCACGCATTTCTCCTTCAAAACGTGCGGACCTCTTTATAGAAGCTCTCGGCCTTCTTTTAGGGAAGGGAATAAGCTTTGTTGCATCGGTGTACGGCTCACCAATACCAAGCGATATTCCGTATTATGAAAGTCTCCAGGCACGGGCTGAAATGCTCGGATTGCATGACCGTGTACGTTTCCATCCAGGAGTACCAAATGAAAAAGCGCCAGCTGTATTCAACGCGCATGAGATTTTCGTTAACTGTTCACCAAATGGTATGTTCGATAAAATGATATTCGAAGCAGCAGCAGCAGGCTGTCGTGTTGTTGCGCAAAGCCAAGATTGGAATGAGCTAAATGGGAACGAAGCAAGTGAAGTTTCATGGGAGGCGGAAGACTTGGCGGAGTTACTTAAAGAAGAACTTGCCGCACCTATAAACGAAGGGACTTCTGGACAGGTGGTTACCAAGAATAGTCTAGAAGCCCTCACGAAACGACTAGTGTTAGAAATCTCCTAAAGTAACTTTTACAATGAAAAAAGAACGAAGCGACCAGTTTACCCGAACAAGCCTTGAAGACCTGTCTAAGCAAAAGATAGTACTCGATATAGGCGGGGGAGAGCGCTTTGGGAAATGGATGAAGCAATACGAACCGCTGTTTGTTAACTGCGATTACCGTACCTTTGATTACGATGCTTCAACTAACGCAGACGTGGTTGGCGACATCCATGCAATCCCGCTTCCAGACGAGTCTGTTGACGGTATTATCTGCAGCTCAGTGCTAGAGCATGTGAAGAATCCTTTGAAGGCAGCAAGTGAACTCAAGCGCGTACTTCGTACTGGAGGAAAGATATTCTTCTATGTTCCCTCTATGTACCCTTATCACGCTCGTAAAGGGCACTACCCTGATTATTGGCGCTTCTTTAACGACACCATTGAGCTGGTGTTCGAAGGGTACAGCAGCAAGACCATACACAAGCGCGGAGGATACTTTCTTGCTCTTTCGTTCTTTGTGCCTATGCAGCACAAGATGAGAGGTGTTCTAACTCCACTTGCTGAGTTCCTAGACACTGCTTTTGAAACGGAAAGCAAAAATACAACGGCAGGGTACTATGTATACGCAGTTAAATAAGACTCACTAATATTTCATGGGACTAGAACAGGAAGGATCCTCTTTGGAGAACTTGTATCGCACACACCACGCACAAAAGCGAGGTGAAGGATTCGTGCTACTCGGTGCTATTCGAGGAGATTTTCTTAAGAGCAACATAGGCGTAGGGAAACAAGTACTTGATATCGGCTGTCGAGATGGCGCCCTTACTCGCTCCTACGCGCACGGAAATACGGTAACGGGACTTGATATAGATAATCAGGCGCTAACGCAGGCTAAAAATGAACTTGGCATTCAGGTTAAACATGTCGATTTAAATGGCGACTGGGGAGTTCCTCCGGCAAGCTTTGATTTTGTTGTAGCTGCTGAAGTAGTCGAACATTTGTATTATCCAGATGCGGTAATGGAAAAAGTCGCGAGGGTGCTTAAACCAGGTGGTGTCCTGCTCGGGACAGTACCCAATGCATTTAGTTTAAAGAATAGAATTCGACTCTTTCTTCTTAAGAAGAAACACACTCCACTTGGAGACCCAACGCACATAAACCACTTCGTCGTAAAAGAACTCGAAGAAGTGCTGAAGAACCATTTTAAGAAAGTTACGGTGACTGGTGCGGGACGTTTTACTTTTCTTGCGAGAACTTTCCCTCAGCTATTTGCCTTCGATCTTATGTTCCGCGCAGAAGATCCTCGGACAAAGTAACTCCTTCTTAGCATGAAACTCTTTAAGGCAATCCTCAAACAAATACTTGGACGAGGATCCATGCGCTCTTATAGCCAGTTTGGCGAAGACGCCGTTCTTAACTCCATGCTTAGGAAACAAGCTAAAGGATTCTACGTAGATGTTGGCGCGTATCATCCGATGCTGTATTCAAATACGTATGCACTCTATACGCGCGGATGGAACGGTATTGCAGTAGACCCAAACATTAAAATGGAAGGACTCTATAAGTTCTTCAGGCCTAGAGATATATTCGTCGGTTCAGGAGTATCAAAGAACAAAAGCAGTCTAAAGTATTACGAATATGCTGACGCTGCTTACAACTCGTTTAGCGAAGCACAAGTAAATGAACTCAAAGACAAGAATAAGATTTCTCCATTACGAGAAAGTAGCGTACCGGTTAAGCCACTTAGAGAAATAGTGGCCGCACACCACGTAACCTCTATTGACCTGCTTAGTGTCGATGTAGAGGGCATGGATCTTGAGGTGCTTGAGTCTCATGACTGGTCTATACGTCCTCGCCTAGTACTCATGGAAGCTCACGGCTTTAATCCAGAGAACCCTCAGGCTTATCCCACCTACGTTTTTATGAAAGATAAGGGCTACAAGCTTAGAAGTATTGCCGGACTGAGCCTTATCTTTGAGGATATGCAGGCTGTCGACACTAAATAAGGAGTACCTATTCCTCATTTGCGAAGGGTCCCACCACCCGCTACACTAAAGAAAATATGAATATTCTCGGTATTAACCAGGTAACTGGCCTCCTTTCCGGCATGCATGACTCTGCAGCTGCTCTTATAAAGGATGGAAAGATAGTAGCAACCATGGAGGAGGAGCGTTTTAATCGTCTCAGGCATTACAAAGGCACCCCGCATCAGGCAATCGCATACTGCCTCAAGGAAGGCGGAATAACTCTCAAAGACATAGATGTTATTGCTGTCTCGTATAACCCGTACGGATTCCTTAAGAACGGATTCTTTTTCCTTTCTCCGTGGTCCATGCTTTCGTACGTAGCAAACATATTCGTATTCGCTCGTGGTGTAGGACACTTGAGCAAAGCCTCTGGTGCGAAGATTATGTACATCGATCACCATCTTGCCCATGGAGCGAGTGCCTACCGATGCTCAACATTCCAAGACGCAAACGTAATGACCATAGACGGAGCGGGGGAGACAGACTGCGGAGGTCTCTTTGAGGGACGGGGTGGAAAACTAAACAAGCTCGCAACCCTTCCTATCGCGTTTCGCACCGACAAGCGTCCATGGCGTTCTATTGGAAAAACATACTCAGAACTAACTGCCTTTCTTAATCTTGGCGTAAACGCTGAGGGAAAGACTATGGGCTTGGCTTCATACGGAACACCTCGTTTTGATTTCTCAAACATTCTTAACGTAAAGAGTTGGTCTGAGTGGAAGATAGATCGAAGAAACATCCGAAAGGAATTCGCACAATATGAAAGAAAGGACGACAAGTCTGAGCTAACCCAGGACCATAAGGATCTTGCTGCAAGTCTCCAGAAAGCACTCGAAGATACGTTTGTGAATCTTGGACGTGACGCATTCAAGAAGACAGGCATTCGCAACTTCACGCTTGCTGGAGGCGTAGCACTTAACTGCAATGCTAACTCCGGTCTTCTTGAGCAGGATTTCTGTGACGCTCTTTTCGTACAACCTGCAGCGAGTGACGGAGGAGCAGCGCTCGGTGCTGCACTTGAAGCAATGCACCGTGTTGGGGATGGAGACTTTGCTGATTTTCCTAATGCATACTGGGGCCCTTCATATGCGCCTGAAGCGATCGAGAAACTTCTCAAGGAAGCCAAAGTTTCGTACAAGCGTAGCGATAATATCGCGCAAGAAGCTGCTGAGCATATTGCGGCAGGAAAGATTGTGGGATGGTTCCAGGGAAGGAGCGAGATCGGACCACGTGCGCTCGGCAATCGTTCTATCTTTGCGAACCCACAGATTAAAGGTATGAACGACAAGATTAACGAGGAGGTTAAGCACAGGGAAGTGTGGAGGCCCTTTGCTCCTACGCTCACTGCAGAATCAGCCGCAACTTACTTCGAGGGTATGGAGAAAGCCAAGGAAAGTCCGTACATGCTACAGACTTTTTACGTAAAGCCTGAATACCGCGATACCTTCCCCTCAATTACGCACATAGACGGTTCGGCTCGCATTCAGACCGTGCGCAAAGACCAGAACCCGCGTCTGCATGAGCTCCTTACAGAGGTTGGAAAGAAGATAGGACACCCTATGGTTATAAATACCTCTTTCAACGACAAAGGAGAGCCAATCGTATGTTCTCCTTTTGATGCGCTCCGCTGCTTCTACTCAACCGGCTTTGATGTGCTCGCGCTCGGCGACTTCATCATAGAGAAGCCCTAAGGCCATGCAGAGGCTCATATATCTCTCGAGCTTCGAATATCCTTCAACGCATGCGCACCCGCTCCATGCGCTACTTATGGCACGTGCTTTCCATAAAGCACTTGGCGACCAGTTTCTTTTTGTAGTTGGTGGGGGAGTGCGAGATTCTTCGCTCGGCACAGTTCCGCACGCCAGTCCTTTTAAAGGAAGTTCTTCTTTAATTAAGTTTCTGCATCTACGCTCTGTTGGATACGCCCTTTGGCTTTTCTATTTCTTGCTGCGTAACAGAGTATGGCGAGAGAATCTAATTATATTTACTAATGATCTACGCCTTGCTGCCGTAGCAAGTTTTATAAAGAACTTCTTTAAATTCATGTTGGTGTGCGAGGTGCACGGTACTTCGGGTCTTTTAGATAATCTTGTGGCACGGAGGGCAGATAAGATCGTGTTTGTAACAGAGGGACTTAAAGATCTATTTGAAAAGAGCTATACAGGCATTACTAATAAAAGCACTGTTATATCTAACGGCGTAGACTTCGAAAGATTTGCTGGTGTTAACGGAGCTGGAATCCGAAAACAATTAGGTCTTCCAGAGGATACAAAAGTTATTGCATACACAGGACGTTTCAAGCCTATGCAGAGCGACAAGGGAATTACATTCCTTATAGACACTGTCTCTTCTCTTCCGGAAAACGTACAACTGCTTCTAGTTGGAGGCACTGAGACTGAGGTAGAAGAGATGCGTATCTATGCTGAAACCCAAGGAGTTTCTAAGCGAGTTGTGATTGTAGGACACGTACCCGTTGATCAGGTTCCTTCTTATACAGCAGCAGCAGATATCCTCGCATACGTTCCTCCCCGCACTGACGCATTCCTTGCTAGGGAAACTTCTCCCATGAAGTTGTTTGAGTACATGGCCATAGGAAAACCTATTATTGCTTCTGATCTCGCAGCCTTTCGTGAGGCCCTTGGAGAGGGAACAGCACAGTTCATAACTCCCGGCAGCAAAGAAGAGTTTATTAAAGCCGTACAAGAGATCCTGGCAGGAGGAGAGGAGATTGCTTCTCAGACAACGCGTGCAACAGAGAGAGCATCACGTAATAGCTGGAACGCACGTGCAGAGCGTATACTCGATATATCCAAAATATGAGTGAGAACAAATCAATGCTCAGGATTGCTTCGGAAGGATTCGCTATTACAACAATAGGCGATGGTCTCTATAAGGTGCTTGGTATCGCCACCACCTTCATTATTCTTCGCTGGCTAACTCCTTACGACTACGGTCTATGGAGACTCGTACTTTCTGCACTTTCTGCAATGAATTTGATATTGCTTAGCGGTATCGCCGGTATCGCGGTAGCAGATATATCGCGTGAGTTAGGTCGAGGAAATAAAGACCAAACAATTGCGATTATAAAACGTATCTCCTTCATTCTTATTCTTGCAGGCGTAGCTGCAACAGTATTGCTTGTACTTGCAGCACCTCTCATAAGTACGATATCGAAAATCAACCTCACGCCGTATCTATGGGTACTCGCCACATCTCTCTTCCTTGGAAATATACTCCAGATACTCCAGATACTTTTCCAAGCACGCCTTCAGCCGCTATACGCGCTAATAGCGAAGAATGTCGGAAATCTCTCCTATCTGGTTGGAATTATTCTGTTCATTCCGTACCTTGAACTTGGTGTTCTCGGTCTCTGTATTGCTTACGTATTTTCTGTTGCGGTACCGGTTATTGCTTTCATTCCATACCTGCTACGAGAGTTTCGTTCTGTGCGCGGCGCTTCTGCCAAGACTTATTCAGTACGTGATGCGTTGTGGACGCAGGGAAGATGGTCTATAGCGGCAGACTACGCTTCAGTACTTGAGAGTTCCGCATGGCCTTGGCAGAAGCGCCGCGCACAGAACGAAA